>CAQUBD010000046.1 GCA_948891265.1 uncultured Clostridia bacterium | reverse complement strand
TGGCAAAAGCAACCAACGAAATTAAATATTCAAGGAACAATAGAACAGGCAATAAAAACGATTACAGGAGAAGAAGTAGAACTAATGGCGTCTGGTAGAACAGACGCTGGAGTACATGCTTTTGGGCAGATTGCAAACTTTAAGACAAATTCAAACATTCCAACTGAAAAAATAGCAATTGCATTAAACTCAAATTTGAAAAAGTCAATTAGAATAATTTCAGCAGAAGAAGTTAATGAGAGATTTCATAGTAGACTGTCATGTAAAAGGAAGACATATAGATACATAATAAATAATTCAGAGTTTTCATCGGCAATTTATAGAAATTTAGAAACACATATACCGCAAAAGTTGGATGTAGAGAAAATGAAGATAGGGGCTAAATTTTTTGAAGGTGAACATGACTTTAAAGCATTTAAAGCTAGTGGTACAAGTAGTAAAAGTAGTGTAAGAACGATATATAATGCTCAAGTTATACAAATGCCTAATAATAGAATTTATATAGAACTAACAGGAAATGGATTTTTATATAATATGGTTAGAATAATTTCTGGAACTTTAGTTGAAGTAGGTTTAGGAAAATTAGAACCAGAAGATATAAAAAACATTATAAATTCCAAAAATAGAAATTTAGCAGGTAAGACATTACCTCCAAATGGATTATATTTACTTAGCGTAGAATATGAATAAAAATAGCTAGTATTTATCCCAAATAAAGTAACCATAAATTGAAAAAAGCATAAAATATAGTAAAACAAAGTTTTAAAATTAAGTAGACTAAAAGAAACGAGGAGAATGAAAATATGAATACTTTATTACTTATATTTTTTGCTATACCAATAGCAGTAATAATAATATCTATTGCGTTACAGAAAATTTTCAAAAACCCATTTTTAGTAGCAGGGATAATATTTGCAATATTTTTAGTAGTAACATTTGCAATAGGGAATTTAATAATTCTAGTTGCAACAATAGTATATACGATAATAGCATTTATAACTGCACTAATAACAAGTATAATTTGTAGAATATTACACGAACTTGATGAAAGGCAAGGATGCAGATGTAGAAGAGAAAGATGCAGATGTTCAAACGAAAATAGTGAAACTCAATTATTATCTATAAACGGAAGATGTTCGTGTAATGATAATAATGGAAATTTACTAACAATAAGTAGTAGTGGATGTAATGGCACTGAAAATCAATTATTAACAATAAATTCAAATTGTAGTGGAAATGATAATAATGATAGTAATAACTGCTCTTGTAATTGTAATACAACAAATAATTCAATAGCAGTCAGGGCAAATGTTTTTCCAAATAATAATACAAATGGAAGAAGTGGAAGTTTTTGCGGATGTTTTAGAAGAAGATAAATACATTCAAAGTGACTAGATTTTATAAAAGATTAAAATTAAGGGGATACATATAAATGTAACCTCTTTTATTGTTGTATAGGAAAAACGTTATTAATGTCCGCTTTTGTTCGTGTATATGTTTCTTCTATGGCAATTGCTTAAAAATTATTTGGTCATATAGACCATTATAGCTTAAGATCATTATTTAATAAATATAATTAATATTTCGCTTCCTGTTCATTACATTCGATAAGAATTTGTAAAGCTATAAAATGCGCCTCTCTCATGCTAAAAAGTTTATTATATTCTTTTTGAATGTAACAACGAATGCGACATGGAGTTGCTAATACTGTTAGAACTTGTTCGTTACAGTATTAGTAGGCAAATAATTATGAAATAATTATTTGTCTTCCTTAATAATAAAATCAATTAGGGAATCTCGTCTCACGAGGGCGCTGATTGATTTTATAAAG
>CAQUBD010000045.1 GCA_948891265.1 uncultured Clostridia bacterium | reverse complement strand
AGTGGACTATTTTTCTGACGCGGCTTGCCGATTCCACTTCGAGCCACCACTAAAAGATAATATTTAGAAGTATTATCTTTTTTATTTTTGTAGAGATGTGTGGAATCGAAAAGGAAGTCGCCAAGTTTTGGGCTAACAGGGTTAGACCGAAACTCAGGCAAAAATAGTCCAGTGGACTATTTTTCTGACGCGGCTTGCCGATTCCACTTCGAGCCACCACTAAAAAGCAATACTCTAAAGTATTGCTTTTTTATTGTGGCTCAATGTAAATAGGGCTCAATGTCAATAGTTGGGGTGAGATACCTGCAAAGCATTCTCATCTCAGCTTTTTTGATTGGTCATGCCTTTTTTGTTCTTATTTTTTCTTATTAAAATACTCTTCAAAATCTTCCCTAGATATTGGTTTCGAATAATAATAACCTTGAATTATATCACATTTTAGTTTTTTTACAAAATCTACCTGTTCTTTAGTTTCAACACCTTCAACAATTGTTTTTACATCAAGGCGTTTAGCAAGAAGCATAATATAGTTTATAATATTTCTATTACTATTTAAATCTGCTTTATCAACAAAAACTTTATCTATTTTAATAAGATCTATTGGCATATTTTGTAACATACTAAGTGAAGAATATCCTGTACCAAAATCATCTATTGAAATTGTGTATCCTTTTTCCTTTATATTATTTAATATTTTTAGTGTATCTATATTTTCATCAATAGCCGCACTTTCTGTAATTTCTAAGTCTATTTGACTTCTCTTTATATTATATTTATCACTTATTTTTACATATTCTTCTATAAAGTTTTCATTTACAAAATGTTCTTTTGAAACATTAATTGAAATATTAGGTTCATAATTATATTCTTTTTTCCATCTAGCCATATCTTTACAAGCCTGTTCAAAAATATACAAATCCAACTTAATTATAAATTTATTTCTTTCGAATAATGGAATGAATTTACTTGGAGGTATCATCTTTCCATCTTTTTGCCATCTTACTAATGCTTCTGCACCTCTTAATTTCTCAGTTTCTACAAAAACTTTAGGTTGATATATTACTTTAAATTCTCCATTTTTTAGTGCATTTTCCATACAAGATTCTATTTTCTGTTCTTCTGTTAAATTACTTTCAAGAACCTCATCAAATATATAATAATTTTCATTATATAAGCCTTTTATTCTCGAACGAGCTATATATGATTTATTTAAAATTTTATTTATATCCTTATCATTTGAATTAATTTTATATGCCCCTATTGATAAATTAACATATATAGGTGTATCTCCTACTATTAAACTTGAAACATTGCTAGATATCTTATCAAGCAATTTTCTTATATCTTTTTCATACACAAATATAGATGCAAATACATCATTAGAAATTCTACAAGTAATACTATCTTCTGGTAGTGTTTCTATTAGTTTTTTACCCAATGCCTTCAATATATTATTGCAAAATTCATATCCATATATATTATTAAACGCCTTGAATTTATTAACATCTAAAGTAATAATATATCTATTTTTGCTATGATTTTGTAAGTATATAGCAGCATTTTCTCTAAAATAAGCTTCATTTCCAAGTTCTGTTACAGGATCAATATATGCCACTCTATATAATTTACGGTTTTTCTTTTGGTTTGATATATCTATATATAGAGATATACTTATTATAATAAAATTAATAAAGAAGCATACTCCTAAAGATATAGCCATAAATATAAGAAGTTCTCTAGCTATTGTAGTATCTGGGGCTACAGTTACAACATACCAATTATTCACATTAACTTTTTCATAGTGCATAAAATATGTATTATTGTTAAGTCTTATATCAAAAGTTCCTACTTTCAACTCATTTATGTTTTTTTCCATATTATTTATTTTGTCTATTTCTCTATCCTTTGAATCACACTCTTTTCTAAGAGCATTGTGTAAATTCACGTTATTTCCTTTTGTATATCCAAATGAGTCTATAAGTATATCTCCTTGATTATTTATTAAAAATGTGCCACCTTTTCCATTAAATAAACGTCTTAATAAAATTTCTTTATAATCTTCTGTATTTATTGTCGCAAATATTACTCTATTTTGGCCTTTGAATTTAAATTTTTTTGAATATATATTTACTTCATTATCTGAAACTGTACTAGGTCTATTTTCTGATAAGTATACATCTTCTTGAGTAAAGAATTCTTGTATATTTTCATAATTCTTTACAGTGTATCCATCACTTGTTGTTCCATTTCCTTCTTCGTCTAATATTACAAGCCTTGTGAAATTATAATCTTCTAAATCTCCTTTATATCTATCAAATATGTCATCTGTTGTTTTAAAATATCCTCTATTTATAGAATCTACCATTATTTCAACAAATTTCTTTTGTTCTGTTATTGCAAGATTTAGCTGAGTTGCTGTTTGTTCACTAAGTTCTGTTATATTATTATAAATATTATTATAAGTTAATTGTTTTATATATCTAACATATATTAATGATACTATTAAAATTACTACAAATATTGTAAGTATCCATTTAATGTTTAAATGGTATCTTTTACTTTCAGGATATCCTATATTATTCATTTCGCTTTTTTTATTCATAATTCACCTCAAAATTTTATATTTACAATATATAATAATTTTAAATTTTTTTCAACTTTTTTTATCTTATTTTGCTAATTTTTTGATGAATTAAATTTTTTATTACCACTAAATTGTTTTAAATCTGTTTAGATTATTAAATATGTAAATTTAAAATATTGATATCTTTATATGTAGTAACGATTTTTGCTCCCTGTTTTATTAAATCATTTGTCCCAACAGAATTAATAGAATTGATATTTCCAGGAACAACAAAAACATCTCTTCCTTGCTCTAATGCAAAATCAACAGTAATTAATGTTCCACTTTTTTCTTTAGCTTCTACTACAATTATTCCTGAACTGATACCACTAATAATTCTATTTCGTGCAGGAAAGTTCATTTTATCTGGCTTAGTCCCACAAGGATACTCTGAAATAATAGCTCCACCACTTTCAATGATTTTGTTAGCTATTTCTGTATTCTCTTTTGGATATACTGTGTCTAATCCATTTCCCACAACAGCTATTGTTTTTCCACAGCCTAGAGCCAATTTTCCACTATTTCTATTTTCATAATATGTGGATAAACATCCTAAATGTGAATAACTATCCACACCTTTTGCTAATCCACTTACAACATTTATTTTTTGTCTTGATAAATTATATGAAAAATATTTTGCAGACTTTTTACCATAATCAGTACATTCTCTACAACCTACTATTCCTATATTTTTGTTATTTAAAATATCTTTATTTCCTTTTATATATAAACTTATTGGTGGATCATATATTTGTTTTAAATTCTGTGGATAAGCATTTTCATTTATGTGGATAATATCTATATTGTTTTCTTGCATGTATTTTATATGATAATTGATCATTTTTTCATTTTTTGAGTTTATTATATTATTTGCTATTTCATTTCCTATTCCATCTATTTTTATTAATTCTTGTTTTTTTAATCTATATATTTGTTCTGGATTCTTGTATATTTCTAATAATTTTTGTTTTCTTTTACTACCTAATTTTGCTATTAAGCTAAACCATACCCAATATTTTTTATCTTCTAAATAAATCATTTTCTCTCTCCTTTCACTTCGCTTCGCTCGTTCATCGTCATCCAAGAATTTTTTCAAAATTCTCGTCTGCCAAATCTTGCCTTCGAAGCTTTTTCAGCTTCGCTCGTTCATCGTCATCCAAGAATTTTTTCAAAATTCTCGTCTGCTAAATCTTGCCTTCGAAGCTTTTTCGGCTTCGCTCGTTCATCGTCATATTTTTAGCAGTTACAAATTCGCTATCGCTCATTTGCATAAGATATCCGTATCTCATTTCATTTC
>CAQUBD010000044.1 GCA_948891265.1 uncultured Clostridia bacterium | reverse complement strand
GACGTGGGTTCGATTCCCACTACCTGCTCCACCCAAGTAAAATCGTCGCACCAGATGAAAACATTGATAAATCAACTGTAAAGGTTGATTTTTTCTATTTTGTAGAAATTTTCGACTGAAAGGAAGAAAAGCTTCGTACAAAATAGTTATGCGAACGTTACAAATTCTTAAAGCTTTACTTTGTAGAATTTGTTAGTCCGTTTTTTCTCGCCTTTATATGAAATTTTTATGCTTTACGAATAATTACTTTTATGATAAACTTATTTATAATCATTAAATATTAGGAGCAACAAATGAAAGAATATTTTTATAAAAAAGAATATAAATATATGTATCTAGGTACTGTATCATATAGCTTTGCAAATGCTTTAATTGGAACATTTGGAACGGTTATGCTATATAAAAATGGAATACCAATATGGCTTATACTTTTAGTATATGGGATAAGATTTGGAATAACAGGATTTATTACACCACTATTTGTAACAATATCTTCAAAATTTGGAATAGCAAAGTGTATTTTAATATCTAACATTTTTAGTATTATTTGTGCTTATATGATGTTAGATGGAACAAATTTATATAGAAATATAGTTATATTTATATTAGCAATGGGGTGTATGGGACTTTCTAATCCATCAACTGATGCATTGTCTAGTAAATATGTAGATAAAGAGCATAGAGGAAGATATAATAGTGTTATAAATATAAGTAAAATATTAGGGACTGCATTAGCAAGTTGTTTAGTCGCTTGGGGTGTAATAACAGATAGTAGCATTATATTATTTTCAACAATTATTGTCTTCTTTGTGTTACAATATATATTTATTAGAAAGATAGATTACAAAGTAGAAAGTAAAGCAAATGCATTTAAGTCAACAATGAAATATCTTTTTAAGAGTAAAAGTAGATACAAAATTATTTATGCTTTAACAACAAATCAAATAATAGAAAGACAATTTGCACCACTATATTTGTATATAGTTTTAAAGGACTTTTCTGTATTTTCTTCTATAATTGTAGTATCATTGTTATTACAAATAATTACTATAACATTGATTGGGAAATATTCAGATAAAAATTTATCAAAATCCAATAATTTAGTTACAATTATTAGGACTACGATTACAGGAATATACTTATTTGCAAGAAATAAAGTAATAATATCATTAAATAATATGTTAAGTGATAATTTTGCAAAAGTATATGAAACATCTATTCAAACATCAAAACAGAATATTATAAAAGAATCAAAGGAAGATAATGACCTTTTGTCATCAGTAGGACAAATGAGTTTATGTTTTACAGAAGTAATTATATTTATAATACTTGCAATATTAAGTAGTTTTATTGAAGAAAAAGTCTTTTATATAATATTTATACTATCTATAATATCAACACTTGGAATTAACTTAAATATCAAAAAAGAGCAATTAAAAAAGAACAAAAGCGGACATTAATAACATTGTTTCTGTTTTAAATATTTTAGAGTGTGCGTCTTTGTTCGTGTGCCAATCTTGCAATAGTAAAATTGTGTACAATTTTTTATGTTATAGGAAAAATCGCAGATTTTCATATAACATAAAAAATGAAGAACTTAGATATGCGTTATCTAAGTTCTTCGTTTTTCGTATCAGATAAAAATCTATTTAATAATTGATTTCTACATAAGTTTTCAAATTCATCATTTAATGGTTCTAAAATAATATTTTCATTATATTTTCTGTCTAAACAATATTTAATAATATAATCACAAAGTTCAGGATTCTTAGAAAGAAGAGGACCATGTAAGTATGTAGCAATAACATTATTCTGAAAAAATCCTTCATTTGTATCACTAAATTTATTACCATTACCAAATAAAACGTTACCAAAAGGACTAGAAATATTAAAAGTTTGCCCACCATGATTTTCAAATCCAATTACTTTAGTATTAATATCATTTAAATTTACATCAATAACAATATTGCCAATGCATCTTTTTTTTCTATCTGGGTTGGCCTCTGTATAGTAATCAAAAATTCCAAGTCCATTAATAATATTACCATCAACATCTTTATAATATTTTCCAAATAATTGATATGCTCCGCAAATAAGCAAGAAAAAGACACCATTTTCAACTGCTTGTTTAATATTATTTCTGTATTTAATTAAGTCTTGTGATAAAATATTTTGCTCTTTATCGGCACCTCCGACCTGCAAAAACAATATCATAATCACTAAAATTAGGCTCTACATCGCCAATAGAATATTTATCAAGTAAACAATTGTAGCCACGTGACTCAAGTCTATATTTTAATACTTGAATATTTCCGTAATCACCATAAAGTTCTAATATATCAGGGTATAAATACAATATTTTTATTTCTTTCATTTTTTCCTCCATAATTCTCTTCTAGTAGGCTCTAAAGCGGTATAATTTGCAATTACATATTTCTTAATATCAGTTTTATATAGAGCATTAACAGCATCTTTTAAATCTAAATATGGTTCTATCTTAACACAATTAAATCCACTTGTTTTGATTCTAATAGCAATATCATAAGCTCTTGTTCCAGAAGTGATAATCCTAGACACATTATTTAGATTATTAAAATTAATATCCCAAATCCACGAAACATCAAAACCATCTGCCATATTATCATTTAAAACAAAAAGTAATTCTTTTTCGTCTTCATCTTCATTTAAAATACGTAAACTTACATTACTTCCAGTTGGATTTTTAGCTAGATTTATAATTGTTTTAACACCATTTATTTCAACTTCTTCTAATCTACCATTATTTAATTTAAATGTAGACAAGGAATTTTTTATAGTATCAGTAGGAATATTATATAAGCTACAAACAGATATAACAGCAGTATAATTATAAATTAAATATATACTATTTCCATTTATTTTATAGGTAATATCATTAACATTAAAACATTTATTTTTTAAATCTATATTAGTTGCTAATTTATATATATCATTATTGCCAAAATTACAGTTAGGACACTTAAACTTTCCAATATGTGAATATTGATAATATTCATATTCTAATCTTTCTTTGCAGAAAGGACAAAATTTGCCTTCACCAGCTTCTTTGATATCTTCAGTTGCAAAATCATATTTGTCAACACTAAAGTAATAAACATTGTTATTTAGTGGATTAGCTTGTCCAAGTCTTGCTACATTTGGATCATCATTGTTTAGTATTAAATTACCAGTATAATTTTCAAGAAATTGATTTATTCTTAAAATTAAAGATTCAACTTCTCCATTTCTATCTAATTGATCACGGAAAAAGTTTAATATTATTAAAGTATCTAATCTAAAATTTTCAAATACAACAGGAATATAACTTTCATCAACTTCAAATACTAAAAAATCTGCTTTGATTTTTCCTGTTAATGTACAATTTTTTAATATTGTAGAAAGTATACCTGTTTCCATGTTATTACCCTCAAAATTACTTACAACACTATATCCAGAATTCTTTAAAGTATAGCCTATACAATTATTTGTCATGGTTTTTCCATTTGTTGCAGATACAGCAATTACAGGGCAATTTACTTTAAAATATTTAAATATATTTGGATTCCAGCCAAAAGCTACTTTACCTAGAAAATTACCACCATTTTTATGAAATATTTTTAAAAGTACATTTAATATTTTCATTATTAATATTATAAAAAAGTTTCTCATTTAAAATCTCCTAATATAATTTATTGAGTGAATTATAACATAATAAAATAAAAACTACAAATAAATCATAGCAATCGCTTAAAAATTATTTGGTCATATAGACCATGATCGTTTTAAAGCAATTCCATATTTAATAAATATAATTAATATTTCGCTTCCTGTTCATTACATTCGATAAGAATTTGTAAAGCTATAAAATGCGCCTCTCTCATGCTAAAAAGTTTATTATATTCTTTTTGAATGTAACAATGAATGCGACACGTATTAAGCCGAGTTGTGAAAAGAAAAAAGAATATAATAAACTTTTTCCC
>CAQUBD010000043.1 GCA_948891265.1 uncultured Clostridia bacterium | reverse complement strand
ATTAATTATATTTATTAAAGTTAAAATCAAAAAGTGTATGGTCTATATGACCAAACTTAAAAATTAATCTTCCTTTTTACATATTTCGTATTCATAAACATTAACGTCTTTAATAACAATATTTTGGAAATCATTTTCATAATCTTCAACATTTGCAATTTTAAAAGACTTTTTACTTAATAATTTTAAGTTCATTTTAGAATTATCAAGTAATATCTTTGTTGATAAATTCATTCCAACAGGTAATGTTTTATTTTGATTATCATAAAATATAATATTTGTAAAACCAATTCCCTTTGTTCCTTCTTTTATATTTAATTTATACAAATTAATTTTATCTCCATTATATTTAATAACGTTTTCCATCTCAGTTTCAATATCTATATTAAATATATTGATATTTTTTTCATCTAATTCATTTTCTTCTATTGCTTTATATACTGATAAATTATCAGGAATTATTCCTTTTTCTAATGCTTTTAATATATTTAACATTATCGATTGTAAAGTTACTCTATATCCTATCGTTTTAGTATTTTTATCAATTTGAAGAATTCCAAATTTGTCTTTTGGCAGCTCTCTATGCCTTTTATTGTTTATTTTCTTTATTCTTGTAACATCTTCTATCATATTTCCAAAAATGTCATATTCTTCTTCGTCCAAAGACTTTGATTCTTTTTGTTCATTTTTTATCTCTTTTAATTTTCTTTCTAATTCTTCTGGATATAATTCATTTTTCCTCATTCTATTTATTAAGTCTAATATTTCTGTTGTTGCAATATATATACTATCAGTATCTTCTTTATTCAAACTTTTTCTTTGGATTTTATCTAACTTCTTACCAAATTCTTCAAAATCATCTTCATAATTAAATGTCTTTTCAATTTTTTTAATTACATTTACTTCTTCTTGCTCCCCTTCAGGTAGTGCTTCCATTTCATCTTTATTACTATATTTCCAAAATTCAAATATGCTCTTTTTGTGGCTATCTATTTCTTCAATATATTTAGTAGCATTTTCTATTTTCTTTGCCATATTTTTATTTTTTAGTTTTAATGCATTTATATCCATTAAAAGATTTTTCATGCTTTTTTCTAATTCTTCTAATTCTTTATAACTTGTTATCAATTCTTCTAATGTATATACTTTTTTTATTGGTATTTTTTTCTTTTCCTTTTTAATTTGATTTTTAGATTGTTTTTCCTCTATTTCAGTTTCAATATCTTCATTTTCATTCTCTTGTATTGATTTTTTATTGTTCTTTTTATTATATTTAAAATAATATTTGAATTTTCCAAAAAATGACTTCTTACATTCTAGGAATGTTGATATTTGTTTTTCTTTTGCTAAATATTCTATTTCTTGCATTGCTACTATTTCTTGTAATTTTTTTAATTTTTTATTATAAAATCGTATCTTACTTTTTAATTCTTTTCTTCTCTTAAGTCCCATCTTATATTGTTCTCTTATAAACTCTATCATATGTTTATATTCTATTTTTTGTCCTTCTAAATAGAATTCTAACTTTCCATTCTCATCTATGTTTGTATCAAAATTATAGAAATCTGGCAATTCAGTTTGTAATATAAATAATGCTTTGGTAAGTTTGTAAAATTCACTGGCTTCTTCTTCCGTTTTCAATTCGACTTTATATAATGTCTTTATTTTTTCATATACATTTGTTTCACCTATAATTTGAATTGATAGTTCATCCTTTTTGTTATACACTTCATAAATTGATGGCCAATCTTTTGTAAATAGCCATAAATAGTTTTCTATATCTTCAAATTCAGATTTTCTTAAATATTTGTTTGAATATTTTATATTGCTTATTGGTACAAATATTTTTCCTGTTTTTTTGTTTTCTATTTTTTTCTTTAATAAATAAAAAAATGTTGAATAATCAGTATCTTCGGTTGGTACAATCATAAAATATTTATTTGCATTTTCTGAATAATAAATTTGCCATAGATAGTTTCCATCAAATTTAACTTTAAAAGGTATTTTTTTATTTAGATTTTCTTGCTCTTTTTCTATTTGTTCAATTTCTTCTATATCAATATTTTTTAACATGTTTAAAAATGTTGTATATTTGAATATATTTTCTTCATTTTTATCATCTAAATATTGATATAGTGGACTTGCTTTTTTGTATTTTTCAGCTAAATCATCTAATCTATTTGTTGGTGATAGCAATATTTGTATATCTTTTATATTTACATATCTATATTGTCTGTATCTTTTTTCATCATAAAACCTTGATATTTTGTATTCTAGTTGCTCGAATTTTTTTAGATTTTCTGGTATTTTTTCTAAATCTAATCCTAAGTATTGTAGTTTATTTTCTATTCCTTCTATTTTTTCTTTCTTTTTTCTAGGCAATTTATTTGTTCTCCCTTCATGAAGCTTTGCTTCAATTTACTTATCGTCATATAAAACGTTTTTTCTTTTTGTGCATTACTTTATAATACTATAAAGATTATCAAATTCATATCCTTGTTGCCTTAAAAATTCAATAGCTTTAGGTAAGAAGTCTACTGTTATTTTTTTTGCTTGTGAATCGTGCATTAAAATAACTATACTATTTTTTTCATTCGTAGTTTGATGTAAGTTATTCATTAAATATTCTTCTGTTGGATTTACTTTTTCTGAGTCTCCTGTTAATGAATTCCAATCTAAGTATAAAATATCATTTTGTTCAAGTAATTGTATTGCTTGATTTTTTATTTTAGCATACCTCCCACCTATTGACCCTCCTGGAAATCTAAATAAATGTGAATTGTATTCTGGAACTCTTATTGTATTTGATACTATTTGATTACATTGATTATATTCATTTATTACTTGTTCTGGAGACTGATAAATACTTGAGTATTGATGAGAATATCCATGATTTGCTATATAATGCCCTTCATTATATATCCTATTTGTTGTTTCAGGAAAATACTCAACTTGACTACCTAATACAAAAAACGTTGCTTTTATATTATTTTCTTTTAAAATATCTAATATATCTCTTGTATTTTTAGAAGGTCCATCATCAAATGTCAAATATGCTACTTTTTTATCACTGTTATAAATATTTTTAAATTTTTCTTTTCCTTCTTGTGTTAATTTTGGTATTCTGGATTCTTTTTCAATTTTTCTTATTTTTTCTAATTCTTCTTGTTCTTTTTTATATTCAACAATTTGTGCGATAAATTGCTCTGATTTTTTTACTCTTATGCTTGTATCTATTGTATAATAAACAATTAAACACAAAGTTATACAAATAACAAAAGTTACTATCATATTAAAAATTATTCTTTTTTTATCTACATATTTTTTTAAACTATATATGTTATATCCTTTTGCTCCGCTCATCAGAAATTAAGAACTTTCTTAATTTTCTTAATTTACAAAGGTATCGTTCTTTATTATGAAATATCCACATATCTTAAATTCCTCATATAGAAGTTATACATTAGAAATCATATATGTCAGACTTCTAACTTCTGACCTCTATTTTTCTATTTCTTCATTGCTTCTTTTATATATTCAATCTCTTCTTCTGCATTTAATCTCATAAATATTGGTTCACCTTTTTCAATTACTTTAATATTTTTTAATTTATCATAATCTTTCAAGCTATCCCAAGTTTTTAATTCATCATCACTAACACCAATTTGCCTTAATATGTTTTCTGATGTATCATTCATAAATGGTTTTATTAAAATTGCAATTTTTCTTAGATTTTCTATTAAATGGTACATTGCAGATTTTAATTTTTCTGTTTGTTCTTCTTTTGCTAGGGCCCATGGCATTGTTTCATCTATATATTTATTTGTTCTTGATACTAAAGTCCATATCTCTTGTATTGAATTTGCTATTTCAAAATTCTCAAATAATGTAACAAATTTATTTATCTGGTCTATACATTCTTTTTCTATTTGTTTATCTACTTCATTTGGTGTTCCATTATATTCTGGTACTTGTCCTCCAAAATATTTATTTACCATTGATACAGTTCTATTTAATAAATTGCTTAAATCATTACATAAATCGAAATTATATCTTTGAACAAATTCTTCTGGTGAAAACAATCCATCTTGTGACATTGGAATTTCTCTTAATAAAAAATATCTTGTTGCATCTAATCCATATCTTTCAATTAATGTTTCTGGATAAATAACATTTCCTTTTGATTTACTCATTTTTCCATCTTTCATCATTATCCAGTTATGAACAAATATTGTTTTAGGTAGTGGTAAATCTAATGCCATTAAGAATATTGGCCAATATATCAAGTGAAACCTTGCTATATCTTTTCCAACAATTTGTACATCTGCTGGCCAGAATTTATTAAACAATGTTTCATCTTCTGACATATATCCAAGTGCTGTAATATAGTTTGTTAGTGCATCTAACCATACATATACCACATGTTTTGGATCCTTTAATACTTTTATTCCCCAATCAAATGATGTTCTTGTTACACATAAATCTTCTAATCCTGGTTTTATAAAGTTATTTATCATTTCTTGTTTTCTATAATTTGGTTTTATAAAATCTGGATGTTCATCATAATATTTTAGTAATCTATCTGCATATTTTTTCATATTGAAGAAATATGATTCTTCCTTCATTGGGACAACTTCTCTTCCACAGTCTGGACATTTTCCATCGACTAATTGTGTTTCTGTAAAAAATGTCTCACATGGTACACAATATAAACCTTCATATTCTCCCTTATATATATCACCTTGTTCCATAAATTGGTCAAATATTTTTTGAACAACTTTTTCATGTCTCTCATCTGTTGTTCTTATAAAGTCATCATATTGTATATCCATTTTATCCCATAATTCTTTTGCCATTTTTGCCATATCATCTACATATTGTTGTGGTGTTTTATCCGCTTCTTTTGATTTGGTTTCTATTTTTTGTCCATGTTCATCTGCTCCTGTTAACATGAATGCTTCTTTTCCTTTTAATTGTTGATATCTTTTCATTGCATCTGCTAATACTGTTGTATATGTTGTTCCTATATGATATCTTCCACTTGGATAGTATATTGGTGTCGTTACATAAAATGTTTCTTTCATTTCTAGTCACCCTCTTTTTCTTATTTTTCTTGTTTATGTTATCATATTTTTAAGATTTTGTCTAGAACAAATCGGAAAGCTAATAAATTTGTAATATGTTATTTAAAACTATAAATTTTAATTATTAATAAATTATAAATAGCAAAGCTTTCCGTAAATTTGTTCATGTGCGAAATTTTCGTTAGAAATTTTCTGTACAATTAAGTTTTATAATCGCTTAAAAATCACTTGGTCATATAGACCATGATTGTTTTAAAACGATTCCTTATTTAATAAATATAATTAATATTTCGCTTCCTGTTCATTACATTCGATAAGAATTTGTAAAGCTATAAAATGCGCCTCTCTCATGCTAAAAAGTTTATTATATTCTTTTTGAATGTAACAACGAATGCG
>CAQUBD010000042.1 GCA_948891265.1 uncultured Clostridia bacterium | reverse complement strand
ATAATCTTTATAAAAAAGTGTAAAAATATGTGTCTAAATACTTGACCTAAATCCAAGCTAAAATTTAAAAGAAAAGTACACCGAGTGAACTAGAAATTACTAAAATTAAAAGAACAAGTACACCAAGTGAACTTAAAATTTCAAAAAAATTAGCAAAAAGTACACTAAGTGAACACATAAATATAGATTACAAAAATAAATTTTAAAAAATTTTATACAAGTACACTTAGTGTACTTACCTAAAAATCAACACTTTATAAATCTTAATAGAAAAAAGGGAAAAAAACGGGAATTGAACTTTATAGAACACCATAATATAATCGTATTATCAAAAAATGTAAAACAATCAAGTCAGTCGAAGCTAGCCGACTGGCTTTTTCTGTTGCCTTTTTTGAAATTTAATTCAAGTTAAGGAGGATTTTTATGTTGTACAAAATCAATTTTGATAATACGAAAAACATCAAGCTAAACGAAAATATTTTTAATTGTAGTATAAAAATAGCAATACTAAACAAAACATTGGGTGCTGGACTAATTAAAGAGAAGAGATATTTAGAATTAAAACAAAATATTTTACAAGAATATAATTTAACTCATATAGGTATTTGAAAAATTTAACTTTTGATGTATAATAAGCACATAAAGATTCTCTAAACTTGAGAAAGGAAGGTTAATTTTGAAAGTACAAGTTATAGAGAAGAAAAAAGGTCGAATTAATAGAACCACAGGAGAAGAAATAAAAGGGAATTTAAGAGTATGTGCCTATGCAAGAGTAAGTACAGAAAAAGAGGAGCAAATAAACAGCTACAATTCTCAACTAAAGTATTATGGAGAAAAAATAAAAGCAAATAGCGATTGGAAATATGTTGGAATTTATGCAGATGAAGGAATTACAGGAACACTAGATTATAAACGAGATGGATTTATGAAAATGATGCAAGATGCCACAAATAACAAATTTGATATGATAATTACAAAATCAATATCGAGATTTGGAAGAAACACAGTAGATACCTTAAAATATGTAAGACTGCTAAAAGAAAAAGGAATTGCAATTTACTTTGAAGAAGAAAGAATTAATACTTTAGAAATATCAGGAGAAATCATGCTAACAGTATTAAGTGCAATGGCACAACAAGAAAGCGAAAATATATCTTCTCATGTAAAATTAGGACTGCAAATGAAACAAAAAAGAGGAGAACTAATTGGATATAATGGTTGTTTAGGATATGTATATGATAAAGATACAAAAGAAATAGCAATTAATTATGAAGAAGCAGAAATAGTAAGATATATTTTTGAAAGATACTGTCAAGGAGTAGGTTGCACAACAATAGCAAAAGAACTAACAAATATGAAATACAAAACTCCAACAGGCAAAAAGAAATGGCACGAATCTACAATAAGAGGAATCTTAAAAAATGAAAAATATAAAGGAGATGTCTTACAAGGAAAAACATATACAACAGATCCAATCTCACATAGAAGAGTAGTCAATATGGGAGAAGAAAATCAGTATTATATACAAGAACATCATGAGCCAATTGTTTCAGAAAGAATGTTTAACCAAGTACAAGAAATTTTACAAAAACGAGGAGGAGTACGAGGCTCTGGAAGAAGAAAAGGCAACTTTAGTAGAAAATATCCTTTTAGTAGTAAATTACATTGTGGCTTTTGTGGAAGTTTATTAACAAGAAGAAATTGGCATTCTGGAACAAAGAATAGTATAACAGTTTGGCATTGCATGGAATTTGTAAAACATGGTAAAGAAAACTGCCCACATTGTAAAGCTATGAAAGAAAGCATAATAGAAGAAGCATTTACAGAAAGTTATAAACTATTATGTAATAACAATAAAAAGATAATCCAAACATTCTTAAACGAAATGGAAGAAATTATACAAGAAGAAAGTAATGAAAGTTCTATTAAAAGATTAGAGGAAGAAAAGCAAATATTAAAAGAAAAAATAGACAAACTAATTGATTTAAACTTAAATGGAACAATTACTCTTGAAACATTACAAGAAAAGAAAGCAAAACTACAAAACAAAATAAATAGTATAGAGAAACAGCAAGAGCATTTACAACTAGAACTGGAAGATACAATTAGTTTAAATCAAGGATTAAACAAATTTAAAACATTGTTTAAAGACAATGAAATCATGCCAGAATTTGATAAAGATATTTTTGAACTAATGATTGAAAAAGTTATAATAGGAGAAAAAGGAAAAAACGGAAATACAAATCCAAGAGTCATAACATTTATCCTAAAATCTGGAAACGAAATCAAGTGTGGAGATTCAACAACCGAGAAAAACTCGGTTGTTCAAAATCAAGAAAATCAACAGTCATCATACGAGGTAAGCAAAAACTATCTACAGCCTATGTGTGAGCCATGTGGAATGTTGCTCGGTGCTATATCTAAAGAATTATACAAAATAGTTGAATTTACTGCTTTTGAGGATTTTATTAGTTTTGAGAGAAAAGATAAAAATAAGGTTAAAAGAGTAGAAAATAATAAAATTAAAGTAACGATAGAAGTTGATATGGTGTGCGGAGTAGTTAAGTAAGCTGTTCGAACGAAGTGAGTTACAGATTACTTATGCAATATTTAGAGAATGTTGCAACTTGTTGCATTACATTGTATTAATATTGTAATAATTTGATAATAAAAATATGAATGTTTGGAGATAAAACTTAAATTTAAAATATGTATTTTATAGAAATATAAGATACATATTTTTTTGAAAAATTTCATTAAAACCACTTGAATAATAAACAAATGTTTGATATAATTATAAAAAATTAAAAATTGGAGATGATAGTATTGAGTAATTTACAAGCAGAAGAATATAAAAATTTTGAAGAAATAAAAAAGATTAGAGAAGATGGAACAGAATATTGGAATGCAAGGGAGTTAAGTGAAGTTTTACAATATAAGAAGTGGGAAAATTTTGCAAAAGTTATAGATAGGGCAAAACTAGCTTGTAACAATAGTGGATTTGAAATTCAAGACCATTTTCCTGAGGTCAGGAAAATGGTCGAAATAGGCAGTAATACTGTAAGAGAGTTACTAGATTATGAACTTTCGAGATATGCATGTTATTTAATAGTACAAAATGGAGATCCAAGAAAAGAAGTAATTGCTTTAGGTCAAACTTATTTTGCGATTCAAACTAGAAGACAAGAAGTTGCTGATTATTTTAATCAATTAGATGAAGATAATAAAAGATTAGTAATTCGTGGAGATATAAAACAATGGAATCAAATGTTATTAGAAGCTGCTCATAATGCAGGTGTAATAACAAACCAAGAATATGCAGAATTTCAAAATGCAGGATATATGGGATTATATGGAGGACTAACTGTAGATGATATACACGAAAGAAAAAAATTAAAAGATAACGAAAAGATATTAGATTTTATGGGAAGTATAGAATTAATTGCTAATCTATTTAGAATATCTCAAACAGAGGAAAAATTAAAAAAAGATAAGATACATAATTGTAGTAAAGCGACTTCAACACATTATGAAGTTGGAGCAAAGGTAAGAAAGGCAATAGAAGATATTGGAGGAACAATGCCAGAAGATTTGCCAACACCACAAAAGAGTATTAAGCAAGTAGAAAGAGAACAATTAAAGAGACTAAAAGATAAGAAGACAAAATTAATGTTGGATGAATAATAGAGTAAATAAGCATATAATAATTTAATTTGTTATATGCTTTATTTTTTTGTAAACTTATGTTAGAATAAGAAAAAATAAAATGGAGAATGTAACATGATAAGAGCCATTAATATATATTTTAATGGAATTCCAGAAGATAAAAATATAATTAATCTAGGAATTAAAAATTGTGAAGTTGTTAATTATAAGATTTTCAAGAATAATAATTTCATAGTATATGCACATAGAGGAGCATCAGCTTATGCTCCAGAAAATACAAAAGTAGCATTTGAAAAAGCAATAGAATTAAAAGCAAATGGAATAGAATTAGACCTTCAAAAAACAAAAGATGGAAAAATAGTTATATTCCATGATGATTATATAGATAAAAAATCAAATGAAACAGGAAAAATTGAAGAGTATACATATCAAGAATTATTAGAATTAGATTTTGGTAGTTGGTTTGATGATAAATATAAAAATGAAAAAATAGTATTATTTGAAGACTTTGCAAGAGAATATTTAAATAAAGATATAACTTTTGCAATAGAATTAAAAGTTTTAGGCATAGAAAAGGAAACATTAGATATTATAAATAAATATAAGGTACATAATAATATTTATATAACTTCATTTATATATGAGGCATTGGAAAATGTTAGAAAAATAGATTCAAACATAAAATTATCTTGGCTTATTGAAGATAGCATAAGTAAAGATAATATAGAAAAAATATTAAAAATAAATGGAAATCAAATCTGTCCTAAAGCAAATCTTGTATCTAAAGAAGATATAGAAATTGCTAATAATAATGGATTAGGTGTTAGATTATGGGGAATTAATAACGAAGAAATTATGAAAAAAGTATATAAATTAAACATTGAAGGAATGACTGTAAATTTTCCAGACAAATTAATTGAATTATTAAATAAAGAGATAGAGCCATTTAATGATGAAGTAATTTATGAAACAGAAAACTTTATTGTAGCAGTTCCCAAAGTACCACATATACCTAGAACAGATGGAGGACATTTATGGATAAGATCTAAAGAAAAATACTTTAGTAGTAGAATTGAACTTGAACCTAAATTGGCTATTGAAGTAATAAGATTAACAATGCTAATAGGTGAAGCAATGGAAAAAGCAATGAAAAATAGAGATATAAATGTTGAAAGAATAAATTATCAAGAAAATGGAAACTGGGCATATCAAAAAGGAATGAATCCAGAATTTCATATTCATTTATATGGCAGAACAAAAGATTCAACAACTCAAACTTGGGGTGAAGCATTAGTTTTTCCTAATAAATCTACAGGGTTTTATGATAAATTTGAAAGATTTAATAATGAAGATATAGAAGAAATAAAAAGACAAATCAATTTACTAGAGAATGAAGATAAATATAATCTTGTAAATTGGAAGTTATAAAAGCAATTAAATGCTCTATAAAAATTATAATGTGCTTTATAAAAATAAGTCAAGGTTAAAATAAATGTGCCATCGCACAACCTTGACTTATTATTAAAAGCACATTATTTTTCAATTAAGAGGATTTAAGGATAAGTATATTTAATTGAGTAGACATAAGTATTATTAAAAAAGAAAATACCTCATTAAAAATGAGGGCAGGAAAGCGGTATTAACATATCGCCTACACACATTGAAAGGCAAGCCTTCAAGATTTAATAAAGAAACAAAAATTTTAAGCAAATATGATGCAGAAATTCACCAAGTGAACTGGCTCAAACCCGCTATTCTTTGTTAAAATTAAAAATAGTGAACTAAAAATTTAAAAAAATTCACTTATTTTAGGCAAAAGTTCACCGAGAGTACTCGAATTTAATAAAATATTTTTGGTGTTAGAATAGAAATATAGACACAGAATTTTACACTTACAAAAAAAGATG
>CAQUBD010000041.1 GCA_948891265.1 uncultured Clostridia bacterium | reverse complement strand
TAAGATAGCTGTTTGAGCAAAGCGAATTACAGATATCTTATGCAGAATTTATAAAATAAATTCTGCATACATTAAAATCTGGCGATGAACGTAGCGTAGAGAAGGGAGAAAAAAATGGATTATAAAGATTTAGCAAATGTAATATTTCCAGAAGCAAAGGAAATATCATATTATGAAGAAAAATATCCAAGAAGAGATTTAGAAGAACGGAGCAATAGTTACAAGGTATGCACCAAGTCCAACAGGATGTATGCATATAGGAGGATTTTATCAAGCATTAATAGCAATGAAACTTGCTGAACAAACAAAAGGAATATTCTTTTTAAGAATAGAGGACACTGACCAAAAAAGAGAAGTAGAAAATGGAATTAGTGAAATAGTTAATTCTTTTAAAAACTTTGGGTTTAAGCCAGATGAAGGAATGACTTCAGAAACAGAATCAATAGGAAATTATGGGCCATATAAGCAAAGTCAAAGGAAAGAAATATATCAGGCATATGCAAAATATCTAATAGAACAAGGAAAAGCATATCCATGTTTCTGTACTCCAGAAGAAGACGAAGAAAGGCGAGCAAAGCAAGAAGCGGCTAAAGTAAGACCAGGGTATTATGGAGTATGGGCTAAATGTAGAAATGTAACAGTTGAAGAAGCAATAGAAAGAATAAAAGATGGAGAAAAATATATAATAAGATTTAAATCTCCAGGAAGAGAAGATAGAAAAATAAAACATCATGATGTTATTAAAGGAAATGTTGATTTCCCAGAAAATGACCAAGATATAGTTATAATTAAAGCAGATGGACTTCCAACATATCATTTTGCACATGCAGTTGATGACCACTTAATGGGAACTACTCATGTAATAAGAGGGGATGAATGGCTTTCATCAGTACCATTACATTTACAATTATTCTATGAATTAGGATTTAAAGCTCCTAAATATGCACATATTGCACCTATAATGAAAAATGATAATGGAAATAAAAGAAAATTAAGTAAAAGAAAAGACCCAGAAGCAGCTGTAAGTTATTATGCAGAAGAAGGAATACCAGCACTTGCAGTTAAAGAATATCTTTTAAATATAGCAAATTCAACATTTGAAAATTGGCGAAGAGCAAATCCAGATAAAACAATGGACGAATTTGAATTACAATTAAATAAAATGAGTGTTAGTGGAGCACTATTTGATATGGTTAAGTTATTAGATGTTTCTAAAATAGTTATATCAAAAATGACAGCAGAAGAAGTATATGAAAATGCTTTAGAATGGGCTAAAAAATATGATAAAGAATTAGAAAATTTACTACAAGATAAAGAATATGCCTTAAAAGTATTTGGAATAGAAAGAGGAAATAAAAAGCCAAGAAAAGACATTTCAAAATGGTCTGATGTAATGGAAAATATATCATATATGTATGATGAAGAATTTGAAAAAGATAAAACAGAGTATCCATATCAAGTAATAAATGATAAAGAGTCTATTCAAAAAATATTGAAATTATATATTGAAAAGTATTATGATGAAAATGATGATAAACAAACTTGGTTCGATAAAATAAAAGAACTAGCGGGAGAAATGGGATACGCTAAGGAAGTTAAAGAATTTAAAGCAAATCCAGGGGCATATAAAGCACATGTTGGAGATGTAAGTACAGTATTAAGAGTAGCATTAACAAAAAGGACAAATACACCAGATATGTATGAAATCATGCAAGTTTTAGGAAAAGATAGAATTGTGAGACGTTTGGGACAGTCCTAATTTGTCTCACAATTTTGTCGAAAAATGTAATTAATAATTACAAAGGAGAAATTATATGGAATATAATATTGGAGATATTGTTAAAACTAAGAAACAGCATCCTTGTGGAAGCAAATTATGGGAGATAACTAGAGTTGGCGTTGATTTTAAACTTAAATGCCAAGGTTGTGAACATGTTATAATGCTTCCTAGAGAAAAAGCTTTAAAAATAATAACTAAGAAAATAGAGAAATAGGAAAAAGCACCCTTCATATGAAGAGTGCTTTCTTTAGAAATTCGATGTTGCTAATAAACTGCTTAGGCCGCTGTTTTGCGAATAAAGTCTAACATGGAGGCTTTATCGAGGAAGCCGATTTTGACCTGAAGAGTAGTATCTTCGCGGTGTAAGCCAACAAGCTGTCCATCATTAGATGCCGCTGTTTTAAGAGTGTCGATATCAGCAGACTCAGCCCAGCCAGAGATTCTGCAAATCAAGGCCCATAAACTTTTTCCAAAGCTGAAGTTCTTTGGAAGTTCAGCAAATTCAATGGAGATGGTCGTCTGATAAGTATGAATCGCCTTTTTATTGGCATTAAAGCATTTTTTGATTGCTACATCTAAATCATCAGACGAAGCAGATTCCGGAAGACGATCAAGCTTAGCATTAACAATAGCTAAGCGCTCAGGCGCCTTTCTGGCATACTTCTTAGCAGCAATGCGACGCTGCCTCCGAAGGTTCTTCCTGTTATCCTGGTCAGTTGTATCACACTGATTTGTATCAGGCAACAGTTTGTCAACAGCTTCCTTGTTATTTTCGACTGAAGCAATAATTGCTGCATCCTTTTTTAAGCAGCAGTTGCACTCCGGCTCATAGCCATCACTAGTTCCAGCAAAAAGACAACCTACGCAGTAAATTGAATTGTTCATAATGTATCCTCCTAAAGATGTTTGTACTACTAAAAAATCAGTAGCCATATTTATTTACATAACTAATAATATTATACAGCAAAGTTCATAATAAGTCAATAGTTTTAATGGAAAAATTTACATAAAACAAAATATATAACAAAATAAAAAACAGAAGCCTGCATGTACAGGCAACTGAATTTTTTAGAGCTGGGAAATTTCCCTGCAGCACACCTTATCTCCAATATGGAGAGTGCGGGTAGCGTGAGACGGCTTAACGTCCAGAACTTCGGTCGTTTCTACGAAGCGAATCCGGATTTTGCCGTAGCCAAGATTTGAAAAGTTTTTTACTGTTAATTTTTTGCTCATCATATATTTATCCTCCTGAGGTTTTTATATAATTATTATAACATATTTTATATGCGAAAATCAAATATTTAAGAAATTATTATACAAATTTTTACATTTTATAAATAAAATCAACAAAATTATATCACTATTTATTATTTTAAACATAATATATAATATAGCACGAAAATAAAAAGTGTTATACTGGAGGTGACATGAAAATGGAACCACAAGATATATTTTGCTATGACAAAAAGGAAGAAAAATGCAATAAGAAAAATTGTTTAGGAATAGTAGCTATAATATTAGCTATAGCATTTGCTTTTGTTATAGGACTATTAGTTGGTGCAGCTATAAGTGGAGTTATATTAGCAGCTTTAGCAGCTATAATAGTATTGGCAGTAATTCTTGGATTACTACTAATATTAACAATTATACTAATGTTCTGTAACAGAAAAAAGAATAAAAAATGTAAATGTTGTTGCTAATAAATAATAAACAGTAATGCAAACTTAAAAGGTTACCAAATGAAGTTCATTCATTTGATAACCTTAATTAAATATATTTTTGGATTTCATTCCAAACACTATCCATATAAATTTTTCTTTCAGAAGAAAAAGGAAATGTTGGAATATCTCCAATAGGATTTAAAGATTTCTGCAAATCTTTTGATATATTATTAACTTTAGTAATTGCAATTTTATCAGCCTTATTAGCTAAAATTATACATGGCAGACCAGAACGAATAACATAATCGTACATAAGTCTATCATTACCAGTTGGAGAATGACGAATATCAACTAAAAATATAATTAAACAAATTTGTTCTCTATTAAAAAGATATTCTTCAATAAATTCACCTACTTGTTCTTGTTCTTTTTTAGACATTTTACTATATCCGGTAACCTGGTAAATCAACAAAATAGAATTTTTCATCTATATTATAGAAATTAATTTGACGAGTTTTGCCTGGCTCACTGCTAGTTCTAGCCAATTTTTTCCTATTAATCATAGTATTTATAAAACTTGATTTTCCAACATTAGATTTTCCTACTAACACTATCTCTGGTAAATTGTTTGTTGGATATTGAGCTGGCTTAACAGCAGAAACTTCAAATTTAGGGTTATTAACAATCATTTATAGTACTCCTACTTTCTTTCTATTCTTTCAAGGCCACCCATATAAGGTCTTAGAACTTCTGGTATAGTAACACTACCATCTTCATTATAATTATTTTCTAGAACTGCAATCAATCCTCTAGGAGTTGCAACAACAGTATTGTTCAATGTATGTAAATAGTAATTACCTTTATCACCCTTTACACGAATACCTAAACGTCTAGCTTGAGCATCTCCTAAATTAGAACAACTGCATACTTCGAAATATTTTTGTTGTCTAGGGCTCCAAGCTTCAATATCACATGATTTAACTTTTAAATCTGCTAAATCTCCTGAACAACAATCCAATTGTCTAACTGGAACATTCCAACTTCTAAACAAGTCTACTGTTAATTGCCACATTTTATTATACCAATTCATAGAATCTTCTGGTTCGCATAAAACAATCATTTCTTGTTTTTCAAATTGATGAACACGATACAAACCTCTTTCTTCTAAACCATGAGATCCGATTTCTTTTCTAAAGCATGGAGAATAAGATGTCATTGAAATAGGAAGTTCATCTTTTTTTATTATTTGATCCTTAAATTTTCCAATCATAGAATGTTCTGATGTACCAATTAAATACAAATCTTCACCTTCGATTTTATACATCATGTCATACATTTCTTCAAAACTCATAACTCCAGTTACAACATCACTACGAATCATAAAAGGTGGAATTGCATATGTAAATCCATTATTAATCATATAATCTCTAGCATATGCAAGCATTGCCTCATGAAGTCTTGCAACATCACCAATTAAATAATAGAAACCAACACCACTAGTACGACCAGCAGATTCTTTATCTAAACCGTTAAATCTAGTAATTATATCTGCATGATGTGGAATTTCATAATTAGGAACAAATGGTTCTCCGAATTTTTGAACTTCAACATTTTCGCTATCATCTTTTCCAATAGGAACAGATGCATCCATTATATTAGGGATTTTCATCATTCTTGATTTTATTTCTTCTGAATACTTGTCCTCTAATTTTTCATTTTCTTCAAGTTTTACATTTATTTCTTGTACTTTGTTTTTAATCTTTTCAGCTTCTTCTCTTTTGCCTTGCCTCATTAAATTTCCTACTTCGGCACTTAAAGATTTTCTTTCAGCTCTTAAGTTATCACCATTTAATTTAGATTCTCTATTTTTAATATCTAATTCAATAACCTCATCAACTAAAACTAATTTTTCATCTTGAAATTTATTTTTGATATTTTGTTTTACTATATCTGGATTTTCTCTTAAAAATTTTATATCTATCATAATTTACTCCTTTCACCTTGCTTTGTTATAAAAAACCAGAAAATTTCCTATAACATCAATCATTGTACATAATTTTACTTATGATGATATTATATAATATTTTTTTTGAAATAGCAATAAAAATGTGGCAATCGCTTAAAAATTATTTGGTCATATAGACCATAACATGAGGAATGTTCACAGAAAACTTCTATATATTTATATTCATTTTTCATTTCATTCCTCGGTTCAATACGAGTTCTA
>CAQUBD010000040.1 GCA_948891265.1 uncultured Clostridia bacterium | reverse complement strand
TAAGACCCTCTCCAATCACATTCGTCATTACATTCAAAAGGAATATAAATATTATGTATAAAAAATGTCGGGTAATAAGACTTTCTAAATATTATGTATAATAATTTTACATAAAAATATTGACATTTATGTAAAATAATTGTATAATTAAGTCATGAACATTTAAATAAGCACCTTTTATAAGGAGGAAAACTCTATGGTAAACTTGAAAGAAAAATATCAGAACGAAATCGCAGCTATTAAGGCAGATGCACAGGCAAATTTGGATGAAGCAACCGCAATCGAAAAAGAGCGGGCAGATGTAATGCAGAATGCAAGTGACGAAGTAGCCCAGCTTCAGCAGAAAGCTAAGTCTTCTCACCGGTCATTTTTCAAGATGGCCTTCCGCATTCTGAAATTAGCCTTCAGTAAAAAGCCGACCGTTGTCGATGTTACGCTTGTTACTGCCCCCTGTGGCAGCTACACAGATGCCATCTCCAAACTGCCTAAGGCAGAAAATGAGCTGTATGATGCGAAATGCATGTTGGAGCAGGCCGAAAGCGTATTAATCGACGCTCAGGAGGAATTCGACATTATTGCAAATCTTTAATCTGCAGACGCGCTGCGAAGGTGCAAAAGGAAAGAGCTATCACTAGCTCTTTTTCCTTTTTAATATTATAGGAAAATTCTATTTATATATAAATATTTAATGATATATTCCATAAACTTTGAAGTCCGTACAGGGTAAAAGTTTTAGTTTTAAAAAAAGTTTATTATGCAATATCCACAAATTGTACAAGCTATTGAAATAATTATTTCTAATGAATTTCCTATCTCTGGAAGCAATACAAAAATAGACCCTAAAGTAAATCCAATTATCACATACATTGTTTTAATATAAAATTTTTCTAATAAGTATTTAATAATTTTCATAAAAATTAGACTTCCTAAAATAACTCCAATTACTATAGGGATTAACACTGGTAAATATAATGTTGAAACTGAATTTAAATATATTGAATATATTCCTAATAGCATCAAAATTATGGTACTACTTACTCCTGGCACAACAATTCCTATTGACATTAAAAATCCACTAAATATTAGGTATATATAATTTACATTTTCCATAGTCTTAATTCCTATTTTATTTTCCAAATATACCATTCCAAGTCCTATTATTAGTGGAATTATTATATATATTATATTTTTTATCTTAAATTTTTCCTCTTTAGATATTTGTTTAAATAGAAGAATTATTCCTCCAAAAATTAATCCTATAAAAATTGATTTTGTCTGTAATTGATATTTATATAGCATAAATTGTAATATTCTACTAAATATAATTATTCCTATAAATCCTCCTAATGCAATAGGAAATAGAAATTTAAAGTTTTCACGAATGTCCTTAAAAAAATTCAATATACTATCTATTAATTTATCATATATTCCAAATATAACACACATTACCCCACTACTTATTCCTGGTAAAATGCATCCTGCTCCTATAAAAATTCCTTTTATAATATCTATTAAAAATTTCATATTTCCCTCCTAAAGCACTTATTATTGTAAATTTAAATTAATAGTATATTACAATTTATTCAGATTTTTCTAAAACATGAACTTTGTTTTTTATAAGAACAAAAGCGGACATTAATAACATTGTTTCTGTTTTAAAGTCCGCGTCTTTGTTCGTGTGCCAAATTTATGCAATAAATTTGTGTGCAGTGTATTTTATATATTAGAAAGTCAGCATGACTTTCTAATATATAAAAGATTAGATGTGAAGAAAAGTTTTCACATCTAATCTTTTTATGATTTACAATACGAATCATTTAACTTTTAGTCTTTAAATAAATCTTTTATTGCATTTCTATAAATATTCTTAGCAACTACATATTCATCAGGATTTAATCTAATATAATTTTCAATCATTACACCACTATTAATTTCTAGTACTAAGAAATCATCATTATTAGTTTGTATTATATCAATACTTCCAAACTTCAAATTGATTTCATTACAAATTTGTTTTGCAAGTTTTATCAATTTATCTTCTAATAATTTGTTATCTAATCTTTTTGCAATTGCCCCCTGTGATAAATTGAATTTCCAGTTATATTCAAAAATTTCTTTATTAGCAAGTATTCTATCATATTTTGAATCTTCCAATTTATTTATAAAATAGTCATAGTTAAATTCAAGTAATAACTGTCTTATGGTTTTATTCCCATTACCAATAACTGTTGGTAAATATTTTGTATATACTAACTGGCTTTCTCCATTTAGCATAATTGCTCTATATTCATGCTTTATTTCATAAAATGGGCATATGCTAATTGAATAATTACTAACAAATATTCTATCCAAAATGTTATCTATTTCATTTATGTCAGTTACATTAAATACATTATTTCCACAAGTTCCTCCATTAGGTTTAATTACAATATGGTTGTTATTTTTTATAAAAAACTTTTTTACATATTCATATGTATTACATCCAGTTGCATAATCTAAATTATTTGTCTTATTATAAACAATTTTATGTTCAATTACAGGAATTCCTTTATCTTTTAAAACTTCATATAATGCATATTTATCATCTGCAATTAATCCTATTCCATGTGAGTTTAAATCAAACTTATATCCTGAAATAAATCTTGTTTTTCCATCCTTTTCTAACATTATTACCCAGTCTTTTGATAGAAATTTATATTTTATATTATTTTCATTACATATTTCTTTTATTATTTCTTTAAAGTTGTTTTTCATATATATTATCTGCTCCTATATATTTAAATAGATTCTAGGTTATATGAATGACTTAGAGCTTCAAAAGTTTTCTAAGCACCACTCACATATATGTTAGCATATTTTTTATATAAAATCACTACATTTTCTTCAAAATTTTAATTATCGACAACATAAGAATTAAAAAATGACAAAATTTCAATTTATGTTTAAAACTTCGTCATAATTCGACTTTGGAGCTTACAACGGGAATTGAACCCGTGACCTCAGCCTTACCAAGACTGTGCTCTACCAACTGAGCTATGCAAGCATTTAATAACTAATCTTATTATATACTAGGAAAGTACAATAACTTACTCAGTATATAAAATAGCATCAAATAAAGAAATTATTTGATACTATTTTAAAATATATTCTTTACTGCCTTTTTTCTTATTCTTTGTATTGCATTATCAACTGATTTTATCGGAGTATCTAGTCTTTTTGCAATTATTTCATAACTTTCACCTTGCATATATCTTTCTAAAACTTTTTCTTCAAATTTACTTAAAGATTTATGCATAGCATTTTGAATTTCATTGAAATATTCCTTTTTCATTATTGTATCTAATGGATCCTCTATAGTATCTACTTCAAATGTTTCAATTAATTCTGTACCATCTTCATCATTATTATATGCTGATGTATTTAATGATAAATATGAATTAAGTGGTATATGTTTTTGTCTATTTGAGCTTTTTATAGCTGTTATTAATTGTCTTTCTACACATATATTAGCAAAAGTTTTAAAAGTATTTTGTTTGCAACTATCAAATCCTTTTATTGCTTTGTATAGACCTATCATTCCTTCTTGTATAATATCTTCTCTTTCTGCTCCAATTATAAAATATTTTCCTACTTTTGAATTTACTAGGTCTCTATATTTCTCAAGCAGAAAAGATAGAGCTTGTTCGTCTCCTTCTTTTATTTGAGATATTATTTGTTCATCTGTTAAATTGCTATATTTTTCTGTTGTGTAATATATGTTATCTTTTTGCATATGTCTAAAATACCTCCAAATGTACTTTTTTTCATTATATATTTGAAACTCCAGAAAAGTCAAGCATTTTTATAAAAATTCATTAAAAAAGTGCTCAATATGAGCACTTTTTAATAGTTAAGATTTATATACTATTATTGGCATATCATAATTGATTATATCATAAAGTTTCCTTGCAGCCTCTAATGGAAGATTTATGCAACCATGTGATCCATTACTTACATAAATGTTTCCTCCAAAGGAGCTCCTCCAAGTTGCATCATGAAGGCCAATTCCTCCATTGAATGGCATCCAGTAATTGACAGGCGATGCATATCCAGGTCCTCTTAATACTCTGTCTTCTTGTTTATAAGTTAGAGTATAAATTCCAGTTGGAGTTGCATGTCCTTTGTTTATACACCCTGTCACACAATCTGTTTCTATTTGAAGTTTTCCATCTACATATACCCAAACTTTCTGCCTAGTTAAATCTATTTCTATATAAGATTCTCCTAAGCCAAAGTTCTCTTTAGCTACTTCCTTTTTTTGATAACATGGATCTCTAGTAACTACTTGCTGCCCTTCCAATTCCTCCTTTAGCTGAATAATTTCTGTTTCTTTATCTAACGAATATCCATAGTCTCCGCCTTCTAAAAGAACTTTTTCAGTTTTCCCTGTTGGCTTAAACTCTCTTTTCTTGCCTGTGTCATCCACTAATAAACTTAATTCTTCGACGAACTGTTCAATATTCTGATTCCAGACCTCTTCATCTTTTATGTACATGCCTTCTTCGTTTTGTACAAGCCACGCATGTAATGTAGATGCATCTAATACAAGCTCGTCTTCATTTGGAAGAGTATACGTTATCTCTGCACTTATTAAAGAATTAATTTTATCTAATTCTTCATTTTTGTCTGGCATTGAATATAAGTCCTCTACTGAAGTCTTTAATTCTTTGTTTTGTATTGCTTTTGACACTCGTTTAAAGACTTCATCAAAGTCTAAGTAATATGAGTCCTGTTCTTTTACTTCAAAGCGTTTACTACTTGAATCGAATGTATAGCTAATATTTGTCTTTTCTGCCATATATGGCGTTTTCAGTTCTTCTTTACTAGCAAGCACAGCTGCTAACTTTTCTTTATCATACGAAAAATCATTAAAGCTGTATGTTTTTCCTTTTAGAGAAATGCCCCTTTCCTGTTGTTTTTTTATATCCTCCAATTTTCCTTGCAAGTTGCTAACAGTATAGTAAATTTCTGCTCCCGAAATTTTTTCTACCTTATTATCTTTGAAAGTAATTTCAAGTGCATACTCTTCTTCCTTAATTTCAATTTGAATTTTTGCTTCCTCTACTGTTAACAATGAACAATCTACGCCGTTAATTATTGTTCCCCGATAGAAATAATTTTCATATTTATTCTTTTCCATTAAAAAGAATAATATGAATGTAGAAACTATTAGTAATAACATAACAATTTCTACTTTAACTATGTTGCTTACACTTTTCCGTCTTGCCTTATTATTTTTCATATAAATCCTCCTTTTAATTTTGAAAAATATCTTTTTCATTGTTCAAATTTGTTACATTTTCTATTATACATCTTTATTTACATAATGTCAAATGGATGCAAAGTTTATTTGCATCCATTTCATTATACTTCCTTTTATATATTTTAAATTATTGTATTTTTATACATTTCTATTAAAAACCTTCATAATATAAATCTTTTCGTGTATTTTTATAATTGTTTGATTCTAATGTTATTAATCGTTGCTTCTTTCTCAAATACACAACGAAAACCTACATGTCCTATATTTTCTGGAACTGTAATTTCATAAACCAATGTACCAGACGTTGCTGTCAACTTCACCGTGGCATCAGGAATCATTTCCCAAAAATTTTCATACGTATGATAACCGTTAAGGATATGTTCATCCAGATTCTTTCCCGTATATGTGACTTCATACGTACCCCCTGACAATATCCAATATGGTCCATCTACTACTCCTCCCTTCGAAGAGAATGAAATAGTTCCTGTTACATCATCTGCACACTCGTTTCCTGGATCCCCTCGATCAACTCCTTCCAATCCATTTTCGCCTGTTACAATATTATCTATTAATAAATTAAGCAAGCTAATAGTCTCTATTGTTTCATTTCCAGCTTCGTCTCTCGCATACACTGTATACAACCTTGATGGTCCTGTCAATCTCCCAACTTTGCTATCTTGCGTTCTTACCGTAAAATCATTTGAAAACTCAGTTCCATTTGCACTAAAATAATTTATCTCTTGATTATCATATGCATATTTCTTACTTACTACATTTGATGTGTTGTCTGTTATATTAGCTATAACTTTTTTACTATATTCTCTTGCACTTGGATTCGCATCTGCTAATTCTATATTTGGTGCTATACTATCTTTTTTTATCTCTAATTTTACATCTTCTGATTTCTTGTTTGTATGGTCATAACTAGCTACTATTATAGTAGTTGTACCTTCTTCCGTTATTTCTATAGTGCCTCCATTTTTTATATCTGTTTCTTCTTTTGTCATCGCACCTTCTAATTTATACTTTATTTTATATAAATTTTCTGTATTAATTTGTGTTATTTGTAATTCAACATTGCTTCTATAATATTCATTATCTCCTTCTGTTCCACTTATTACTTCTATAGAAGGCTTGTCTACTTCTGTACTTTCCCCTTTATATGTTGCTCCCGCTTTTTTTACTTCATATATTTTATTATCTATTGTTATATAAAAAAATTTATTATTTTCGCTTCCTATAACATCAGATATTGTTATTTCTTTACCATATTCTTTTAAACTATTTTTCTCTTCTTCCTTTTTGAATTCATCATTTGCTTTTTGCATAAATTCATCATTTGTTTTATCATAATTGTCTATTTCAATTTCATTTAATTTCAAATTAATATATTCAATTATACCTGCTCTTTTACTTTCTTCCTTAGCTAACTTTGATTTTCCTAATAATCCATTTTCTGCTAATTGTGTTATTGATATTCCTGCTAATATTAAAAGTATTATTATCGTAATTACTAATGAAATTAGTGTTATTCCTTTTTCTTTTATATGTATTTTCTTCATCTTTATTCTCTTTCCTCCTATGTATATTTTTTCCTTTATTTTTCTTCTCATACTTCTGTAATTTGTATTTATACTATCATTATATCTATAAGTTAGCTATTGGTGAATAATCTATTTCTTTTAAGTTTAATTTCTATTATTTATATTACTTCTCTTCATATTATCTAAAATAAAATATTATAAAA
>CAQUBD010000039.1 GCA_948891265.1 uncultured Clostridia bacterium | reverse complement strand
ATTTCAAATATTAAATCAAAAGATTATATCTAAAAAATTTAAGAAGTCCAAAAAAACAAAAAATGAAAAAGGAAGGTGATATTATAAGGAAAATAGAAAATAATATTAACTATAAAATAAATATTGACAAAAGTATAAAAAACAAATATAATAGAATCGATATATCAATATTTATTCCAGAGGATTATATATATTTCATAAAAAAAAACAATGAAAATGAATTATTAACATTAAATGATGTAAGTGAAAAATATATAAATACAAGTAAAGAGTACATAGATGAAAGTGAAAAGCTAGATATAGTAAATAATGAACATGATAAGATAATGAGGATGATATTAGATAATAAAGAATGTGCAGCAGAAATAATAAATAAAGTTCTAAAAAAAGAAGTATATTCAAATGAAATTGAAAAATATAATAGTAGTTATATAACAAGAGCATTAAAAAATAGAGAATGTGATATTGTATATAAATTAAAAGATAAAGAAATATTTTTCTTAATAGAACATCAAACGAAAATAGATTACAAAATGTCATTAAGAATGTATGAGTATTCACTTGAAATAATAAGAAGTGCGATAAGAGGAAAGAAGATAAATAACCAAAAGATAGAGCTACCAGCAGTAATACCAATAGTATTATACACGGGAAATAAAAAATGGGATGCATCAAAAAGAGTATCAGAAATACAAACAAAGTTATTAGGATATAATCAAGAAATAGATAGATATAATGTGGTAGATGTAAATGAATATACAAATGAAGAATTACTAAAAGGAAAAACATTTGTAACAAAAGCAATGTTAATAGAAAAGACTAAAAGTTCAAAAGAGTTCAAGGAAATATTAAAAGAAATATATATAAGAATGAATAATAAAGAAGACGAAGAATTGTTAGAAATGATGACAAAAATAATATTGGGAAAGACAATGAAAAGAGAGAGCATAGAAGAAGTTATTAAAAATTTAAGGAAAGGGGATGGAAATATGCTAGCAGTAATAGATACCTTAATAGCAGAAAAGAAGAGAGAAAGAATATTAGGAAAAATAGAAGGTAAAAGAGAAGGAAAAAGAGAAGGCAAAATAGAAGGTATGATACAAGTAGTAAAAACAATGTTAAAAAAGAAGATGCCTGTAGAACTAATATCAGAAATAACAAAAATGCCAATAGAAGAAATAGAAAAGATACAGAAAAGTAAATGAAAATGTAAAGATTTTTATGTAAAAAAGTGATTACTAAAAGTAGTCACTTTTATTGTGTTTTTAAATATTCAGAGATATAATAATTAAAAATAAAATATTATTTTGTTCTATTATAGAAAAAGTTATATCTATGCATAAATGTTTAATTATAACTTCTATGAATTTTCCTATAATATAAATACATTCCACAGAAAATTGCAATGCAATTTTCGCGGGCGAACAAAAACGAGGCATGTAAGTAAGTTAAAATGTTTAAAACAGAAACAATGTTATTAATGTCCGCTTTTGTTCTATTAGATTATAAATATAAAATGAAATAATAATAGTAATTACTAAAAATTTCCAATGAATTTTTCGTGAAAACTATTGCAAAAAATGTTGATTATTGGTATGATTTAAGGGAATAAAAATGTCGATTTATATAGAATAAATATTACTGAAGGGAAGTAAAAAAATGATAGAATTTAGAAACGTATCAAAAACATATGGCACAGGAACAAAAGCTGTAAAAAATGCAAATTTTGTAATAGATAAAGGAGAATTTGCATTTTTAGTAGGTTCATCAGGAAGTGGAAAATCAACGTTAATAAAATTAATACTAAAAGAAGAAGAACCAACATCAGGAAATATAATAATAAATGGAAAAGACACAACATTTTTAAAGCAAAGCAGAGTGCCATATTTAAGGAGAAGTATGGGCATAGTATTCCAAGACTTTAGATTATTGCCAGATAAAACAGTATATGATAATGTAGCATATGCAATGTATATAGTAAGGGCAACTCCAAGACATATAAGAAGACAAGTACCAATGGTATTATCACTAGTTGGATTAAGTGGAAAAGCAAAAATGTACCCAAATGAATTATCAGGAGGAGAGCAACAAAGAGTTGCACTAGCAAGAGCATTAGTAAATAATCCATCAATGTTAATAGCAGATGAGCCAACAGGAAACTTAGACCCAGATACTGCATGGGATATAATGAATCTATTAAATGAAATAAATATGAGAGGAACAACAGTGGTAGTAGCAACACATGCAAAAGATATAGTTGATAAAATGAAAAAGAGAGTAATACACATACAAAAAGGCGACATAGTAAGAGATGATAAAAAAGGTGGTTATGATTGTGAAATATAATAGATTAGGATATTTAATAGGTGAAGGTTTTGGGAATGTATTTAAAAACAAAAAATCAACAGGTGCATCATTAATGATAATGTGTGCAACAATGATAATATTTGGAATATTTTTAATACTTACTCAAAATATAAATAATTTTGTAGATGAAATAAAGTCAGAACAAGGATTTCAGGTTTTCTTAACTATGGATGCAACTGAAGAACAAATACAAGAAGTAGGAAACAGAATAAGAAACTTGCCAGCCGTTAGTACAATTGAATTTAAAGATAAAGAATATGCATATAACTTTATGAAAGAAAAATTTGGTGATAGTAGTGATTTGCTAGAAGGGTATGGATATGAATTTTATTCAACATCATATATAGTTACACTAACAGATTTAAGAGAAAGCAAAAATGTACAAAATGAAATACTGGAATTTGAAAATGTAAAAAGAATAACAAGTAGTGACGAAACAGTAACAACTTTATTAAATTTAGCAAATGGAATAAGAATAATTACAGGAGTAATATTAGTTCTACTAGTAATTATATCAATATTTATTATATCAAATACAATAAAACTAACAGTACATGCAAGAAGAAAAGAAATATCAATTATGAAATATGTAGGTGCAACTAATAACTTTATAAGATGGCCATTTATAGTAGAAGGTATGATAATTGGAATTTTAGCAAGTATAATATCAATTGTATTTATTGGTGGAGCATACAGTATATTAGCAGAACAAGCAGTAAATTCATCATTTATGATAAAAATAGGACTAAGCCTATTAAGTTTTAAAGATATGATTTCGTCAATAATATTTGTATATATATTATTAGGAATAGGAATAGGAGCTATGGGTAGTGTAATTTCTATGAGAAAATATCTTAAAGTTTAAAATAAAAATTGTAATACGAAGAATTTAAAAAGTTTTTTGGATTGCAATGAGGAAAGTAAAACTTTCCGAAGGGAGATGAACATGCGTAAAAATTTATGTATTGTTTTAATCTTACTAATTTGTTTTATAGCAACATTTACATATGCTGAAAACGAAAATGAAGTAGAAAATAATAAAGTAGATTTACAAACACAAAGAGAAGAATTAAGAAATCAATTAAATGATGCAAATGGAGAATTAGAAAATATTCAAAGCAATTTATCAGAAAATTTGCAACAAGTAGAAAAATTGGATGAAAGAATAGCTTCAGCACAAATACAATTAGAAGAACAAGAAAGTAAGATTACAGAATTAAAAAAATCTATTAATGAAATAGAAAAAGAATTAAATAGTGTAACAGAAAGGTATGACAAACAAAAAGAATTATTTAAACAAAGATTAGTAGCTATTTATGAATCTGGAGAAACCCAATATTTGGATATACTACTAAAATCAAGAAATTTAGATGATTTTTTATCTAGCTATTATATAATAACTCAATTAGCTGAACTAGATAATGATTTAATAACAGAATTAGAGGAAAAGCAAAAAAAGATAGATTTATCAAAACAAAAGTTAGAAAATGAAAAAAAAGAATTATTAACAAGAGTAGAGAATCAAACAAGGATATCAAGGACACTACAAAATACAAAAAAGATGAGAGAAAATTTTATAGAAAAACTTTCAGATGAAGAAAAGGACTTACAATCTAAGATAGATGAAATAAATCAACAATACGATTTGGTAAATAGACAGATATTAGAATTAGCTATGGAAGGAATAGACACTAAATATATAGGTGGAGAATTAGCATGGCCAGTACCAGGATATACATATATTACATCTAAATATGCGATGAGAGTACATCCAATTACTGGACAATACAAATTACATACAGGTATAGATATTGGTGCACCAATGGGAGCTAATTTTATAGCGGCAAATGATGGAATAGTTATAAACGCAGGAATGAATACGGCATATGGAAATATGGTTATAATTGACCATGGTGGAGGAATAACAACATTATATGCACATGGTTCAGAAATATTAGTAGAAGTAGGTCAAACAGTCAAAAGAGGAGAGCCTGTACTAAAAGTAGGATCAACAGGATATTCAACAGGACCACATGCACATTTTGAGGTAAGAATAAATGGAATAACAACAAACCCACTACCATATGTTACAAATGGACTGGTTCCAGGTGAAGAGACTAATGAAAATTCAAATACTATAGATCAATAATTATAATTTAGAAGTTACAACGTAAAATTTATTTAAATTATATATTTCGATAACTTCTACAATTGGAGGGAATATATGAAGGAAACATGTAAAAAAATAATAGGAATAACATTAATATCAATACTCTTACTAAGTACAAACTTATCTATTGCAGTAACACAATCAGAAATAAATGAGCAGAAAAACAAACAAACAGAGATAAATAATGAAATAAACGAAGCTAAAGAAAAACAAAAAGAAATAGAAGCAAAAAAATCAGAAACAATGAAACAAGTAGAGAATATAAGTTCCCAAATAGATGGATATGAGTCTGAAATAGATGATTTGGATTCTCAGATAAATGATGCAAATGCAAAAATAAAGGAATCAGAAGAAAGATTAGCTAAAAATAAAGAGGAATATGAAAAAAAACAAGAAACATTTAAACAAAGATTAGTTGCAGTATATGAAGCTGGTGAAACTTCGTATTTAGACTTTTTGCTAAGCTCAAGCAGTTTAACAGATTTTATTTCTAACTATTATTTAGTATCAGAGGTAGCAGAAATGGATACACAATTACTAAAAAATTTAGAAAAACAAAAAACAGATATAGAAAATACAAAAAAAGAAATAGAAGAAAGCAAAGAGAAATTAACAACAGCTAAAGCAAGTAAAGAAAATGTAGCATCTCAATTAAAAAATGCAAAATCAGAAAAAAGTTCATATGTAAATCAATTGTCAGAAGAAGAAAAAGAATTAGAACAAGAAATACAAGAATTAAAGCAAGCAAATGCAAGAATTGCAAATGAAATAAGAGCTGCAGAAAAAAAATATGCAGAACAATTAGCAGCTCTAAAGAATAATTCGTCATCTGGAGGTTCAACAACTCCAACAGGATCAGGATACTTAATGAGACCTGTAAAAGGAGGATCAATATCTGCAAATGGATATTATTCAAGTGGAAGATTCCATGGAGCAATTGATTATGCAGTATCATCAGGTACACCAGTATATGCAGCAGCAGATGGAGTTGTAATGTTAACAGCAAATTTAACAACAAGCTATGGAACTCATGTTGTAATAAGACATGCGAATGGAATGCAAACATATTATGCACATGGAACAAGAGGATCAATAATTGTGTCACCAGGTCAAATGGTAAAAAAAGGACAGCAAATAATGTCAAGTGGAAATACAGGAAATTCTCAAGGACCACATTTGCATTTTGAAGTTAGAGTGTCACCATACAGCTATAATGGATATGCTACAGGATATGGACAAGATTCAAGAGTGAATCCACAAGCATATATGTAAAAAAATTACATATAATATAAAAACATTATATAGAAGGACAAATTAAATTTTAGATATCAGAAGTTGGAAATTAGAAGTTAGATGTCTAATTTCCTACTTCTAATTTATATAATAGGAAAGTTATACTGTGACATCTTATTATATAAAATATATTTTTAAGAAAGCAGTGGTCAATAATGGAAAAAGAGAAAAAATATAGAATTTATAGAATTATAATGTTAATAGCAATAGCTATATTTATAACATTTATGATTACATCAATATCTTTATACACATATTTTACAAAGAATCCAATATACATAACTTCAAGCAAAGAAAATAATAATAAAGAAATCGCTAATATATTGGAGAAATATAGAGAAGTAATTGATAAGTATTATTTAGGTGAAATAAATGAAGAAAATCTAAAAGAAGGTGCCATAAAAGGATATATAGAAGGATTAGGAGATCCATATACAGAGTATATATCAAAAAAGGATATGGAAGATTATTTAGATGATACAATGGGAAACTTTGTTGGAATAGGAATATATATGATTAAAAATGCTCAATATGACAGAATTCAAGTATTATCAACAATAAAGGGAAGCCCTGCAGAAAGAGTAGGAATACAAGCAGGAGACCTTATACAAAGAGTCAACGGAATAGAATATAAAGCAGATGATATGACTACAGCTTCAAATAATATAAAAGGAGAAGAAGGAACAAAAGTAGAAGTAGAAATATTACGTGGTACGCAAAATTTAAAATATGAAATAACAAGAGAAAAAGTAAAAGTAAATCAAGTTGAAAGCAAAATTTTAGCAAATAATATTGGATATATTGAATTTTCATCTTTTGATGAAACAACAGCAGAGGATTTTAAAACCAAATTTGAAGAAATAAATAAACAAGGAATAAAGTCATTAATAATAGATTTAAGAAATAATGGAGGAGGAATTGTTGACCAAGCACTAGAAATTGCTGACTATATAGCTGATAAAGATTCAGTATTATTATATGAAGTAAATAAGGATAATAAAGAAACCATAAAAAAAGCCAAAACAGATCCAATAATAAATATGCCAATTATAATATTAACAAACAAAAATACAGCAAGTGCTTCTGAAATTTTAGCAGGTGCACTAAAAGACTTAGGAAAAGCAAAAACAGTAGGTACTACTACATACGGAAAAGGAGTTATTCAACAAATATTAAAACTTAGTGATGGAAGTGGTTTGAAAATTACTATAGAAGAATACAGAACACCTAACAAAAATAAAATTCATGGAGTAGGAATTGAGCCAGATGAAAAGATAGAGCTACCTAAGAGTATAGAAAATGAATTAAATGTTAAAGACAGTGAAGACACTCAATTACAAAAAGCTATAGAAATGTTAAAATAAATCTAAAATGACAATGAACGAAGCGAAGAGAGGGGAAAATTATGAATTTAGCAAATAAACTAACAATTTTTAGAATAATATTAGTACCAATAATGGTAATAATACCATTATTAGGAATAAACGGAGAAATACTTGGAATACCAATTACATATTTAATAATAGACTTAATTTTTATAATAGCATCTATTACAGACAAATTAGATGGATATATAGCCAGAAGTAGAAATCAAGTAACTAATTTTGGAAAATTTTTAGATCCATTAGCCGATAAAATATTAGTTTTAACTGCAATGATTTTACTTGTAGAAATGAATAGATTACCAGCGTGGATACCAGCAATTGTTTTAACTAGAGAATTTGCTGTATCCGGATATAGACTAATTGCTGTAGAAAAAGGTGGAAAAGTAATTGCTGCCTCAATATGGGGAAAATTAAAAACAGTTACACAAATGATTGCTATAATAGGAGCATTTATTGATATGAATGCATTTGGAGAATGCTTTACTGGTGCATTATCAGGAATACCATTTGCATTAAACTTATTTGTAACAATAATGATGATAATACAAACAATTGCAACTATATTTTCAGGATATGATTATTTAAAAGGTGGAAAAGAGTTATTAAAAGGATAAGTAATAAAAAATTTTCAAAGATACTTGACAAAATAAAAAAACTAGCTTAATATAGTATAAGTTTTTTAAGAAGCATTAAAAACTTTGAAGGGAAGGTTTTAAATATGGAAGAAAAAGAAGTAATCCTTACACAAGAAGGATATGATAATTTAGATAAAGAATTAAATCATTTAAAAACAGAAAAGAGATCTGAAATTGCTGAAAGAATAAAAATAGCATTAGGATTTGGAGATTTATCAGAAAACTCTGAATATGATGAAGCAAAAACAGCACAAGCTGAAAATGAAGTAAAAATAGCAGAATTAGAAAATAAATTAAGACATGCTAAAATAATTAACGAAAAAGAAATAGATACAGATATAGTTCAAATAGGAAATACAGTAAAGGTTTTAGATATTGAATTTGATGAAGAAATAGAATATACTATAGTAGGATCTACAGAAGTTAATTTAGCAGAAAATAAGATTTCTAATGAATCACCTTTAGGAGCAGCTCTTTTAGGAGCTAAGAAAAATCAAACAGTCGATGTTGAAGCACCAGTTGGAATTATGAAATATAAAATATTAGATATAACAAAATAAAAATATAAAAGATAAAGAGATGGAACTTATAAAAAGTCCATCTCTTAATGTTATATTCAATAACAATATTTAGAATCTACTAAAGTTTTAAAATTTTAAAGCAGAATCTAATGCAAGCTTAATCATATTATTTAAACCAGTTTCTCTTTCTTCAGCAGTTGCAACATTTTTAATAAATTTAGAATCAACAACGCTCATTAAGCAAGACGCGTTTTTGTTTAATAAATTTGCATTATAAAATAATGCAAAGGCTTCCATTTCAGCAGAAACAGGATTAAAATCTTTAGGAACTCTTTCTAAAAACTTATTAACATCTGTCATATAAAAATCAAAACAATCACTACAAACAGTATTACCCTTTATAATGTCTATATTGTTTTCTTTTGCAACATCTTCTATATAAGAATTTAATTTGGCACTTGAATTTATTATATGGCAGTCATCATTATTTAAAGTTAAAGCATAATTGCTTTCAGAGAAAACATTATCACTAAGCACAATATCAAATAATTTTAAATCTGGTAAATAACCTCCGCAAGAACCAATTCTTATAATATTTTCAACATCATAAAATTTAAATAATTCATAACTATAAATTCCAACACTTGGCATTCCCATACCATGAGCCATAACTGTTAATTCTTTACCTTTATAAGTTCCAGTATAAGCATACATACCTCTAACACTATTTACAAGTTTATAATTTTCAAAAAAGTTTTCTACAATATATTTAGCTCTTAAAGGATCTCCTGGCATTATTACTGTTTTTGCAATATCTCCTTTATTTGCTTCATTATGTGGTGTTGACATATAAATTTCCTCCTTAAAATAAAAATTGTTCAAATATTTTATATTAGTATAACAATAAATATAAAAAAAAACAAATAATTTATGCTATCCTTAAAAAGAATTATGTTGTAATTTTATATAAAACGTGATATAATTCAAAACAATATAGGACATATCCTATGTAAGTATTTTTTTTTCACTGAATAGTGAGAGGAAAAAACCTCTAACTTTTGGTTTCACATATAAAAACAATATTCAACAATAAAAGTATAAAGGAGGAAGAAATATGAGATATGAAGAGAATGTTAAAATTAAGAGATGTGTTAATAAACAAAAAGAAGTATTTGGATTTATTGAGTTGCAACATGTGGCAGATCCACAATCAGTAGCTGTATCTTTTTGTGGAAAACGGATTTATCCAAAAGAATTTAACATTTTCGGGGAGCCGATTTTTACCAAAGAAGTTTGTGACTTATTTGATTGGAAAGAAAGAGAACTTAAAGAAGAGCATAAAAGAGATGTTCAACTTACGGCACTAGTTACGTATGAAAGTTCAGATATAAAAATTGATTCAAAAGAAATAAATTCCGACATAGGAATTGAAAAAAATATTCAAGATCTTAAGTCATTGAATCAATTGATAAAGAATAGAAAGATATACAAACGCCTGTCAAAAGATAACATTTTGGATGATTATGTAATTTTTGGTATGTATCTACTTGACAAAGATGGTCTAGTACAGACATTAAGTGAACAAAGTGAGGAATCTAAAGTACAAGAACAACTTAGAAACTACGTTTGTCATATTAATGATTTTATAGATGGTTACAGAATACATAAATCAAATAAAAAAATAAGTTGGGAACTCAAAGATGATATCCCTGAAGAAGGGGAAAGGTGCCCTTGGTGTACGAAGGAGCTTACTTATAAAGACATAAAGATGGGAGTAAGGATTGGTACTATCAATGGTAAAAGAGCTCATCAGGAGTGTGCAAGACAATATGAACAAGCAACAAGAGAATATGATGGCTGGCATAATGAAGAACCAATAAAAAGGTATTGCTTCTAGATGAAAAATTTTATGGGACTGCTGAAACTATCAGCAGTCTCAAACTTTGTCTAATCACATTAATAAAGTACAACAAAAATAATTTTACAAAAAATACTGAAACTTAAAATGAAAAGATATTGCAAAAAAATATAACTTGTGATATAAAATAAAATGAAAAGAACTAAATAAGCTAAACATAAAAGAACAGAGGTGAAAAAATGATAAAAGCTTATGCAAAATCTGACAAAGGAAAAGTCAGAGATATAAATCAAGATTACTATTATATATCAACATCATTAGATGAAGTACAATTATATATATTAGCAGATGGAATGGGAGGATATAATGGTGGAGAAATAGCAAGTAGTCTAGCAGTTCAGACAGCAAAGAACTATATAGAAAATAATTTTAAAGATATAGAAAAAGATAGAGACAGTATTATTCAACTATTAGGAAGCAGTATGGAATATGCTAATATGGTAGTATATGAAAAATCAAAAGAAAATATAGAATTACAAGGTATGGGGACTACACTAGAAATATGTTTAATATATAATAATAAGGCATATATAGGACATGTAGGAGATAGTAGAATATATAGAATAAGAAAAGGATTTATAAGAAGATTAACCCAAGACCATAGTTATGTTCAAAAATTAGTAAAAGAGGGAACAATAACAAAAGAGCAAGCAATACATCATCCACAAAAAAATATGTTAATGAAAGCTCTAGGATGTAATGCTTTTGTCGAACCAGATGTAATGGTAAGGGGATTTCTAAAAGATGATATATTAATAATGTGTTCAGATGGCTTATCGAATATGGTAAATCAAGAAACAATATATGAAATGGCAATCAAAAATATAGAACAAGCACCAAAGGATTTAGTACAACTCGCAAACGACCGAGGAGGGTATGACAATATAACAGTAGTTGTTATAAAAAATATATAATAGCCCAAGAGCAAGATTTGGCAGACGAAAAAATTGAAAATTTTTTTGGATGACGATGAACGGAGC
>CAQUBD010000038.1 GCA_948891265.1 uncultured Clostridia bacterium | reverse complement strand
ATTTTTGTCTTCTTTTACTAGTACTATACTGTATTTTCCTTGTTTTTTCTCTGGTTCTAGTTTTATTTTTTCAAAATCATCATCATCTTCTTGCCCTTCATAATAATGGTTTACGTCTGCTAAATTTGTTTCTGTATTTTTTCCTGTATATCCATTATCTGTTGTTACTAATTCATCTTTATTTGGATGATTTTCTGGTATTGATGGAACAGAATCTCTATCTGTTAACTTTCCTGTTTCATCCACTTGTTCTTGTATCCATGCTATGTTTGTTAATATTTTATCATTTTGTTTATCTGGTTCAGCCATAACTACACATTCTATTGATATTGTATCTGAATCTAATGATCCCACTGTATATGCATTTAAATTTGTAGTTCCATTTGTATTTAATGTTATTGTATTTGTCTCTTTATTTTCATCTATTGAATATACATTTCCCTTTGTTGATGTTACTGTCCCTGTTGTTTTTATTTTTAATCCTGTTGGTAATTGGTCTACTATTTTTGTTGCTCTTCCTGCTACATTTCCCTCATTATATATTGTTAAGTTATATGTAACTGTATTTCCTTTTTTTACTGAAACTGGATCTTTTCTATGTTTATATGTAGCTGTTGTTTCTTCTTCTAATGAACTTTCATCTATATCTGGATTTCTTGTTTGTGTAACATTTTGTCCTTCAATTTTTGTTATATACTTTCTTAATGCTAAATCAAAAATTTTATTTTCTTCTGGTATTCTTTCTAATAATACAAGTGGTTGAGTATTTTGGACTGTATTATTAGCATATAATGTAATTCTTGTTCTTGGAGTTGCAGTTCCATCCTCTCCATAAGCAGATGCATTATTATTTGCTGTATATATTAAATAATTATATAACCATACTGCTGATTCTTGTCTATTTTTTCCATCTTTAGTGCCTAAATTATAATCACTTAGACTTGTATATCCTCCACCATTTTTAGTATTATAAGTTAACCATGATGTTTTTGTTAATTCTCCTCCACTTGTAAAAACACTATCATAATTATCATATACTGTATTTCCATGTTCTGTATAATACCAAACTGCAGCCTGTTGTACTGCCTCTATATCACTGTCTGTTAAACGTGCACTTTCAGGTAATTTACTTTCATCTATTCCTGCTGCTCTTAATAATTCAGTTCTTTCATCCAGTGTTGATGTATCTTTTAGATATAATAAATCAAATAATGCTATTAAGTTATTATAGTATTCATTATTTACTATACTTTGTAATACTGGATTTTCCAATGATGCAATAATACCCTTTTCTTTTACCAAGTCATATGCATTAGTATATACTCCTGACTTTGATGTATCACTAAATCCTACTTCTGCTCTTACACAATAATAATCACCAGGTGTATAGTTTGATTCATTCTCATATTTTACTATTTGCCATATTTTGTGTCCACCTGCATATGGGTCCTTTATTGCATATGCCATATTTGCTGGTACAGTTCCATCTCTATATTCAATTATTCCAAAATTCAATGGAGTTATAAGTACCCCCTCAATTGTCCCTTCAACAGCATTTACCACATTTGGAACTATCATAAGTATAATTAATATTATACTACTTACAATTGATAACATTATTTTTTTATTATTCATTATAAAATCTTCTCCTTTTATAAATACTACTAATTATATTTTATTGCATGAATCTATTGAAGTCAATATGGTTTTCTTCCATTTTTATTCATTTAATTTTATGTACTTATTATCCTTACGGAAGTACATTTCACATAAAGCATTAAAATATTTCACTCATATTATAATTATATTACATTTTTATTACAAAATCAACACTTTATGTAATTTCATAAATTTATTACTATATTATAGAATAAAATTAACATTTTCCTATATTATTATATAAGAGGTGTAACATGAAAAAAAATTTTTTAATTTTAATAACTTTATTTTTATTTATTACAATACTACTAACATCCACATCATTATGTGACGATATCGAAAATGATGAAATAGTTGATGTAAATGCCTACATAACCTCAACTAATATTTCTAATTCTGCAATTAAAATTCCAGAAACTAATTCACGTTCATGTGTAGTAATAGATAGAAATACTAATACAATTTTATATGGAAAAAACGAAAGCACTGTAAGGAAGATGGCATCAACGACAAAAATTATGACAGCAACAATAGTTATAGAAAATTGCAATTTAGATGAAGCAGTAGAAATATCAAAAAAAGCTGCTGCAACTGGTGGTTCAAGGTTAGGTCTAAAAACTGGAGATAAAATAACAGTTAGAAACTTACTCTATGGTTTAATGTTGTGTTCAGGTAATGACGCTGCTGTAGCACTTGCAGAACATGCTGGTGGTTCTATTCAAGGGTTTGCTGAATTAATGAATAAAAAAGCTACTGATTTAAATCTTTTTAATACTCATTTTGAAACTCCTCATGGTTTAGATGCAGAAAGTCACTATACAACTGCATATGAGCTTGCAATTCTATCTAATTACGCTTTAAATAATAACACATTCGCAGAAATCGTTGGAACAAAGACTTATACTATTACTATAAATAATTATCCTAAAACTTTATCTAATACAAATGAATTGTTAGGAAGTCTAGATGGTATATATGGAGTAAAAACTGGTTTTACTAATGGAGCTAATAGATGTTTAGTAAGTGCTTGCAAACGAAATAACATTGACATTATTTGTGTTGTATTAGGGGCAGATACTAAAAATTTCAGAACATCTGATAGTATAAAATTAATCAATTACATTTTTGACAATTTTAAGCTTATAAATATTAAAGAACTAATAGAAAATGAATTTAATGACTGGAAAAATAAAAATTTAGATACTTTTATAGTAAATAAGGGAATCTCACAAAATATGAATATAGCATTAGATAATATACAATTTTCTTATCTTCCCATAAGAAAAGATTTAATAGATTCTATTAATATTTCTATTGATTGTCAAAATAATTTTGAAGCTCCCTTAGATAGTGATTTAGAAATTGGAGAGCTTAAAGTCTTATGTAAGGATTCTAATATCGCAAATATTAAAATTATTAATGTTTCTAAAATAAGTAAACAATCTGCATATTCATATTTATTATATTTTATTAAAAATTTTCCTCTTATAGTTGAAAATACTTTAATCTAGAATAGAAGATAGGGGTGTAAAAAATAAATACTTTTTTGCCCCCTATTTATATTCTATTTTTTATAATAAACTTTAGTAAATACTGGTAGATATACATCTGGATATTCAAGAACAGCACTTCCAACACGTTGAGTAGTAACTTCTATCTTTCCTGTATAGCTATCAAAATTAATATATGATGCATAATTATATGCATCTGCAATGCCATTTCCAAAAAAAACTGAAGCAGCTCTACCTGGTATAAAATCAATATAGCATAAATTACTAGCTTTTGATTCTAATACTGCTATACTTTTTGCCCCTACTAACTCTGGTACAATTTGCGAATTACTCTTCCAACTTTCAGTAGGCAAAGATATATTAATATCTACTGATTCCCATGTTGTTAATGTTTTCATTCCAGCTTCTAATGTTTTTACTTTTTCATTAAGCCCATCTACCTTTGAACTTAATGCTTCAAATTCTTCTCTACTTATTTTTACTGTATCATCATCTGGAGTAGTAGTTCCTTCGCCAGAATTGGGTCCTCCATTATCTGTATTTGGCTCTTCCCCATCTATATATCTTTCTAACTCATTTAATATTCTGTTTTCATTTTCTTCTGCTTCTATACTATTATCTCTTGCTCTCTTCGCTTTAGCTATAAGTCCATCATTTCCTGTTATACTAGCTATTGATATCCCTGCTAATATCAAAAGTATTATTATTGTTATTACTAATGATATTATTGTTATTCCTTTTTCTTTTTTATTTATTCTCTCCATATTTCCTCCTATGTATATTTTTTCCATTTAGCTTTTTATCATACTTATATTTATGCATTTATTATACCTATAAATAAGTTACTTGTAAATAATTTATTTCGACTTTTTTTGAAATTTAGATTGAACGAGCATTTTTGAAAAATTTATAATATTTTATTTTTTAATGTACACAAATTTGATTTATCTAAATACTTTCATTTTATATGATATACTTAAATATTGTAAAAATCAATAAAAGTGACTACATTTACTAGTCACAATTTGACATAAATTTTCTGCTTTCACTACTCTTTACAATGAGAACAAACACTAATAACATTTTTATATTTTTAACAAAAAAACTTATAATTAAACAATTTAATTGCTTAATTATAAGTTCTTTACAATTACTTATTAAACATTTTCTTTTATGTATTCAACTACATCTCCTACTGTTACAACTTTTTCAGCATCGCTATCTGGAATTTCTATATCAAATTCTTCTTCTATAGCCATAACTAATTCAACTATATCTAGAGAATCAGCTCCTAAATCATCTATAAATGATGCTTCCATTGTTACAGATGTGTCTGTTACACCTAATTGCTCAACAATTATAGCTTTTATTTTTTCTAAAATTTCTTCTGAACTCATAATCTCGAGTTCACCCCCTCTCAAGTTTTTGTCTTAATTATTATCCTTTTTATAATATCTTTATATTATATGTTATTATATTTGTCAAGTATATTTACTAATTATTTTTATTTTATACTACCTGTTCAGTTATACTATTAAATTCATTTATATTCTTAATACTTCACGCTTTTTATATCATTATACTATTTATAGAATTTTAATATATAATCTATATCTACTATTTATCAAAAGCTTCTATCATTTTATCTACTGCCTTATTTTCAACAAATTTTTCAGCTTGAATTATTGTATATTCAAATAATTTTGCATCACTACTACCATGTGCTTTAACAACTGGTTTTTTGACACCTAAAAATAGTCCTCCACCATAAACTTTATAATCCATTTTTTTAGAAAAGTTATTTATAGCAGGTAATGATGGTACAGCAGCTAATTTAGAAATTATATTTTTTAATAGGCTTTCTTTTAATGTCCTTTTAACAAACTTTCCTACTCCTTCTGTTGTTTTTAAAAATACGTTTCCTGTAAATCCATCTGTTACGATTGCATCTATTTCACCAGAAAATGCATCTCTTCCTTCTACATTTCCAACAAAGTTTATTCCTAGTTCTTCTCCTTTATCTTTTAACAATTGATAACTTTCTTTTACAAGTTCATTTCCTTTTGTTTCCTCTGTTCCTATATTCAAAAGTCCGACTTTAGGCTTTTCAATTCCAAAAGTATTCTTTAAATAAATCGTTGACATTTGTGCAAATTGTAATAAATTTATAGGCTTGCAATTAGTATTAGCTCCACAGTCCATTAATAAGAACTTACTTTTATATGATGGCAAAATTCCTGCTAATGCTGGTCTATCTATACCTTTTATTCTCCCCACTAACAATGTTGCTCCAGCTAGAAGTGCTCCTGAATTTCCAGCAGATATAAATACATCTCCTTCATCTTGCTTTAACATATTAAATCCAACTACCATAGATGAATCTTTTTTGTGTTTTATTGCTACAGTTGGTTGATCTTCCATCTCTATAGTCTCAGTTGCATTCTTGATTTTTAATCTAACTGAAATTTGTTCCAAGTCTTTTCCATAAAATTCTTTTACTTTGCTTCTTATAATTTCTTCTTTTCCAACCAATATTATTTCTGATTTTATTTTATTTATTACATTCACTGCGGCTTTTATATTTGCATCTGGTCCATTATCTCCACCCATGGCATCAAATATTATTTTCATATCTGTCACTCCTTTAAATTAGCTTTATACATTTTATTTACAATATAGTTATTTTATTATTGTTTTAACAAAAAAGCAATAGTTTTATACTAAAAAATAGAGAAAAGCTCTAAAGCTCTTCTCTATATTATATATTATTCAATTATTTCAGCAACTACACCTGAACCAACTGTTCTACCACCTTCACGGATAGCGAATCTTAGTCCTTTTTCAATAGCGATTGGTGTAATTAATTCGATTGTCATTGAAATATTATCTCCTGGCATAACCATTTCTGTTCCAGCTGCTAATTCAATAACACCTGTAACATCTGTTGTTCTGAAATAGAATTGTGGTCTGTATCCATTAAAGAATGGTGTATGTCTTCCACCTTCTTCTTTAGTTAATACATAAACTTCAGAAGTGAATTTTGTATGTGGATTGATTGTTCCTGGTTTACATAGAACTTGACCTCTTTCGATGTCTTTTCTATCAATACCTCTTAATAGAACACCAATGTTATCTCCAGCTTCAGCTTGATCTAATAATTTTCTGAACATTTCAACACCTGTTACAACTGTTTTTCTTCTTTCAGCTGTTAAACCGATGATTTCAACTTCGTCTTGTAATTTAACTTCTCCTCTTTCTACTCTACCTGTTGCAACTGTTCCACGTCCTGTAATTGTGAATACGTCTTCAACTGGCATTAAGAATGGTTGGTCAACTGGTCTTTCTGGTGTTGGGATGTAGCTATCAACTGCATCCATTAATTCTTTCATTGGAGCATATACTTCATCATCTGGATTTGTTGATGAACTTTCTAATACTTGTAATGAAGATCCTTTTATTACTGGAATATCATCTCCTGGGAAGCCATATTCTGATAATAAGTCTCTAACTTCCATTTCAACTAATTCTAATAATTCTGGGTCATCAACCATATCACATTTATTTAAGTATACAACGATGTATTTAACACCAACTTGTCTAGCAAGTAAGATGTGCTCTCTTGTTTGAGGCATTGGACCATCTGCTGCTGAAACAACTAATACTGCACCATCCATTTGAGCAGCACCAGTAATCATGTTTTTAACATAGTCAGCATGTCCTGGGCAGTCAACGTGTGCATAATGTCTGTTATCTGTTTCATATTCAACGTGTGCTGTGTTTATTGTGATTCCTCTTGCTTTTTCTTCTGGAGCTCCATCGATTTGATCGTAAGCTTCAAATTTAGCTTTTCCTAATAATGATAAATATTTTGTAATAGCTGCTGTTGTTGTTGTTTTACCATGGTCAACGTGTCCGATTGTACCAATGTTAACGTGTGGTTTTGTTCTTTCAAATTTTGCTTTTGCCATTTTTTAAAATCCTCCTTATTTTAAGTTAGCTGTTCTTTATGAACTTGCTACTTTTTTATTTTTTAAATTTAATAACTTTGTTATTCTAATTTGCATTCTATACTATTTTAAACAAAAATGCAAGTCTTTTTATAAGTATTTTTCTTCCCAGTATTCTTTCCCTTGTAAACTATAAGCCAACTTTTGTATAATTTTACTTTTAGAATTAAACTCTTGATTTAGCTCAATTACACCATCGTTATTTAATATTCTTTGCAAATATTCCTTTGATTGTATATAAAATTCATTATTCAAAATAAATTCATTATCTGCGTTTAAAACATTTTGAATAGCTTCTATTTGAACACCTTCAATTCTTACCAAATTAATATCATTATTATATGGTTGTAATAGTGGTATTACTACAAAAAGCGTGTTCAATTCCAAAGTTAGCTTTGCAGCCTCTTGTTCTTGTGTTCCATCTTTTTCTTGCTTATTATTAGGCATTTGTTCTTTCTTAACTTTATACTTAGATTTAAATACTTGTACTAAATTTTTCATAATAATTCCTATCTTATTAATAAGATAATTTGTTTTAAAAGTGATAAGATATGGATTTTTAGCATTTAATGCAAGACGAAGTCGTACGTTGGTACGTCGAGTTTTGCATTAAAAATAAAAATTCATAGATTGTTGCTTTTAAATCAAATTTATTCAGCTTTTTTTCTAGAAGACACTATAGCTTCAAGAACTGATTTTGGAACTTCTTCATAATGAGAAGGTTCCATAGAGTATGAACCTCTACCTTGAGTTTTAGAACGTAAGTCTGTTGCATAACCAAACATTTCTGATAATGGTATAAATGAGTGAATTTCTTGCATTCCATCTTCTGCATCCATACCTTCCATTCTACCTCTTCTTGAGTTTACATCTCCTATAACATCTCCCATATATTCTTCTGGAACTGTTATTTCAACTTTCATAATTGGCTCTAATATAACTGCTTTAGCTTGTTTACATCCTTCTTTGAATGCCATAGAAGCAGCAATTTTGAATGCCATTTCTGAAGAGTCAACTTCATGGTATGAACCATCAACTAATGAAACTTTGAAATCTATAACTGGGTAACCAGCTAAGATACCGCTTTCAGCAGCTTCTCTCATACCTTGTTCAATTGGTTTAATATATTCTTTTGGAACAGCTCCTCCGACAATTTTGCTTTCGAATTCTATTCCTTTACCTGGCTCTAATGGTTCCATTTCAAACCAAACATCACCATATTGTCCTTTACCACCAGATTGACGAATAAATTTACCTTGAACTTTAACTTTATTTCTAATTGTTTCTTTGTAAGCAACTTGTGGTTTACCTACATTACATTCAACTTTAAATTCTCTTTTTAATCTATCAACAATGATATCTAGGTGTAATTCACCCATACCTGCGATAATTGTTTGACCTGTTTCTTGATTTGTATAAGCTTTAAATGTTGGATCTTCTTCAGCAAGTTTTGCTAAAGCGATTCCCATTTTTTCTTGAGCTGCTTTATCTTTTGGCTCAATAGCTATATCAATAACTGGTTCAGGGAATTCCATTGATTCTAGGATTATTGGATGATCTGGATCACATAGAGTATTACCAGTTGTAACATCTTTTAAACCTACTGCTGCAGCTATATCTCCAGCATATACTTTATCAATATCTTCTCTGTGGTTTGAGTGCATTTGAAGAATTCTTCCAACTCTTTCTTTTTTATCTTTACTTGAGTTTAATACTGTTGAACCTGATTCTAATGTTCCTGAATAAACTCTGAAGAAACATAATTTCCCAACAAATGGGTCTGTAGCAATTTTAAATGCTAATGCAGCAAATGGTTCTGAATCTGAAGTTTTAGCTTCTGTTTCTTCTCCATCTGGTGTTTCACCTTTAATATGAGCTATATCTAATGGTGATGGCATAAAGTCAACAACTGCATCTAATAATTCTTGTACACCTTTGTTTTTGTATGAAGAACCACATGTTACTGGAACTATTTTATTAGCTATTGTACCAGTTCTTAAACCTTTTTTAATTTCAGCTTCTGTTAATTCTTCACCTTCTAAATATTTCATCATTAATTCTTCATCTTGGTCAGCAACTGCTTCTATCATAGCTGCTCTAAATTCTTCGGCTTGTGCTTTCATATCATCAGGAATTTCTGTTTCTTCAACATCTTTTCCTAAATCATCTTTATGAATAAATGCTTTCATTTTAATTAGGTCAACTATACCTAAGAAATGATCCTCTGCACCTATTGGTAATTGGATTGGAACTGCATTTGCTTTTAATCTATTTTTTAATTGATCAACACAAAGCATAAAGTTAGCTCCTGTTATATCCATTTTATTTACATATACCATTCTTGGTACACTGTATTTATCAGCTTGTCTCCAAACTGTTTCTGTTTGTGGTTGAACTCCACCTTTTGCTGCTAAAACTGTTACAGCTCCATCAAGAACTTTTAAAGATCTTTGTACTTCTACTGTAAAGTCAACGTGACCTGGTGTGTCTATAATATTAACTCTATTATCTTTCCAGAAACATGTTGTACATGCAGATGTAATTGTAATACCTCTTTCTTGTTCTTGAGCCATCCAGTCCATTGTAGCAGCACCTTCGTGAACTTCTCCTATTTTATGTGTTTTTCCTGTATAGAATAATATTCTCTCTGTTGTTGTTGTTTTACCAGCATCAATGTGAGCCATTATTCCTATATTTCTAGTTCTTTCTAGTGGGTATGCTCTTCCTGCCATTTTCTTATATCCTCCCTTCGGATTTGTATTTTTAGTATTTTTAATCAATTTCAAATCTAAATTTTGATTAAAAGTGATAAGCTGTGCAATTTTGGAAGTTAATGTAAGCTGAAGGTGTACGATGGTACATCGAAGTTTACATTAGCAACAAAATTGTGCAGATTGTTGCTTTTAATCGAAATTTTACCATTTATAATGAGCAAAAGCCTTATTAGCCTCAGCCATTCTATGAGTATCTTCTTTCTTCTTGAATGCTCCACCATTTCCAGCAACAGCATCCATAATTTCACCAGCTAATTTTTCAGCCATAGTTTTCTCATGTCTATTTCTAGCATAAGTAACTAACCATCTTAAACCTAAAGTTTGTCTTCTTTCTGGTCTAATTTCTAATGGAACTTGATATGTAGCTCCACCAACTCTTCTAGCTTTAACTTCAAGAACTGGCATAATATTTTCTAAAGCTGCTTCAAAAACTTCTAAAGGATTTTTTCCTTCTTTTTCTTTTATGATATCAAATGCATCATAAACTATGTTTTGAGCAACTGATTTTTTACCATCTAACATTATATTGTTAACTAATTTTGTAACAACTTTACTATTATATATTGGATCTGGTAAAACATCTCTCTTTGCTATAAATCCTCTTCTTGGCACTATTCTTCCCTCCTTAATTATTTGTATTAGATATTTATATAAAATATCTTAGGTACTCTGATAGGAATATCCTATCCGCACAGTGCATTATAATATATTCTAAATTTAAGTACCTTTCACAAGTTCATCATAAATTTAAAAAACTTTATTTTTAAATTTATAAATCGTGAATTAATCATGAATTAAAAATCAAAGATTTTCAATTCACAAAAAATTTAGCAAGTATTACAAGCACTATTAATTTAATATTTCGCTAAAACTAATCAATAACTTAGAACAAAGCAAAAATGGTATATTGCTAGGAAAGCTAAGTAAAAATCTTTGAAATAATACGTTTGTATATTGAAAAGATTTTTACGACGCTTGACAACGCAAGATGCCGTTTTTCATTTGTTTTAACTATTTTTTAGGTCTCTTAGCTCCATACTTAGAACGCGCTTGCATTCTATCTTTAACACCAGCTGTATCTAATGTTCCTCTAATGATATGGTATCTAACACCTGGAAGGTCCTTTACCCTACCACCTCTTATTAATACAACACTGTGTTCTTGTAAGTTATGTCCTATACCTGGGATATAAGATGTAACTTCATAACCATTTGAAAGTCTTACTCTGGCAACTTTTCTTAAAGCTGAGTTCGGCTTTTTAGGTGTAACTGTTTTAACAACTGTACAAACGCCTCTTTTTTGTGGAGCTCTGTTATTTGTTAATCTTTTATTTTTTGAGTTCCATCCATGTTGTAGAGCTGGTGCAGTTGATTTTGTTACTCCTGTTTTTCTACCTTTTCTTACTAATTGATTAATTGTTGGCACTTAAATTTCACCTCCTAAAAATAATATAAACTGCTACGGAATTACGCAATTCACGTAATTTACCATAACAGCTTATATTTTATCATTTTTACAACGATAAGTCAAGAATAATTTAAGATTTTTCTTCTGCCTTGTGACTAGTAAGTGAAAATGTCCCAAAAAAATATTGTATTTGTAAATAAAAA
>CAQUBD010000037.1 GCA_948891265.1 uncultured Clostridia bacterium | reverse complement strand
TATTACAATTTTTAAGCTTACGGTTTTATGCTTTCTCAACTAACGAAAATATTCTGTGAATTATTGCTATTTTAATATAATTTTAAATTATTTGTAACATATCTGTAATATAACTATTTAAGATACTCTAAACTTCTTTCAGAAAGCTTCATATATCTTTCCCTTTTGTCCCTAATCTTTTTTCCTTCTAGTTCTGGTAAAATTCCAAAATTTGCATTCATTGGTTGAAACTTTTCATTTTCTGTTGAAATGTACTTTGCCAAAGCTCCAATTACTGTATATTCCGAAAAGATAATTTTATTTTTTTCCTGTTTTTTTCCTTCATCCCTAAAGACTGATATTGCGTTTAAAGCCGCGACCATTCCAGAAGCAATAGATTCTACATATCCTTCTACCCCTGTAATTTGACCAGCAAAATAAATATTATTGTTACTTTTTAAATTAAAAGTATTGTCTAATAATTTAGTAGAATTAATATATGTATTTCTGTGCATAACACCAAATTTTTCAAACTCCGCATTTTCTAAACCTGGAATCATACTAAATACTCTCTTTTGTTCTCCAAATTTCAAGTTAGTTTGAAATCCAACCATGTTATAAATCGTTCCTTCTGAATTATCTTGTCTTAATTGGACAATGGCATATGGTCTTCTTCCTGTTCTTAAGTCGTCAAATCCCACTGGCTTTAAAGGCCCATATCTTAAGGTATCTATTCCTCTTTTGCCCATTACTTCAATTGGCATACATCCTTCAAATATTTCTCTTTTTTCAAACTCATGTAATGTAACAACTTCTGCTTCTACTAAAGCTTTCCAAAAGTTTTCATACTCCTCTTTATTCATTGGAAGATTAATATAACTTTTTTCTTGATTATTTTGCCTCTCCATCCATTCTTCAGTAGTTTCATCTTTTTTCTTTTCCTGTTCATATCTATTCCCATAAAAAGCAATATCAAAATTGATACTATCTTTACTAATTATCGGTGCAGCAGCATCATAAAAGTATAATTTATCTTCTCCTGCTATTTTCCCAATCTCTTTAGCTAATTTTTCTGATGTCAATGGTCCAGTAGCAATTATAACAATTCCATTTTTACTATCAATTTCATTATCACAATCCACATTTTCTATCTCTTTGTGTATAACTTCAATCAAAGGATTCTTATTAATTTCTTCGGTTACTCTTTTAGAGAATTTTTCTCTATCCACTGCTAATGCTTGTCCTGCAGGTACTTTAGTTTCATCTGCAATTTTAATTAATAGCGAATCAAGTCTTCTAAGTTCTTCTTTTAATAATCCACAAGCATTTGTTAACAAATTAGATTTAAGAGAATTGCTACAAACTATTTCAGCTAAATTCTTATTTGAATGTGCTTCTGAAAATTTAATTGGTTTCATTTCATATAATTTTACTTTTATACCTGCTTTTGCAATTTGATATGCTGCCTCACAACCAGCAAGTCCTCCTCCTATGATTGTAATATAATCTTTCATATTTAATCTCATTTCTCCTTTTCTAATTTTTATATTGTTTGTCTAGTCTATATGACCAAATGATTTTTAAGCGATTGCCAAAGTACTTGCATTATCAAACTATATATGTTATACTTCCCTTATAACTTGATGTATGTTTTCATAAAGGAGGTTTACTATGGCTGGTAACAATTTAGGATTTACAAAAAATGAATTAAGTTTCTTAGTTGATTTTATTAATTCTCACATGTTTGTTCAGATGCGGCATGACTCAAAGGAGCATGCTGGAGAATATGCTGAAATTGTAGGCTGGCGTCCAATTGAGGGAGAAGTTTGGTATACCATTAAGTTTGATGATGGCTTTACTAAAGATATTCCTTCTGATTTAGAAAGAATGTCAGAGACCTGTATAGGAGCCCCTTGTCCTTTATATGTTTGTAAATAACAATTAAATTTTAATCCAAAGCCCTATGTATACATAGGGCTATTTTATATACTTTCAATTAAATAAGTCCATAATTTCATCTTTCGAAAGTTTATTAATAAAGGTAGTTTGAGTATTAAGTATATTATCAGTAAGTTTAGCCTTTCTCTGCTGCAATTCGAAAATTTTTTCTTCTATAGAATCCTTTGTTATTAACTTATATACTTGTACATTATTTTTTTGTCCAATCCTATATGCTCTATCTGTTGCCTGATTTTCAGCAGAAATGTTCCACCATGGGTCATAATGAATAACCATATCTGCTCCAATCAAATTAAGTCCTGTTCCACCTGCTTTTAAAGATATTAAAAACACTCCTATTTCTGGACTTCTATTAAATTCATCAACAAGGTCTATTCTCTCATCAACTTTTGTTGATCCAGTCAATTTAAAATAATTTATATTTCTTTCTTTTAATTGTTTTTCAATTATTTCAAACATTGAAGTATAACTTGAAAATAGTAATATCTTATGTCCTGCCTTTATGCCATCTTCTATGATTTCAATACATTGTTCTAATTTACTACTACTACCTTTATAATTATCAATAAATAATTCTGGATGACAACAAATTTGTCTTAATCTTGTAAGTGCTGCCAATATTTTAATTTGACTTCTTTCATACCCATTTATGTTTATTTCACTTTGTAATTCTTGTTTTGCCTGTACCAAATATGATAAATATAATTTTTTTTGTTCTTCTTCCATTTCGTTATTTAAAACTGTTATAGTTTTTTCTGGCAATTCTGTTAATACTTGTTTTTTAGTCCTTCTTAATATAAAAGGCTCTATAAGCATTCTTAATTTATTCATTGCCTCATTATCCTCATCTTTAACTATTGCTGTTTCATATGTTGATTTAAATTCTTTGTAATTAAATAAGTATCCTGGCATTATTAAATCAAAAATCGACCATAGCTCTGCCAAAGAATTTTCTATTGGTGTTCCCGTTAATGCAAATATTGTTTCTGCATTTAATTGTTTTATTGCTTTCGCATTCTTAGTATTATTATTTTTTAAATATTGAGCTTCATCTGCTATTATAAATTTAAAATTATAATTTCTTTCTTTATATATTTCAATATCTCTTTTTAATAAATCATATGATGTAATTATTAAATCCCAATTTTCTACATTTTCAATTATTTTCTTTCTTTCTGTTGCTGTGCCTCTAACAACTTGTACCTTTAAATCTGATGCGAATTTTTCAATTTCATTTTTCCAATTTAGCGAAAGCGAGCTTGGTGATACTACTATACTTGTTTTTCTTTCTTTATTATTTTCTTTATAGTCTAAAAGTATAGATATTATCTGTATTGTTTTTCCAAGTCCCATATCATCAGCAAGAATCCCTCCAAATTTATATCTATCTAATGTTTTTAGCCATTTAAATCCAGTTCTTTGATATGGTCTTAAAATCTGTTCTAATTGTTCTGGTATTTTTTCATCTTCATCAAGTGAATCTTTATCTAATCCATCTATAAGATTTTTATAGTCTGCATTTTCTATAATTTGTGTTCCTTTTATTCCTTCTAGTAGTTGATTCAAATATAGTGTTCTATTAACTGGTAGTCTGATGTTTCCTGTTTCTAACTCTTTATAATCTATATTTGTTCCTGATATTAATTTATTAATGAAATCAATTTCACTACTATCTTCTAAATCTATAAATGTCCCATCTTTTAATCTATGATATTTCTTTTTCAATTTATATCTTTTTACTACTTCTTCAAGTTCTTCTAAATCTATATTTAATTGTGATAAATCAATTGATAATAGATTATTTTCCACTCTTACTCCTAATGAAGTTATCTTCGGTCTTATAATTTCTTTTGATTTAAAATTGTCCGTTGCTAATACTTCAAATTTTGCCATATAATAATTAATATCATTACTCAAAAATTGATATATTTTTTCTTCATCTGGCAATATAAATCTTAGATTTTTAACATCAAACATAAAACCCGTCTTTCTAAAAACATTCATTGCTTTTGTTTCTTCAATTATATTTCTAGAATATTGTATATTTTTTTCTTCTTCTTGATTTAGTGGATTAAACTCATTTTCTCCATAACATAATTTAACATCAGCAATAATATAATTATTTTCATCAAAATCTAAAAATACTTTTACTGATAATCTTTCTGGTTGATATTCTTTTACTTCTTCTTGTATATTTTCATCTATTTTTATTGCATTTTTTACTTTAGGCAAAATTACAGAGAATAGTTCTCCTAATCCATCTCTATTTATTAATACTTGTGTTAAATAATTTTCTCTAAATAATTTTAGTAATCTTAAGGTTGTATTTTCAAATTCTTTACTACATCTATATAACCCTCCACCATCTAAAATATATTGGTATTTATTTCCTTTTAATATTACGGTTTTAAAAACATCAAAAGTTGCTATTATTCTATAGTCAAATGTTGAAACCTTCTCTAATCTAAACTCCAATTCAGGATTTTTGTCTATAAATTGTATTATATTTTTATCATAGTCTCTTTCTATTATTACTTTTTTTTCTTTTAGTACTTCAAATAATTCATCAATTGCTGTATTTCCTATAATTATGCTACTTTCATTTAAAGCCTTACCATAATATTTATAATTTGAATTTGCATTAGAATTAGTAAATGCAATTATTTCTGCATATTTCATTAAAAATTGTAATAGTTCTTGGCTATCACTTTCAAACATCTCTTTTCTATGTACAAATTCTAGCTTGTCTCCATATCTATAAAACTCATTATTTAGCATTAACTTGTAAAATTCCGCTAAATCCTTTAATTTGTACATTCTTTTATTTCCAATCTTAAATTCAATTTTCATTTCTCTAGTAAATTTATCATATATTATTTTAGGTTCAATTTTAATAGTTCCTTTGTTTTTTAATTCTATGTCTAAATTAGAATCTATCTCATCTAATTCTTCATTGTACAATGTTTTTACGATTTGGTTAAAACTATTATATTTATTTCTATTTTTTTGTTCTTTGGTATTTATCACATTTTTTTGTATTTCATTTTTATTTATATATTGTAACTCATCTAATTGTATATCATTAAATGCCAATATTGTTGCTAGACTATGTTTACACACTCCATATGTCCTATGATAATCTGGGCATGTGCATTCTATTGATTGTATTTCTCCATTTTTTATATCTATATATGTATCATAAATATCATTTCCATATGCTTTTCCTTGTAACTCAAAATTATTTTCATTTTCGTAGTCACTTTTGATCACTCTTACTCTTTTTTCTTTTACTATTTCTTTTGCCTTTTCTGCTCTTGAATTTCCTGCATCATATAACAATTCTTCTATAATATTATTATTTACTAGCATTGGTTCTCTCCTTTACTCGATGCTATATTATATAATATTTTTGGTAATTTAGCAATACATTTATCTTTTTTAGTTTAGGTATTTTGAAAAATTATAATATGTAACGAAATGCAATGATGCACAGTTGGAACAAAAACATTACATCATATTGTTCAACTATTTTCCTTTGAGTCTTTCTTGGGAATAGTATCCACAATAATTAAATGTTAGTTTGTATTATTATTAGTAATATTTTTTCCACTTTTTAATTTATTGTAATATTTAGCAATTAATTCATCTAACTCAACACTTAATTTATATGTTATGCTATAATCGTCGCCTTTTTCTATACTTTTATTTAATTTATCTCTTAATTTACAAATTTCTTCATTTAACATACAAATCTCTCCTTTTTTATTTTTATCTTCCGTATACTTATAAATTAGCACACAAAAACATTCAAGTCAAGTATCTTCAACGTTTTTTAGCAACTTTCGTATGACCATTTTTTTCATTTTTCGACATATAAAAATAAAAAAAAACAGCATAAAATATTTTTCTATTTTTATGCTGTGATTATTACAATTTTTTCATTCAAAAAATATCTAATTTTTTACAACAGATAATATCATATTTTCCTTTTTAAAAACATCTTTTAACACTTGGTTTAAATATTCTACATTTATTGCGTTAATTTCCTCTAAATAGTCAAAACTATTTATTCCTTTAAAATAATCTGATAAAAACATTCTAGAAATAGTTGTGACATCATTATATTCTTTAATATATTCTCCATATATCATTTTTCTAGTTCTTTCAAAATCATCTTCACTAATACCTTTGTTAACAAATTCATTTACTTGTTTTTTTAACATGTTAAACAATTCCTCTGGATTATTTGATTGTCCACTTATTAGAACAAATGCATAATTTCTATCAAATTCGTATTCAATACTTGGTACAAAATAGCAATTTCCCATATCATACAATTTTTTATATAACTCTGAACTTGCACCAATTATAATATTTAATAAGATTTCAATTGTAATATGTTTTCTAACTCTTTCTTTCTCTTCTGCTGGAATATCTTTTATTCCAATAGTGTAAAGTGGTTGACTAACTTCCATATTTTGCTCAGCTTTTGCTTTTACAATCTCTTTAGGTTCGTTTTCAAATATCCTTTTTATTTCACCATTAGACTTATTTTCTATTAATCTTTTCTTTATTTCTTCTAACAACTTTTCAGGTTCAAAGTCCCCTGATATTACCATTGCCATATTTGATGGGTTATAAAAAGTATTATAACATTTATATAATATATCCTTATCAATATGTGAAATTGTTTCAATTGTCCCTGTAATATCAAGTTTTACAGGATTATTATGATACATACATTCTAATGCATTTAAATAAACTTTCCAATCTGGATAATCATCATACATCATAATTTCTTGGCCAATTATTCCCTTTTCCTTTTCAACATTTTCATCAGTAAAATATGGATGTTGAACATAATTCATAAATTCGTCTAAGGCTTCATAAAAATTATCTGTACACTCATATAAATATGCTGTATGGTTATTTGTTGTATAAGCATTTGCATTAACACCTAATGAAGTTAGTACATCTAAACTATTTTTCCCATTTTCCTGTTCAAACATTTTATGTTCTAGAAAATGAGCTACTCCTTTAGGAACTTCTGTTACATCAGATTCTCCTGGAACTATAAAAGTACTATCATTTGAGCCATAATTTGTACCCCAAATAATATATTTCTTTTGTATTCCTTTTTTAGGAATTATCATAACAGTTAATCCATTTTCTAATTTTTCAATATATAATTTTTCCTTAACTTTCAAATTTTCTATTATTTGCATCAATTTACCTCCTTGTCCCATTGGGGACACATCTCTATTTATTATTGTTTAAGAAAATATATTGTATCTACACTTACTTTATTTGCAATATTTAAAACTTTTTGTTTATCTATTTTAGTTACTCTTTCTATATATTCACTTATACCAAGTTTTTTTTCTGATAGTTCTTGTCCAAAATAGTAAGTTATTTCTGTATCTTGTTCATCATCTATAGATTTTATTGCTGCAATTATTCCTTGCTTTGCATTTTCTACTTCTTCGTCTGTAAAATTGCCTTTTTTCATTTCCTCAATTTGCTCTTTTATAATTTTTAGTGCTTTATCAAAATTATCTATTTCTATTCCACAATTTATAAATATATTGTTTTTAAATCTATAATAATTAGAACTTGCTGTATATGCTAAACTTGCTTTTTCTCTTACATTTTGGAATAGTTTTGAGTTTGCACTTCCCCCTAATATGCTATTATAAATCATTGCATCATACCTTAAATCTTCATTATCGAAATCTATATCTAATCCTATTATTAACTTTCCTTGATTTACTTCCATTGATTCTTGTACAATGTTTTCTCTCTCAGATTTTTTAGATTTTACTCTTGGAACTACATATTTTGCTTCTCTATCTTTAAGTTTACTAATATTTTCATTATGATTAATTAATTGTTCTACATTATCATCTAATATTCCTGAAACAAATATATCTATCTTGCATTCATTTATTAAATTACTATAATGTTCATACAAATTTTTTTCGTCTATATTGCTTAGGTCCTGAACATATCCATATTTATATAACCCATATGGCTCATCTTTATACATTTCTTCTATACATCTATCTAATGCATATCTTGCCTTATTGTCTATTTTTCCTTCAATTATTTGTTTTAAATTTTCTTTTTCTTGTTCTACATACTCTTTTTTAAAACAATTATTTTCTATATATGGATTAAATATCATCTCTAATATATTATCCATAGATGTTTTTAGCATATTTTCACCATCTTGTGGTAAAAACTCATCATTCACTGATTCAATATAAAACTTTAAAACTTGATTATCTCCTGTTTTATCTAATCCACAGTCTAAACTTGCTCCATACATTTCTTCTAATTTTTTGTTAATTTCTTCTTGTGTATTTAAACTTGCTGTCCCTCTTCTTAGTACTGCTGGTATTAATGCATTTCTTGTTACATTTTCTCTATCTAATTTTGTTGTTAAAATTACAGATATTAGATTTGTTTTAAATTTGTCTGTTTGAATTGTATGAAGTTTTATTCCATTTTTTATATCTATTTTATCATATTTCAAAAAGATCACTCTCCCTATTCAATTATTTTTCAATATTTATATTTTATCCTAAACTTTAAGTATAATACCATAAAGTTATACTTTATATCAAGTAATTTGTATAGTCACTAAACACTTGAAAAGAGTTTCTTTATTTTTGTAAATGTATATATCTAATTACGTATTAGAATTTATAATAATAGGGTATGATTAAAATTTTGCTATTACAAATATTTCATACCCTATACAATTATTTAGTTAGTTTTTTATTTATCTCTATTATTTCTTTTTCCGTTACATGTACAATTTCTGCTATTAATTCTTCTGGCAGTCCTTTTTTTAACATTTCAACTATTACTTCTCTCTTATTTTCTGCTCGTCCTTTTGCTAATCCTTCTTCCTGAGCTTCTTCTTTTGCATATTGCATTTCTGCCCTACGGTCTCTTTCATATCTTTCTTCTCTATCTAGCATTTCTCTTAATTGTTTATTTGCACTTAATTTTCTCAACTGTTCTAAAGCTTCATTAATATCTTGGTTATTTTCGCTCATATTCTTTACCTCCATACTATTTGGATTGTCTAAGAAACTCATCCATTGTGCTACTTTATCATCTTTATTATTTCCCAATATTTCTTTTGCTTTCTTCATTTCAATTATATGCAATTCGAAGTCATTTGTCAATATTAACTTTTTATTTTTATCCTCACGTTGTATTGGTAAATATCTTCGATTTTTTCTATACAAGAACAAAAGAGGCATGATTAAAATTTTCTGACCTTTTAAATTGCTTTTCATGCCTCGTCTTTGTTCGCCCGCGAAAAATTGCTCAGCAATTTTTCTGTGGAATGTATTTATATTATAGGAAAGTTTATGGAACATATCATTAAATATTTATGTATAGATAGAACTTTCCTATAATATAAAAATAGAAGTATAAGAGCAAGATACTTCTTCTCTTAAACTTCCACCTTTTACTACTATGTAATTAAAATTTTCTTTTTCTTGCTGCCTCTGATTTTTTCTTTCTTTTTACACTTGGTTTTTCATAATGCTCTCTTTTACGAACTTCTTGTAAAACTCCATTACGTGCACATTGTCTTTTAAACCTTTTTAAGGCATCTTCTATATTTCCATTATTAACTTTGATTTCTGACATTTATATTCCCCTCCTTCCGGTCATACGAAAATGTATGTGGGATTGAATTTCTTTAGAGTATTTTCTTACTCTCACCCTGTATACGTTTCACATTATACATTATTATGTGGTATATTGTCAATAGTTTAGATTTGTTATTTTATAAAAAAATTTAGGTGCCCTATTTTAGGACACCCTTCTTTTTCAATTATCTCAATCGTTGATAACATTCGCAAAACTCTTTTTTTGAAATATCTTCTACTTTATACTTTTTGCTCTTTCCTTTTAAAATAGCATAAATAGTAATCTGATTTGTTTTTTTATCTAACTCAGCATAAAAGTCAGCATCTTCATACTGTAATTCTAAAACGAATTTTCCATATACAGAGTCTCTTGGCTTAATCATAGCTACCTCTATTGGGTCTCCTTTTGCAAATGTTTGATTTGCATAAGTTTCATTAAGCTCCCCGACAACCTCATCGTATGCCTTTGATCTCATTGATGATTTCTGCATAAACCATAAAAAAGGTGCTACTGATATATAAAGACCTATTATAATTATGCTATAAGGCATTGCATTCCCTATAGATTCTATTATACCAATCCCTGTAACATCTGAAAACATTACTAAAAGCAATATCCCTGTTAACCAGACTACAAGAACAATTGGTACAACATACTTTATAAGTTTCTTCCGTGTTCTCCTTTTTAATTCAATTTCAAATATGTCTTGACCTTTTTCTTCCATAAAATGTACCCTCCTTTAAAATTGAAAACGACATAAAAATAGTAATTTTTATGTTTTGACAGTTTAGATGGAATAATTATATCATGTCTTTACATAAAATTCAATACATTTTTTTATTTAAGTTTTGTTTTTTAACTATGATTTATATAAAAGAACTTCAACTTGTGCAAACAAAAATTTGACAAAGTTTTTCTAAAATGTTATAATCAAACAAATATTTGCAAGGAGTATTAAATGGATACACTAGAAAAACTAAAAATATTATCAGATGCCGCAAAATATGACGCATCATGCAGTTCAAGTGGTAGTAATAGAAAAAATACAAATAATGGAATTGGAAATGGGCACAATTCTGGAATTTGTCATACATGGGGAGCAGATGGCAGATGCATTTCACTTTTAAAGATTTTGCTTTCTAACTGTTGTATATATGATTGTAAATACTGTATAAATAGATGTACTAATACAGTAAAAAGAGCAACATTTACACCAAAAGAAGTAGCTGATTTAACTATTAATTTTTATAAAAGAAACTATATAGAAGGTTTATTCTTAAGTTCTGCTGTAATTAAATCCCCTGACCATACAATGGAAATGCTGATTCAAGCAGTTACAATATTAAGAAAAGACTATAATTTTAATGGATATATTCATTGCAAAACAATCCCTGGATGCAGTAAAGAATTAATTGACAAATTAGGGAATCTTGTTGATCGTATGAGTATAAATATTGAATTGCCTTCTAATGATAGTTTAAAGTTGCTAGCACCGCAAAAAGAAAAAACAGGAATTTTAGAACCAATGAGCTATATTTCTAATAATATAAAAATCAAGAAAATAGACAAATCAAAATTTAAAACTAATTTTGTTCCAGCAGGTCAGACAACGCAATTAATTGTTGGAGCAACACCTGAAAGTGATTTAAAAATATTAAAACTCTCTGAAAATTTATATAAAAAATTAAGCTTAAAAAGAGTATATTATTCTGCTTATGTTTCGGTAAATCAAGATACTAATTTACCAACATTAGAAAAGCCACCACTTTTAAGAGAAAACAGATTATATCAAGCAGATTGGTTACTTAGATATTATGGATTTGAAGCAGATGAATTATTAAATGAAACACATCCAAATTTCAATACACTACTAGATCCTAAATGTGATTGGGCATTAAGAAATTTGGACAAATTCCCTATTGAAATAAATAGTGCATCATACTTCACACTACTTAGAATACCTGGTATAGGAGTAATCTCAGCTAAAAAAATCATCACGGCAAGACGTAATTTTAATTTAGATTTTGTTGCTTTAAAAAAATTAGGTGTAGTTTTAAAAAGAGCTCAATTTTTCATTACATGCAAAGGAAAATATTATGATAAAGTTTATAAAATGAACCACTCTTTTATTGAAACTAATTTATTATCACAAGAAAGATTAATCCTACCCAAGCCACAATTCAAACAATTATCACTATTTGATAATTTACTACCTACAAAGGAGGATAAAATAAAATGTCTAACTGGAAGTTTATAAATAAAACTTACCTTTATGATGGCACATTTGATGGTTTATTAACTATTGTTTTTAACTGTTATTCTACAAAAACTTTACCACAAAATGTTGAAAACGAACAAAACTATACCAATAATTTTTTGGACAATACAACTTTTATACAAACTGATTATGAAAAATCTGATCGAGTTTTTAAAGGAATTGAAAAAAACATTTGCTATGATGCATTATATAATAGCTATTATACATTTTTAAGTAATGAAAAAAACAAAGAAATAAATATCCTAAAATATTTGTGTAGTGGTTTTGATATTGGACCTAAAATAAACACAATGCTAACATCATCATATGTATATAAAGTAATTTCTACTAAAAAAAGAGTTTATGGCGAATGTCATAGATTTAAAGGTTTATTACGTTTTATTGATGTTGGTAATAATTTATTTTATAGTTCAATACACCCAGACAACAATATTATTGAGCCATTAGGACATCATTTTATAAGCAGATTACCTACTCAAAATTTTATAATACATGATAAAAATAGAAATATTGCATTTTTATATAATGGCAAAACATACAAAATTGAACAAATGCCCAAATTTGTTTTACCTGATGTATCAGATGATGAGAAATTATATCAAGAGCTTTGGAAATCATTTTTTAAATCTGTTACTATTAATGAAAGAACTAATAGAAGATGTCAAATGCAATTTATGCCAAAAAAATATTGGAAAGATTTAATTGAAGAACAAAAGGGGCATGATTAAATTTTTTTAACCTTTTAGCTTACTTACATGCCCCGTTTTTGTTCGCCCGCGAAAATTGCATTGCAATTTTCTGTGGAATGTGTTTTTGTTGTATAGGAAAAATCAATTTTTCCTATACAAGAATAAATCGGAAAGCCTTAAAATTAGCATAATTCAAATTTTCATCTTTGGCTTTCCATGAATTTGTTCATGTGCCAAATTTATGCAATAAATTTGTGTGCAGTGTATTTTATATATTAGAAAGTCAGTATGACTTTTCTAATATATAACCTTAAAAAGAGCTTATCATATATATATCTATGACAAGCTCTTTTTACTTTAGTGTCTGAAAATTTCATTCACTCTATTATTTTTCTTTTAGTAACTCCTTTTCTTCTAACGCTTGTAACGCGGCAATTGCCAATTCAATATTACTATCGTCTGGTGTATCTGTTGTCCAGAATTGTGCTATAAGCCCAACTAGATTGAACGGAAAAATTTTAAAAAGTAATGGAGCTAATTGGACTAATAACAAACCACTTATAACATATCCTGTACATTGATATATACAAATTGCAATAATCTCAGCAATTATAGTGGCTGAATACATATTGATACCGCATTGGTAATTTATTCTTGAAAATCTTTTAGCCTCTGAAACCGTAGGTATCCTTTTTAGTTTACAATATGCTCTGTTTACCATATGTTCTGCACCATGGTTTTTAATAAGATTTCTATTTTCTGATTGCCGCATTAATGCTATGCAAAAAATTATCCACATCACATAAAATATAGCAATAGATAAACAAAAACCATATACTATTAATGGTGATTTAGCAATAGCAGGTAGTAACCAATATACATCTAAAAAACCATAAAATATAAGCCATAATATTGTTATTATTTTTGAAGAAAAATTTTCTTTTTCTTCCTCCTCATATTCAATTTCAATTTTTCCTTCATCTCTCCGAATTGCTGTTGCCTTAGTACTATAGTCAGAAAATGTTATCCTATCATCATAGGACCGTCCTGAAGTTATTTTTACCATAGAAAAATCCTCCTTATAATTCTCAATCTTTGAGTTGCTTTGATATTATATCACGAATTGACATAAAAGTCTATACTCATGTTAAAAAATTAACTTGTACTTCTCCTACACCAGCTTCAACTTTAATATAAGAATTACCATTACCAATAATTTGGTCATTAGAAGCCTTTTTACCATCTACTAATAAATTTCCTAAACCAGTGCTAGTTTTAACTTTATAATCTTCTTTATTACCTATAAGATTAACAATTAATTGTCCAACACCAGCATCAATTTTAGCTTCTTCTGCTATTTTAGAATTTATAACAAACTTGCCTACACCTGCATCTAATTTAAGTTCATTAACATTTGAATTTCCTATTTTAGTCTCTCCAGCTCCACCTTCAATTTTAAGAATGTCTGTATTAATTTCATCAGCTATAAACTTACCAACGCCTGTTTCAATATCAATCTTCTCAGCAACTAGTTTCTCAATATAAGTTTCATTAATACCTGCATCTAACTCAACCTTATCTAATTTGTAATTTTCAGGAATATAAATTGTTATTTCTGGAACAACATCATCTGAAAAATTAAATATTCCCACTTTTGATCTATTATCTTTAATTTTCAATGTAGTATCATTCATTTTACAATAGAACTTATTAGTAGGTTTATCGACTTCTACTTTAAATTCACTTCCATTTTTAATATACAATTTACTAACGTCTAATTCAATGTCTAAGATATTAATATATTCAAAACTCTGTACAAAAGATGGTACTTCTCCTTCTTCTTTAGTATTTGCTTTAAAAGAATTTATTCCAAATGAAATTCCAAATATTGTAGTTATTCCAAAAACTATAGCACTTATAATAACAAATACTAGATAAAAGCCAAATGCCATTGCTCCATATTTTATTACTTTTTGTAAAGATGTCATTTTATATCAACACCTCCAAATAAGCAAAATGCATTAATATATATTGTTGGCAAGCTTTCATTAAAATCATCTCTTAATTTATTAGATACTCCCCCAAAAATTGGTGTAGATTTGACTTTTATATTTACGTTTTTCGGTGCTTTTATATCAACTCCACCAAATATTGCACTTGCATTAATAACTTGATCATGATTAATTATAGCATCTGACAAATCAATCTCTACTCCACCAAATATTGCATCAATATTTGCTCCTTTAAATTCTTGTTCTTTAAAGTTAGTTTTTATACCACCAAAAGTTGCACAAAAATCTTCTCCATCAACTCTTTCTGAATTTAACTTTTTAATTTTTTCATTTACTTTTGTTCTAAAAGTATCTTTAAAAATAAAGCTTAATCCTATCATTACTAATATAAATGGGAAAATTAATTTTCCTATAATAGCAAATGATAAAATACCTCTAGCGCACAATAATAATACTATTCCTACTACTAACCAAATTATATTCCATGTCTTATTGTCTTCTTTAAATATCCCTATAAAACTTGGTACTATTATAAATAATGTCCACCATCCTTCAAAAAATATGTTGATATTAGTAATTCCCATTGCATTGCATCCAATAATAAGACCTACTACAATGAATACTAATCCCCATAAAATATTTCCAAACTTTTTCATAAATTTTCCTCCTATCATAAATATATTTTACTATATACTTATTTCAAATGCAATATTTCTATAGCAATCGTTTAAAAATTAATTTGGTCATACAGACATATTATAAAATAGTTTTTTATTTAATAAATATAATTAATATTTCGCTTCCTGTTCACTACATTCGATA
>CAQUBD010000036.1 GCA_948891265.1 uncultured Clostridia bacterium | reverse complement strand
CCGAGGAATGAAATGAAAAATGAATATAAATATATAGAAATTTCCTGTGAACATTTTTCATTTTATTTCAAAAGAATTTATAAATATATTTCAGTTACATTCAATATTTCATAAATATTTATATAGAGAAATTTTTATTAATAAAGTAGTCTATAAAAAACACTAGCATAATACTAGTGCTTTTTTATATTATAGGAAAGTTATATTTATGCATAAATGTTCAATTATATCTTCTATAATAAAATACATTCCACAGAAAAATTTCTGAGCAATTTTTTGTGGATATTTTTCATGAACTTCGCTTTCGTTCTATATTTTAAAAATCATACTAATTTTTAAAAGTATAAAAAAACAAAAAAAGCAAATAATAAAAATATACAATTTTTATTAAGGAGAAAATAATTGAAAAAAGCAATTTGGAAAATATTATTATTAGTTATATTACTATTAATATATACTTATATAGTTTCTATCCAATCAATTCCAAATAATATAGTTATATTTGAAGGGGAATCAATAAGTTTAAAAACGATGTTAGGACTAAAGGCAGATTTAACAGAAAAAGACGAAGTGATAGAAACACTATCAAATAATCAAACAAATACTATATATAATAGTGGAAGGAAAACAGTAAAATTAAGTCTTTTCCAAAACATACTTTTAAAAAATGTAAATGTTGATGTATTGCCAAGAACAAAGGTAATTCCAATTGGAAATATAGCAGGAATAAAATTATATACTAGTGGTGTTCTTGTAGTAGGAATGTCTGAAATTCAAGGAATTGATAACAAGAAATACAAACCTTATGAAAATACAGGAATAGAGGAAGGCGATACAATAATATCAGTTAATAATAATAAAATAGAAACAACAGAAGAATTAATAGAAACAGTAAACTCATGTAATGGAAATGAAATTAAAATAGAGTATATACATGAAGATAAAACAGTAGAGTGTTCAATAAAACCTGTGAAAATAACAAATAAAGAGTATAAATTAGGTTTATGGGTAAGAGATAGTGCTGCTGGAGTTGGAACAGTATCTTTTTACGAACCGTCAACGCAAAGTTTTGGAGCACTAGGGCATGGAATAACAGACATAGATACAGAAAAGCTTATAGATATTGCTTCAGGGGAATTTGTAACGACTAAGATATTAAATGTAATAAAGGGGGAAAAAGGCACACCTGGAAGAATACAAGGAACAGTTGAAAATCAAAAAGATATAGGAACAATATATAGAAATACAAAGTTTGGAATCTATGGAAAAGTCGAAAATTTGTCAGCCTTAAATATAGATAAATCAAAAGAAATGGATTTAGCATTAAGAGATGAAATTAAAGTAGGAAGAGCTAAAATAATGTGTAGCTTAGAAAATGGAAAGATAGAAGAATATGAAATTGAGATAGAAAAGATTTTTAAAGAGAATAATTATGATAATAAAAGTATGTTAATAAAAGTAACTGATAATAAATTACTTGAAAAAACAGGAGGAATAATACAACGGAATGAGTGGTTCTCCAATAATTCAAAATGGAAAATTTATTGGTGCTGTAACACATGTTCTTGTTAATGATCCTACAGAAGGATATGCTGTTTTTGGCGATATTATGCTTAAACAAATGAAATCAGTAAACTAGTTTATTTAACTAATTTACCCTAATAAATCTATAAGTAATGTTTTATAATAAAATTTATTTTTTTATTATAAAGTATTGCTTTTTTTTATTTTTTCAGATATAATATGTCTACAGTTGTAAATATTGAATATATAGGTTTAATATTTGCTTTTGAAAAACAGATAAAAGGAGGTTGGATTATTTTGAATACTAAGTAAATTTTATAAGGAGGAAAAATTATGGAAAAAGAAATTTTAAATCAAATTTTAGTAGAAATCAGAGAAATGAAAGTAAATACAAATGAAAAATTTGAAAAGGTAGACAAGAGATTTGATAAAGTAGATCAGAGACTTGATAAAGTAGATGAAAGACTTGATGTAGTAGATCAGAGACTTAATATAGTAGATCAGAGACTTGATAAAGTAGATGAAAGATTTGAAGAAATAGATAAAAGATTTGAAGAAATAGATGAAAGATTCGAGAAAATAGATGAAAGATTTGAAGAAATAGATGAGAAATTCGAAAAAGTTGATAAAAGATTTGATAAAATGACTAAGGAAATTGCACAAGAATTTAGAAATGTTGTACAAGGCATGGAAGCAAGACAAAATAAGCTTTTTGAGAGATTAGATAAAAAAATAGATGATACAAATAAAGAACTCAAAGAACATAAAGAGAATTTAGTAAAAGGGCTAAAGGAATTAGAAAAAGCTGTATCATAATACATAATAAAGAACTAAGTGTGTAATAACACGTAGTTCTTTATTAATATCTATTTTTATTTTAGAAGCATAGGTCCTATTTGAGTAACAGTACCAGCACCTAAAGTCAAAATAATATCATTTTCTTTTACATTTTGCTTTAAATAAGAAACACAATCATCAAAATCAGGAATATATTTAGCATCTTTACCTAAAGAAATAACTTTATTAACTAAATCTTTAGAAGAAATATTATAAGTATTAGTCTCACGAGCTGCATAAATATCTAAAACAACAACATTATCAAAATTTAATAAAGCATTTGCAAAATCATCTAAAAGATTTTTAGTTCTACTATAAGTATGTGGTTGAAATACAACCCAAGATTGATTATGTTTTTTATTATTAACAGATGTAGAAGTCGCAACTATTTCTGTAGGATGATGTCCGTAATCATCATAAATACTTGCACCATTTAATTTACCTTTAAATTCAAATCTTCTATGAGCACCTGTAAACTTCTTTAAAGCAGTTTTTATATCATTACTATTAATTCCATAATAATCACATAATGAGATGCAAGCAAGAGCATTTAAAATATTGTGAGAACCTGGAACAGATAGTTTAATTCTAGAGAAAAACTTTTTATCTTTATATACATCAAATTCAGGGAAACCATCATTGTCAATATTAATATTTTCTGCATAGAAATTTACATTTTTGTTACTTACACCATATGTAAGTACTTGCGCTTTCGTAAAGATAGGTAAATCTAAACAATTTTTATCATCACCATTAATTATCAATAAACCATCATCTGGTAATAATTTTGTATATTTAACAAAAGCATTTTTTATATTATCAAAAGTTTTAAAATAATCAAGATGATCATTATCAATATTTAAAATAACCTCTGCTTTTGGACTAAATTTTAAAAAACTTTCTACATATTCACAAGCTTCTATTATAAAATGTTCACTACTTCCAACTCTATAATTACCATCAATTGCATTTAGATAAGCTCCAACTTGAATACTAGGATCCGTTAATGCTTCTAAAAAGCAAAGAGCAATCATAGAAGTTGTAGTTGTTTTTCCATGAGTTCCTGAAATACAAATAGTATCCTTAAAACATCTAGTAATTTCTCCTAAAAAATCAGCTCTTTCAATTGTTGGTATATGTAACCTTTTAGCTTCCACCATTTCTGGGTCATCTTGTTTTATTGCTGCTGAATATACAACAACATCAGATTTAGAAACATCCTCTAAATTATGACCAATTGTAACTTTTATTCCCATTGAAATTAATTTATCTGTTGATTCAGATTGAGCCCAATCAGAACCAGTTATATTAAATCCCCAATTTGTTAGTATTGCTGCAATACCGCTCATGCTTACACCACCAATACCAATCATATGTATATTTTTATATTTTTTTATATTTTCTATATTTGGCATTCAAAATTCACTCCCCAATGTTATTTATAGCAGATAAATTATATAATTATATGCTTTAAAATTCAATAGTTTTTGTAAATTTATTAATTATCACATTTACTTAATATTTATAGTTGGTTAAGTAAAAATTATATTTATTAATAATTTGTAATCATAATAATATTATAAAACACTAATTAATAATATTCAAAAGTACTTATAAATATTACATTTTTAGTAAAAAATAATTATAAAAGTAGTATAAAGAGATATATAATCATTAGTAATACTAATCTAAATTATTAACATTATAAAAAAACAATAAAAAATGTAAAAAAAAGAAGGAAAAAAATTTTTTATGGAGAATAATACAATTAGTACATAAGAATAAACTAATATGTACAAAATAATAAAACTTAAGGAAGGCGGTGCACGCAAAATGCAAATCACAGATGTACGTTTAAGAAAAGTAAATTCAGAGAACAGAATGAAAGCTGTTGCTTCTGTAACATTCGATAATGAATTCGCAGTACACGACATTAAAGTTATCGAAAGCCAAAATGGATTATTCATAGCTATGCCTAGCAGAAAAACTCCAAACGGAGAATTCAAAGATATAGCTCATCCAATCAATGCTGAAACAAGAGAGAAAATTCAAAAAGCTATATTAGAAGCTTATGATGCTCCAGAAACAGAGGAATCAGCAGAATAATTATAAAATGAAAAAGCACTTCGGTGCTTTTTTTGTTGTATAGAAAAAAATTAACAGTTACTCTTTAACTACACTACATAAATAAATAATATAATATAGCCGTGAATAGTAACAAATGATTACAAAAAATTAAAAAAATTTTCAAAAAAGTGTTGACAAAATTACATCTTATTAATATAATGTTAAGAACAAGTTTTGAAACTTGTTAAAAAATATGAGTAGTTATTAACAAAAAGATAAAAACACATTTATTTTTTACATTTACTTATTAACAAAAAGTTAAAAAGAAAGAAGGGATTAATATGAAAAATATGACAATGATGACAGATTTATACGAACTAACAATGGCACAAGTATATTTTAATGCAGATAAAAAAGAAGAGAAAGCAGTTTTTGATGTATTTTTTAGAAAGCAACCATTAGATTTAGGATATGCAGTAATGGGAGGAATAGATAGAGTTATAGAATATATTGAAAACCTAAAATTTACAAATGAAGATATTAAATATTTAGAAAATACAAAATTATTCAGTAAAGAATTTCTAGAATACCTAAAAGAATTTAAATTTACAGGAGATATTTACGCAATACCTGATGGAACGCCAGTATTTAAAGGAGAGCCAATATTAACAATAAAAGCACCAATTATAGAAGCACAAATTGTGGAAACAGCAATTTTATCATATTTAAATGCAAACATCTGCTATACAACAGCAACTAAAAAGATTACAGAGATAACAAAAGAAATAGGAATTATGGAATTTGGAGCAAGAAGAGCTTATGGGCCAGAAGCAGCAGTAGAAGCAAGTAAATGCTCAATTATAGGTGGAGCAATAGGAACAAGTAATGTTCTTGCTGGAAGAAAATATAATATTCCTATTTTAGGAACAATGGCACATAGTATGATTACAGAGGCAAAAAGTGAAGAAGAAGCATTCTTAAATTATGCTAAAACATATCCTGAAAACTGTGTATTATTAGTGGACACTTATGATGTTTTAAAAAGTGGAGTTCCTAATGCAATAAAAGTTGCAAAAGAATACTTAATTCCAAATGGATATACTCTAAAAGGAATTAGAATTGACTCAGGAGATTTAGCATATTTGTCAAAAGAAGCTAAAAAAATGTTAGTTAAAGCAGGTTTAGAAGATACTAAAATTTGCTTATCAGATGGTTTAAATGCTGAAAAATTACAATTACTAAAAAGTAAAGGCGCAATTATAGATTCAATTGGATTAGGAGATAATATTGTAGCTCCAGACAAAGGAAGAGTTGGTTGTGTATATAAAAACGTAGCTATAATTGAAAATGAAAATGTAATTCCAAAAATAAAAGTAAGTAGTGACAAAGAAAAAACAATCAATCCAGGATTTAAGAAAGTATATAGAATTTTTGAAAAAACATCTAATCAAGCAGTAAGAGATATTATAACATTAGAAAGTGAAGATATTGAAGATATACTAAGCAAATATGATAGTGGTAATTATGTGTATAGACCATTACAAAAGCAAATATTTTTAAATGGAACAAAGATGTATAATGATAAGAATTTGTATGAGAAAAGAACTTATTGTAAAAACGAAATGGAAACAATACCAGAAGATGTAAAAAGTTTCCCTGAATTTAAAGAATATGAAGTTAAGTTAAGTGATAAGTTAATTAATTTAAAGCAAGAAATGATAAATAATATGTGACAATAGGGATGTACCTTTTTGTCACAAGAATGGGAGGAGAAATAAAGTATGAAAGAGAAAATTAGAAAGATATTTACAAAAATAAAAGAATTTTTAGCTAAGAAAGATATTCAAATTTCTTTAAAAAGATATGGAATAGACGCTTTAGGGGCAATGGCACAAGGATTATTTGCATCACTTTTAATTGGTACAATAGTAAATACAATTGGTACACAATTTAATATAGAAATATTAAAAACAATTGGAAGTTATGCACAATCTGCAAGTGGAGTAGCAATGGCAGTGGCTATTGGATATGCGTTAAAATGCCCACCATTAGTATTATTCTCACTAGCAACAGTAGGAGGTGCAGCAAATACATTAGGTGGTGCAGGAGGACCTTTAGCAGTATTAGTTATAACAATTATTAGTGCAGAGATAGGAAAGTTAGTTTCAAAAGAAACAAAAGTAGATATTCTTGTAACACCGCTTGTTACAATTTTAGTAGGAACATTATTATCAATACAAATAGCACCTGTAATAGGAAGGTTAGCAAGTAGTATAGGTGGTGCAATAATGTGGGCAACAGAATTACAACCATTTTTAATGGGAATAATTGTTTCTGTTATAGTAGGAATTGCTTTAACATTGCCAATTAGTAGTGCTGCAATTTGTGCGGCATTATCTTTAACAGGATTAGCAGGTGGGGCAGCATTGGCGGGATGTTGTGCACATATGATAGGATTTGCGATTATGAGCTTTAAAGAAAATAAATGGGGAGGACTTATAGCACAAGGAATAGGAACAAGCATGCTTCAAATGGGAAATATAATTAAAAATCCTAAAATAGCAATAGCACCAATTCTTACATCAGCTATAACAGGGCCTATAGCAACTTGCATATTTAAATTAAGAATGGATGGACCAGCAATTTCTTCTGGAATGGGAACATGTGGATTAGTTGGTCAAATTGGAGTATATACAGGTTGGACACAATCAATAACTCAAGGTATAAAACAGGCAATTACACGGATGGGATTGGATAGGATTAATTTTAATAAGTTTTGTATTACCTTCTATTATTTGTTATATATTCGGAAAAATATTTAGAAAAATAAAATGGATAAAAGAAAATGATTTAAAACTTGATTTGTAAAATTTAAGGGCTGTAAAAAAGTAATTATTTTTATTAATACTTTCAATAGCAGGGGCATTTTCAAAACCGTATGTCCTTCACATAGAAGCATGTTATAGGGTTTGAAGATTTTAAAAATAAGAAAAAATATCGAAACTTAGAAAATTTATAAAAATATAGAAATTTAATAATAAATATGTTATATTTAAATTGTTAAATACAATAAAAGGAGAAAATCATGTACAAATCTGAAGAAGAATTTTTAAAAAACTATAATTCGAGCAAATTTGAAAAGCTATCTATGACAACAGATATTATTGTTTTTAGTGTTTCTGATAGACCGCAAGATAATTATAGAAAAAATGATGAAAAGCATATGAGTGTTTTGTTAGTTAAAAGACAAAATTATCCATATAAAGATAAATGGTGCTTACCAGGAGGATTTTTGGATACTAAAGAAAATTTAGAAGAATGTCCAAAAAGAATTTTAGAGAGAGAAACAAATATTAAAGATGTATATTTAGAACAATTATATACTTTTGGAGATGTTAATCGTGATCCAAGAATGAGAATAGTTTCAACTTCCTATATGGCATTAATCGATAAAAACAAATTATTAAATAAATTAAATGAAAATGCTTCATGGTTTGATATAAAAATAATAGAAAGAAAAGATAATACATTAATTTTTAAACTAGAAAATGAAAAAGAAAAAATAGAATTTAAAGCAAAAAAGAAGTTAAAAAAATGTATGGGAGAACAATATGAATATGAAATAATAGAAAATGAAAAATTAGCTTTTGACCATGCATTAGTTATAGTTACAGGAATGGGAAGATTAAGAAATAAAATTAATTATACTGATATTGTATTTCATATGATGCCAGAATATTTTACTTTAGGAGAATTACAAAAAGTTTATGAAGTTATATTAGATAAAAAGTTACTAGACCCAGCTTTTAGAAGGATTATTGCTGATAAGGTAGAAAAAACAGATAAATTAAAAAAAGGTGAAGGACATAGGCCATCAGCGCTATTTACGTATAAAAGATAAACTAAATCCTTTGATAAAACAAGAGAATCCCCATAAAAATTTTATGGGGATTTTTGCTATCGCAGAAAAATTCGATTTTTTAGATTTAAGTGTGACAAAAAGGGACGTCCTCAATGTCACACTTTTTAAATCCATTCGCCATATTTTTTAATATAAATTTTCTTAGCAAATAAGGCAACAAAGCAATATAGAATAGGCACCCCAATTATAATACTCAAATATGAAAGTGGGTTAGATACTAAGCCTATAACATGCCCTAAAGCTGTATATGGAACAAGTATTGCAATTATACTTAAAATAATTGATGAGGCATAAACAACTTTATTTGCATTGCTTTGGATAAATGGGGTTTTAGCAGTTCTTATTATATGCATTCCTATTAAGTTTGAAACAACTCCATATGAAAACCAAATTGTTTGGAATATTGATGCTTCTCTAATTCCAAATATAAACCAAATTGATGCAAAAACAATCATGTCAAATGTAGAACTTAAAGGTCCCATAAAAAGCATAAAGTTTTTAAGACTTTTAATATTCCATTTTTTAGGCTCTTTTAAATATTCTTCATCAACATTATCAAATGGAAGTGTTAATTGACCAAAGTCATATAATAAACTTTGCACTAGTAATTGTATTGGTGTTATTGGTAAAAATGGTAGTAAAACACTTGCAATTATAACTGATGTTACTTCTCCAAAGTTGAAGCTTACAGCAAGTTTTATATATTTCATAAGGTTTGCAAATGTTCTTCTTCCGTTCTTGTACTCCATCTAATAATACATTTAAGTCTTTTTCTAATAAAATAATATCTGCTGATTCTTTTGCTATGTCTACTGCTGTATCTACTGATATTCCTACATCTGAGTTTATAAGTGAAGGGCTATCATTTATACCATCTCCCATATAGCCAACAATGTTTCCTGCTTCTTTTAGAAGTCTTACGATTCTTGCTTTTTGAATAGGAGAAAGTTTTGCAAAAATGTTTACTTTTCTTAATATCCTAATAACTGCTTGGTCTGTTAGTTTATCAATATCACTTCCTAAAATGATTTTCTTTGAATTGATATTTACTTTGTTACATATACATCTTGTGACTTCTGCATTGTCTCCTGTTAGAACAATAACACGAATTCCATGATTGTTTAGCTTTTCTATAGCGACCTTAGCACTTTCTTTAGGTGGGTCAAGGAAACCTATAAACCCCATTAATACCATATTTTTTTCTGAATTTACATCAAAATTTTTAATATCATTAATATCATTTTTTTGGCATACAGCAACAACTCTTAAACCTTCTTTATTTAAGTTTTTACTAATTGTTTTTATATTTTCTTTGATTTCTCTTGTAAGTTTAGAAACTTCTCCTTTGTAATCAACTAAAGTACAAATATTTAAAATTTCTTCAACAGCCCCTTTTGTAATCATTTGCTTTTTACTATTATCATCTTGTACAATTACAGAAAGGCGTCTACGTGAGAAATCAAAAGGAATTTCATCAATTTTTTTATATTTAGAAACATTTATATCAATTTTGTTTTCAATGCCACGAGCAATTACAGCTTCATCAATATTTCCTTTAAGCCCTGTTTGGAAATATGAATTTAAAAAAGCATGTTTTAAAACTCTAATATCTTCATCACCATTTATATCAAGGTACTTTTCAAGTACGATTTTATCTTCTGTTAATGTTCCAGTTTTATCAGTACATAAAATATTCATAGCACCAAAGCTTTGAATTGAGTCTAAAGATTTTACAATAGTTTTTTTCTTAGACATTCTAACAGCACCTTTAGACAAACTAGATGATAATATAACAGGAAGAAGAAGTGGAGTTATACCAATTGCAATTGCAACAGCAAATGTGAAAGCTGTGAGCATAGCATGTTTCCAAGCTGTTAGTATAAAAACAATAGGTATCATAACTAACATGAATTTTATTAGCAATTTACTAATACTTTGAACTCCTTTTTGAAAAGAAGTTTGTGGCTTACCAGTTGTTAAAGTATGGGCAATTTTTCCAAAATAAGTATCATCAGCAATTTTTATAACAACACCTTTTGCAGAGCCGCTAATAACATTAGTACCCATAAAACATATTGTATCTAAATCTGTTACTGATTTTATATCATCAAGTTTTAGTTCAGAATTATTTAGTTTTTTAACAGCTTCAGATTCTCCAGTTAATGAAGACTGACCAACATAAAGATCTTTTGACTCGATTATTCTTAAATCTGCAGGAATCATACTTCCACTTGAAAGAATAACAATATCTCCAATAGTAACATCTTTTATTGGAACTTTAATTTCTTTACAATCTCTTATTACATGTGAAGTGGTTGCAACTAGTTCTTTCAGTTTTTCAGCAGCTTTATTTGAACGAAATTCTTCAAAAAATTCTAAAAGTGTACTTGCAATTACTAAAACTAAAATGACAATTATATTTGCATAACTTGGCTTTTCTGGTATAACAACATCAGTATAAATTAATACTAGTGTTATTCCTAATAAAATGCTATTAAATGGAGAAAATAAACTTTGAAATAAGTAATTATACCATTTTTTTGGTTTTGATTGACTAATTTCGTTTTGACCATAGTTTTTAAGTGATATTTCAGCTTGTTCTGCTGTTAATCCATTATCTATGTTTACGTTAAATTTTTCTAAAAATTCTTTTTGGGCTAATGTACATTGAGTTCCATATAATTCTTTTATATTGATTTCTTCTTTAATATTTGGCATTTTAAAACTTCCTTTATACTATTTTCTAATATTTAAAATAACCGATTTAATAGAAAATTATTCCCAATATTAGTACAATGTGATATAATAGACATAATTAATTATAAAATAGTTTTTTATATTAAAGGAGAAGATGTTGCAATGGAGATAAAACAAGTTGTTCAATCAAAAGATATTAGTGAAAGAAAAGTAGAATGGAATTATGTTTTATTTGAAGGGATAAATGATACTATAGAAGATGCAAAGCTATTATTTGAGCTTCTTGGCAAAGATGAATATATAAAAATAAATAGATTTAACAAAGTAGATATTAGTAATTTAGTAGGAAGCAAAAATATTGATAAATTTATATCTGAATTAAAAAAATATAATATGAATGTTGAATATTATGAAACAAATGGGGCTGATATAAATGCAGCTTGTGGGCAAATGATTTCTGATTAGGGAGTGAAAATTATGAATAAAAATGTAACTATTGTAATTGATGGACAAGCAGGAAGTTGTGGTAAAGGGAAAATATGTGGATATCTTGCTAAAAAGGAAAACTTTGAAATATCAACAAATAATTGGTCTTCAAATGCAGGTCATACATATGTAGATGATGAAGAAAATAAGATAGTAGTTAGTCACTTACCAATGGCTATGATAAATGAAAAAACAAAATTATGTATTAATGCAGGTGCAATTATTACTCCAGAGATATTAGAAAATGAACTAATAAAATATCAAGACATAATAGGAAAAAGAAAGATATATATTCATCCTAGAGCAATGATTATTAAAGAAAAACATAGAGAGGCTGAAAGGGAGAAAATAAGAAGCGGTTCAACTTTTAAAGGCTGTGGTGCAGCTTTAGCAGAAAAAGCAATGAGAATACCAGGAGTTGAACTTGCTAAAGACTATTATGATAATTTTTCAGATTATACTAAAAGTAAAATACAGATTTTGGACACATCTATAATGTTAAATGAAGCACAAAATGAAATATTAATTGAAGGGGCACAAGGTGCAGACTTAGATATAAATTATGGATTAGATTACCCAAATATTACTAGCAGACAATGTAGTTGTAGCCAATTAATTGCAGATGCAGGCGTTTCTCCTTTTAAAGTAAAAGATGTTATTATGGTTATAAGACCTTATCCTATAAGAATTAGTAGTAAAACTAATATAGGAGTTGATATATATAGTGGTGACTATGCTGGAAGTAAAGAGATTAGTTGGGAAGAAGTTAAAAAGAGATGTAATGCAAATGTTGATTTAGAAGAATATACAACTGTAACTAAAAAAGTTAGAAGAGTTTTTGAAATGAATTGGGATAGACTAAAGTATAATGTTATGATAAATAACCCTACTCAAATTGCATTAAATTTTGCACAATATATTGATTGGAGTGCTTACAGATGTACAGAATATAAAAAGCTACCTAATAAAGTAAAAGAGTTTATATATAAAATCGAAAATAATGTAAATGTGCCTGTTACATTAATTGGGACTGGAGAAAGAAATTGTGATATGATTGAGATACAAAAGAAGGGAATAGAAATATGAAAGAGATTTAAAGAGAGAAAACAAGATTTAATAAATGCTATAAATAGACTTAAAGAAGCACTAGCACAAAAGGAAACAGATATAACAATAGACGGAGTTTTACATAGATATGAATTTACGTTTGAATTAGCATATTTGAATTAGAAAAATTATTAGAAGTTTTAAAGAATAAATAAAGAGGACCTTAAGCGGTCCTCTTTATTTCAAAGATAGTGTCTGCAAAGCTAAACTGCTCTAAAAGCTCAAAAGTTTCAACAGCATGAAATGCACCAGAAGAAAGATTTTTGTTCAGGTCTTTACGACATGAATTCAGCCAATCTCTGTATTCTGGTATATCATAGGTGACACCGCTAACAGAATATTTTTCATCTGTTGCTAATGCTGGAGACCAGCGATTCCGGCACGCCACTTCTTTGGCTGCAGTCTCTGCAAGTGACACTGCTGCATATGTTTCAACTCTTGAAGGCCAGTTGGCTTTTGCGATTGTAGCTGCCTCAACAAGGGCAACATTCAGTAAATATAGGTGGTATTCACCCAAATTCTGTAACAACATTAAGTCATTTTGATTAAAAGTTAAACATTTCATTAAGTTTCCTCCTATATATGTGCTTAAACAATTGTTAAGTTAATTATACTATAATTTTATGTAAAAGTCAAAATTAATGTGGAAATGCCCTAAAAATCGTTTTAAAATTAACAAATCCTGAGGGGAGATATATGTGCGAAATTACGAAATTAATTTTTCTAATATCTGTACAGCATTAGAAGCAGCACCTTTACGCAAATTATCAGCAACAACCCATAAATTAATACCAAAAGGAACACTAAAATCACGTCTAACCCTACCAACAAAAACATCATCTGAACCATCAGCCAGAGAAGCAAGAGGATAATAATTTTTTTCAATATCATCAACTAAAGAAATACCAGAAGAATTTTGTAATAACATTTTAACATCATAAATATCAAAATTAGTTTTAAATTCAACATTAATACATTCACTATGACAATTCTTAACAGGAACTCTAACACAAGTTGCTGTAACAGGTAGATAAGGTTTATTTAAAATTTTTCTTGTTTCATCAATCATTTTGTACTCTTCTTTTGTGTATCCATCAGACATAAAAACATCAATATGTGGTAAACAATTATTATAGATTGGGTGTGGGAATTTTTTAGGTGGAATATTTGTAATTCCATTTTCTAAATCTTCAATTCCAGCTTTACCAGCACCTGAGACAGCTTGATATGTTGCATAATTTATTCGTTTTATCTTATATCTATCATCTAAAGGTTTTAAAGCAACGACTGCTTGAATTGTTGAACAATTAGGATTTGCAATAATTCCTTTATTTTCAAATATTTTTTCTGGATTTACTTCTGGAACAACTAAAGGAACATCAGGATTCATTCTAAAAATACTACTATTATCAATAACAGTACAACCCTTTGAAACTGCAATAGGAGCGAATTTTTCTGATACGGTTCCTCCAGCACAAAATATTGCATAATCAAAATTTAAATTAAATGAATCTTCTGTAAGCTCTTGTATTATATAATTTTGTCCTAAGAATTTTAATTTTGTTCCAGCAGATTTTTTTGATGAAAAAAGTGTATATGTACAATTACTAAAGTTTTTTTCTTCTAGAACTTTAAGTACAGTTCTTCCAACTAATCCTGTACTTCCTACTATAGCTACTTTATATCTATTTTGCATATTAATACCTCCAAATTTTATTTATATATATATATTAAAAAATTTGAGAAATGGTGATAATAGTAAAGAAGATTATAAAAAACACTTAAAAATTATGTAAATATATATTATAATATAATGAATATGGTAAAATACCATTAGTAGCAAAATTATAACAGTCTTGTATATCAGGAGGTATGGGGCATAATTTAAATTTTTTAACATTTAAAAAAGATGAGATATGATTAAAAACTTTTAATCTATCTCATCTTTTTTTCTGAAACTTTTTAGGTTACATTTAGCTGTTTAGTTTGTTACATCAAAAACGTGATATAGCTCAATCCAAAGTTCGTCATGTAACTCCGCAACTACAGGTTCAAATATGAAACCATCTCCTCTGATTGTTAAATAATAATCGTGAATGTATAAAAGGAATTTTTTGTGTTGCCACTTAGGATTTTTACTATCTGCAATAATCTTATGAAAAAAAGACGATTCATAAGGTACAGATGCGTTATCTTTTACTTTAACGTGTAACTTGCAATGGTTTGGAAATTTCCGCATTGCTTTTTTAACAATTTTTTTGTCAATTTGGTTCATATAAAACCTCCTTTTAGTGCATAGATTATTGAAACTAACAATATTATATCATAAAATTACAAAAATTTCAAAAAAAGTTGCATTATTTTACCAATAATAGTATAATAGAAAGTGTGAGATAATAAATATAGAATAAAAGAGAGGTAAAAAAATGGAATATATTTATATACTAAGAGAAGCATTAGTATGGCTAATAACAATATTTTGGCTATATCAAATAGGAATAAGTTTATGCTCATTAGTAAAATTAAAAGAAAAACCATTAAAAGTAAAAAAAGATCACAAATTCATGGCAGTAATACCAGCACACAATGAAGAAACAGTAATAGGAAATTTAGTAGAAAGTCTTAAGAACCAAAATTACAATAAAGACTTATATGATATATATGTAATAGCAGATAACTGCACAGATAACACAGCAAGAATAGCAAAACAAGCAGGAGCAATAGTATATGAAAGATATGATGAAGTAAACAAAACAAAAGGATATGCACTAGATTGGTTTTTACAACAAAAAATAAAAGAAAATGCACCATATGATGCTGTATGTATATTTGACGCTGATAATATAGTTGATAAAAACTTTATAACAGCAATGAATAAAAAACTATGTCAAGGTGAAGAAGTTGTTCAAGGATATAGAGACATCAAAAATCCAACAGATAATTGGATAACATCAGGATATGCATTATTCTATTGGACTATGCATAGATTTTATCACTTAGCAAGATACAATTTAGGATTATCACCATTATTAAATGGTACAGGATTTATGGTAAGTTTTGACATTATAAAAGAAAATAATGGATGGAAAACAATAACATTAACAGAAGACATAGAATTCTCATTACAAAGAATTTTAAAAGGAAAAAGACTAGGATGGTCAACAGAAGCAATAGTATATGATGAACAACCAACAGGATTTAAACAAAGTTGGTCACAAAGAAGCAGATGGACAGTTGGACATATGCAATGTATGAAAGAATATACAAATAAATTGTTTGATGCAGCTAAAGAAAAGAAAACAATGATGAACATTGATGGATTTCTATATATAATAGGAAGTATACCAATGTTTGTAATAACATTAGTATTACTATTTTCAAACTTTATATTATATGCAGCAGATGGTATGACACAAACAGAATTCATTTTAAATATATTAAGATTTTTAGTACCAACATTTGTATTACCATCAGCTACAGCAGCATTTGTAATGTACTTGGATGGGAAACCAATAAAACCTATGATAAAAGGATTTTTCACATATCCATTATTTATGGGTTCATGGTTATTAATAAACTTTAAATGCTTGTTCAAAAGAGAAACAAGTTGGGAGAAAATTACTCATAATAGAAGCATAAAGATAGATGAAGTAAATCAAGAAGAAATTATAGAAGTAGAAAAAGTATAAAGATTTTA
>CAQUBD010000035.1 GCA_948891265.1 uncultured Clostridia bacterium | reverse complement strand
AACTCTCTTGTTTGTGGTATTTATATTTCATTCTTTCGAATGTTATAAATCTAAAACTTAAGTGTTTTATCAAGCTCTTAAAACTTCTTACTTTTTTTATTGAATAAAAAACTTTTAAAAAATAACTTTTCGGTACTAATTCTTAGGTTAAAGAATTATACCGCTTCGGTTTATTCTCTAAAGGATTTACTGTTTACTTTTCAATGTACTTTTTGTTCCTTTTTTGCATGGAACGATTTGTATTATACTATAAGTTTTTTTCTTTGTCAACACATTTTTTAAAATTTTTTACTATTTTTTTTACAAATACTTTTTAGATTATTTAATAGTACTTTTAAAACGTGTGACTAAATAAAATAATACCACCTTTTATCACCAAAGTCAATACTTTTTTATTGGTAATTTTTCCTATTTTACTAATAAATTATCACAATTCATATCGTAGTTTAATTTTATTAATGTAAAATCGCTAAAAAGTGTGATTTAAAATACCCTTGTTATTTTAAGATATTAATATAAATCATTCTTACTTATACTTTTTAGCGATTTATTTTTAAATTATGAATAATATAAATATATTATCTATATTTTTCTTCTTTTTTCAGTTCTCCTGTTTTTAATGTTTCTTTTACATTCAAAATTCTTTGGTTTGAAGAGCCTCTAAATTGTAGTTTTAAATCTTTCTTTTCTTCTTCGAACTTTCCATCAACTACAATATCTATATATTTAAGAAGTTCTCTAGTTGTTTCACTGTTTTTAGCCATTGTACCCATTACATCTTTTTCGAAGTCAAATCCTGTATAACACCATATATTTTTATTTGGAAATTTTTCTTTAACTTTTTTTACTAGTGGTAATAACCCTTCTTGATTCTTAGGTTCTAATGGTTCTCCTCCTAAAAGTGATAATCCTTCTATATAATCATGATCCATATAATTAATTATTTTTTCTTCTTCTTTTTCTGTAAATTCATTTCCATAATTAAAGTCCCATGCACATTCATTAAAACATCCTTTACAATGATGATTACATCCACTTACAAATACCGAAACTCTAACTCCTTCTCCATTTGCTACATCAACTTTTTTTATATCTGCATAATTCATATTTCATCTATTCCTTTTTACTACTTCAAGTTTATTATATAGTTTGGAAAAGAATCGTTATTTGGCTAGGCAGACAAATTTGAAATCAAATCGACGTACTGGTGTACGTCGATTTGATTTCAAATGAAGTCTAACGTCGCCAAATGATGATTATTTTTCAAACTTAAATTTACATATGTAAAACCCTCTGCTTAATCTCTTTAGTTTTTCCTGCATTCCAGAAGTTTTCACCCAAATATCCACATGTACGTCTTACAACATTCATTTTATTATGGTCTTTATTACCGCAGTTTGGGCATTCCCATTCATTATCATCATTTATAATAATTTCTCCATCAAATCCACATACATGACAGAAATCTGATTTTGTATTGAATTCTGCGTAAGTAATATTATCATAAATAAATTTTACAGCTGTTTCTAATGCTTGAATATTATGTTGCATATTTGGTATCTCAACATAAGAAATTGCACCTCCAGTAGATAATTTTTGGAATTCGCTTTCAAATGCTAGTTTATCAAATGCATCTATTTTTTCTCTAACATCTACATGATATGAATTTGTATAATATCCTTTATCTGTTACATCTTTAATTGTTCCAAATTTTTCCTTATCTATTCTCGCAAATTTGTAACATAAACTTTCTGCTGGTGTTCCATATAATGCAAATCCTATATTTGTCTCTTTTTTCCATTCTAATGTTTTTTCTCTTAAATGTTTCATTACTTTAAGTGCAAAATCATGGCCTTCTGGTTCTGTGTGTGATACTCCTTTCATTAGTTTTGTCATTTCATATATTCCTATATATCCTAATGAAATTGTTGAATATCCACCATATAATAACTTGTCTATTTTTTCTCCTTTTTCAAGTCTTGCTAATGCACCATATTGCCAATGTATTGGACTTATTTCTGATGTTGTTCCCAATAATGCATAGTGTCTACACATTAATGCTTCTTTACATAGTTCTAATCTTTCATCAAGTAATTTCCAGAATTTTTCTTCATCTCCATCTGCTATTATCGCAACTTGTGGTAAATTAATGCTAACTACACCTTGGTTAAATCTTCCCTCAAATTTGTAATTTCCTTCTTCATCTTTCCATGGAGATAGTAAACTTCTACATCCCATTGGGCTGAATACATTTCCTTCATATATTTCTTTCATTTTTTTAGCTGATATATAATCTGGATACATTCTTTTTGATGAACATTTAACAGCTAATTTTGTTAAATAATCATATTTTCCGCCTTTTAAGCAGTTATGTTCATCTAAAACATATACTAATTTTGGAAATGCTGGTGTTACATATACTCCTGCTTCATTTTTTATTCCTTCATATCTTTGTTTAATTATTTCTTCTATTATCATTGCATTTTCTTTGATATATGGGTCATTTTCTTCTAAATGTAAGAATAACGTTACAAAAGGTGCTTGACCATTTGTAGTCATCAAAGTATTTATTTGATATTGTATTGTTTGTACTCCAGCTTTTAATTCTGCTTTTACTCTATCTTCTGCTAATTCTTCTATAGTATCATTTGATAATTTGCCTTTATATTTCTTTTCTAACTCTGCTTTAAATTTGTTATAACTTTTTCTTAAATATTTTCCCAAATGTTTCATATCAACAGATTGTCCACCATATTGGTTACTTGCAACTGCTGCAATTATTTGAGTTGTTACTGTACATGCAACTTGAAAGCTTTTTGGACTTTCTATTAATTTTCCATTCATTACTGTACCATTATCTAACATATCTGATATATTTATTAAACAACAATTAAATATTGGTTGAACAAAGTAGTCAGCATCATGGAAATGTAAAATTCCTTCTTGATGTGCTTTTACTATTTTTTCAGGTAATAATAATCTATTTGTTAAGTCTCTTGAAACTTCTCCAGCTATATAATCTCTTTGTGTAGATGCAAGCATTGTATTTTTATTAGAATTTTCTTCTGCTAGTTCTTTATTTTCATTTCTTATTAATCCTAATATTGATTCATCTGTTGTATTTGATTTTCTTATTAATGCTCTATTATAGCGATATACAATATATCTTTTAGCTAATTCATATTTGCCTATTTCCATTAACTTTGCTTCTATTACATCTTGAATATCTTCTACTAACATTCTTTTTTTGTCTAAGTCTTCTATATATCCTATAATCTCTTTTATTTCTTCTTTCGTTGCTTTCTGTCTTCCTTTTACTTCTTGATTTGCTTTTTCTATTGCTGTTGAAATTTTTTGTCTGTCATAATCTACTACCCTTCCATCTCTTTTAATTATTTTCATTTTGCAATTTCCCCCTCTTTCCACATTTAATGTAATATTTAATGCTGTGTTTCCACATCTTTTATGCGTTTATTATATATCAACAAAATTCTTTTTCTGTTGCAAAAGCAACAAATGTGCAAAAAATTTTTTTTCATTTTTTTTCATCAGCTTATTTCTAAGGTTTCATGTTTTATTACATTTATATTACATTTTTAATGTTGCAATTGCAACTTATTTAGTATATAATATTTCAAAATAAAAACAAATTCTAATAAGGAGATTAATTATGAATTCAAAATTAGATATAGAATCCTTTTTAAATGATTTTTCTTGTAATTGCAAAAATGTTCAAAGAAAATCTTTTAAAAAAAATCAGACAATAACTACATATATACAAAAAAGAAATCAAGTATGCATTATATTAAATGGTGAAGCAGATTTAGTTAGATATGATTTAAATGGTGATAAATCTATTATTGAGCATTTTACTAAAAATGATATTTTTGGTGAGGCTTTCTATATTGTTACTACTAATAATGAACTTTCTGTTGAAGCAAAGAAAAATTGTGATGTACTTTTTTACATATATGATAATATTCATCAAAAATGTAGAAATAATTGTAAATTTCATCAAACTTTATCTGAAAATTTTTCTAATTTAATTTTAAGTAAAGTTATGGATTTAAATACTAGAATTGAAATTCTTACAAAACGTTCTATTCGTGAAAAGCTTCGTGGATATTTTAATATTTTGTCTACTAGAAATTTGAATCAGACTTTTTCAATTCCATTTTCTTTAACTGACTTAGCTGACTATCTAAGTGTTGATAGAAGTGCTATGATGAGAGAACTTAAATCATTAAAAGATGAAGGTTTTATTAAAAAAACTGGAAATAAAATCACATTATTATATAAATAATAACCACTTGGAGTTATTTACTCCAAATGGTTATTTGTATTCCATATAAAAAATTATAAAGAATTTTTTACAGTGTTTTCTTATTCTTTTTCAATAAGTCTTATTAGATGTGAAATATTATGAATTTGGCATTCTTTTTCATTTCCAGTTATCATATCTTTTATTTTAACAACATCAGATTTAACTTCATCTTCTCCAACTACTATAACAAAAGGAATTTCCAGTTTATCAGCATATTTCATTTTTGCTTTTAACTTTTTATCATTTAAAAATATTTCTGCATTAATATTATTACTTCTTAAGTCATTTGCTATTTTTATTGGAACTGTTAAATCTTCAATCATTGGAACAATTAAAACTTCAGCAACAGATTTCTTTTCTGCTTTTATTATATTTAATTCATTTAATTTATAAAATAATCTTGTTAATCCAATTGATATTCCTACTCCTGGTAATTTTTTATCTGTATAAAATTCTGCTAAGCTTTCATATCTTCCTCCTGAGCATATACTTCCTATTTCTCTATATTGATTTAAAAATGTTTCATAAACTGTTCCTGTATAATAATCTAATCCTCTTGCTATTGTTAAATCTACTTTAAAGTTACTTTCCGGAACTTCAAATAATCTAACATATTTTACAACTTGTGTTAATTCCTCTAATCCTAATTTAAATGTTTCATTTTCTATATCCAAATCTTGCAATTTTTGAAGTTTTTCATCATTTGTTCCATCTATTTCAATAAAATTCATTATTTTTTCTATAGATTCTTTTGAAACTTCTATTTTCTCTAATTCTTCAATTATAGCATCTTTTCCTATTTTTTCGATTTTATCAATAATTCTTAAAATTTCTGTAGCATTTTCTTTTTGGTTTAAACTCTCAAATAATCCATTTAAAATTTTTCTATTATTAATACAAATTGTAAAATCTTCAAATCCTAGTTCTTTAAATACATTGTAAATAACACTTGGCAGCTCGGCATCATTTATTATGCTTAATTCTCCATCACCTACAATATCTATATCACATTGATAAAACTCACGAAATCTTCCTTTTTGTGTCCTTTCTCCACGATATACTTTTCCAATTTGATATCTTCTAAATGGAAAACTTAAATTTCCATAATTTTTTGCTACATATTTAGCAAGTGGTACTGTTAAATCAAATCTCATTGATATATCTGTATCACCTTTTTCAAATCTATATATTTGTTTTTCCGTTTCTCCGCCAGCTTTTGCAAGTAATACTTCTGATAATTCTAATATTGGCGTGTCTAGTGGCAAAAATCCAAACTTTTGATATGTTTTTTCTATTTTTTGTCTCATTTGCTCAAATAATATTTGTTCATTTGGCATTAATTCCATAAATCCTGCTAAAGTCCTTGGTTGTGTTTTATTTATCATTTTATTTTCGTCTCCTTTCAATTCTTGTCTATTCTATATTTTTACATTATTCAAAAATTAGGGAATAGAATGTCTATTCCCCTTTTATAAGTACATCAAAAACATTCAATTCTTGGTCCAGGATATATTCCTAATATTCCTTTTGCTGTCCAGACATGTTCTCTAGACATAATCAAAACTCCATTTCCAAAAAAGAAAATCTCACAAACCTTTTCATTATATGGATTAATAATATCTATCCGATTACGTTCCCCATCAAGTTTAAATCCATAATCATAAAACTCTTTTGAAATCTTTGTCATGTTTGGCCTCCTTGTACTTAATCAGATTTTTAGCTACATTTTAAATTATATCATTGTTTTACTATGCTTTCAAGTAATTTTGTCATTTAAATTTCATTTTTTACAAAAATATTATCAGTAAAAAATCTTCCATCCTAAATTTCCTATTTTACCACATTTTAGGTTTTAATTCTAGATAAATAGGCTTCTCATCTTTAAGCATAGTAGCCTTTCCATGCCCAGGATAAATAAATGTATCATCTGGTAAAACTAATATTTTATTTGTAATTGAGTTCATAATATCTTCTCTACTAGATGTTGGTAAGTCAGTTCTTCCCCAAGTTCCTGCAAAAATTGTATCCCCTGAAAACAGGCATTTTTCTTTTTCACAATATAGAGATGTACTTCCTGCAGTATGACCTGGCGTATGAATTACTTTAAATTGTAAGTTTCCTAGATGTATCAAATCATTATCATCAATTCTAGAATCCGCTTCTAGTTCAATTTCTGGTAATCCAATATATTCAGACAAATTAATATCAACATTATTTAATCCAATAGCATCAATTCTATGAATCAAAATCTTTCCACCACAACGCCTTTTTAATTCATTAACTCCACCAATATGATCTCCATGGCAATGAGTAAGATAGATATATTTTAAATTTCCTTTAAAAACATTTTTTACTAAATCTTCTATTTTATCTACATCACCAGCGGGATCTATTACCATTATTTCTTTACTTTGCTCATCAAATATAATATAACAATTTGTTGGATCACCTATCCAAGTATTAATCTTTAGTTCTTTTAAAATCACTTTAAATTCTCCCCTTTTGCATTATTACTATAAATACAAGTTTTCTGTTTCAAATAAGATGTGTCCCCAATGGGACAAAAATGTCCCAAAAGGAAACGTCCCCAATGGGACATTATCTCCTAACTTCATAAACACTATCAACTTTTTTAATAGCTCTAATAACTCTATTTAGCTCTTCAATATTTTCAACTTCGATATTTAAATCAATAATTGCAATTCTTTCTTTTGTAGTTTTAGTATTAACTCCCATCAAACTTGCTTTAGTATCTTTTATTACATTCAATATTTCTACTAATAGTCCATTTCTATCATTAGCTAAAACTTCAATATTTACATTATAATTTTCTTTTGCTTCTTCATACCATCTAACATCTATAATTCTATTTTCTTCTGTTAATAAGTCTTCTACATTTACACAGTCTTTTCTGTGAACAGATACTCCTCTTCCTTTTGTTATATATCCTATTATCTCGTCTCCTGGAAGTGGATTACAGCATTTTGATAATTTTACTAAGCAATTGTCTATTCCTTTTACAACAATTCCTGAACCTGAAGCTTTTGATTTTCTTGATTTTTGTTTATTTAATTGTTCTATTTTTTCTTCTATATTTTCTTCTTCATGTTCTTTTCTATATTCTTGCAGAATTCTAGCAACTACTTTTCCTGCTGAATTTGCTCCAAATCCAACCGCTGCATACATTTCTTCTAAGTCTTTGTATTTATATCTATCTAACATTGGTTCAATATATTCTGTTTTGAATAAATCTGAATGTGCAAATCCAATTCTTTTTAGTTCTTTTTCTATTAAGTCTTTTCCTTTTTCTATATTTTCTGTTCTTTGTTCTTTTTTAAACCAACTTTGAATTTTATTTTTTGCTTTTGTACTCTTTACAAATTTTAGCCAATCTCTACTTGGTCCTTTTGAATTGTCAGATGTTATTATTTCAACAATATCTCCACTTTTTAGTGGCGTTATTATGGGCATCATTTTACTATTTATTTTACATCCTGTCATATGATGTCCTATTTGTTCATGTATTGCATATGCAAAATCTATTGAAGTTCCACCCCTTGGTAATACTTTTATAGCTCCTTTGGGTGTAAAAACGTATACTTCATCTTCAAATAATTCTGTTTTTAAAGTCTCTAAGAATTCTTGTGGGTCTTGCATATCTCTTTGCCATTCTAGCGATTCTCTAAGCCATGCTAATTTATCTTCTTCAACTTTTACAACTTGTTTTCCTTTTCCCATAAAATTAGCTTCTTTATATGCCCAATGTGCTGCAATTCCATATTCAGCGATTCTATGCATGTCCCATGTACGAATTTGTACTTCAAATGGTGTTCCTTTTTCACCTAATAGTGTTGTGTGTATTGATTGATACATATTTGGTTTTGGCACTGCAATATAGTCTTTAAATCTACCTGGCATAGGGCTATACATTTCATGTACCACGCCTAATGCTGAATAACAGTCTTTAACTGAATTTACTAGTATTCTCAATGCAAATAAATCATATATTTCATCTAATCCTTTATCATCTCTTTGCATTTTTCTATATATACTATATAAATGTTTTGCTCTTCCTGTTACCTCTGCATCAATATGCTGTTTTTTTAGTTGAACACGTATATCGTCCATTATTTTTTCTATAAATTTTAATCTTTCTTCTCTCTTTTTATTTATACCTTCAACTAATTCATGGTATTCTTCTGGATATAAGTATTTGAATGATAAATCTTCAAGTTCCCATTTCATAGAATAGAGTCCTAAACGGTTTGCAAGTGGTGCATATATTTCCATCGTCTCTTTAGCATTTGCAATTTGTCTTTCTCTCTTTAAGAATTTGAGAGTTCTCATATTGTGAAGTCTATCTGCAAGTTTTATAATAATTACTCTTATATCTTTTCCCATTGCTAAAAACATTTTTCTATAATCTTCTACCTGTTGTTCCTCAACTGTTGTAAACATCATTGTTCCAAGTTTTGTAACACCCGCAACCATATCTGCAACTTCATCACTAAAGTCCCTTCTTAAATCTGCATCTGTTGCATCTGTATCTTCAACAACGTCATGTAAAAGAGCAGCACATATTGTAGCTTCATCTAAGCCTACACCTGCTAAAATGTATGCTACATTTATTGGGTGTATTATATATGGCTCACCTGAGCGTCTTTTTTGATCACCATGATGTTGACTAGCATAATTATATGCTTTCATTATGGCTTTTGAATCTACTTTTTTTGTTGTTTCTTTCTTTTTTGATATTACATCTTGTATTGTTATTTCTTTATTATTTTCTTGCATTTATTTCACCTCTTTGGGGATAATTGCGACTCCCCTTTTATTTTGTTTTTGTGTCAATATTGACACAAGTTTTTATTTTTCTCCCTTGACATTTTATGTAAATAATTATATAATTGTAATGTATTAAATTTATTAATTGTAAAAGGAGGAAATTTATGTTATTTTCTACTAAAATGCGGAGATTTAAACTTGTAAGTGGTATTATCCTTCTATTAGGAGGTGTATTCTTTTCAGTGTTTCCTTGTTTAGTTTTATACAAGAATTACATTGATTCCACTCTTGGCTTCTGGCCAATTGTGTGCTCCCTAATTGTACTTGCTTATTCAAGCCTAGCACTTTACATTAGTACACAGTGCTTTATAGCATATGGTATGGCAAAGGGGGTAGATTACTATTTAGAAAAGCAATCTTCAAATAACTCGTAAACTAGCTAAAGCTTATTTAGCTCACATTAAGAAAGGAGACTCTGATTATGAGTGATTCTGTAAAATTACGGTTTGAACATGGCGTTTGGTGCTTAGTATTTTCTTATATTACACTACTCGCATTCGTCATTTTCTGTTTTCTTTCTGGAATTGTCGATTCTTTTTTTGCAGTATTAGCCTTTTTGTCATTTGTTATTTTTTCTCTTTTAGTATTTGCTACTATTACTAATTTTAAAGATGCAATTGACTATTCAAAGAAAGAATGTACAAATAATCATATCAAAAAAGTTTTTAATAAAACACTTGATTAATCCTTTCTGGGAATTAAACGGCTATTTTATATAGCCGTTGTTATTTTATCAAAGTGTGACAAAAAGGGACGTCCCCTTTGGCACACTTTAAACTGATTTCATAACATCTTTAATTCCAATTTGCAAACTATCAACACCATTAAAACTATTAATTTCTAAAGTACCAACTACATCAAGTTTATCTCCAATTCTATATTCATCTGCTAAATATCCTAAATTAAATCCAATTGCATTTATAATTGAATTTCCATCCTTTAAAGTCATTTTTATATGTTTGCCTTCTGATAGTGCTCTAATCGAATCTATTTTTAAATTTTTAAATGCAAATATTGGTGTTTTATTCCCTTCTCCATATGGCTCTAATTGTTTTAAACTTTCAACAATTTCTCTATTTATATCACCTAAATTTATTTTTCCATCAATATTTATAATTGGAATTATTTCGTCTATTTTAGATTCCTTAGCTATTTCCTCAAATTGTTCAGAAAATTCCTTAAATTTGTCTTTTTTTATTGTAATTCCTATTGCCATACTATGACCGCCAAATCTTTCTATAGAATTTTGACATTTCATTAAAGCTTCATGTAAATCAAATCCTGGTATGCTTCTTCCTGAACCTTTTGCTAAGTCATCTTCATAGCATAATAAAATACTTGGTTTAAAATATAAATCTGTAATTTTTGAAGATACTATTCCAATTACTCCATGATGCCAATTTTCTCCACCTATTATTATAGCACTCTTTTCATATAGTTTATTGTTTTCAATTTGATTTATTGCATTTTCATAGATCGTTTTTTCTTTTTGTTGCCTTAATGTATTATAATCATTTAATGTTTTAGTTAATTCATTTACTTCATATATGTCTTTCGATAAAAACAACTTTAAAGCTTGTTCTGCATGTCCCATTCTTCCACATGCATTTATTCTTGGAGCTACTCCAAATGATATTGTATTTGAATCTATATTTTTATATCCTGAAGACATTAATAATGATTTTAATCCCATATTTTTGGTTTGTTTAACTAGCATTAGACCTAATTTTGCTATAACTCTATTTTCATCTACTAATGGTACTATATCTGATATTGTTCCCACACATACAATATCTAAATATTTTAAATATTCTTTTTCTTCTAGTCCTAATTTTATTCCGAAGTGCTTGTATCAATTTAAATACAACTCCTACACCTGCTAAATCTCTGCAAGGATACTCATTATCCTTTCTTTTAGCATCTACAACAGCCAAAGCATTTGGCAAAATTTCTCCTACTTCATGATGATCTGTTACAATTGTTTCTATTCCGAAGTGAATTTGCATATTCTATTTCTTCTATTCCTGAAATACCACAATCTACTGTAATCATCAAATTGTATTTTTCCTTTGCTATTTTATCTATAGCTGGTTTATTTAACCCATATCCTTCTTCTAATCTATTTGGAATATATTGTCCTACATGTATTCCTCTATCTTCTAAAAAGCTTTTTAAAACAGTTATACTGGTTATTCCATCCACATCATAATCACCATATATTATAATTTTCTCTTGGTTTTCTATAGCTTTAATTATTCTATCTACAGCAATGTTCATATCTGGCATTAAGAATGGATTATGAAAATTCTGTCTTGTTGGGCTTAAAAAAACTTCTATCTTTTGTTCTTCTATTTGTCTATTTATAAGTATTGAAGATAGCAGTTTATTTATATTATATTTATTTGATATTCTATTAATTTCTGCTTCATCTGTTTCATATATCTGCCATTTTTTGTTCATGCTTTTCTCCTCTTATTTCTATTTTTTATATTGTATAACATTTTATATTATTTTAAAAGTATTTTTTGCAAATTTTGTATAAAACTAGTTTATATTGTTATAATATTTTCTGATAATTAAAAGCGAGCACAAGTCCTAATTTATGACTTGTGCTCATTTTTATTAAATAGAATCCGGATTTACTGAATATGATATTGCATTTGCATATATTGGATAAAACGGAAAATACTGTAGCTTAAAATTTAAATTTGTTTTGCAAAAATAATTGTTCTTTGATCATTACTTGCATCTGTACATGTTGATAAAGTTAGTTCTGCTAGTCCATTTGTATCTCTTGAATAAAATGATGTATCTCCTTGATTTGCTTCAAACTTATTATAAACTTCATATGTTATAGTTGTTCCTCTAAAATCTGTTACATATATTTTGGCTCCATTAGATAATTTTTTTAAATTAGAAAAGAATAATCCATTTCTATAATTATGTCCTATTACTACTGTATTTCCTGGTAAATTAATATTATCTCCATTTGGGTATAAAACTACTACTCCTGTTTCTAAAGCTTTTGGTGATACTTCTTCTAATATTGGATATTCAAGATTTATTGCAGGTATTTTCATAGTTCCTGCTACTGTATATCCTTTATATTTCTTTTTAGTTGATGTTCCTCCATTATTTGTTCCTGTTGATATTTGTGTTTCTGAATTATCTAATGTTAAATTTCCATCAACTTCATTTTCTATATTATTGTTTTGATCTCCTGTATTAATATTTCCTTCATATTCTTCAACAAAATCTGATGCCTGTTTTGTTGTACTAAATTTTTTTATATAGTCAAATGTCAAGAATGCTAACAGTATAACTATGGCTACTATTACTATTATTAATATAATCGTTAGTACTTTACTATATTTACTTTCAAACATATTTTTTACCTCCGTATTTTTACTATACTTTTATTATAACATATCTTATAAAAATTTACAATTTTTTTATGGCAATCTCTAAAAAAACATTTTGTTATATAGATGTATTTATTTCAAATTTTTTCTTCTTAATTGTCCACAAGCGGCATCAATATCAGAACCTAATTCTCTTCTAATCGTTGCAACAATCCCATGGTCATTTAAATAATCTCTAAACTTCATAATATTTTCATTAGAACTTTTTGAATATGCTCCGTTTTCAATTTTATTAATTGGAATTAAATTTACATGACAAAGCATTCCTTTTAATAGTTTGACAAGTTCTTTTGCATCTTCTAAATTATCATTATTATCTTTAGCTAAAGCGTATTCAAAAGAAATTCTTCTATTCGTCTTTTCAATATAATCTTTACAAGCTTGTATCAATTCTTGTATTGGATAACTATTATTTACAGGCATCATGCTACTTCTTTTTTCGTTATTTGTAGCATGTAAGGAAATTGATAATGTACATTGAATATTTTCTTCTGCTAATTTATAAATTTTTGGAACTAGTCCACTAGTAGATACACTAATATGCCTTGCACCAATGTTCAATCCTTTAGGATTATTTATAATTCTAATTGCATTTACAACATTTTCATAATTATCTAAAGGCTCTCCTATCCCCATAAATACTACATTTGATATTCTAACCCCTGTATCTTGTTCTACAGCTAAAATTTGTTCAACAATTTCTCCAGAAGTCAAACTTCTTATAAAATTTATTCCTGTTGAAGCACAAAACTTACATCCCATTTTGCATCCAATTTGTGATGATACGCATATACTATATCCATGATGATAACTCATTAACACACTCTCTATTGCATTTCCATCTAATACATCAAATAGATATTTAATAGTTCCATCTTTTGATTCTTGCTTTCTTAAAATATTATAATTACACATTGTGTAATTTTCTTTTAGTTTTTTTCTTAAATCTAATGATATATTTGTCATTTCGTCAAAATCTTTTACTTTTTCTTGATAAATCCATTTAAATATTTGTTCTGCTCTAAATGGCTTTTCTCCTATATTTATTAATTCTTGTTTTAATTCTTCTAAATTATAATCTTTAATATTTTTCATTTTCTCTTACTTTCACTCCGCTTCACTTTGTTTATCCTTATTCAAATTTTTGTTCCCAATTTAATGTAAGTAGAATTTGTTTCACAAATTCTGCATAAGTCAACTGTAACAATCAAATCCTTAGCATCTGACTTAATTACACAAATTCTTCCCAAACTAAATTTGCCAAGTCAAGCCCTTTGCTTGTTAGTTTTATATTATCTAAATCTATAATTATTAATTCTTCTTCTACTAATTTTTGTAGTTCATTTCTAAATAGATAAATTGGATTTTCTCCAAATTTCTCTTTAAATTTTGAAATACTAATTCCCTCAAGCTTTCTTAATCCTAACAACATGTACTCTTTTTTCATATCATCTATACTTTGTTCTTCATGTATTTCTTTTATATATTTGCTTTCATTATTTAAGTATGATTTCAAATCTGTAGTATTTGAATATCTACATCTATCAATATATGAATGTGCTGCAAGTCCAAATCCAATATATTCTTTTTGTTCCCAACAATTCATATTATGTTTTGATTTGTATCCTTCTTTGGCAAAATTAGATATTTCATAATGTTTGTACCCATCTAATTCTAAGTAATTTTTCACATATTTGTATTGATTTCTTTCTTCCTCTTCACTTGGTAATTCTAAAATTCCATTCCTTATTTTTCTTTCAATCTCAGTGTCTTCCTCTACTATTAGTGAATATACAGAAATATGTTGTGGTTTTGGATTTAAATTTATTATATTTTTTAAACTTTCTTTTAAATCCACTATTGTCTGATTTGGAAGACCTAGCATTAAATCTACATTTATATTTTCAAACCCTACTTCAATTGCCCAATTATATGTATTTAAAAATTGTTCATAACTATGAACTCGTCCAATTGTTTTTAATATTTTGTTATTTGTACTCTGAAGTCCTACACTTAGCCTATTTATTCCACAATTTTTATACAATTGTAGATTATCTTTTGTTATAGTTCCTGGATTTACTTCAATTGTTATTTCTATATTATCTGTATTTTCTATTTTTGCTATTTCATATATTTTATTCAAAATATTTTTAACTAAATTAGGTTTTATTGAAGATGGAGTTCCTCCCCCTATATATATTGTAGTTATATCATTATCTTCTAAAATCTTTTTATTATCCTCTATTTCTTGAATTATCTTTTCTACATACTCTTCTTGTAAATTAAATTTATTTGAATATGATACAAAATCACAATAGTCGCACTTTTTTACACAAAAAGGTATATGAATATATATGCCTATTTCCATATTTATTTTCACACTCTCTAACCTATCTTTTATAATATCTATTTTATAAAATTTTTTCTTATTTGTTTACATTTCTTCTGCTATCTGAACAATTTTCTTAAGTCTATAATTAACTCCTGATTTACCTAATGGATTTTTAAGTTTTTTTCCTAGTTCAACTAAAGACATATCTGGATACTCTAATCTTAACATAGCTATTTCTTTTAAATTTTCATCTAGTTTGTTAAATTGATTGTTTACTTGCAATTTTCTGATTGCATCAATTTGCTCAACAGATGCATTTATTGTTTTATTCAAATTAGCAGTTTGACAATTTACTATTCTATTAATTTTCCCTCTCATTTCTCTTTGTACTCTAATATCTTCATATTTTAATACACTTGAATTTGCTCCTAGTAATGCAATAAATTCGAAAATATCTTCACCATCTTTTATATATATTGAATATTTTTTTTCTTGTTCTAACTTTTTACATTTTATATTTACTTCTTCTAATATTTTTAACAAATACTTTAAATTCTCTTGGTTTGATAAATTAATCTCTAAATGATATGTCCTATTTGGATTATTAATTGACCCTGCTCCTAAAAAAGCTCCTCTTATAACTGATTTTTTTTCATTATCATTTATATTATATACATTGTTGATTTTAATTTTTGTTTCTTCTATTTTTATTTCTTCTATTTTTTCTAACAGTTCTTTTACTTTTAGAATAATAATAAATGATTTTCCATCGAATTCTATTTTATGATTTATATCTAAATTTTTTAACAATTTAGAAAATCTATTTATATTATAATCACTTTCTGTAGCATATCTTACATTATTTTTTGATACACTACAATTTCTAGAAATCAAATATCCTATAAGTTCATATTTTAATTCATTTTTCTTATTTAAATTATTAATTTTGCTAAGTTCTTTTTTTAAATCTGATGAAAAAGACATGTACTCTTCCTCCTTTCTACATTTGCTCTTATATATTGGCTAACGTTACAATTTATACTTTTTGAATATGCTTATCTTTATTTTAATTGTGTTACAATAACTCTATCATTATCGTATAAATCTTTTTTAGAATATGTATTTTCAAATTTCTCTTCATTTTCAATAATCTCTATTACATCTATTTTCTGGTCAAATCCTATTTCTAAACATAAATATCCTCTATATTTTAAAAATTCGTATGATTCCTTTACTATTTTTTTATAAAAATCTAATCCATCTTCTCCACCATCTAATGCAATATATGGTTCTTTTTTTACTTCTTTATCTAAACTTTCAATTACATTTCTTTTTATGTATGGTGGATTTGATACTATTATATCAAATTTTTGACTAGCTAAATTTGTAAACATATCTGTATTAATAAATGTTATTTGATTTTCTACTTGATTACTTATAGCATTTTTCTTGGCAATTTTAAGTGCTTCGTTACTTATATCTATTGCTGTAATTTCACTTGCTGGAAGATATTTGGCTAAAGATATTGCAATTGCTCCACTTCCTGTACACAAGTCTAATATTTTCTTTGCATTTATTCTTTTTGCAATTGTTATTACTTCTTCTACTAATATTTCCGTATCTTGTCTTGGTATTAGAACATTTTCATTTACGAAGAAATTTAATTTCATAAATTCTTTTTGATGTGTTATATGTTCTAAGGGGAATCCTTGTCTCATTTTTAAGATTGAATTAAAATATTTTTTTTCTTCCTCTATATTAAGTTCCTTTTTGTCATTTACTATTACATATTGTCTTGTTTTATTTAATATAAATTGCATTAGTAGTCTTGATTTTAATTTTGGAGATTCTATATTGCTATTTTTTAGTTCTATCATTCCTTTTCTTATTGCTTCTGATATTGTCATATAATCACCTTCTTTATGTTTTTTATTTTATCATTTTTTTATAATAGTTTCAATATAATGTCCATTTAAGTTTCAGGATTTTTTCTTTATACTAAGATACAAAAACTTATTACCCGACACTTTTTAAAATATAAATTAAAAATTTTTATAATAATATTTA
>CAQUBD010000034.1 GCA_948891265.1 uncultured Clostridia bacterium | reverse complement strand
TCTCCAGAAATGAAACAAGAAGTAAGAAAAATGGAACGATATTCTAATGAAATTAAGATTATAGTAACAAAAAAACTAAAAACGACAGAAGATGTGAAAAGTTATATTGAACAAACTGAAAAAGATATTGAAAATGTTACTAATTTAAGACAAAAATACAGAAATAAGCTAAGAAATTGCACAGATGATAAAGTAATAGAAGAATATAAAGAAAAGCGAAATGAATGCACTACAATTCTAAATAAGTACAGAAAAAATCTAAAAACAGCAAATTATATTTTAGAAGATACACCAAAGGTTAAAGAAGTTATAAAATTTGAAATGCAAATGAAAGAATTAGAAAAAACAGATATTACTAAAAATAAAAAGAAAGATAAAAATTTAAACAGATAATGATTAAGGTTGTTACGCAGAAAGAGTAACAGCCTTACTATATTTTTAATGCTAATATTTGTAAAATAATTGTTTTTATAGGAACTTTGTGGTATAAATAAGACAAATTAAAGATATTTTAAAGATTGGAGAAGTTAGTTATGAATATCGAAAAAATAATAAAAGATAGTTTAGTTAATTTTGATGGCAAAGTAGCAGTTTATTATGATGATTTAAATGGAAATATATTAAAAATAAATGAAAAAGAAAAATATAATTCAGCAAGTTGTATAAAAATATTTATTTTAGTAGAATTATTTAATCAAATAAGTAATGGAACGATACATAGAAAAACGGAGCTTACATATTTAGATAAACACTATGTAAATGGTAGTGGTGTAATGAGATATTTATCAAAAGGCATAAACCTTCCTGTTTTAGATATTGCAACTTTAATGATGATTATAAGTGATAATGTAGCAACTAATATGTTAATTGACTTTTTAGGAATAGATAAAATAAATAAAACGATAGAAAATATTGGCTGTAAAGATACAAAATTATATAGTGAATTTAAATCAGTAGAAGATGAAGTATTTTCAGAAACTACAGCTTATGATTATTATTTAGTATGGAAACAATTAAATGATTATGAGCTATTTGATAAAGATATAACACAAGAAATAATAGATATAATAAAAAACCAAAAATATCATGAAATGGTTGGAGATGGAATAGACAAAGTTTATAAAGAAGTAGAAAATCCAATTGTAAATTATATAGTTACTAAAAGTGGAAAATATCAATCTGTTAGAAATGATGGAGGTATTGTATCGACTAAGTATGGAAATTATATTCTAACAATTTTTATCAAAGATTTTAAAGATAAAGATTATAGAAATGATGAATATATTTATAGTCAAGGTAAGAAGATTAGTAATATCATTTTTAATGAATTTATAAGAAAGGGAACAATTTAATGGAAAATGATATAAAAAAATATTGTGATATAGTTAGAAATAGTTCTAATGAAAATGAAAAAGCCATTAAATTGCTATATGAAAGTAAACTATATAAAAAAGTAGTAGGTACACTAAGAGAAGAATTAGAATTGTATATTAGAACATTATATTTATCACAACAAAATAGAATTAATAGAGAACAATTATTATCAGATTTTTTTCAGAATATTCAATGGAAAAATTCACAGAATAAAAGATTAACTGACAGAGAAATGGTAGATTTTGCTAATGAGATAGGTTTTGGATGGGAATATATATCATATAAATTTGCATGTGCTTTTGTTCATTTATCTATATTACATGACTGGGCAAATAAAGATGCAATAAACATTATAAGGTATGAAGAAAAGAAAACAATTGTAGATTATATAAATCAATATCATAATGCTAATTTAGATACAAATTGTACACTTGAAGATATTTTGTTATATTCTTTAAAAATATTTGAAAAGATAAAAGCGAATATGGAATATTATCTTGAAGAATTAGAAAAATAAAACAGACTTTTGTAAATTGGTTGCAATTAGTCTAGTATTGTAATAAAATATCAAACAAACAGAAATGGAGATGATTTCAAATGAATGAACTAGATAAAAAAGAAAATTATACCAATAAAAGTTTTGAAGATATAAAACATATTGATGAAAACGGAATAGAATACTGGTATGCTAGAGAATTGCAATCAGTTTTGAATTATAAAGAATGGCGAAAATTTGAAAATGTTATAAACAAAGCAAAAGAATCTTGCAAAAATAGTGATATTAGTGAATTTGAACATTTTGTCGACGTCGACAAGTTGTCAAAACGTGCAAATAATGCTGAAGTAATGATTAAAGATTACAAATTAACACGTTATGCTTGCTATTTAATAGCACAAAATGGAGATACAAGAAAAAAAGTTATTGCTCTTGCACAGACATATTTTGCAATTCAAACCAGAAAGCAAGAAATTAGCGAAAAAGAATATAGTTCGTTAACGGAAGATGAAAAGAGATTTTATCAAAGAAATTTAACCAAAAAAGGCAATTATTCACTTAATCAAACAGCTAAAAATGCAGGAGTGAAAAATTTTGATAAATTTCACAATAGTGGATATAAAGGCTTATATAATGGAGAAACAGCTGATGACATTGCTAAAAGAAAAGAATTAAGATATAGAGAAGATATTTTAGATAATATGGGAAGTGATGAACTTATAGCAAATTTATTTAGAATATCTCAAACAGAGCAAAAATTAAAGAAAGATAATATTCAAAGTGAAAAAGAAGCTAATAAAGCTCATTATGAAGTTGGCTCAAAAATAAGAAAAACAATAAAAGAACTTGGAGGAACTATGCCAGAGGACTTACCAACACCAAAGAAAAGTTTAAAACAATTAGAAAAAGAAAACAAAAAGGCACTAAAGAAAAAATAAATAGTAGAGGTTAAAAAGGAGATAAACGATGTTAGATATCAATAATGCTGAAAAGCAGTTTAAAGAATATTTGAAAAATTTTGACACCGAAAATGAGAAAAACAAACTAAAGATAGTGCATACATATGGCGTTGTAAAAGCTAGTGAATATATAGCAAGAGATTTAAATCTTAGTGAAGAAGATATTTTTTTAGCAAAACTGATAGCATTGTTACATGATATTGGTAGATTTAAACAAATAAAGCTATATGATAATTTTATAGATAATATGGAAAATAATGATCATGCAGATTATGGAGTAAAAATATTATTTGAAGAGAACTTAATTAGAAAATTTATAGAAGATGACAAATATGATGATATAATATATAAAGCAATATTTAATCATAATAAGTATAAAATAGAAGAAGGATTAAATGAAAAAGAGTTATTACATGCAAAATTAGTAAGAGATGCTGACAAGACTGATAATTTTAGAGTAAAAGAAATAGAAAAGTTTGAGGCTATTTTTGATACTGAAGTAACAGAAGATGTGTTAGAAAAACAAACAATTAGTGAAAATATTTATAATGATTTTATGAGTAGTAAAGTGATATTAAGAGCAGATAGAAAAACACACATGGATATGTGGGTATCTTATATAGCATTTATTTTTGATTATAACTTTACTTCAGGACTTAAGTACTTATATGAAAATGATTATATAAACAGATTAGTAAATAGAGTGGATTATAAAAATATTGATACAAGACAAAAAATGGAAAATATTAGACAACATGCTATAAAATATATTGAAGATAGATTAAGAATGGAAGTGTAGATATGCAAGAGGTAGCTGTAATTGTAAGTAATGATAATAAGTGATATTGAAATACTAGATTCAATTAAAGAATCAGGATTTAGGAATATCTTTATTCATTGGGAAAGTAATGAATATAATGAGCATAATTGGGCTGAGCAAATAGAATATATAAATAAAATAGGATTAAATATAGTATTTGCACATTTATCATATAAAGGTATTAATTCTATTTGGGAAGAAGGAACAACAGGAGATAGCTTAGTAGAGAAATATATGAAAGATATTAGCGATTGCAAAAAACACAATATTTCAATGGTTGTAATGCATTTAACAAGTGGAAAAGATGCTCCTATGTATAATGAAATAGGACTAAATAGACTGCATAAGATAATAAATCATGCTAAAGAACAGAATGTAAAAGTGGCTTTTGAAAACACAAAAATAAAAGGTTATTTGGAATATGTTATAGATAATATAAAAGATGAAAATGTGGGAATTTGTTATGATTCAGGACATTGCCATGTACACTTTAATGACGAGTTTGATTTTGGTAAATTTAAAGATAGAATATTTGCAGTACACTTACATGATAATGACAAGACAGATGATTTACATTTGTTGCCGTTTGACGGAACAATAGATTGGGAAGAGACAGTGCGTAATTTAAAACAGGCAAATTTTAATAGACATATTACTTTGGAATCGGTGTATAGATATGAATATTTAAATTTAACACCATTAGAGTTTTATAAGAAAAGCTATGAGATAGCCAATAAATTAGCAAAGATGTATAAAAAATTATAGGAGTAAAATATGGAATTAAAAGAAAAATTGGAATTATTAAATGAAAAAAGTTCTGTTGCAGAAATTCAAAAATATATAAAGGATATGAAAAAAGCTAGAAGATTTGATGGAGTTACAATTGAAAGAGAAATGATGTTGTTTTTAGAAGAATTAGGAGAACTTGCTAAAGCAATAAGGAAAAACACAAAGGGACATTTAGATATAGCAAAAGAATATAATGATAATGTTGAAGAAGAATTAGCAGATTGCTTTATATATTTACTTAGTATAGCTAATATGAATAATGTAGATATGTTTAAAGCATTCAAAGATAAAGAAACTAAAAATTGTGATAGAGTTTGGAAATAATGATATATATTAAAATTCTTTTCAAAAAATATTGCCAAATATAAAAAGTTATGTTAAATTAAAAATAACAGTTAGGGCGAAAAATTTCAAAAGTGAGTATACATTCCTTTGAAACTATTGCTATAACTAATTTTGAAACGGAAAATAGAGTGTTTTTATGCAAGGCGTTTTTCGCATACGTCCTTCGCTAAGGCACCAACGACGTATCTGTTCGAACTGAATTGAACAGACGATACAAATATCATTCTGAAAAGGATGGTATTTTTTTGTTTTCAGGAGTAATTGCCTCGCAGAGCCCCCATGTTATGATAGCATGTCATAACATATAGGGGGTTAGGACTTGTGGCAAAGCCAAAGTCCTTAAATAGAAAAGTTCTCAAAGAAAGTATATATTGCAATAGATATTAAATTTTAATATAATAGTAGTTAAATAGATGTTAATTATAAGGAGCGATTAATTTGAATAATAAGAAATATGATTTAATAGAGCCTAATAAATATGGAAGACGTTTAACTATGAGATTTAAACAATATGAATATACTGAACCAATAGAGTCTACTAACTGGGTAATAAAGAAAAATGGTTGTGCTCCTACTTCATTAGCTACTGTTTTAGCAAGTTTAGGATATAATGAAGATCCAATTTCCATTTCTAAAAAAATGTTGTTTAATGAGTATGGTTTTTTATCAGATGGTTATTTTGAAGGAATTAATGGAGTATCAATTATATATTGTTTAAACAAATTAATAGAAGAAAAAATGGACATAGAATATAAAATAATGAAAGTCAATTACGATTATCCAGAATTGATGAAGCAAATTATAATAGATATGATAAAAAATGGCTATATGGCAATAATTGGAGTTGGACCACAACCTAATATATTTGCTCAAGAAGGACACTATATTGTTATAACAAGTTTGAATAAAGAAAACAATGAATTTTATATAGCAAACTCTTATCATGAAGGGGATAATCAAATTGATATAACATTTTCATATGAGAAAATTATAAAAGAAATTTATAGAGATAATTTTGACTTTTTAATGATAAGAAAAAAAGCCTAAGATATTTTACAAGTTGTAGATAACTACGCCAACGGCACCAATAGAACCTCAAGTGTTTTGTAAGATTATACTTGAGGTTTTAATTTGTATTGTCCATATCTACACCTCATTTCTATAAGTTTTAAAACAATATATATACTGTTATTAAATTCGAATTAATGAAAGTATAATATGGAATATACTAAAAAACAAATATTGTTAACTATAGTCGTTTCAAATTTTTTATTTGTAATAAGTTACATATTATTAGGTGCATATGTTGGTGCATTGACATGTGGAATTGTTGCAATAGAAATAATAATAAATACAATATTAGAAGATAAAGGGAAAGTTACTCCAAAGTTTTTAATAATAATATATTTAATTATATCGATTATAATAGGTATTACTACATTTAATAGTTTAATAGACTTACTACCTATAATAGCATCTATATTGTTTATACTTACCCTTAGGCAATCTAAAGAAAAATATGTAAGATTGTTAATTTTAGGAAATTTAACATCTTGGATTATTTATGACTTTTTTGTTAAAGCATATTTAGCAGGAATTTCAGACTTATTTGTAATATCATCAACAATTACAGCTATTATTAGATATGATATAAAGAAAGAGGTAAAAGAAAATGAAAGAAGTAATAGTGTTAAAAGCGAATAAAAAACATAAAGAATTCATAATACATGCTAACAATATAATAAACAATGTTAATGATACAGAACAAACGAATGGTTTAGAAGAAAATATTGATAAAGATTATTTTTGTGATAATCCTAAATTTCATTGTTTAGTTGCAGAAATAGATAATAAGCCTGTAGGTATGATTTTATATTCATATTTTTACTGGGCAAATGATGGCGAAGTTTTATGGATTTCTCAAATGTTTGTTGAAGAAGAATATAGAAAATATGGTGTGTTCTTTAAATTAATAGAAAAATTGCGAGAAGAAAACAAAGATATACAAATAGTATCTTGTGCAACTGGTGATGAAAACAAAAGAATGCAGAAAATTCTAAAATATTATGGTGGACATGAAATTAACCTAAAATTTTATTATAAGAAGGTGTAGATATGAAAAATGTAATAATTACAGGTGCTGCTAATGGTGTAGGAAAAGCTATTGCACAATTATTAAGAAATGAAAATTTAATATTATTAGATATAGATGAGACAAATTTAAAAGAATTATCATTAAATGTTAATTCAAAATATTATTTATGTGATGTTTCAGATGATGAACAAATGCTAAATGTTATTAATGATATTAGACAAAATTATGAAACTATTGATTGCTTAATTAACTGTGCAGGAATGTGGATTTCTGGAGATATGTCAAAAACAGAAGAACCTATATATAATGAAATGAACAATCTAAGTAGAATCAAAAAAGTTATTGATACCAATGTATTTGGTGTAATCGGAATGATAAAAAGTATATTTCCAATTATGAAAAAACAAGGATATGGTCAAATAATTAATATAAATTCTCAAAGTGGAGTAATGTGTGAACCACCTTTTCCAATATATAACGCAACAAAGCAAAGTACAAATGCGTTTAGAAAGGCTATACAAAATGATTTATCACAGAATAATATAAAAATAACTGATGTATGTCCTGGGTTAATTCAAACTGATTTTTATAAAAGAGCCAATAATGAATTGCCTAGCAATGTTATGAACACAGGGCTTACACCAGAAGATGTAGCTAATACTGTAAAATTTGTATTTGATTTACCTCATGAAATAACAATACCAAGTATTGAGGTAAGACATATAAAAAATTATTAATAAGAGGTAGCTTATGAATATTGATGTTAATAAAGTAAAAATAATTGTAACAATTCCTGTAGAAAATTTAGATGAAGTACGAAATGCAATATGTGATGTTGGTGCTGGGGTAATTGGGAATTATACAGATTGTTCAATAGCAACAAAATGTATTGGGACATTTAAGCCAATAGAAGGTGCAAATCCTTACATTGGAGAAAAAGATAAATTAGAATTTGTTCAAGAAGAAAAACTAGAAGTTAGATGTAGTATAGAAAAAGTTAAAGAAGTAATATCAAAATTAAGAGAAGTACATCCCTATGAAGAACCTGCAATAGATATTGTTCCATTAATAGATGAAAGTTGCTTTAAATAGTAAAATAATAGCCAAAGAACAAAATCTTTGGCTGATTATATTAGGTTAGTATATTACAATATATAATTATTCTTCTATATCTTGAATATGCAATTCTATATCTTCAGCTTTAGGTAACTGAGATTGTAAGTATTCTGGAATATCTTGTAATATTTTATATTCACTAACACCAATTGGCTTATTTATGTCTTTTAGTGCATATTCTGCTGTAAACTTATCTTTGCTTTTGCATAGAAGTAGTCCAATACTAGGGTTATCTGTTTCATCTTTTACTAAATCATCTATTGCAGATAAATAAAAATTTAATTGTCCTGCATCTGTTGGTTCAAATTCTCTTGCTTTTAATTCTACAACAATATAACATTTTAGTTTTAAATGATAAAACAATAAATCAATGAAATAGTCTTTATTACTAACGGTTAATTTATATTGGTTTCCTACAAAAGCAAATCCATTACCTAGTTCAATGAGAACATCTTTAATTTTATTTATCATAGCATCTTCAATTTCAAGTTCTTTAACTTTTCCTTTTAAAGCTATGAAATCAAAAAGATATGGATCTTTCATTGTTTGCATTGCTAAATCACTTTGAACATCAGGTAAAGTAGTTTGAAAATTATTTACTTTTTCTGAAATTGCTTGTCTCTCATATAAATTTGATTTAATTTGCCAATCTAAAATATCATAAGACCAACCATTTTTAACTGTTTCATTTATATACCATTTTCTTTTTTCAAATTCTTTAACTTTGTCTAGTATTAATAAATTATCAGACCATGTTATTTGTGCAGAAACTTTCTGCACAAATTCAAAATCTGGATATTCTTCAGCAAATTTCTTCATATTTTTTAAGTTTCTAATAGAGAAACCTTTAATAGTAGGAAATTCTAACTTTAAATCAACAGATAAATTATCAATAAACTTATTTCCCCACTTAGCATTTTCAAGTATTATTTTTCCAATATTCCAATACATGAAAACAAGTTCTCTATTGACTACTTGCATAGCTTTATATTGAGATTTCAAAATTTCATTTTTTATATTTTCAAAAATCTCTTTATATTGATTTTTATCAACTTCTAACATTAATTCACCTTCTTTTTTTAAATTGTGCAGAAAGTTTCTGCACAATTGCATTATACCATAAATTTACAAAAATTGTTGATTTTACATAAATTTAATTTATAATTTTTTAGAAGACACTTAGACTTGAAATACAGTCAAGTTGATTTGCAAATAGCCATTAGATTTAGAATAATGGCTATTTGCTTATATATTTTAATATCAATGGTAAATTAGACTGTTATTCTATCAAAAGTTCTAACATAGTTCTAACACTTAATTCAAAATTTTAGAAAAGAAATTTTTTGTTTGTTATTGCATATTTAACAATACTTGTTCTATAATCTCTTACAGAGAGGCTAAAAAGGTTAGTTATCAAAAGAGATTAATTGATGTTATATAATGGTAAAAGATGAGGAGCGTTAAATTCTTAAAATCCTGCGGTTGAATAAACCGTGCCGGTTCGATTCCGGCCATCTGCACCAAATTTTATAATTTTTTTAAGATATTGTAAATTATCGTACAATATCTTAATTTATTTCAAAGTGTTGTAAATACTATCTTTTAAAGGTAGTATTTATTTTTTTAACTTTAAGGGTAAACCACGGGTTATACCCGTGGTAACGGAAAGCTTATAGCTTTGCACAAGGTAACAAAAATACCCACTCAAAACATGATATAATATTTAAAGTTTGACGGCTAAAAATATTAATCATGAGAGGAGTGGGACGTATGAAAAGTCCATACACAGATAGTTTAGCACACACCACATGGGAATGCAAGTACCATATAGTGTTTGCACCAAAATTTAGAAGAAAAGAAATATATGGAAAATTAAAACAAGAAATAGGAATGATATTGAGAGAATTATGTAGAAGAAAAGAGGTAGAAATAATAAATGCAGAGGCATGTCCAGACCATATACATATGTATGTAAGTATACCACCCAAATTATGCATATCATCATTTATGGGATACTTAAAAGGAAAAAGTACATTGATAATATTTGAGAGGCATGCAAATTTAAAATATAAATATGGAAACAGAGCATTTTGGTGTACAGGATATTATGTAAGTACAGTAGGAAATAACAAAACAGCAGTATATAGATATGTACAAAATCAATTGAAAGAAGATATGATGTCAGATCAATTAACAATAAAAGAATATAAAGACCCTTTTAAAGGGTAGTAAGTAATAAAAACGCGAACGAAAGTGGCGAAAGCCGTCAAACTAGTACCGCTTAAGCGGTGGCTTGTAATAAGGCCTTATAGGCCTATATGAAAATCCACGGGTTCTACCCGTGGATTGTTATATCTATCTCAAAATATCATAAATTATCATATAATATTTTGCTTTACTCCATTAAAACTCCATTAAAATTAATTTTCAATTCCATTAAAAAATAAAAGAAAATAGTTGAAATCTTTCTAATCTCAACTACTTCCTTTTTGTCCACTTTAATCAGTTATATTTAGATGTCTTTATTGGCTAAGAAAATGACAAACTCTAAAAACCAATCATCTCTAAATATAGCTGACATTGTGTTAACAGGGCAACCAGGGAAAGTCTTGTTATGCCATTCTTCATACAATTTTGAGAATGTTGGAAAATCACAATTTATTTCTCCGTAATCATTCAATTTTCTCAATAATTGCCGTAAATGGACTTCTCCCTTAGAATAAACTGTTAATGCTTTCATTATACGCACCTCCTAATGAATCCATTTCTGAAGGTGTGTGACCTTCAGAAATACTAATGATTTTCTAAAGGTCAAGAAAAATAACCTATATCTATATTATACTACATTTTACATAAAAAAGCAAATTTATACGGCCGATTTTCTATATTATTACAGTATTATAATGGGCTATTTTTACAATATTGTAATTTTACATTTTATATAAAACCTATTAGCAATGTACTAATAGAAGTGGTGTTATAATTTGTGGAAATTAAAGAAAAATTGTTGTTTTTAAAATATAAATAAAGTATAATAGAAACATCCTTTTCAAAGGAAATCTTTGTGAAAGGAGGCAGACAGATGAGCAGTTTCGACTTAATTTGGCGTTTGATAGTATTATTACTTGCAAAAGATAATAAGAAATCTGATGACCAAAAAACTGAAGATTAGTCGCAAGAGCTAATCAAGGAGTGGTTCCCTAGCCACTTCTTTTTTTAATTTTGGAAATAAAAAAAGTATGTGTCCCTAAACACATACACAGACATTAAACAGTTTCGACTACTGTTAACTTAAGTTAAATATAGTATACTATATTTTTTATTATATGTCAAATAATTTTCAAAAATTCATATTTCCCAAAAATAATTTTTAAATTAATGTTTCAAAGCCTATAAACGCCTAATATTTAAGTTGTTATAGGCTTTTTATATTTTAAGATAATAAACAACAATATAAAATATTTAAAAAATATATAAATTAAATTGCATAATTTAAAGATAAGGAACTTATTATAAATTTGAAAGGAGGCTTGTTATAGAAAATTTAGAAGCGGAATATTTTGATAAAATCGAAACAGTATTAGGACAAATGGAAGGCTTAAAAAATGTAGTTGGCTTATTACTAGACGAAATGCTAGAAGCTAAAGCGGAAAGCCTAAACACAGAAGAACTAATAACAAGATATACAGACAATCAGATAATTCTTAATATATTATTTGACTTAATGTGCTATCAAACACAAGAAACTAGAGAATTTGTAAATAGTCATATATAGACAAAGAAAGGAGGCTCATTATGGGAAGACGTGCAAATGGCGAAGGTAGTATTTACTCTACCATTCAAAAAGTAAAAAGAAAAAAGTTCGATACAAGAGGCGAATGTGCCATTTGTAGAGAATGTACTGACAGAACTCCGTGCAATAACAGAATAGGCCATCTAAAATGCGATAAGTGTAAAAACTGTAAAGAAGAATGTTTAAAGTATTGTGATAGATTTTATTGTAGAAGATTAAATGTTGCTCAAATATCTGTAAAAGGCAAGAAAAAGACAGTTGGAAGTGATACAGTACAAAAAAATGCAACAGATAAGAAAAATAAAGCTATTGCCAAAATTCAAAATGGAACATATCTTGATAAAAGCTCCATTACTCTATTTCAAATTGCTGTTGATATACAAGATGAAAAATTAAACAATGGAGATATAAACGAAAACACTTATGGCAGAAATCTTGAAAGTATAGAATATATTAAAAAAATACTTGGAGAAAACCTAAAAATACAAAAAGCAACTAGCGAGGATATTAAAAAGTTGTTAAGGTCAAAAAGAGATGAAGGAAAAAGTCAAAGTGATATTAATAAACTTTATAATATAGTAAATGCTTCTTTTAGAAAAGCTGTACTTGATAAAATTATTACTACTGCAGATAACCCTATGAATTATATAGATATACCAATAAGCAAGAAAATAAAAAAAAAGTAATTGCTTTTGAAGTAGAAGAACAAGCAATACTATTACAATACATAAACACACATACGATAATAACAGATACAAAATCAGCTTATGATGATACAACAGTAAAAAACTTAATAAGAACAGCTTTTTTAATAGGTGCAAGATGTGGAGAATTAGGAGGTTTAGACTATACAAAACATATTGACTGGGAATTAGAAAGAGTTGTTATAGAAAGAACACTTACAAAAAATAAAGAAAGAAAAATTGTTATGGGTGCAACCACTAAAACAGGAAGAAAAAATATAAAATCAAATAATAGTGCTACACGTTTTATTCCTTTTGATGTATTTGATAAAGAACAGTTAATTGATATATTAGAAGAACAAGTAATTATTGCTAACAATAACCTTAGTAATTGTGAACATTTATTATTTTGCAAAAAGGATGGAAGCTATATTATACCTTCACAAATAAATCAAATCTTTAAAAGAGTATGCAGAGAAGCTGGAGTTAAAACAAATCTTATAACGGGCTGTAATGCACACATGACAAAGCATACATTTGTAACACGTGCCATTGAATCTGGTATAAGTTTACTAACAATATCAAAGTTAGTTGGAACAAGTGTAAGAGAACTTGAAAAAACGTATGCTCATGTACTAGATAAGTTTATGAAAGTAGAACTTGAAGGACTTAGAAAGCATTTAAAAAATAGCAAAATAATTGCTTTTCCTAAAGCAAAACGTGAGGCAAAATCTATTTCATAGAAAATTTGCAATTTTATGTAAAATAATGTATAATTAGAGAGTAAACTCTATTTGAGTTGAAACTAAAAAAACATCGCTCATTGAGCAAGGAGGAAACAACAATGGTAGAAAAAATTAGTGCAACAAACATGGCTCAGTTGGTAGAAGAAGCTTTTGCTAAATGCCTTTTTAAAGAAGGCGAAGACACTACGGGAATGATTGCCGTTGAAGGTATTGTTCACAAATATGGATTTCATCCTGAACGGCTTCAAGAGCAGAAGAAAACTATCAAAGCGTTAGTCGCTGAACTGCCTGCGCAATTTAAGGAAGGCTGGTCTTTCCTTAATCTCTGTATGACAAAGGATAATAGAGAGTGGACGGGCGTACAGCTGAGGATGGAACAACTTATGGTAATGGCTATTGGTCTTGACATCATGGCATACTGTATGCCGAGAGAAATGTGGCAAATTCTGCCTGGCGGAGTACCCTATGTTATTGTAAAATAACAATACTAATAGGAAACTCGATAAAAGGACGTGTGTGTAATAGCATACGTTCTTTTGTTATTATAAGTTAAATTGTGCTAATTCCATTAAAACTCCATTAAAAAAATATAGATAATAGCTCAAACACTTACAGCATAGACACTTACAAAATAACCAATTTGCTCATCTGCACCATTAGAACCTCAAGTGTTTCGTAAGATTGTACTTGAGGTTTTAATTATAAAAAATTTTGTAGTTCTACAAAAAGTTCTACAAAATTCACAACATTTTATTTTTATGAAATCTTTATTTAGTGGCTTAAATAAGGATTTTTTAATTTCTAAATTTTCTAACATTTCTAACAATTTTTATTTTATAACTCCATTTCTTCATCTTCTTCGTCATCATCTTGATTAGGTTCAGTAAAGTTCAAACTACTACCAATTACTAAAGCAGAATTTTGTTTTGATTCTACATCTACATGAGTGTATATATTTGCTGTAGTATTATAACTAGAATGACCTAACCATATTTGAATATCTTTCATACTTACTTTATTAGATAATAATAAACTTGCACACGAGTGTCTTAAATCATGGAATCTAATAGACTTTAAGTTATTATCTTTTAGTATTTGATTAAACTTATGTGAAACATAGTCAGGCTTTAATATAGAGCCATCTGTATTTACACAAACATAGCCATTGTCATTTAAGTATGATTTTTTAAATACTTTCTTATTATATTCTTGATTTGCTTTTTCTTCTAAAAGTATTTCTTCAATTTCTGGAATCAAAGGTAATGTCCTATAACTTGATTGATTTTTAGTTTTATCTTCTGCAACAATTTGCAATCTACCATCTACTTTTGTTTGTGAAATAGTATGTCTTATAATAATTGTTTTATTTTCAAAATCAACAGCATCCCATTTTATACCTAATGCTTCACTTCGCCTAAGTCCATAATATAAGGCTAGAAGAACAGGCAACTTAATAGGTGTATCTTTTATTGCAACTAACAATTCATTTAATTGTACTTTATTATAATAGGTTGCTATGTATTGTTCTTTTTTAGGCTTGTCTATCTTGTCTGCTGGATTTGTTAATATCAATTAGCATTTTACTGCATATTGTAAGGCTTTCCTAATATTAGCATGATAGCGAAGAATCGTATTTCCTTTTAAGCCTAGATTATATAATTCTGTGTAAAAATCTTGAATATGATAAGGCTTTAAATCTTTTAAGGAAACATCTAATTTCTTAAAATAATTATATACTTTACCTTTTACAATTCTTTCATAACCTGCATAGGTTGTTTTTACTACTCTAGGCTTTATAATATCTAACCAATTTATCATAAAATCGCAAAATTTTATATTAGCCTTATTATTTATATCTAATCCAGAAATAGTAGTTTTTTCATTTAGAGTTTTTTCATATTCATGTCTTATTTCTTCAACTTTTCTTTCTGCAAGTTTCTTATTATTCTTTACTTTTAATTTAGTGGAAATCCACTTTCGTTGTATATTATTAAATTCGTCTTTATAATATAAAACAGCATAATAAATATTTTTCTTTTGCTGTAATGTAGCTGTTACTGTTATCATAAAATGATCTCCTTATTTTCGTATAAATGTATTTATTTTCAATTTTGATTGATTATGTATGAAATTATATTAGCTTTTGGAATTTTATATTGTCTACCTATTTTAATGGCTTTTATTTTGTTTTCCTTAATAAGTCTATAGGCTAGTGTTAAACTAATTCCACCTAACATATTTCGCATTTGTTCAATGTTTATAATATCTGGGTAATTAGTAAACATGATAGAATATTGCTCTTTTACATCCATTTTAACTGTACCTCCTTTTGGTTAATAAACTACTTTTGGAACATCTATTGAAACAGTCAATTTTCTATCTATTTCAAATCTTTTTCTTTAGCATTATACTTGTAAGCACTAGAATTAAACTTTCTAAAACTACGATCTGAAATGTCAAAATAATAAGATAGTTCTTCGGCATCTTGTTTCAGTTGGGCTTTAAGAGCTTCATAACTATCTCTATTAGATTTTTGTTTTAATTTCATGTATTCAATGGTTTGTTCTTTATGCTTTTGTTTGTTTTGTTGTTTCCTTTGATTCTTTTCTTCATGATACCTAAAATCTTTTTTTATGATACATAGGCATTGCTGACATTTAGCTCTAAAGCAATATCAATAGGTTTTAAATGTTCATTGTAAAATAAATCAATGATTCTTTCTTTATTTGACACGATAAAAGCACCTCCTTGTAATTGGTTAAATTTTTGCTAATAAATTTTAAGCATAGTAATCTAAATGAATATTTACAATTAAATACTCATTTTTAAATTTATTTGTTAAAAGAATTATATTATCATAATTAGTAATAATCAATTTCCTTTTTTTTCCTTTTTTCTAAAAAATTAAAAATACTTAAAATAAATTATAAATAGATTGTAACAAGTGATGTTAGAAATTTCAATGAACAAATTTTGAAAGGATTTTGAAAAAATAAGTGCAAGAAAATTGTAAAAAGATTACAAATTTCATTGTTTTTTATAGAATAATTAGATATAATAACGACATCCTTTTCAAAGGAAATCTTTGCGAAAGGAGGAACAAAAATGAATAATGCTGAATTAGTATGGCGTTTGGTGGAATTACTACTACAAAAAGAAAAACACTTAAATCAAGTAGCTCTTGACCAAGCCAAACAAGACAACAAACCAAATAACCATAGACAAAATGAGGTTTAGCTAACCGAAAAGGGATGATGTAGCACTACCGTTTTAGCTACATTATCTTTTTTTTATAAAAATGAAAAAACTAAATGCTACCGCACACTTAGTTTTTTCGAACATCTATGAATAATGCTTTTTTTGTATTTAACTTAAGTTAAATATAGTATACTACAATATTTAGTATATGTCAAACGATTTTTTAAAATTCATTTTTGAGCAAAATTTATAAAATTTTAATCTTCTTCTACATCTTTGAATAATTTATCTGTAAAAAATTCATTTAACTCGATTCCAAATCCTTCGCATATATGTAATAAAGTAACAAGTTTTGGACTTTGACTTTTTCCATTTATATAACAGCAAACATTATATTTACTGCTATTTATCTAACTTTTTATTAAATACATCAGCTGAAACCTTGAATACTTTAGCAAATGCAAACAATTCAAAGTCTTGAACTAATCTATTGTCATTTTCTATTTTTGAAATTTTCTTTGATGTTAGTTCTCTAAACTCATTGTATTTGTTAATTTTTATATTCTCACCTTATTCGCTTTATTATAAATATTATTGTACTATTATTTTTTATATACATATCTCTAATAAAGTGAACATAGTGATTTTACATAACTTTATATTTTAAGTAAACTATGGTATAATACATGATAGGACAACATTTTATTATGTTTAGCCCTATTCCAAAATTTGGGAGGGCGTGTAGTCCTCCTATATTTATTGAATTACTAATTTTCATGTATTATAAATAGAAAAGGAGGACAAAAACATGAAGATAACAGATTTGGCAGCATTTGGAAGGATTAGTAGGCACTTTGAAAACGGAGATTTCAAGCAGGGTACTGTAAGTGAACTTCCTATATATGTTTATGAAGAAGGTAGGACAAGAACAAAAGATTTAACACCTGGTCACTTTGTTTATGCGATGAAAAATAGTAATATGTCTTTCAATGATGTACCTAAGGAATTTCTTACTCGGGATTTTTTCATTCATGCATTATCTGATGCAGGAAATGGTAAAGATATTATAACTTATGTTAAAGCACACATTGGAGACCAGTTCGACAGAGAATTCTTTAAAGATTACATTGCTACTAATCAATGGTCACTAGATTTTGAGCAAAACTGCTTTGAATATATGCCACTCGATTATATCGATGAAGAGATGATATCGTGTGCAATGATTAAAGCAGTTGGAAATCGGTATGTTGAACGAAGAGGTGATTCTGATGATTGGTTCTACTACGAAAACAAAACAACTTGATTTCAAAAGGGCGAGAAGTTGCTGGCACTT
>CAQUBD010000033.1 GCA_948891265.1 uncultured Clostridia bacterium | reverse complement strand
TTTTTATTTACAAACGAATTAAAAATTTGGGACATTTTCACTTACTAGTCACAAAAAATGTTTTTAATTTGTTGAAAATATAGATAATTTTATAAAAATGTGATAAGATTACAAAAAATACAATAAAGAGGTACGAAAATGTCAGAGAAAATAAGACCATTTGTAAAATGGGCTGGAGGAAAAGGAAGTTTAATACCACAGCTAAACAATTTCTACCCATATGAATTAAAAAATGGAATAATAGAAAGATATATAGAACCATTTGTAGGTGGAGGAGCTGTTTTAATAGATATATTACAAAAATATGATATTCAAGGAGTATATGCATTTGATATAAACATAGATTTAATAAATTCATACAATGTTATAAAGAACAATGTAGAAGAATTAATAGCTAACTTAAAGCAAATGGAAACAGAATATTTAGGATTAGGACAAGAAGAAAGAAAAAATTACTTTTACAATATAAGAAACGAATATAATGATTATGAATTAGAAAGAGATGAGCAAAATGTCCAAAGAGCAGCACAATTCATATATTTAAATAGGACATGCTTTAATGGGCTATATAGAGTAAATAAAAACGGAAAATTTAATGTCCCAGTTGGGAGCTATAAAAATCCAACAATATGTGATGAACGAAACTTAAGACAACTGTCACAATTAATACAAAATGTTCAATTTCAATATGGAGATTATAGTAGAAGTATGGAATATGTAACAGAGAACACATTTATATACTTTGATCCACCATACAGACCATTAAATGTAACATCAGGATTTACATCATATACAAAAGAAGATTTTAATGATGAAAATCAAAAAGAATTAGCAACATTCTATAGAGAATTAAATGGGCAAAATGCAAAATTAATGCTAAGTAATTCAAATCCTAAAAATATAAATGTAGAAGATAATTTCTTTGATAATATATATCAAGGATTCAATATAAATGAAATACAGGCAAGTAGAATGATAAATGCAAATTCAAATGGAAGAGGGAAAATATCAGAGATATTAGTAACAAATTATAATACATAATGGAGTGTGATAATGTATACAGGAAAATACTATTATAATCAAGAGCATTTCAAATTAATAAAAGGTGACACATTTAGAATATTAAAAAAGTTTGAAGATAAAACAGTAGATATAATATTTGCAGATCCACCATACTTCTTATCAAACGATGGAATAACATGTAGTCGGTGGAAAAATGGTAACAGTAAATAAAGGAAAATGGGATGAGTCTGATTCATTAAAATATAAACATAAATTTAATAAAAGGTGGATAAAAGAGTGCTATAGAATTTTAAAAGATAATGGAACTATATGGATAAGCGGAACATTGCATAACATTTATTCAATAGGAATGGCTCTTGAAGAAGAAGGATTTAAGATAATTAATAATATAATCTGGCAAAAAACAAATCCGCCACCAAATCTAGCTTGTAAAACATTTACACATTCAACAGAAACCATTTTATGGGCAAGAAAAGATATAAAAAAGTGTAAATATAAATTTAATTATGAATTAATGAAAGAAATGAATAATGGAAAACAAATGAAGGATGTTTGGACTACAAGCTTAACAAAACCTTCAGAAAAGAAGTGTGGAAAGCATCCAACTCAGAAACCATTAGAAATATTAGAAAAAATAATATTAGCATCTACAAATCAAAATGATATAATTTTAGATCCGTTTAGTGGAAGCGGAACAACAGGAATTGCAGCATACAAGTTAGGAAGAAATTATATTGGAATAGAAAGAGAAAAAGAGTATTTAGATTTATCAATAAAAAGATATGAAGAAATAAAGGAGGCAATGAAATGATAAAAGATGGAGTCGGAGGAGCTAATACATTGACAGGATTAGCATTTGAAGGTAAGACAGACTTAGCAACTTTTTTAAATAAACAAAAAGGATATAAAGTAGAAAAGGACAAAGTATATTATAAAGATGAATTAGTAGCTAGAGTATTTAAAAAACATCAATTTTATGATTTTTTGAAAGAGTACAATATAAACTGGAAAGAAATAATATCAAAACAATTATTACCAGATGACTGTATTTATGTTATAGTCGATAATACTCTATTTATTATAGAATGTAAATTTCAACAAGTTGCAGGTTCTGTAGATGAAAAATTGCAGACATGTGATTTTAAAAAGAAGCAGTATCAAAAATTGTTATCAAGAGCAAATATTGAAGTAGAATATGTTTATTTATTAAGTGACTGGTTCAAAAAGCCACAATACAAAGATGTATTAGATTATATAATAAGTGTAAGATGTCAATATTATTTTGAATACATACCATTGAAAAAATTGGGATTACCAGTTCCAGAAGAAGATTAATATATATAAATAAAAAGATTGTGGGGGCACTTTTATTAGTTGTCCCTTTATGCATTTTAAAAGGAGGAATGAATTTGAAATATAAACCAGAACATTTTGAGTTAGAAGAAACAACTATATGGTCTTTTAAAGAAAGAGGAAATTGGGCAACACATAAAGGAGATTACAGAGGGAATTGTTCACCACAAGTTCCTAGAAACTTAATTTTAAAATATACAAAAGAAGGCGAAATTGTACTAGATACTTTTTGCGGAAGTGGAACTACAATGATAGAAACAAAGCTACTTAATAGAAAAGGAGTACGGAATAGATGTAAATGTAAAAGCATTAAAGATGGCAAAAGAGCGAATAAACTTTAAAAGTGATAATTTATATGAGCCGAAATTAATAAGAGCGGATTCCACAAATTTAAAGGGGATAGTACCAGATAATAGTATAGATTTTATATTCGCACATCCACCGTATGCTAATATCATTAAATATAGTAAGGATATCAAAGAAGATATATCAAGATTAGAATTAAATGAATTTTTAGATCAAATGAAGTTATTTTCAAAAGAGTGTTTTAGAATCTTAAAGAAAAATAAGTTTTGTGCAGTTTTAATTGGAGACATAAGGAAAAATAAAAATGTTATTCCATTAGGTTTTTATATCATGAATATTTTTATCGAAACAGGATTCACTTTAAAAGAAATAATTATAAAAGAGCAGCATAATTGCAAAAGAACAGGTTATTGGAACCAAAATACAAATAGAGATTTTTATTTGTTGGCACATGAGTATGTACTTGTATTGAAAAAATAGTCAAAAAATGTTATACTATGTTTGTTAAAGGAGATATTATAATGAGTGAGGATTTATATATAAGGAGAATAGAAAAGAAATTTGATACTTTATTTAAAGAATATATTGATGGAAAAATAGATTCGAGTGATAAGGAAGAGCAAGAAGTATTTTATAGTAGATGTATAAGTGCTATAACACTAATGAATTTAACAGGTATAGATGAAAAAAATATAAAACAACATATAACGGATGGATTTAATGATTATGGAATAGATTGTATATATATAGATGAAAATTCTAAAAAATTGTTTTTAATACAATCTAAATTAATAAATAATGGTAATTCTTGCCCTAAAAAGGGAGACATACTAAAATTCTTAGAAGGAATTGAAAAATTATTAGATTTAGATTTTAATGGCTTCAATGAAAAGATAAAAGCAAAGCAAAAAATTATAGAAGATGCAATAACAGATGTAGAATATAAAATTGAGATGATAATAGCATATACAGGAATTCAAAAAATAGCACAAGAAATTATGCAACCAATTTTAAGTTTTGAAAATAAAGTTAATGGTGGAGTAAGCAGTTTGATTTGTCATAAAATAGTGGATAAGTCTGCAATATATAATATGGTGTTGAATGAATTTAATAATGAGATTAATATTGATAATTTAATATTATCTGACTGGGGTATGATAAAAGATGAAGAAGGTGCTAACGCCTATTATGGAGTTATGGAAGCAGACAAAATTGCAGAGTTATGGACTGAATATAATGTGAAATTATTAGCTAAAAATATTAGATTTTTTAAAGGTGATTCAATTGTAAATGAAGGCATAAAGAATATTTTAATAAAGGAACCATTAAATTTTATTTATTATAATAATGGAATAAAGATAGTAGCTAATAAAGTTGAAAGAACTTTGAAGAATAGTTATGATAGATCTGTTGGACAATTTTCGTTAAAAGGAGCTAGTATAGTTAATGGTGCTCAAACCGTTGGGTGTATTGGAGAAATATACGCAAAAGTGCCTGAAAAAGTAGGAAAAGCAAAAGTATTCGTTCAAATTATATCACTAGAAAATAAAGATGAAAATTATGGAAATCAAATAACTAAATTATCTAATACTCAAAACAGAATTGATAGTAAAGATTTTGCCACATTAGATGCAGAACAAGAAAGAATAAGAAAAGAATTAGCTCTAGAAAATATAGAATATGCATATAGAGATGGAAACAAAAGCATTAATATATCTAACGGATTCAACATAGATGAGGCTATTATATCAATGGGATGTTATGATGATAATTTGGAAATTTCCACGATAGTAAAAAGAGCAATAGGAAGCATATATGAGGATCTAAACAAATATCCATACAAAGCAATATTTAATGATAAATTGAAAGTGAATTTATTATGGAGTAGTGTACAAATAATGAGAATATGTGAAGAGTATATACGAGAGCAATCTAAAGTTCAAGAAAAAGGAAGAAAGCTAATATTAATACATGGTAATAGATTTATATTACATATGCTATTCTATAAATTAAAGAAAGAAAAATATGATCTTGAACAAAATATACCCGATAAAAAATATATAAAAACATTACTAGATTATTTAGTAGAATGCATAGATAATGAAACAAAAGATATATTTGCAGAATTCTACCCAGCTAATGTTTTTAAGAATAATAATAAATGTATAGAAATAAAAAGAAGAATTTGTAAATCTATGGGAGAAGAAATAAATTATTCAATAGAAGATAAAGCATATACAAAAGAAACAATACAATTAAATTTATTTGATTAAATGATAAAAAGAGCCATAGGCTCTTTTTCTATACCATTTTTAAATTCTTAACCAACATCTCCTCCAACAACTCCGCACTAGCCTTATCAGTAAATTCCAAATCATGCACATAAAAATTCATAGTAGTAGTGGCACTTGCATGATCTAACTTATGAGAAACAGTTTGAACATCAATATTCATAGAAATAAGCAAAGTAGCAAAAGTATACCTCAAATCATGAAATCTAATGTGTGGGAAATTATTTTTCCTTAAAAATTCAGAAAACCATTTAGGACCAGTAGCAGGGTTCATAATATGACCATCATCAGTAGTAAAGATATTTTCAGAACCATACCACTTATCACCTAAAGCTAAACGCATTTTGCCTTGCTCAGCTCTCCATTGTTTTAATAACTCAAAACAAATTTTGGGAACAACTACAGTTCTAATACTGGAATCAGTTTTTGGAGTTTTTTCGTTAATTCCATTACCACTCAAATAATAAGCAGATCAATTAACTGTTATTTTATGATTTTTAAAATCAATATCACTCCAATGCAATCCAACAATTTCACCTCGCCTAAATCCACCTAAGATTGCTAATATAATAAAGCATTTATACTTAATAGGTGCTTTTTCTAGCAAGGTATTGATAAGTCTTTTAGATGTTTCTTCATCATAACAAGTCATTTTAGTTCTTCTATATTTAGGTTTAATCACTTTAGTACAAGGATTATAAGGAACTAAATCCCATCTTGCAGCATTATTAAATAAACTTGATAATATTTCATGTACTCTATGTATACTCGTAGGAGATAAAGGATTGAAATTACCTGATTCATCTTTTCTATTAGTAAGTTTAGTAGATAGAAAATTATATAAATTATCGATATCTAAAGGCTTAATTTTATCAAGTCTTTTACCACCTAAATAAGGCAAAATATGCATGTTCAATTTCTCATTATAACTTTGATATGTAGTAGGTGATAAATTGGGCTTAACATATGTTTCTAACCATTGCTTACTAAATTCATTTAAAGTTAATTTATTAGCAGAATAAGTACAACTACCATCGATAGATGTAATAAATTTAGCAAGTTCTTTTTCAGCTTCTCTCATTGAAGAACAGCGAACTGTTTTATTATAATATTTTCGTTTACCATTTGTATCAAATGAATTACTAACACGAAATCTATATTTTCCATTACCCATATCAATAATATTACCAGCCAAATGAAATTACCCCCTTTGCAAATTAATCCAGCTTATCAATTCATCTTTAGTAATCTCATTATTTCTAAATTTTAACCTTTGTACTTTATAATTTTTCTTCCAATCTTCGTGTTTTTTCTTATATAAATCAATGTCAGGATTTCGTTTCACTTGCATTGAAAAATATGAACTTGTTTTTCAAATCAAAAATTCAATCTCATTATCTTTTACTTTATTATTGTAAGAATTAAAAGCTCCAACATCTCTACAAGTCTTTTTAGAATTTGATGAAATATAATTAGTACAAAATTTTTCATTACTCTTTGATATTGGAATAAAATATTTACCACAATTCTTGCAAGTTTTGATTTCTAGTCTTTCTATATTTAAGATATTTATAAATGATAAAAATAAAGCATTTACTCTAAAAGATACATTATTCGCAATAGATGATTATTATCCAAGCCAAACATTGCAAGAAGGAAAGAAAATGGATGCAGTTGCTGAAAGTTTATTTGGACTTTATGGTGATAGACAAGCTAGAAGCAGAATGAAACAAGATGGACAAACTGTAAAAATGGGATTTAGTGCAAGGGGTATGTGTATTGTTACAGGAGAATCATTTCCCAATATGGCAGAAAGTAGAACCGCAAGAGCACTGATAATAGAAATCGCTAGAGGAGATATTGATTTAAACTTATTATCTAAAATACAGAATAATAAAGAACAATTATCATTTTGCATGAAAGAATATATACAATATGTAATTGATAATTACAAGAATATAAAGAAAAATTGCAAAAGTAAATTTATAGAATTTAGAAATAAAGCAAATCAGGACTTTGCACATGGAAAAATACCAGAAATTATTGCATCAGAATATATGGGAATAGAATTGTTTTTAGAATTTGCAAATAACAAACAAGCAATAACATATGAAAAGATGCAGCAATTAAAAATAGAATCATGGAATAATCTAATAAAAGCAGCTCAAAAGCAAAGTATGAAAACCGAAGAAAATAGAACAGATAATATGTTCTTTAGAGCAGTACAAGAATTATTAGAAAGTAGTAAGATATATTTAAAGAGTTATCAAAACTACAAAACGGAACCAGATAGGTCATTTGCTACTTTTGTAGGATATTATGATGAAGAAAAGCAAAGATGTTATTTGCTACCGAATGTAATCTTTAATGAAGTTATAAAGTTTTATGGAGTACAGGGAATTAAATTTCCAGGAAATGAACTATCTACATGGAAATACTTAAAAGAAGAGGGAAGACTATTTTCAGGAGAAAAAGACAGAAACAAAACAAGAAAATCAATATGTGGAAAGTTAGTAACCTTTATAGAGGTTATGGAATGTGATGTGTTTGGAGCAGAAGAAAGAGTATATGGAGATTATTTGAATAAGTTTCCCGTAAACCCCGAAAATCACAGTAAAATATATCAGTAGATGAAATAGAATTACCATTTTAATAGGAAATTATACATGTTATAAAAATATGTATAATTTTTAACACATATTCAAAAAAATGATATAATCGTAAAAAAGGAGTTACTATGGAAGAAATATATGTTATATGTAAAAACATAAATGAAATTATAATAGATAAATTAAAAGATGATATAAATAAGTTTACTAATAAAATAAATTTAAACGAAGATATTACAAGTTTAATCAATCATATAGGAGATGAATTGGAAAATTCTTATGAACTATGTTTAAAAGGAAATATAGTATCATCAATAATTTTATTAAGATCTACTTTTGAGAATATGCTATTCTCAATGAATATAGTATATACACCAGATTTATTAAATGAATATAAAAAGATAAAAAATAACATTCAACCCAAGAAATTAAAAAATGAGATAATTGACAATTGGAATCAATATTTTTCTGACATAATGGAAAGTAAAGAACAAACTGAGATAGAAATAAAGAATACATATGATATATTATCTAAATTTATTCATGCAAATTGTGTTAGAACTACTGCTAGTATGCTAGAACAAGACAAAGAAAAGGTTGAAATTATAAAATATTTATATATACAGAATATAACATCTATCATATTAATGTATATGGACTTTATAAATAAATATTTAAAAGTAGAAGACAATTTAATTTATTCTATATTTTTATATGAATTGATATGTTTAGCTATATATATTCTAATAAACAAGGATAAGGTAAAAGAATTAGAGCAATACAATGACTATATGTATTTACATATTAATGTGAAAGAAATTGAGAGATACAAAGATATAATAAATCAAGATATTAGTAAAATAACGGAAATAGATGAAAATTCATGGAAAATTATATTAGAAGATTTACAAGAAACTATAAATGGAAGCAAATATAGTAACAAAATAGGAGAACTGAATAAATTAGTATTAAATTTGATAAATAAGCTTAATGAAATGAGTAATAAATAATAAAAAAAGAAAATCGCCTTACAAATTTCGACATTCTTTTTACAAAAAATATGATATAAACTATTCAAAAATTATAAATAATGTGATAGAATTCTAAAAAAGTAATATAATATAAAAGGTGATTTTATGATAAAGAAAGAAGATATAATTAGGAATACCTTAATACAAGAAATAGTAAGAATTGATATGTTTAAAATTATGGACATATCTAACATATTAAAAATAATAGATCCAATAATGAAGGAACATGGTTTTGAATTTTCATCTAATGATGTATATGATGTTAATATAAGTATTAATGATCCACAGGAACTTATAACTCAAAAGTTTATAACGAATGTAAATAAAACGACGAACTACCAATATGTCAAAGATGATGAGCAATTTGTATTAAATGAATTTATGATATTTTTTCAAAAATCCAAATTCAAAGGCTATAGAAATATAGATGTATATATAGATGTTTTCTGTGAAATAATGGAAAAAATTTTGGAAAGCGAAAATGTTTCTATAAAGCGAATTGGGATAAGAAAAATAAATAGAGTAATAGGGAAAAATTTAGAAATAATATCTAAAATATTTAAGGATGATGATATTAATTTAGAAGAAATTAAACAATATGAAGGATATAAAAATGATAGAAAAAAAATATTGCAAGATGAAAATAAAAATAGTATGAATGTTTTTAAAAGTTTAGATAAAGGAATAGGAATAGTTGAACAAGAAGAAATACCAATGTATAGAACGACACTAGATATAGATGCATATTATAGAAAGTTTGATGAAAATATAAATACTGAAAGTATAAAAAGTAAAATGAAAGATTTATCAGATACAGTATTTAAGCAATATATTTCGTATGAAAATGATACATTATTAAGAATTTTAACAAATAAAAATGATATAGAAGATTTAGAAATTTGTGAGGGAGTGAATAATATTGATTAGCACTAGTCAGGTAAGTTATATTAGTAATATAGATTTAAGTAAAGCAATAACAAATAATAGATTGCAATATAAATCATCAATACATGAAAAAAGAGATGATAAAAGAAATAATAATTATAATATATTAATGCAAGTAGAACAGGTTATTAAAAATGATAAAAACAAATAGAAAATATGTAGATATAAATAATGTTAAAGTAGAAATATATACTATCGGAAGAGATGCTAATGGTGAGTCAAATATTTTATTATTCATGATTGGTGATAAAATTGAATATAGCATAGTAATAGATTGTTGCGAGAATGATTTAAAGATTATAAAAGAAAAAATTATAGATAAATACAAGATAGAAAAATTTGATATGATATGTTGGACGCATCCGCATATAGACCATTCTAAAGGCATATTAAGAATATTAAAAGAATATTGTGGAGAGCAAACAAAAGTTATATTGCCATCTGAGTTAGAGATTGTATATAAATGTATGAATTCAGAAGGAAGAAAAATATATGATTATGTAACTAAAATGACAGAAAAAAATAAGACTGATAGAGGAATTTATAAGAATGCGAGTCAAAATACAGAGTTAGAATATATTGTATATTCTCAAAAAAATGGATTAAGTGAAATTGAACTAAAAATTGATTCATTAGCTCCAATTCCACGAAGAGTTCTAAATATGAAAAATAATTGTAAACATGAATTAGGTCAAAACTGTAGGCACAATTTTAATGAGTATAGTATTGCTTTAATAATAGAAATAAATAAATGTTTCTTTTTATTCGCAGGAGATATTGAGAATGGGGCAATTCAAGAAATTGGAAAGTATGTTAAACTGGATAATGTTTTGTTTTCAAAAATACCACATCATGGTTCAGAAACATCAAAAGAATTATTAAAAATATATGACATTGAGACATGTCAATCTATGATTTGTACTACGACAGCATTATTGAAAAAAAATAGATTTAATGTGTTACCTAATAATAATGTTCTACAAGAATATAAGAATTTATTTGGAAATGTATTTTGTACAAGTGCTTCATACATAAATAAAAAAAGTTCCAAAAATAATTATGGAATAATAAATAGTGAATTTGAAATTCCACTAAATGTGAAGATGAATAAAGTGAAAAGTAAAATATATTTAGAGGGAGATTCAATACAAGTATAAAAAGATACAAATTATGCGCTTAAAATTTGTGTCTTATTTTTTGGTTTCTTTGTCACACTTTGGTCACACTCACCACAAAAACAGCCACTTTTTAACCAAAATTAACCCAACCAAGCAAAAACAAATATCGCCCCTAAACTTACTCTAACAACGCATAACAAAATCACACTAAACTCAGTAATATAGGCACTTACACGCTCATAACCCGAAGGTTACTAAAAAAACAATACACAATCCACCAAAAATTCAAGAAAAAGATTACAACAATCCACAATTTATGATATAATTGTGGAAAATAAAATTATAAAACATAGGAGTAATTAAAATGAAAAACATATTTATAGAATATCCAAAATGTTCAACATGCCAAAAAGCAAAAAAATGGCTAGAAAAGAATAATATTGAATTTGTAGACAGAAATATAGTAGAAAAAACACCAACACAAGAAGAACTAAGCAAGTGGATAGAGCAAAGTGAACAAGAAATAAAAAAATGGTTTAACACAAGTGGACTAAAATACAAAGAACTAAACTTAAAAGAAAAATTATCAGGAATGAGTGATAAAGAAAAAATAGAAATATTAGCAAGTAATGGAATGTTAATAAAAAGACCACTATTGATATCAGAAAAAGGAATTTTTATTGGATTTAAAGAAGAAAATTGGAAAAAACTAATAGTGAAATAAATAGTGTTAAAGATATATAGCAAAAATATTCTAGTTAGAATATAACTAACTAGAATATTTCGAATATTTACTAATAACATCCTTAATATAGTCAACAAATGAATTAGTATCCTTTATGTCTGGCATATTTTTCATTAATTTAAATATTTTCTCTAAATCTGTTAAGATTTCTTTTCTATATGTTTTGATAACATGTGTATCCAAATCATGTAATACCAACCAGGTAATATAAAAATCTTTTTTATTTCCTCTTTTTGGATTCTTTATGTATGGATTAAATATTTTAAGTAAAATATTATTATCACCACTTGAAAGAATCTCTAATTTTTCAGTGAACTTTCTTACAGCATCAACACAGCTTATGAATTTTATTTCATCATTACTATCAGGTTCTAAGTCTTCCAAGAAGTCGCTAAGTGCGTCTTTATCTTTAATAGATAGTTTTACTTCTATATGTTCAAATTGTTTATTGCTACTTTCTGTATATAAATAAACTAAGAAAAAGTCATTTATACTATCAATATCAATTTCTTCATATTCCATATAAGCTAATGTTGTAACGAGTTCTTCTTCTTTCATTTTATTACCAGATTGTTTAAATAAGCTATACTTAGCAATTGACTTAATTCTATTTAAAGTATTTACTATATCAAAACAATTCCACATCTCAAAGCTATTTGCGCTTATAGGGCAAGGGTTTTGATTTAATCTTAAAAACATATCAACAGAGTCAAAATCGGGATTAGCTTGACAATCTATTTTTACAACATCAAATTTATAGTTTTGGATAGGTAATTTTTTAAATGGATTAAGGCTATCTTTTCCTCCTTCATATACATGATTATTTAGACCACTTAAATCTTTAAGACCAGTAAGGGCATATTTGTTTTTAAAAGTTTTTATATAACGATTTTTGGAATCTGTTATATTTTCACCCATAAATTTAAGAATACTAATTAGTCTTTGTTGACCATCCAAAACAGTATATCTATCAAGACCATCTGATTCTCTTGTAACATACAAATATATAGGTGGAAGTTTAACTCCTAGAATAATACTTTCAATAATTCTTGAAGCTTTTTTTCTACTCTTTACTTCAGCTCTTTGATAGTCAGAACGTACAACAAATCTGCCCTCTCTTATTAAACGTATTATTTCTTTAATCTCTAAAGTATCATTAACAGCCATTACTTGTTTTGTTGAACCTATTCCATTCCAAATTTGAGTACTATCAAGTTTTGGAATATTATTATAAGCTGTAGATTTTTTATTTAATTTTGTTTTTCTTAAATAGTTAGAAATATCCAATTTTAGTATTTCAGTTATATAATTTTTAACATAAGAATGTCTATTTTGAATATGATCTGCTGTAATATTTTTATATTTATCAAAATAATTTTTTCCAGTACTTTTAACATAATGACACAATTTGTCAATATTAAAATCATAAAATTGGCTAGGATATTCTTGATAGAGTACGGTAAACATCCAATATAAGCATTTAAAAAATAATACATTATCTTGCAAATCATCATTAGATTCAATTAATTGTTCTTTAACCAAATACATTTTTTTTAATATTTTAACAGTTTCATCTAACTTTTTTAGTGTTTCTTCTTCAGATAATGTCCTAATAAAAGTAGAGTAATATTTATCATATACAGAAGCACCAACTTTTATTGTTTTTTCTCCTATAATTGGAATATAAGTCATTACTATGCATTCTCTTATAGCAACTAGTAAAAGATTTATTCTTTCCCTATGTTCGATATGTCTTTTTGTTTTAGGTAATAATATATCTACACAATTATTATAGAAAGCTTCATCTTTTTCAAATAACTTTGCTAATTCCATTGTTAAATAATCAAAAAGATATTTTGCTCTTGCAACTTCGCTAGTTGTTAATGAGGTCATTCCAAAATTTGACCTTTTAAATAAGTCACGTTTTATAAGGTCAATGTCTTTCTCCGATTTAAATTTGTTTGGAGTATAAAGAATTAATTTAAGTTTATATTCAGCAAAAAGTGTTTTTACATTTTTAGGAAGATCGTTGTAAGAGCACTTATCTAATTTATCTAACTTATCTAATCCAAAATATCTTAAAGAAAATTTATTGGTATAAAAATTCAATAGTGTTTCATATCTCTGTCTTCCGTCAATTATTTCTAAATTATCACTTGTTTGCATAGCAATAATTGGAGGAATAACGCCATTTATTAAAACAGTTTCAATTAAATTTATTGCTTTTTTATTAGTCCATATGTAGTTCCTCTGGTAGCTAGGGCTGTATTCTACATGTTTGAACGTTTTTGAAATTATTAGATCATCAATTGTAATATCATGTACTTCTCTTTTTATATCATTATATAGTTCTTCTATTTTACTTGTTCTTTGCTTCATTTTATTCTCCTTATATAAATTTATTAAATTATAACACATATATGTAAACTGCCAATCCTTTTCGGCATTTTACGGAGTCTGCCACAAAACTGATATTAAAGTGATTCTAATAAAAATCTATCTGTTAAATACTAAAATAATTATAAAAATAATACATAAAGGTATAAATTAATGAATATGAATAAAAATAATTAATATAAGATATTATTAATTAGACTAGTCCAAACATATTAAGACAAATGAAAATATTGAAAGATAATACTTCATTTATCTAGATAGGAGATGATATATTGAAAGAAACATATTTTTTTAGAGATTTAGAAGATGTAAAATCTTTAGAATTTAAAACAAAAGAAAAGATAAAAAATAATAAAATGAAAAACCAATATGAAATAATAGAAACTATAAAATTAGAAGAAAAAGAATTTCAAGAATTTTGTTCTAATTTTAAACATAATTACAAATTTCTATATAAATACATTGAAGAAATGAAAATAGATTCAGAAGGAGTATGGAAATGTGTAGAAATAGAAGGAAATAATAAAAAAATACTTGTACAAAATAATGGATATTCATATCCAAGGTTTACAGGTTTAATTTTGTAACTTTAAGTTTCACTTTTTTAGATTATAGTTTATTTAAGAAGTTATGATATATTATAACTTTTAAGTTTGAATATGAATAAAAAACCGAAACTTAAATTTGTAAAATATTGATTTATTTTGCCATATATGGTAAAATTTGGTCATAAATATAAAATGGAGGGAACTCTAATGAATTCAAAAGAGAAGTATTATATAGATTTGTTTGCAGGATGTGGGGGATTATCTTTAGGATTACAGAAAGCAGGATGGAAAGGAATATTTGCAGTAGAAAAGAATAAAGATGCATTTGAAACATTAAAAACAAATTTAATAGATAAAGAAGGACATTTTGAATGGCCTGACTTTTTAAACAAAGAGCCTATAGACATAAAAGAATTGTTGACAAAAAAAAATAAAGAACTATGTGAGCTATCAGGAAAAGTAGATCTAGTAGTAGGAGGACCACCATGTCAGGGATTTTCTATGGCAGGTAAAAGAGATTCAAACGATATTAGAAATACATTAGTAAAATCATATATAAAATTCATAAAAATAATTATGCCTAAAATGTTATTTTTAGAGAATGTACATGGTTTTACAGTTGGATTTGAGAAAGATGGAAAAAAAGGAAAACCTTATTCACAATATGTGGCAGAAAGACTAAAAAAATTAGGATACAATATAGATTCAAAAGTAATAGATGTATCAGAATATGGAGTACCACAGAGAAGAAAAAGATTTATATTAATAGGTATGTTAGATAAGGACCCTAAAGAATTTTTCAAAAAATTAGATGAAAATAAACAACAATTTTTAGAAGAAAAACAATTAAATACACCTATAACAATATCTGAAGCAATAGGAGACTTACTTAAGTTAAATGGTACATATCCAACACCAGATGCAAAAGGTTTTGAATCTGGGAAATATGGAGATATAAACTCTAATTATCAAAGACTAATGAGAATAAATACTAACAATGAAGATATTGTAGATAGTCATAGGTATGCTAAGCATAGAGAAGACTCTATAGAACTATTTACACAGATGATAAATACAGTAACAGAATGCAAAAGAATAACACCAAGAGATGGAATAATTGAGGGGTTAAAGAAAAGAGGAGTTACAGTTTTAAAAGAAAATTCAGTATGCACGACAATAACTTCAATACCAGATGATTTCGTACATTATTCTGAACCAAGAATAATGACTGTAAGGGAAATGGCAAGAATACAAAGCTTTCCAGATGATTATAAGTTTAAAGGAAAGTATACAACAGGAGGAAAATTAAGAAAAGTAGATGTACCAAGATATACGCAAGTTGCAAATGCAGTACCACCTTTATTTGCAGAACAAGTAGGAAAAGTATTAGGGGAGATGTTATAAAAAATGGACGAAATATCAGAGTTAAACTTTAAAGTTAGTTCTGCCTTAAAAAATATAATAGGTAGAGATTTAATAAATAACAGATTTATCGCAGTGTTTGAGCTAGTAAAAAATGCCTATGATGCTGGAGCAAATAATGTAACAATTAGATTTAAAAATTTAAAAAATGAAAGAGCGGAGATATCAATTATAGATGATGGATGTGGAATGAACATAGATGACATCAGAAATAAGTGGTTATTTGTTGCGTATTCTGAAAAGAAAATAAGCGGAAACAGAGCAGAAAACTACAGAAATCAAATTAGCAAAAGAATATTTGCAGGAGCAAAAGGAGTAGGCAGATTTTCATGTGATAGATTAGGAAAATTATTAAATATAACAACAAAAAAATATGATGATAAAGTTAACTCTATAGATATTAATTGGGACAAGTTTGAAGTAGATGACAAAAATGAATTTGAAAATATACCAGTAAAACACAAATACTTAGATAAATTACCATCAAAATATAGTAAAGGAACTATATTAACCATAAAAGAACTAAGAGAAGTATGGACAAGAAAAGATATATTGGACTTGAAAAAATCATTAAAGAAACTCTCAAATCCAAGCTCTGAAAATGATGATTTTTCAATTTTTATAGAAGCAGAAGAAGAAGCTCTAGAAGATAGAAAAGCTAAAACAGAAAATGAAATAGTTAATGGAAAAATTGAAAATGATATTATAGAAAAGTTAGGATTAAAAACTACTGTATTAGAAATAGAAATCCCTGAAGATGGAAAGAAGATAATAACAAAATTAGAAGACAGAGGTGTTTTTTTATTTGAAATATCACAGACAAATAACTTTTATAAATTAAAAAATATAAAAATATACTTATCATACTTAAATACTACTGCCAAGATGAATTTTACAAGATTAATGGGAATAAATCCTAAAGATTATGGTTCTATTTTTGTATATAAAAATGGATTTAGAATTTTACCATATGGTGAACCAGGTCAAGACATGTTTGATATTGACCAAAGAAAGTCACAAGGATACAATAGATTTTTAGGAACACGTGAATTAATAGGAAGAATAGAAATATTAGGAGAAAACAAAGAATTAACAGAAACGAGTAGTAGAGACGGAGGGCTTATAAAAAACGAAACATTTGAGCAATTATCTAAATTCTTTGTAGAAAATGCACTAAAAGTATTAGAAAAATATGTAGTAGAAACAATAAAATGGGGAGAGCCATATAAAGAAAATAAAAATGATAAGGATGAAGATAAAAAACCAGCAATACAACCAGAAGATGTTACAGGAAAAGTAATTGAGCAAATATCAAAAATAGCAGCAAAGAATAAATTAATAGATGTAAATTATAATCCAGATATACTAAACAAAATTGATGAGAGAAAAGAAGAAAGTGTAGAAAGCTCTATAAATCAATTAGAAAAAATAGCACATAAAAAAGATGATGAAAACCTATTAAACATAGCCAAAAATTTAAAGAAAAATGCTATATCATTACATAAAGCAAAACAAGAAGCAGAAAAAGAAACAGACAAAATTAAAAAAGATTTAAAAAATAAAGAAGAAGAAATTAGCATAAGGAAAAAACAAAACTATTTTCTAGAGAATATGACTTCTAGAGATACAGATAAGCTAATAGGAGCAGCACATACATCAAGAATATATTCATTAACTATAGGAAATGATATTGAAAATGTTATGACTTTATTAAACGAGGAACATATAGATGTAAGTGAAATACAAAATATATTAGCAAGAGTAAGTAAAGTTAATCAAAAAAATATGACTTTATCTGAATATATGCTTAAAGCTAGTTTCTCAATGGATACAGACTCACTTAAAGAGGATATAGGAGACTTTATAATACAATACATAGAAGAAATATATAATAAAGGAATCGACAAAGGACTGAAAATAAAAGTAAATAAAAAAGATGATGACAATGTGTGTAATTTTATGCCATTATCTATGGGAGTTATTATAGGGAATATAGTTAGCAATTCTGAAAAAGCGGAAGCTAGTGAGTTAAATATAGAAATCTCAAAAGAAAATGAATATATAAAAATATCGTTTTTGGATAATGGAAAAGGAATAGATAAAAACGTAGATAAGGCAGAAGATTTGTTTGAACTAGGATATACAACAACAAATGGATCAGGAGTAGGATTATATAACATAAAAGAAATGGTCGAAGAAATGGAAGGAAAAGTAGAAATTACAAAAGGTTTAGAAAAAGGATTCGAATTAACAATGAAAGTGAGACGATGATATGGATATATTCTATAGAATCTTATGGTACGAAGACCAAAAAGATTGGTATAACAGTATGAAAAATAGTGTGGAAAAAGCAATCAAAGAATTCAAATTAATACCACAAATAGATTTTAAGAAAACTCCAGAGATTAATATAAAAGAGATTGAAGAAAAAAATTACGATCTGATATTAGTTGATTATAATTTAAGCAATAAGAAGAGCGGAATTAATGGTGATAAAGTAATCGAAAATATAAGAAATGGAAAAATATATACAGATGTTATTTTCTATTCAGAAGATGGAGAAAAGCTGAAAGATATATTTACAAAAAAAGAATTAGAGGGAGTATTCATAGCAAGAAGAAATAAGCAAGCTTTTATAAACAAAATAAGAGATATTACATATAAAAATTTAAGAAGATCACTAAATCCTGCAAATTTAAGAGGAATCATAATGGATAATACTAGTGAATTTGACACAGAAATAAAGGAGATTACATTAAAAGCGTGGGAATTATTAAGTGATGAAAATAAGAAGGAAATTGATGAATATATTAAAAAGGGGATTTTGGAAAAATCAATCGAAGGCACAAAAAGAAAGTATGAAGATTATATAAATAAAACTAATATGATAATAAATGAAATTGTCGAAGATATGATATTTGATTCGAGTAAAAAAGTAAGACTATTAAATAAGATTATGACTTTAGATGAAGAACATTGTAAAGAATTAAAGAGGATATTTGATAAATTAGCGAAAACTGAAAAAGACTTTAACAAAAGTTATGATGATGAAATCATAAAATATAGAAATGCTTTGGCACATGCTAAAAAAACCGAAGCAGAAAATGATATATACATAGGTAAGCATAATGGAAAAAATATTGTATTTAATAAAGAATTGTGTGATGAGGTAAGAGAGAATCTTATTAAATATAATGCCATATTAGATGCATTGTATAAATATATAGAAGAAGAATAATATTACAAATTCTAAGTCTCATTCCCCTCAAGCGTCAACTGTATATTAATGATATTGAATATTTTCGTTAGTTGAGAAAGCATAAAACCGTAAGCTTAAAAATTGTAATAT
>CAQUBD010000032.1 GCA_948891265.1 uncultured Clostridia bacterium | reverse complement strand
TATGTAAATAAAAAATCTAAACAAAAATAAAAAAATGGCACAAACGAAAAAATTCATATTTATTAAATTTGACTTTTTATGTAAAATAGTGTACAATCTATATAATAGCTAAATGCTTTTATATAGATTTTTTTCATTTCCAGCTAATAAAAGCTGTTTCAATATAATTACTATAAAACTAATCAAAAAATTCAGGAGGAATGTATAATGAAAAAAATGAAAAAGATGATGGCAATTATTCTCGCAGTAGTAATGGTAGTAGGTTTAGCAGGATGCACTCAGGCAAGCAGAGTTAGTGCAAATCTTTCTCAGGAAGCAGACAGCTTTAATATCGTACGGAAGTTAGTGGCATTTAATCAGCGTACAGGAGATGTCGTCTTTATTGCCGTAGGGAACTTCTCATTGCAGAAAGAGTCAGATGGAGACTTGGCAATTATTGGGGAAGATGATGACGGAACATTTTATAAACATTTCGTCTATCTGTCTTCAGAAATGGGATATACCTGCGAACAGATAAAGACTACTTCTGTATCAAAGTATAAGTTCACGATTAACTATAATCCGAATTACTTGTTCCCTGTGGATTTCGACTACATTGATTAAGGCGGGAAGTTTCATAATTGAAAAGGCCATTAGTAAAAGCAGATTTTAGGAGATTCCTAAAATCTGCTTTGCTTTTAAAACATCTTTTTCTGTTGCAATTCTAATATTTTCTAAATCATAATTAACTCCTAGCTTTTTCCATTTGTATTTACCCAAATCATGATAAGGAAGAATTTCTACTTTATCAACTGTTTTTAAAGAAGATATAAATTTTTTTAAGTTTAATAAATCATTTTCATCATCAGTGTAATCAGGAATAAGAACTTGCCTAATCCACATATGAATACCAGTATCACTTAAATATTTAGCAAATAGTAGTTCCTTTTCATTATTAAAACCAACTAATTTTTTACATTTCTCAGAATTTATATGTTTTATATCTAATAAAACCAAATCTGTAAGAGAGAGTAAATATTTTATATCAGCTGTTAAAGAAACCATACCAGAAGTGTCTATGCAAGTATGAATATTTTCTTTTTTTAATTTTTTAAATAATTCAATTAAAAACTTAACCTGAAGGAGAGGTTCTCCACCAGTGACAGTAACCCCTCCGTTTGGGCATATATAATTTTTATATTTAACTATCTTTTCAAAAATATCGTCTAAGGATTTATATTGCCCTCCATTTATGTTCCAAGTATCTCTATTATGGCAATATTTACATTGTAAATGGCAACCTTGTAAAAATAGTACAAATCTTATTCCTGGACCATCAACTGTTCCAAATGATTCTATGGAATGCACTTTTGCATAATATCTTAAATCTAAATTTTTGTTATCCATACTTATATTAGAACTCCTTTTAAAAATTTAAAGATGTGTCCCCAATGGGACAAAAATGTCCCAAAAGGAAACGTCCCCAATGGGACATTATATTCTTTCATGAATAGTCCTATTAATAACATCTAATTGTTGTTCCCTTGTCAATTTAGTAAAATTAACTGCGTAACCAGAAACACGAATTGTAAGCTGAGGATATTTTTCTGGATGTTCCATAGCGTCTTCAAGTAAGCTTCTATCAAAAACATTTACATTTATATGATGTCCAGTTTGTTTAAAATAACCATCTAACATATTAACTAAATTTGTTATTCTATCATCTTCTGTTTTACCAAGTGTTCCAGGGGTAATAGAAAATGTATATGATATTCCATCTTCTGCATTTTCAAATGGAAGCTTTGCAATCGAATTCATAACTGCTAGGGCACCATTTTCATCTCTACCATGTAATGGATTTGCACCTGGGCCAAATGGAGTACCTGCAGTTCTTCCGTCAGGTGTGCTTCCAGTATTTTTTCCATATACAACATTTGAGGTTATTGTTAATATTGATAATGTATGTTTTGAATTTCTATAGGTGTGGTGTTTTTGCAATTTATTTAAAAATCTTCTTACAACGCATACTGCTATTTCATCAACTCTATCGTCATCATTGCCAAATTTAGGATAATCACCAATCACTTCATAATCAACAGCTAATCCAGTATCATCTCTAATAACTTTTACTTTTGCATATTTTATTGCAGATAAAGAATCAGCTACAACAGAGAGACCAGCTATTCCACATGCCATTGTTCTAATAATATCTTTATCATGCAAAGCCATTTCTATTGCTTCATATGAATATTTATCATGCATATAATGAATCGCATTTAAAGCTTTTATATAAATTTTTGCAACATATTCCATCATTTGATCAAATTTTTCTAAAACTTCATCAAAATTTAAATATTCTGATATTACTGGTGAGAATTTAGGAGTAATTTGCTTTCCAGATATTTCATCTCTACCACCATTAATAGCATATAATAAAGTTTTTGCTAAGTTAGCTCTTGCCCCAAAAAACTGCATTTGCTTACCTATTTTCATTGGTGATACACAACATGCAATTCCATAATCATCTCCTAGAGTAATTCTCATTAAATCATCATTTTCATACTGAATTGATGATGTTTTTATTGACAAATCTGTTGTATATCTTTTAAAACCATCTGGAAGTCTTGTAGACCATAGTACTGTTAAATTTGGTTCAGGGGCAGGCCCTAAGTTTTCTAAAGTATGCAATATTCTAAAAGAGTTCTTAGTAACTAGCGTTCTGCCATCAATTCCCATGCCTCCAATACTTTCAGTAACCCATACAGGATCTCCGCTAAATAACTCATTATATTCAGGAGTTCTTAAAAATCTTACTAATCGTAATTTCATTACAAAATGATCCATTATTTCTTGAACTTCTTCTTCTGTCAATAATCCACTTGATAAATCTCTTTCAAAATATATATCTAAAAAAGTAGAAACCCTTCCAATACTCATAGCAGCACCATTTTGTTCCTTTATTGCAGCTAAATATCCAAAATATAACCATTGAACAGCTTCTATTGAATTTGATGCAGGTTTAGAAATATCAAAACCATATTTTGACGCCATCATTTTTAATTCATTTAAAGAATCTATTTGCTCAGAAATTTCTTCACGTTCACGAATAATATTTTCATTAAATTCATCTGTATCTAATGATTCCAAATCTTCTTTCTTTAATGCTATTAAAAGATCTACACCATAAAGAGGAATTCTTCTATAATCGCCTATAATTCTTCCACGGCCATATCCATCAGGAAGCCCTGTTATTAAATGACTACTTCTCGCAGCCCTTATATCTGGTGTGTATACGCTAAATACACCATCATTATGAGTTTTTCTAATTTTATGAAAGATTTTAGAAACTTCCTCATCTACTTTTCTTCCATAAGCTTCACAAGATTTTTCTACAATACGTATTCCTCCAAAAGGCATAATTGCTCTTTTTAAAGGATAATCTGTTTGAAGTCCTACAATTTTTTCTAAATCCTTGTCGATATATCCAGCAGCATGAGAAGAAATTGTTGATATAGTTTTTGTGTCTATATCTAAAACGGTGCCATCTGATTCTTTTTCTCTTTTATATAAATTTAATACTTTGTCCCATAGTTTTTTTGTGTTTTCTGTTGTTGTAACTAAAAAGCTTGAATTTCCTTCATATGGAGTATAGTTATTTTGAATAAAATCTCTAACATTAATTTCATGTTGCCATGCTCCACTTTTAAAATTATTCCATTGTTTAAATTCCATATATTTTCCTCCTAATAGTATTATTTACAATTTTCTAGATATTATAATAACATACTAAATAAATGTTGACAATTATAATATGGCAATCGATTAAAAATTATTTAATCATATAGACCATGATAGTCTTAATGTGATTCTTTATTTAATAAATATAATTAATATTTCACTTCCTGTTCACTACATTCGATAAAAATTTGTGAAGCTATAAAACGCGTCTCTTTCACGGAAAAGTTTATTATATTCTTTTTGAATGTAACAACGAATGCGACATGGAGTGACTGTAGAAAATCTAAATAAAATCAATTAGGGAATCTCGTCTCACGAGGGCGCTGATTGATTTTATCAAGATTTTCTAGGTTACGCATTAAGCCGAGTTGGGAAAAGAAAAAAGAATATAATAAACTTTTCCGTGAGCATTCCTCATTTTACAGTCAAACAAATTCTAAATCTCATTCCAATCAAGCATCAGCTGAATATTAATAATATTTATTAAATTTAAAATCAACAAGTGTATGGTCTATATGACTAAATAATTTTTAAGCGATTGCCATACAATTATAAAAAGGTATAATAACAAAGAAGGATTTATGTAAAATCCGTCGAATAATATATATAAGTATGTTTATTTGAAAGAAAAGGAGGAAGTTTGCGAAATAATGGCAAGATATAGTGAAGAAATTATAAATGAAGTAAGACAGACAAATGATATAGTTGATGTTATATCACAATATATGCACTTAAAAAGAAGCGGGAGAAATTTCTTCGGATTATGCCCATTTCATAACGAGAAATCACCTTCCTTTTCAGTTTCACCAGATAAACAGATATTTCACTGTTTTGGATGTGGTGTAGGAGGAAATGTAATAACATTTGTATCAAAAATAGAAGGACTAAATTTTATAGAGACAGTTCAAATGTTAGCAGAAAGAGCTAATATACAGCTTCCAACGCTAGAAAATAATGGAGACGCAGCAAAAGAAGAATTAAAGGCAAAAGTATATAAAGTAAACGAATTTGCTGCAGAATATTATCATCAAAATCTATATAAACCACAAGCAAAAATAGCGCAAGAATATGTAAAAAAGAGACAATTAAGTAATGAAACATTAAAGTCTTTTAGAATTGGTTTTTCAGGAAGATTTGACGAATTATATAAAGAACTCAAAAACCAAGGATTTGAAGAACAAGAAATATTAGAATCTGGACTTGTAAATAAAAATGAGAAAGGGCAATACATAGATAGATATAGAAATAGATTAATGTTTCCAATATGTGATGTAAGAGGACGAGTTATAGCATTTGGAGGAAGAGTATTAGATGATTCAAAGCCAAAATATATAAATTCCCCAGAAAATATAGTATATAGTAAGGGAAGGCATCTATTTGGATTAAATGTAGCAAAAAAAGGTGATATAAAAAAAATATTAATTGTAGAAGGTTACATGGATGTAATATCATTACACCAAAGAGGAATAACAAATGTAGTTGCACCTCTTGGGACAGCTTTAACAGAAGGACAAGGGTGGTTACTTAGAAAAAATGCAGAACAGATAATATTAAGCTTTGATTCAGATGAAGCAGGTTTAAAAGCAAAATTAAGAGCATTGGACATATTACAAAATATGGGATGTGACTTAAGAATTCTACAGATGGATGGAGCGAAAGACCCAGATGAATTTATAATTAAATATGGAAATGTGAGATTCAAAAGCTTAGTAGATAAAGCATTATCTGTTATAGAATTTAAAGTAAAAGTTCTTCAGAAGTCATTAAATCTAGAAACTACAAACGATAAGATTAAATTTTTAAATGAAATAGCAAAATTAATATCAAAAGTAGATAATACAATAGAAAGAGAAGTATATATTGAAAAAATTTCAAAACAATATGACATTTCAAAAGAGGCAATATATGCAGAAGTAAATAAATTAACATACAAAAATTCAAATACAGATAAGATATTAGAAAAATCTAGGCCAATAATTACACATAAGAAACAAGAGAAAAAAGAAGTACCACAAGCAATAAAAAGAAGAGAGAATACAATAATATCGATATTACTATCAGGAAATATATCAATATTTAATATAATAAAACAAAATATAAAACCAGAAGATTTTAAAGATGAAATAAATGCAAAAATAGCAAAAAAGCTGTATGAAGAATTTGAAAAAGGAAATAGTAATATAAATGGAATAATAGACTCATTAGAACAAGAAGGTCAAAATCAGATAACTATGATAATGGCAGACGATTATGAGATAGAGGATATGGAAAAGGCAATAGATGATATTATACAAATATATCAAAAGGAAAAACTAAACAATAGAAAGTTTGAGATTTTAGAGTTATTAGATAAATCCAAAGATATTAATCAAAAAAGAGAATTAGAAAAAGAGCTAAGTAATATTATTATTATGTTAGCAAAAATAAAGTAGGGGGAAGCTTAAATGGCAAAGAAAAAAGAAGAGAATATAGAAGAAATAAAAAAAGTAGAAGAAAAACAAGAGGGGACAAACACAAATAAAGCAGAAATAAATAAAGAAGAAAAGGAAAAAATAAATAGTATAATTGAAGAAGCAAAACAAAAAGGTAAAATCACATATGGAGACTTAGCAACAAAGTTAAATGATGTGAATCCAGAAAAGATAGATTCAGTATTTGACGAATTTGAAAAAGTAGGAGTAGACCTGATGCCAGATGACTTTGAAGAAGAGCCAGATATTGAAGATTTAAAAGAAGTAGAAGAATTAAAACTAGATGAAATAACAGAGACAACATTTGAAGGAATAAATGTTGATGACCCTGTAAGAATGTATTTAAGAGAAATTGGAAAGATTCCACTTTTAACTTTTGAAGAAGAACTAGAATTAGCAAAGAAGATACTTGAGGGAGATGAAGAAGCAAAACAAAAATTAGCAGAATCAAATCTAAGACTTGTAGTAAGTATCGCTAAGAAATATGTAGGAAGAGGAATGCTATTTTTAGATTTAATACAAGAAGGAAATATGGGGCTAATAAAAGCAGTAGAAAAATTTGATTATACAAAAGGATTTAAATTCAGTACTTATGCAACATGGTGGATAAGACAAGCAATTACAAGAGCAATTGCAGACCAAGCAAGAACAATAAGAATACCTGTACACATGGTAGAAACAATAAATAAATTAATAAGGACTTCAAGAAATTTATTACAACAACTAGGAAGAGAACCAAGCCCAGAAGAAATTGCAAAAGAAATGGAAATGCCAGTAGAAAAAGTTGCAGAAATACAAAAAATTGCTCAAGATCCAGTATCGTTAGAAACTCCAATTGGAGAAGAAGATGACAGCCATTTAGGAGACTTTATTCAAGATGAAGATAGCCCTGCTCCACATGATGCAGCATCATATACACTTCTAAAAGAACAATTAGAAGAAGTAATGAATACACTAACACCAAGAGAAGCAAAAGTGTTAAGATTAAGATTTGGATTAGATGATGGTAAATCAAGAACACTTGAAGAAGTAGGAAGAGAATTTAATGTAACACGTGAAAGAATAAGACAAATTGAAGCAAAAGCTTTAAGAAAGCTAAGACATCCAAGCAGAAGCAAAAAATTAAGAGATTATATGGGATAATAGTGATATGGGAAATATAAAAAATTTTATAGAAACAATAAAGACAATACAGATTGACCAAGTTATAGATATAGTAGTAGGAATTTTAATATATATTTTATTCAGGTGTTTAAGTAAAAGCCTAGCATATATGACAGTAAAAATATTTAAACCAAAAGCAAAAAACAAAAAAGAAATAAGGAACAATCCATTTTATAGTCCATTAGTAGCATTTTATGCACTTTTAGGACTGTACATAGGAATTCTATTTGTAAAAACACCATTAGGAATTAGTATAAAACTAATGGAAATAATAAATAAAATATTTAAAATAGTTGTTATAATAATATTTGCAAATGGTTTTGCAAATAGTCTAACATCAAAGAGTAAGCTTATTAATAAAATAAAAGAAAAAATAAATCCTGAAATTGATAGCACAATGTATAATTTCATATTAAAAGCAGTCAGATTTATCATATACATAATAGCAGGCTTTTTAGTTATTACAGAATTAGGATATAATTTAAATGGGCTAGTTGCAGGATTAGGATTAGGAAGTGTTGTAATAACACTTGCAGCGCAAGATACAGCTAAGAACTTATTTGGTGGATTAGTAATATTTTTAGATAAACCATTTGTTGTTGGAGATTGGATAGAAGTTGAAAATTATGAAGGGACAGTAGAAGATATTACATTTAGAAGTACAAGAGTAAGAACATTTGAAAATTCAGTTGTAAATATACCAAATGCAGTAATTGCAAATGATTCAATAATAAATTGGAGTAGAATGGAGAAAAGAAGAAACAAAGTTAATTTATGTTTAGACTTAGATACTTCAATTGAAAAAGTGCAAATTGTACAACAAAAAATTAAAGAAATGTTAAAACAACATGATGATGTAATAGATGATACAATTGCAGTAAGATTTGATAAAATAACAGACAATGGAATAAATTTACTAGTTTGTAGTTATACAAATTCAATAGATTATGCAAGCTTTCTTGAAGAAAAAGAAAAAATTAATTTTAAAATTATGCAGATTTTAAGACAAGAAAATGTAGAATTGGCTTATGATACAAAAACAGTATTTGTAAAAAACACTTAATCAAATGGAAATTAAGAAAAAAGCTCCGTAGAACGGAGCTTTTACTCACTATTTTTACCAGTTGGACAATAAGTTTGCAAGTGCACCAAATGCATCACCAGCTGATTTAACTGCAAAGAATATCCCTGCGAACAGTAAGAATACAAGTACTGCATAAAGTATTATAAATAGTGCACCATGCCAAAACCGAGACCATCGGGAGTCCATATCAATGATAAAATCGATTTGCATGAGTCCAAATAGTGTATCTATAAAGAGAAACAAAAAAATGCAAAACATGGTGAAATTAGACATAAAGTTTCCTCCTTTTTAATATAAAAGTTATTTAACTCTAATTATATTATAACATAAGTTAACAAAAAAAGAAAGTTTTCACAATTAGGACACAAATATATAGTAAAATTAAAACAAAATTATGACAAATATGAGGTGATTATAGATGAATGATTATATTTTAATAGTAGATGATGAATCTAGAATGAGAAAATTAATAAAAGACTTCCTTATAGCCAAAGGATATAACATTTTAGAGGCAGAAGATGGAGAAAAAGCACTACAAGTGTTTCAGGAAAACCAATCAAAAATTGAATTGATTTTACTAGATGTAATGATGCCAAAATTGGATGGATGGTCTGTATTAAGACAAATAAGACAAAGTTCCAAAGTACCAATAATAATGCTAACAGCAAGAGGAGAAGAGCAAGATGAATTATTTGGATTTGAATTAGGAGTAGATGAATATATATCGAAGCCATTTAGTCCTAAAATATTAGTAGCAAGAGTAGAAGCGATACTAAAAAGAGTAAATTGTGGAATAAAAGAAGCAAAAGATTATGGTGGCATAGAAATAGATAAAGAAGGAAGAACAATAACAGTTGATGGGAAAACATTAGAACTTAGCCTAAGGGAATACGAATTATTAGTATATTTAGTAGAAAATGAGAATATAGCACTTTCAAGAGACAAAATATTGAATAATGTATGGAACTATGACTATTATGGAGATTCGAGAACAATTGATAGCCATATAAAAAAGATAAGGCATAAATTAGGAAAAAAAGGAAAGTACATAAAAACTATGAGAGGTGTGGGATATAAATTTGAAATTAAATAAAGAGATAAAAGATGTATTTGCATCAGTAAAAGTAAAATTATTTATAACACTAAGTCTAACAATATTATTAGTAATAATGTTTTTAATAATGGTAAATAACTTTGCATTAGAAAATTTCTATTTATATAATAAAGAAAAGACATTAAAATCAGTATATTATACAATAAACAGTTATTATAGAAATCCAAGTCAAAACAATAATATTGAAACAGAACTAGAAAAAATATCAATAGACAATAATTTTGATATATTAATAAAAGATAATAATGGCATAAATGTATATACAACTAATAAAAATTTTTCATCTGTAATAGGAACAATAAATGATATAATAGATAAATTTAATATAAGTTCATCACAAGAGATAGAAAAGAATGATAGATTTTCAATAAGAAAACAAAGAGATATAAAAAGTGGAATATCATATGTAATGCTTTCAGGAGTTTTAGATAATGGATATCTTTTATATATACGAATACCAATAAATTCAATAAAAGATAGTGTTAGAATATCAAATAATTTTTTATTGTTAATGGCAGGATTTACAATATTAATATCAGCAATAATAGTAACAATAGTTTCAAAGAAATTTAGTGAGCCAATATTAGAGCTGAATAATATAGCAAAGAAAATGTCAAATTTAGATTTTAGCCATAAGTATGAAGTAACAGATGCAAAAGATGAAATAAATAACTTAGGAATAAGTATAAATGTAATGTCAGATAAATTAGAAAGAACTATAAAACAATTAAGAGATACTAACATAGAATTAGAAAAAGATATAGAAGAAAAGTCAAAATTAGATGAAATGAGAACATCTTTTATATCAGATGTATCACATGAACTAAAAACACCAATAGCACTAATACAAGGATATAGTGAAGGATTACTAGAAAACGTGAATTCAGATGAAGAGAGCAGAAAGTTTTATGCAGAAGTAATTTTAGATGAAACTAATAAAATGGATAAATTAGTAAAACAACTTTTAGAATTAATGAAGCTAGAATATGGAAATAGAGAATTTAATAATTCAACATTTAATATTGTAGAACTTGAAAAGGAAATATTAAGAAAATCAAAAGTAATGATAGAAGAAAACAATATTGAAGTAGACTTTAAAGAAGAAAAAGAAATAACTGTATTTGCTGATGATTTTTATATAGAACAGGTAATAACTAACTATTTAACAAATGCAATTAAACATGTAAAAGAAATAGATGGTGAAAAAAAGATAAAAATATCAAATGAAATAAATTTAGAAAAAAATAAAGTATGTATTAAGATATTTAATACAGGAGAGAAAATAGAAGAAGAAAACTTAAATAGAATATGGAATAGATTTTATAAAGCAGATGAATCTAGAAGCAGAAGCGATGGAGGTACAGGAATAGGTCTAGCTTTTGTAAAGGCAATAATGAATAATTACCAAAATGATTATGGAGTTATAAATAAAGACAATGGTGTAGAATTTTATTTTGAACTGCAATTTATTAAATAATATGTTTTTACATGTTGCAGGGAAATTATAACTTAAATCTATGAATTGTAACAAGTTTTAAGATCTTAAGCTTATGTTTTGTAACTTTACAATTCACAGTTTAATTAAGCTTTTCTATCTTACTACCCGACAGCTTTTAAAATATAAATGTCGGGTAATAAGCTTTTTTATATCGATTTTCAATGGCTGTGAATTGTAATTTTGCAACAGTTTTGTCGAATTTTGCGATGAAAAGTTCTTTACAAATATAAAAAAATGTAGTAATATAAATTCAGATTTTAATCAAAAAACACGAAAGTGTTTAAATCAAAAAAATTTTTTCGAAAAAATTTCCAAATTATGAAAAACTAAAAAAGGTCGGTGAAGTATATGAATGATTAGTTACACTTCCAGATACGTTAATATTGTAAGTTTATGTATAACAATACTAGTATATCTTTTTATAGTAAAAACAAATTTAATTACAAATAAAATTAATTTTAATACACACTTTATCTCTAATATATTTAAAAGGACTTTAGTGCTAGTAGAGATAGACTCAGACAATATTAATCAAGATACTAAAGAAGAAACTATAAAAATTCAAAGTAGTCCCTCAAATTTAAATACAAAAGACAATGAAATACAAGATACAAAGGAAATAAAATGGAAATTAATAATTCCAAAAATATCGTTAGAAGCTGAAATATCTGAAGGCACAAGCAAAGAAGTAATGGATAAGTATATAGGACATTTTGAAGAAACGTCCAAAAAAAATGGTAATATAGGGCTTGCGGCACATAATAGAGGATATGCAGTTAATTATTTTTCACAAATAAAACTATTAAAAACAGGTGATGAAATAATTTATAAATACTATAATTTTGAAAAAAAGTATTTAGTTATTGAAAATAAAATAATAAAAGATACAGATTGGAGTTATTTACAACAAACAGAAGAAAACAGAATTACATTAATAACATGTGTAGAAAATGAACCAGAATACAGAAGATGTATACAAGCAATAGAAAGAAATTAAAGGAGGAAAAATAAAAATTATAAAGTTTAGAAAAATAATATTAATTGTAGGTCTATTATTATTAAATATAATTACAGTATTTAATTCAGTTCAGGCTATAAATATAAATTCGGCAAATATAGTTTCAGGAGGAGACTGTGGAAGTTTATTAACATATAAAGGAATTGTTAGAAAAATATATTATGCACAATATATACAAGATGGAGTAGTTTACCCTGCATATTGTCTAGATAAAACAAAACAAGGAGTAACTGATGAAATATCTTATTCTGTATCAGTACAAAATGCTATTTCAGATGTTAAACTATGGAGAATAATTATAAATGGATATCCTTATAAAACAATACAAGAATTAGGATGTGCAAATAAAGAAGAAGCATTTTCAGCAACTAAACAGGCAATATATTGTTATATTCATGGAAATAATCCAAATGATTATGGAGCTATAGGAGAAGCGGGAAGAAGAACATTAAATGCTTTATATCAGATTTTAAATAATGCAGAAAAATGTACAGAAACACAAATTTCAAATACAATACAAATAATTAAAGAACAAAACAATTTTAAAGTGGATGATATAGAAAAAGAATATGTTTCAAAAATATATTCAATAAAAGCTGCAGCAAACATTACAAAATATAAAGTACAAATTCAAAATGAAGAATCAGAACTTCCTGAAGGAATAAAAATAACAGACGCAAATAATAATCAAAAACAAGAATTTTCACAAAATGAAAAATTTAAAATATTAATACCTATAAAAAATCTTACAAAAGAAGGAAATTTTAATATTACAATACAAACGACAATAAATAGTAAACCAGTATTATATGGAAAAGCTGCAAATAGCTTAAATCAAGATTATGCATTAACAACTGCTACATATGAAGATGCAAAAGGAAATACTCAAGAAAAATATTACAGAAATGAAACAAAAGTAAAAATTATAAAACAAGACCAAGAAACAAAAGAAAGATTAGAAAATGTAGAATTTAACATTTTTGATAGTAATAAAAAAATAATTTATTCAAACCTAAAAACTAATTCAAATGGAGAATTCGAGGTGAATAACTTTTTACCAGGAAAATATTATATTCAAGAAACATCAGCAAAAGATGGTTATATATTAAATAATAAGTTAATAGAATTTAATGTTTCATTTAATCAAACAGTAACAATAACTGTTAATAATATGTTTAAAATTACCCCTAAAAATGATACAGAAGAAAAAGAAGTAGAAACTACAATAGAACAGATAGAACTAGAAGAAAAGCTTGAACAAAAAGAAAATAAAGAAATTATAATAAAAAAACTTCCAGTTACTGGAATGTAAATGTATGAAAGCATATAATATGATTTGTTATATGCTTTTATATATTTATATTCTTCTTTTATTACATTCCTCATGTTATAGTCTATCTGAGCAAATAATTTTTAAGCGATTGCCATATTTTCCTTGAAAAAAATAAACAAAACTATTATAATAAAGTAGAAAATTTAACTTAATATTCGACAGCTTAAAAAAGGATAATTTCTATAATTATATAGCAATGGAAAAACTGTCATAAAATAAAAAATTAGGAAAGCTTCGAATGAACAGAAGTAAAGATAGAGAAGGGAAAAGGTGTATGAAAAAGAAAAATATAATAATTATATCAATAATAATATTTGTAATAGTAATAGCAACCATAATGGGTATTTTAATAAAGAAAATACAAAAAGAAATGCGAGAATATAAAATAGAACCAATATCAGAATATAAATACTTTGTATTAAAAGAAGAAAATAAATATGGAGTAATAGATACAAAAGGAAATAAGATAATAGAGAATAAATATGATGATATAAAAATACCAAATCCAGAAAGAGATGTATTTATATGCTATGAAAACGAAAATACAAAGGTTTTGAATGAAAAATCAGAAGAGATATATACACAATATGATAATATACAACCATTAAGACTAAAAAATATTTCAGGAGACTTGATGTACGAAAAAAGTGTACTTAAATATAGTGAAAATGGAAAATATGGAATAATAGATTTTACTGGAAAAGAACTAACAAAAGCAATATATGAAGAAATAGATACATTCCAATTTAAAGAAGGAGAATTATTAGTAAAAAAAGAAGGTAAATATGGAATACTAAACATAAAAGGTACAACATTAGTAAAAACAGAGTATGATAAAATTGAAGCGGACAAATTTTATGAATCAGAAAATGGGTATAAAAATGCAGGATATATTGTAAGCAAAACTACAGAAGAAGGATATAGGTATGGATATATAGATATAGAAGGGAAACTAATAATAAAACCACAATATAATGATATATATAGAATAGTAGAAATAGATGAAAAAGAAATATATATAATAGCTGCAGAAAATGGAAAATATGGATTATTTAAGAATACCAATAAAATAATAGATAATCAATATCAATCATTAATATACAATGAAAGTAATAATACGATTACAGCTTTAAAAGGAAAGAAATATGGAGTATTATCAATAGAGGGAGAAATAATTGTACCATTTGAATATAATCAAATAGATATTTCAGGAGAATATATATATGCTACAAAAACTGATAAAGATACAGAAATATTTAATTCAAATGGAGAGAAATCTAATATTGATAAAAATCTTGCAATAATAAATGTAGAGAATACAGATTATAAAATATATATACAAACAATAGAAGGCAAAACCAGATATAGTATTTATAAAAATAATGAAACAGTAACAAAAAACCAATATACATATATTAAATACCTTTATGATAATTATTTTATAGCGTGTAATGAAAATGGAAGATTAGGAATAATAGATGATAAAGAGAAGACTAAAATAGAATTCTATTATCACTCAATACAACAAATTGAAAATACGAAGATGATAGAAGCAATAAGAGATAAGGAAAATAAGGTACAAATATATTCTAAGGATATGAACATGATATGCGAATTAGAAAATGCAATAATTGAAAATAATAAAGAATATATAAAAGTTTATAATAAAAATGAAATAAAATATATATCAAAAGAAGAAAAAGAAGTAGATAATAAAGAGGTATTTTCAAATAATAAAATATTTGCAAAAAAATTAAATGGATTATGGGGTTTTGTAGATAAAGAAAACAAAAATATTATAAATTACAAATATGAAAAAGTTACAGAGGTAAATAAATATGGTTTTGCAGGAGTTAAACTAGATGGAAAATGGGGAGTAATAAATGATAAAGGTCAAATTATAGTTGAACCTAAGTATGAATTAAATGAGAATGACCCAATGTTTATTGGAGAATATTATCAAGTTATTTATGGTAATGGAGAAATTTATTATACTAAATAAGAACAAATCGGAAAGTCTTAGCATTAGCGCGACGTTAACATTTTTCTTTGGCTTTCTGTTAAAAAGAAACACTATTTACTGAGAAAAGTAAATAGTGTTTTTATGAAATATAATGAACATCTTCAATAAGAAAGTTCTATAAAGTGTAACAAAATAATGTTTAAGAACATAAAAAATAGTAAATAATTATATAAATTAAATTAGAGGAGAGAGAGATTTGAAATTTGGATTAGCATTATCAGGTGGAGGAATAAGAGGAATTGCCCATGCAGGAGTACTAAAAGCATTAGAAGAAAACAATATAAAAGTAGATATTATAGGAGGAACAAGTTCAGGAAGTATAATATCTACTTTATATGCAATGGGATACTCACCATATTATATATACATATTGTTTAAAAGATATGCAAAGGATTTGGTTAGCCAAAATTCACTATCAAAAATAACAAGTTTAGGTAGTTTTATGGCAAATAAGAAATCAAACTTTTCAGGGTTCTATTCAGGAGAAGAAATAGAAAAAGGATTTAATGAAGTTGCATTAAGAAAAGGAATAAAGAAAATTTCAGATATAAAAATGCCAATTAGCATTCCTGCTGTAGATGTACAAGATTCAAAAGAATATATTTTTACTAATAACATTCCAGATAATTCAAAAGATAAAACAAAATATATAACAGAAATAACAATTGGAAAAGCAATAAGAGCAAGTAGCAGTTTCCCAGTAGTATTTTCTCCATGTGAGTTTAAAACACATAAATTTTTAGATGGTGGAATATTAGATAACTTTCCATCTTTAGAAGTAAAGAGACAAGGAGCAGATAAAGTATTAACTGTGAATTTTAAAGCAGATGATATTGATGAAGAAAGTAATGTAATGGATATAATGATGAGATCTATAGATATAATGGGAAATAAGATATCAGAAGATAATTTAAATAGTAGTGATATGGTATTAACTATACAAACAGATAAGACAGGATTGCTAGAAATAGAAAAACTAGATGATTGTTATAAATATGGATATAGACAGACTATAAATAATATTGAAAAAATCAGAGAACTTATTAAAGAATAAAAGGTAACCTTATGTCCCTCACATAGAAGCCTGTTATGGGGTTTGAAGCCTAACAGTATTATTATAAAAGCAATTGTTATTGAAGTGTATCACAAAATTTTAAAGAGAATATAATAATAATATAATCGTATAATTTGTGGAAAAGAGGTAGGTTATGGAGATTAGATATTTTGACAATAGTGCAACAACTAGAATAAAAGAAGAGGTCTTACAAGAAATGCTACCATATTTAAGTGTAGAATATGGAAATCCATCATCAATTTATAGTATTGGTAGAAGTGCAAAAAGAGCAATAGAGGAGGCTAGAAAAAGAGTAGCAACACTAATTAATTGCAAGCCAGAAGAAATATATTTTACAAGTTGTGGATCTGAGAGTGACAATACTGCGCTAAAGGGAGTGGCATACTTAAATAAAGAAAAAGGAAAACACATTATAACATCTAAAATAGAACATCCTGCAATACTTCATACTTGCCAAAATCTAGAGAAGAACGGATTTGACGTAACATATATAGATGTAGATGAAAATGGTTTTATTAATTTAGAAAATTTAAAAAAAGCTATTAGACAAGATACAATATTAATAAGTATCATGTTTGCAAACAACGAAATTGGAACAATTCAACCAATAGAAGATATTGCTAAAATAGCACATAATAATAATATAATTTTCCATACAGATGCGGTTCAAGCTGTTCGGAAATGTTCATATAGATGTACAAAAAATGGATATAGATATGTTATCATTATCTGGACATAAAATATATGCACCTAAAGGAATAGGAGCATTATACGTAAAAAAAGGAATAGAATTTGAAAGATTTATAGATGGAGGACATCAAGAAAAGAATAAAAGAGCTGGAACTGAAAATGTAGCAGAAATAGTAGCTATTCGGTAAAGCATGCCAAATTGCAGAAAGAAATCTTGATAAATATCAAAATAAATTAAAAGAATTAAGAGATTATTGTTTAAAGGAGATAGAAAAAAATATTTCTAACATTCATATTAATGGAACATTAGAAAATAGATTACCAGGAAATATTAATATAAGTTTTAAAGGTATTGATTCAAGTGAGTTATTATTTAAATTAGATAGCCTTGGAATTTGTGCATCCGGAGGTTCAGCTTGCTCATCTGGAGATAATAATCCATCACATGTTTTAACTGCAATAGGATTACCAAATGAATTAGCAAAAGGTGCGATTCGTTTTACATTTGGAGATTTTAATACTAAAGATGATGTAGATTATTTAGTTTCAGGCTTAAAAAACTTATTAACTTAATAATTAAAATATAAGTAAAAAAATACTACTTCTAAAATAGAAGTAGTATTTTTTGAAAAGTCATCACTTAAGGGCATTCTGAAGCGCGGCTATTATAGCCGCAGTGTCAGCTTTCTCCTTATCTTTCTCTTTTTTGCTGATAGCCAAATCGTGGATCTTTGCGGATAATTCAGGTGAAATCTGTAACTCAATTCCCAGCCAATCATCGCCGAAGATGCTGCTCATCAGTTCTCCTGTAATGCTTATGCCTAACCCCTCAGGAATCGTAATCGAATTGTCCGAAGGATTGATACACACAGAAATCATAACGAGAGCCGCGAGTACGTTTGCGTCAGCGTTTGGTTTGCTGAGAGAATCACGAAGAGCGTCTGGAATTGCTTCTAATGCCTCCCTGATTTCATCTCTTCCCGACAGCCTGACCTTAGAGATAACACCAGAATTACAAGCCTCAGTTGGAATGTATTAAAAAAATACTCCGCCCTGATATTCATCATTTAGTAATGTGATGTCAAGCTGTCCAAGCTTGATGTCATCCTTAGTCAATGCTTCTAAAGTGAGTATAAGCTCACCTTTCGCGGATTTCCGAGTAGTAGCAGATAATTCAAAAAACTTTTTCATAAGGCAATACCTCCAAAATTATTTGTGAAGTTTCACAAAGTGAAATGTTTATTTGATACAATTATATTGTACAATACTTGACATAAAATGTCAATGGTTTTATGTAATTTAGTTTCCAATTATTGAAAGAGCACATTTAATTCCATCAACAGCAGCAGACATTATACCGTCCTGCATAGCCTGCCCCTTCTCCACAAGGATATATTCCACTAATATTAGAAACAAAATGTTGATTCCTTAAAATCTTAACAGGAGAAGAACTTCTAGTTTCCATACCAGTTAAAATACTATCTGGATTTGCAAAACCATGCAATTTAGTATCGAAATATTTAATACCTTCTTTCAATGTTGTAGAAACAAAATCAGGCATAATATCATTTAAATTGCACAAAGTAATACCAGGTTTATAAGATGGTTGTACAATACCTACAGATGTAGATTTGGCATTTTTGTCAAAATCCTCAAATCTTTGTATAGGGGCAAAATAATTAGATCCCCCAAGGATAAATGCTTTTTCCTCCAAATCTTTTTGGAAATCAACTCCAGCTAAAGGGTTACCATTTGAAAAATCAAAAGGTGTTACATTTACTAACACAGCAGAATTTGCATTTTTTCCATTTCTTGCAAAATAACTCATTCCGTTTGTAACAATAGTATTTTTTTCACTAGAAGAAGGCATTACAATTCCGCCAGGACACATACAAAAAGTATAGCAAGAACGGCCGCTTGGACTATGATATGCTAACTTATAATCAGCTGAGGGCAGTTTTAATTTAGTAATTGAACCATATTGTGCTTTATTGATCTCACTTTGTAAATGCTCAATTCTAACTCCAACAGAGAAATTTTTAGGTTCTAATATAAGGCCTTTTTCATAGATTTTTTTAAATGTATCTCTGGAACTATGACCAATTGCAAGTAGGAGAACATTGCATTTATGCTCTTCAACTAAATTAGTATCTAAATGTAAAAGTTGAATGCCTGAAACAGCATTATTTTTAGTTTTAAAATCCATAAATTTTGTATTAAATAAAAATTCTCCACCATTTGAGATAATATATTCTCTCATATTTCTAATTATATTTATTAAATTATCAGTGCCTATATGAGGCTTAGTCAAATATAAAATTTGCTCAGGTGCTCCAAACTTAACAAATTCGTCTAAGACTTTTTTACAATAAGGAGAACTAATACTAGAATTAAGTTTTCCATCTGAAAAAGTACCAGCGCCACCTTCACCAAATTGAACATTAGAATTTACATTCAAAATACCATTAGTAATAAAGTTATCAACAGTACGCTGCCTGTTATCAACAGTATCACCCTGTTCAACAATTATTGGTTTATATCCGTACTGAATGAAGGTTAGAGCTGCAAACAAACCACAAGGCCCACAACCAATAATTACAGGTTTAATATTTTTATTTAAATTAAGCTCTACTTTTGGAAGGAAAGAATCTTTTACTTTTGATATATTTTTAAACTTTAAGTATTTATCTTCAGATTTAATGTCAATATTAATTGAATAAGAAAAGTGTACATCATCTTTCTTTCTAGCATCTATAGACTTTTTTGAAATATGCCATTCATTAATATCTTGTTTAGGGATATTATATTTTTTTATTATTAGATTTAAAAGTTCTTCATTTGAAATATTTTTATAAATTTTTATATTACTTATTTTTAACATAGAATCTCCTAAAACACATTTTTGTTCTATTATATAATTTATCTTTTATAAAGTAAATATGTATATATTTTTTTAAGTTCTTTATACTATGCTAATTTCTTAAAAATTATTTGGTCATATAGACCATACACTTTTTGATTTTAACTTTAATAA
>CAQUBD010000031.1 GCA_948891265.1 uncultured Clostridia bacterium | reverse complement strand
ACAATGTTAAATTTGATAAGGATTCATTTTTATATGAATGCTATAATGTAGAACAAATGCAGATAAATTCATTGCATCACCAAGCATTGAAAAATGTTGCTGAAAATTTTAAAGTGGTTGCAAAAAGTGAAGATGGAATTATAGAAGCTATTGAAAATGAAAATGTAATTGCAGTTCAATGGCATCCTGAATATATGAATGATATAAGATTTTTTGAATATTTTATTAATAAAATAAATAATAAAAAGAGCAAATAAGAAAAAATCATAAAAAATTCCTCAAATAAATATAATTATAAAGAAATTATAATTTAGAAAGAGGGATTTTATGAATACAAATTTTGCAGTAATTGGTGGAGATTTAAGAATAATAAAACTAGCTAAGATGCTAGCAACAGACGGAAATAATATATACACATATGGATTAGAAAAAGTTGAAGAACTGAAATCAAAAAGAAATATAACTATGTGTAAAAGCATAGAAGATGCGATGGAAAAATCAAAAGTGATTATTGGACCAATACCATTTTCAAGTGATGGAATAAATATAAATTCTCCATTTAGTGGAAGAAATATATTAATTAGTGAAATACTCAATAATATAGAAGCTAAAACGTTAATAGCAGGAAGTATAAAAACAGAAATTTATGATTTGCGAGCACATGAAGATATGAAAATAATAGATGTAATGAAAAGAGAAGAACTAGCAATTTTAAATACAATATCTACAGTAGAAGGGACAATACAAATAGCTATTTCAAATACAGATAGAATAATACAAGGAAGCAAAATATTAATATTAGGTTTTGGAAGAATAGGAAAAATATTAGCACACAAATTTTCAGGAATTTCGGCAGATGTAACATGTGCAGCAAGAAAAAGTGAAGATTTAGCCTGGATTAAAGCATATGGATACAAAGAAATAAATATAAATAAAATTGGAGAAAATTTATCTAAATATGATATAATAATAAATACAGTTCCATATAAGATATTAACAGAAGAAAAAATTAAATATATAAAAGATGAGTGTTTATTAGTGGATTTAGCATCAAAGCCAGGAGGGGTAGATGAAAACGCTATAAACAAGAGAAAAATAAAGTTTATATGGGCATTAGCATTACCTGGAAAAGTAGCACCAACTACAACAGCAGAATTTATAAAAGACACAATTTATGATATTTTAGAAAAGGAATAAAGAAGGGAAGAAAAGATATGAATGAAATTTTACAAGCACTAATTTTAGGTATAGTTCAAGGACTAACAGAATTATTACCAATATCAAGTTCAGCACACTTGAATTTGATACCATGGATATTTAACTGGGATATACCAGCAAGTTTTGATGTAGCATTACATTTTGGAACATTACTTGCAATAGTACTATTTTTCTTTAAAGATTGGCTAAAATTAATAGAAGGTGGATATAATCAAGTTGTAAAAAAGAAAGCTAGCTTTGAAGGAAAAATGTTTTGGTATTTAGTTGCTGCTACAATACCAGGAGGGGCAATAGGATTTTTATTAGACCATTTTATTGGAGATAGCTTAGGAAAAATGCCACTATTAATTGCCACAGCGTTAATAGTAATGGGAGTAATATTATATTTAGTAGATAAAAATGCTCCAGATAAGACAGATTATAAAAATATGACATTTAAACAAACTTTTTTAATAGGATTCTCACAAGCATTAGCATTTATACCAGGAGTATCACGTTCAGGAGTTACTATGACAACAGGTAGATTAATGGGAGTAGATAGAGAGTCAACTGCTAAATATTCATTTTTGTTATCTACACCAATAGTATTTGGAGCTACATTATATAAGTTTAAGGATTTTGTATTGAATATACCATTTTTTGTTGGAGTTTTAGCAAGTTTTATAGTAGGTATAATTGTTATAAAATTTTTGCTTGAATACCTAAAAAAAGGTAGCTTTAAAATATTTGCTATATATAGAGTGATTTTAGGATTACTAATAATAGGATTATATGTAATTCGTTAAGTATGGAATTATTAATAATAAGATTTATGTATTAGTTAATTTAAAAAATAGTGAACCCAAATTGCTAGGTTATATAACAATTTGGGTTTATTTAACTTGCAAAGCCTTAGATGTAAACTTTTTCTTTTTATTTTATATTATTTTTTAATATATAATATCTAATTCCTAATATTATACAAAAAATAGCAATTGGGGTAATAATATTAAAAAATATTGTAGAACCAGCTTTAGGTAATACTGCAGGTTTAGGTTCAGTAAGTTTTAATTTAGGTGTTATATCAGAAGTTTTGGTTTCTGTTTTTGATGAAGTATTAGTAAAAGATACATCTAATTTACTATTAGTATTTAGAATCTTATCAACAATTTTTTCATCATAATTAGTTTTTAATTTTAACTTATATTGTACTATTGCAGTTTCACCAGATTTTAATTCTGGAATATTCCATGTTATAGAATTAGTTGCTTTATCAATAGCAGGTGATATTTCTCCATAATTAGGATTTTTTACATATGAAAAATCAAAATTATCAACGATTTCTTTTGTAAAATAATCCATAACTTTAATATCTTTAAGAGATTGTGATATTGGTAATAAATCTTTATAAATATCAGTTTTTATAGTTTCTTCAATCTTATCGTCAGTTATATTATAAAATTTTCCAATAGTAGGTTTTTGCTGAGTTCCAAATACTTCAGCAATAATTTCATTATAAGTTCTTCTTGTACCTGTGTAACTTTCAATATAGCTTGGGGTAGCATTACCATCTTTAATACCTGTAAGCATTACAATAACATTATTAGCAACCTTAGATAAAGATTGTAATGTAGATTTTGTAGTAGAAACTACAGTATCTGAAAAGTAGGTATCAAAATTAAGAGATACATTAGGTACACCATCAGATAAAACAATTACATATTTATGAGAATTATCAGTAGTATTAGTAAAATATTGTTTTGCTAAATTAATACCTGCATCTAAATCTGTTTTAGGACCAGTGTATTCAATATTTGATACAGAAGAAAGCAAATAATCTGTATCATTAGTTAATTCAGATACTATTTTAGCGTCTTCAATTGTACCTTCTTTAGAGACATCAACATTTGTTGAAAAACTTACAACGCCAATTTTTAATTTTGTATTATCTTCTAAAAGATTTTTAATTAAAGTTTTAGCAGAGTCAATAACTAAGTCTTCTCTAGTTACACCTTTTGAGACTTCATCACTCATACTTTTTGAGTTATCAATAATTAACATTATTTCCCCAGTAGGTTTTAAACTTTTTTCATTATTTATTACTTTTAATTGAAGAACTATTTCTTTATTTTTTAAATCCTTAGATAAAACACTTCTTTCCACATAAGAATTGCTTCCAATATTTATAGTACATACAGGTTCTTCAACAACAGCCATTGTTACATTATTATATGAAGCACTTGAAAAAGTAGTAGTTAAAGTTACCAATAAAAATAAAATTAAAAATGTTATTTTGAATTTTTTCATTTGATTTTTTCTCCTTTATATTATTTTTATACATTTTAATATAAAAATACATAAAAAACAACTATTTTTTAAATTTTAATTTTTTTATTATTTTTGCCTTGACAAATAGGTATTTTATGGTATAATATTTATTGGTTACAAGAAGAAGATAATACTTCTCACCTTAGCATAGTAATTTGGTATATCAAAAATCTTAGAATTTTTTAGATGATGATAAACTGATGAAAATAGCGAAGGGTTAGAAATAAAATAAGTTTTAATAAAAACTATATTTATTTGTATTTATTGGCTTGTAACAAAAGTCAATTTTTTTATGTTTAAAATAATTTAAATATAAAAAGTTTATGGAGGTGTTTTAATATAAAACAAGAATTGCCTATAAATGGTCAAATAAGAGAAAAGGAAGTTCAATTAATAGGAGTAAATGGAGAAAAATTAGGAATATTATCAATAAGAGATGCATTAGAAAAAGCTAGTGAAAATGATTTAGATTTAGTACTAGTTTCACCAAATGCAAAGCCAGCAGTTTGTAAAATAATGAATTATGGAAAATATAAATTTGAACAATCTAAAAAAGAAAAAGAAGCAAAAAAGAAACAAAAAACTTTAGAAATAAAAGAAATAAGAGTTACTCCAAATATTGAAGAACATGATTTTGAATTTAAATCAAAAAATGCAAGAAAATTCCTAGAAGATGGAAATAAAGTGAAAATTACTGTAAAGTTTAGAGGAAGAGAAATAAATAATTCTAAAGCAGGTGAAGCTGTTTTAAACAAATTTATAGAGAAGCTAGAAGAAGTTTCAGTAGTTGAAAAACAACCAAAACTAGAAGGAAGAAATATGTTTACAATTTTAGCTAAAAAAGCGTAATAATACGTTTTATATATAATTTTTCGTTTGACGATGAGCCAAATGAAACGAAGTGAAAGGGAGGGAAAACTCATGGCAAAATTAAAAACAAATAAAGCTGCTAAAAAAAGATATTCATTAACAGCAACAGGAAAAGTAAAAAGAACAAAATCAAATAGAAGACATTTATTAGCAAATAAGACAAGAAGACAAAAAAAATCAGGAAAAGTTCAAAATGCTTATGCAAGTAAAACTTGTGAAAATACAATTAAAAAATTATTACCATATGGTGGATAATATTAAAATATGACGATCAACGAACAAAGTGAAGGGAGTGAAAAAAATGGCAAGAGTAAAAACAGCCAGAACAACAAGAGCAAGACACAAAAAAATATTAAAACAAGCAAAAGGATATTATGGAGCAAAACATTATAGATTCAGAAATGCAAACCAAGCAGTTATGAAATCATTATCATATGCATATGTAGGAAGAAAAGATAAAAAGAGTGATTTTAGAAAACTATGGATAGCAAGAATTAATGCAGCAGCTAGAATGAATGGAACAACATATAGTAAAATGATATCAGGATTAAAGAAAGCTAATGTTACAATAAACAGAAAAATGTTAGCAGAAATAGCTGTAAGTGATCCAAAAGCTTTTACAGAAATAGCTGAAATAGCAAAAAAAGCATAAGAACAAAAGCGGACATTAATAACATTGTTTCTGTTTTAAACATTTTAAAGTCCGCGTCTTTGTTCGCCCGCGAAAAATTGCTAAGCAATTTTTCTGTGGAATGTATTTATATTTTATAGGAAAGTTTATTGAAGATATAATTAAACATTTATGCATAAATAGAACTTTCATATAATAATATAAAAATGAAAAAGCAATAAAAAAGCATAAACATGCTTTTTTATTGCTTTTTCATTTTAGGTTTAGAAATAAGAGATGCTAAATATCCAAAAAATACAGCTGCTGCAATTCCACCAGCAGATGCCTTTACTCCACCAGTAAATGCTCCTATTAATCCAGTATCCTTAACTCCCTCAATAGCACCTTTTGCTAAATTATAGCCAAAACCAGTAAGTGGGACTGTGGCTCCAGCACCTGCAAAATCAACTACATATTGATATATACCAAGTCCACCTAGAATTGCACCAGTAGTAACAAAAATTACTAAAATTCTAGCTGGAGTTAACTTTGTTTTGTCAATTAAAATTTGCCCTATTATACATATTAGTCCTCCAACGACAAAACATTTTAAAAGTGACATCCAATTAAATACATTTGCCCAATCTATATCCATAGAAAAAATCTCCTTTCGTTTCACTTCGTTCCGCTCATCGTCATCCAAGATTTTTCTTTGAAAAATCTCGTCTGCCAAATCTTGCCTTCGAAGCCTTTCGCTTTATAGTTCTATACTAATTGCGTGAGCAATACCAGGAATGCTTTCACCTTGTTGAGAGCTTGTAGAATTCATTAAAGCACCAGTAGCAATTAGTAATAGTTTTTTTATTTTTCTTTCTTTTAATTGCTTAAATAGATATCCAGAAAATACAGTTCCACAACAAGCACAACCACTACCACCAGAGTGAGTGTCTTGATTACTCTTATCAAATATTAAAACACCACAATCATTATAATTAGATTTAATATTGTAGCCTTGTGATTTTGCAATATCAATAGCAATTTCTTTTCCAACATGACCTAAATCGCCGACTAATAATAGCATCATAGTAGCTAGGATTTCTGCCAGTATCTAAAAAATGAGTGATTAGAGTATCTGCAAAAGCAGGAGCCATAGCAGCACCCATATTATTAGCATCTTTTATACCCATATCAACAATTTTCCCAGGTGTAATACTAGTAATATAAGGACCCTGTCCTGTTTTTGATATTATTGCAGCACCACTGCCAGTAACAGTCCATTGCGCAGAAGGTGGTCTTTGATTACCAAGTTCGAGAGGGAATCTAAATTGTTTTTCTGCACTACAAAAATGACTTGAAGTAGCACACAAAGCATGTTCTGCAAAACTTTCCACAGCAATAGCTGACAAAGACATAGACTCAACGAAAGTAGAACAAGCACCAAATACACCAAAAAATGGAATACTTAATTCACGAAGACCAAAACTAGAAGAAATACATTGATTAAGTAAATCTCCTGCAAAACAACAATCAATTTTCTCAGAAGGAACACCAGATTTACTAATAACAGTATTTACAGTTTCTTTTATTATTTTGCTCTCGGCTTTTTCCCAAGTTTTTTCTCCCCAAAATTCATCATCTAATGTTTGATCAAAGTACTTACAAAGAGGCCCCTGAGATTCTTTAGGACCAACAATAGAAGCACATTCTGTAATAGTAGGGGGATTATTAAATTTAATAGTTTGTTTTCCTAACTTTTCCAAAAAATCAACTCCTTTGAGACAGTTGGGACAGTCCAATTTTGTCTCATAAAATATAGTATATTTTGTCGAAAGAATATAAAAGATAAATTTCGACAAAATCATGAGACAAAATTGGACTGTCCCAACTGTCTCAGTTAAACTAAAGTCATACTTTGAGTATTAAAAATCAAATAAACAATACCAACGATTATAGAAGCAGAAATACCAAAAACTAATACTGGACCAGCTACAGTAAACATTTTCCCACCAACACCCATAACATAACCTTCAGATTTATATTCCATAGCAGGAGAAACAATTGAATTTGCAAAACCTGTTATTGGTATTAAAGATCCTGCACCAGCAAATTTACCAATCTTGTTAAACAAATTAAGACCAGTTAAAAATGCAGATAAACCAATTAGTATTATAGATACAATAGTACCAGATAAATTTTGGTCAAATCCTCGTTCTTTGCAGATATTCATAATTATTTGGCCAATTGTACAGATTAAACCACCAACCCAAAAAGCATTAAAACAATTCTTTAATATTGGGGAATTAGGCGATTTTTTTTCTACATATTCTTGATATGTTTGTTTTGTTTCAATAGGATTCATTATTTATCATCCTTTCTATTTAAATCTACTAAAAAACTTAAATCTAAATCAACAAAATATTCAGATATTTTATTACCATCAATTTTAGCTCGTTGCTCTAAAATTTTTACACCGGACAAATAGTCAATAGTTTTTGATGCTTCACTTATTGTTTTTACAATAGCATCTTTCCATGATACATCAGAAGTTCCAGTGATTATTAAATGTTTTTCTATATCCATATTTAACCTCCAAAAAATATTTTAAGATTATTTTTTCCGTTTTTAGAAAAAATATACAAAATATAGAATTTTTATAAAAAAAGATATATAATCGAAATTAGGAATTGGGTGCAGGTTATATAGAAAAAAATTAAGTATAATTTTTAAGGAGGATATTAAAATGATTGATAAAACAAGAGAAATAGCATTAAAGATACTATATAAAATAGATAAAGAACAAGCATATTCAAATATAGTACTTAATGAAGAAATAAAGCAGAACATAAAAAATCTTAATGAAAAAGATATAGGATTAATTTCAGAAATTGTATATGGTGTAACAACATGGAGATTAACATTGGATGAAATAATAAAAAAACATTCAAAAATAAAGTTAAAAAAAATATCGCAATGGATTATAAATATTTTAAGAATGGGGATATACCAAATAATTTTTTTAGACAAAATTCCAAAATCGGCTGCTGTTAACGAAAGTGTTAATTTGGCCAAAAGATATGGACATGTTTCAAGTTCAAATTTTGTAAATGCAATTTTAAGAAATATTGATAAGCAAGATTATGAAGAATTTTTTCAAATTGAAGATAATATAGAAAAAATTTCTAAAACCACTTCGATGCCAGAATGGATAATAAAAGAATTATTGAAAAATAATAATATAGAAGAAGTTGAACGAATATGTGAAAATTCTAATATAAAACCAAAAACAACTGTAAGAATTAATAAAATAAAAATTTTAAAAGAAGATTTAATTGAAAAATTAAATGAAAAAGGTATTAAATATAAAGAAACTAAGTATGATGATTTTTTAATACTAGATAAAATAAAGAATATTGAAAATTTAGATTTGTTTAAAGAGGGTTTTTTTACAGTCCAAGACATATCAGCAGGTTTAACAGCAAAAATTTTGGATCCTAAAGAAGGAGAAACAATTTTGGATGCTTGCTCTGCACCTGGAGGAAAAACTACATATATAGCAGAATTAATGAATAACAGAGGAAATATAGAAGCCTGGGATATTCATGAACATAGAACTAAATTAGTTGATAAAAATACTAAAAGATTAGGAATAGATATCATAAAAACAAAGGTAAAAGATGCAAGTTTATATGATAAAAACTTAAATGAAAAATTTGATAAAATATTATTAGATGTTCCATGCCTTGGAATAGGAGTTATTAAAAGAAAGCCAGATATAAAATGGCAAAGAAGAGTAGAAGATATAGCAGAGATATCAATGATTCAACAAAATATTTTAGAAAACTGTTCGAAATATTTGAAAAAAGGTGGAGTTTTAGTATACTCTACATGTAGTATTCTAAAAGAAGAAAATGAAAATGTAATATTCCAATTTTTAAAGAAAAATAGCAATTTTGAAGTCTCTAAAAAAGATTTTCTAAATATTATTCCAGATGAAGAAAAAGATGGCTTTTTTATCTGTAAATTAAATAAAAAATAGAATATTACACATTTATTACAATTACATTACAATTAAATTAAAAATATTGACATTTTACGGAAAAACGATAAAATTAATAGGAATTTAATATCATAAAATGAAAATAAAAGAAGTATTATAAATAAAAAATGGGAAAAAATATATTTATATGATAAAAATGAAAAAGGAGTAAATATGTCGACTTGTCTTGGATTGTATATAGAAGAGAACATAATTAAATATGCAAAAGTTTCAAAAGAACGTGACCAAATAAAAGTAGAGACATTTGGCGTTAAATTTTATGATAACTTAGACCAAATTTTAAAACAAATTGTAGAAGAAACGTATAGCTATAAAACACCAATTAGTATAAACTTATCCGAAGAAATGTACAATTATTTTCAAGTATTTGCACTTTTAAATAAGAAAGATTTACCAAAAGCAATAAGAACAGAATTTGATGCATTTTGTGCGGACAAGAACTATAACCCTAACGTTTTTGAAACAAGATATGCAATTACTCCTAATACTGAACAGAAAGATAGATTGAAAGTAATTCATATTAGTGAAAATAAGATAGAACTTAACAAAAAAATACAAAGATTTAATTCTTATAAATTACAAAGTATAAGCCCAATAGGAATGACAATATCAGACATATCTAAACTTGACGAAAGAGAAAATTGCTTAATAGTAAATATAGAAGAAAAGACTTCAATAACAACAATATTAGATCAAAATATTTATGATGTAAAAACTTTAGATATTGGAAGTAAGGATATACTTGATAGAATAAATTTAAAAGAAAATTCATATCAAAAAGCATATGAAATATGTAAAGAGACTACTATATATACTTCAGCAGGAAAAGAATTATTAGAAGAAGAAACTAATTATTTGGAAGAAATTATGCCTACATTATATGATATAGTAGGGCATATTAGAAAAGTATTAAATGAAAGTTTTGACAAAATAGAAAAAATATATATTACAGGTACAGGAGCTTTAATTAACAACGTAGATTTATACTTTGAAGAATATTTGGAAAATGTAAAATGTGAAATCTTGAAACCAAGTTTTATAAAAATATCACCAGAAATAAATATAAAAGATTATGTAGAAGTTAACTCAGCTATATCATTAGCATTAAGTGGACTAGGAGAAGGGATTTCTGGAATTAACTTTAAAAAATCTACATTAAAAGATAAACTGCCAGAAATTTTGACAATGGAAATTGGTGGTAAGAATAAAGAAAAAAGTTTAGATAAAAAATTGAAATCAAATTTATTTACAATTGATTTTAATGTTCCATTAGATACTATTGAAAGAGGATTAATAAGAGGTATATCAGGATTATTAATATTATTTATAGTATATGGAGGATTTGCAAATTTAATAAAACAACAATTAGAACAAAAAAATAAACAAGCCCAAGACTCTATAAATAATACTAATTATCAAATATCTATAGTAAATAAAGATATACAAAGTTTGCAAAATGCAACAAATGAATATACAACAAGAATTAACAATTTACAAGAAATAAATAAAAGATTAGAAGAAAATAATAGACTAAAAAAAGCAGTTCCAAATTTATTAAATAAATTAATGTATATTATACCAAATGAAGTACAAATAACTTCAATAGAAAATACAACAAGTACACATATAGAAATTCAAGCACAATCAAAATTTTATGCACAATTAGGATATTTAACAACTAGTATAAAAACTTCAGGAATGCTTACAAATGTTGTTTCTACTTCTGGACAAAAAGAAAATAATATAGTAATTATTAAGATAGAAGGTGATTTACCATGAAAAAATTATTACTAAGTATAATTATTATATTAATAATCATATTAGCGGGAATAACAATCGCGAAAGGACTTCAAATAGGAGGATTAAATGTTCTAGGATTACCAGAAATAAAAGAAAAAAATGATGAATTAGATAGAACAATACAAGAAGCAACTAAGTTATCAAGTACAGATTACCAAAAGAAAATAGATGATTTGAATGATACAATAAAAAAATTACAAGCAGAAAAAACTAAATATGAAGATATGGTAAATGTTAGCACAGACAGTGAAATAGAAGCGGCAAACCAATCATATGACTATAAAATAGACTTTTTATTAATAAGAGTAGAAAATCACGCAAAAAGTGAAGGCGTAACTATAAAAATGGAGTTAGTTAGAGGGTCTTCGGGAGCTGAAGATGTTTATAATATAAATTTTACCGCAACAGGTCCTTATATAGGAATTGCAGACTTTATAGCTAATATAGAAGATGATTCAAAATTAGGATTTAGAATAGAAGATTTTAGAATGACAGCATTATCAGATGAAAATACAAATACAGTACAAGCGACATTTACTTGTAAAAATATTAGTATTGAAGGAATATCAACAAATAACTTAAATACCAATAATAATCAAGGAGCAAACAATAATCAGAACTTAACTGAACAGGAAAACACAATACAACAAACAACACAAGAACTATCTAATGTTCATTAAGATAATATAGATAAAACGAAAGGAGAGTATATATGTCTAAAAACATAATAAAAGAAATTATAATAATATTGTTATTAGCATTAGCAATTATAATGGTCTTAGGAGTATTACTATATGAATATGTACCAGCTAACAAAATAATTCCAGAAAAAATTTCTTATACTACTCCTGAAAATGTTAGAACTGAATTAGAAACAAGCCAAAATAATATTAATGATGAAATTATAGTAACATATGAAATTGATGCAACAGATTTAAATAATTATAAAAAGATACAAGAATATGTGCCAGGAAAAAAGAATCCATTTAAAACTATAGAAAATGAGGAAAATGGAAATAAAACAAATGAAAATAATGGACAAGTTGTAAATCCAACGAACTCAGGATATAATGCAACAAATTCAAATGTTAATATAAATTCTACAAATGATAAAACAACAGGATATATTCCTGAAAAAGGAACAAAATAATTAAATAGTTATTAAAATTATATTTATTTTTATAAATATAGTATATATATATTATATCAAAAAGAGAAGGAGGGAAAACTATAATGAAAGGACAAAAAGGTATTACATTAGTAGCTTTAGTTATAACAATAATTATATTATTAATTTTAGCAGGTATATCAATTGCATCTTTAAATGGAAGTGGATTATTTGACAAAGCAAAAAAAGCTAGCAATGATTACAAAAATTCAGAAAAAGTAGAAAATAATACATTACAAGAATACGAAAATGAAATTAATAAATATTTTAACGATTACGTAGCAGATTAATAAGTAAAACACTAAAATATTAATAAGGCATATGCATAATAAGTGTATATGCCTTTTATAAAAAGTCTTATTACCAGACATTTTTAGAATATAAATTAAAAATTTTTATATAATAGTAGCTAATATAAACAATGTCGGATAGTAAGATAAAAAGTAAAGGAAATAGAAATGAATATATTTTTTTATATAATAATTTTTTTAATTGGAATAACATTTGGGAGTTTTTATACATTAGCAGTATATAGAATACCTAAAAAAGAAGATATAGTACATACACATTCATATTGCCCAAATTGTAATCATAAATTAGGATTTTTAGACTTAATTCCAGTATTTAGTTATATATTTTTAGGTGCTAAATGTAGATATTGTAAAAAAGAAATTAGGCCAAGATATTTGATATTAGAATTAATGTCTGGAGTATGTTTTGTTATAGTAGCATGTTTACTAAATTTAAATATATATAATTTAGAAATAATAAGAATAATGCAATTTATATTTTTTATTTTATATTTCACATTTATTATATTATTAGTAGGGATATATAAAGAAACAAAAAAAATTAATAGTCCAGTTTTAATATATGGTGCAATAATTTCAATTATGTATATAGTATATCTATACATAATAGAAACAAAAATCTAGTATATATAGATATGCTATATATTTTATAAAAGTATTTAGGAAGTGAAAATATGTTAAAAAAAGGGGAAAGAGGAATTACAGGAATAGATATATCAATAGCCATAATTATAATAACAATTTTTATGTCTATGGTTGCAAATTTAATTGCAAATATAAACCTAAATTCTAAAAGTATTCAAAGAAAAACAATAGCAACATCATATGCAATACAAGAAATTGAGAAAATTAAAGCTAAAGGATATGCTGAAAATTATAATAATAAAGGAATTGATACTGAAGATATAATTGAAGAAAGTGATATACTTGACACTAATGGAAAGTTTTCTGGATATCACAAAAAGATTCTAATTAAAGATTATGTATTAATACAAAATGATAATACCAAAAGACAAGATTTAGTGAAAGAAATAAGAGTAGAAATATCTTATAAATTAGGAAATGAAAGTAAAAATATTAGTATTTCAACTTATATTTCTAGAGAATGACTTAATGGGGTTGGCTTGCATATATCAACAAATTCTAATAATTATTAACAGAAGAAAGGAAAACTTAAATGAATAATAAAGGTATAACATTAACATCTTTAATTATTTATATAATAGGAATGGCTATTGTTATAGGTATAGTTTCTACAATTACATCATTTTTCTATAAAAATATAAATATTACAGATATAAATAATGACACAAGCACTCAATATACTAAATTTTCTAGTATATTTTCAGATGAAATTAATAAAGAAAATAATGCAATAATAGAATGCAAAACATCTGAAATAAATGGAAAAAAGATTAGCTATATAATTTTTAGTAGTGGCAATCAATATACTTTTAATGAAGAAAATAACTGTATTTATAAAAATAAAGTGAAAATATGTGAAAATATTGATGAGTGTTATTTTTCTTATATATTTCGTGATTCGAAATACTTAATAACAGTTAACTTTAAAACAGGCAATATGAATTTAACTAATGATAATGCAATTACTTATATTTTATAATAAGACTTACAACTAGTAATTTTATATGCTTGGCGTAATATAAAAATAGTGAGATTAAAAAAAGAATTATTTTTACATAATTAAAAATAGTAAATTTTAGTAATTTTAAAAAAAACAACAAAAGATATTAGTATTATAGTATAATAGTAATGAATGAACAAAAGAAAGGATGCGTTTATTATGGAAATGAGAAGAAGATTGCCAATAGGCGTAGAATTAGTAAAAAGAGGAGTAGTAACAGAACTTGATATAAAAAAAGCATTAGATTATCAAAGAGAACATCCAAGCATAAAATTAGGTGATATCTTACATAGATTAGAAGTCTGTGATGGACAAAAACTAATAGAAAATATAGGAGAAATAGTAGGACAGAGGGGAATACTATTAACTTCAAATTCTTTAAAAATTAACCCAACAGAATATATTTCATTGGAAATATGCAAAAAGTATAAATGTATACCATTTGAAATAAGTGGAGGAAAAATAAAAGTATGTTTTACAGATAAAGTTGTAGATATAAAAACAGACCCTGTTAAAATGCTATTACTAAATAAAGGACTTATTATGGAGCAATATATAACCTTTGAAAGTGATATAGATAGAATTTTAAATAATTTAGGGGGACAAGCTACAAAAGATATAACTAAGACAACATCATCTGGAACTATGATAGAATTAGTTGATAGCATAATAAGAACAGGTATAGATAAAAGGGCAAGTGATATACATATAGAGCCTCTTATGGATGAAGTAAGAGTAAGATATAGGATTGATGGGGAATTATTTACAGCAGCAAAAATATCAAAAGATAAACAACAACAACTTATAGGAAGATTAAAAGCTATATCAAATATGCATCAAGAAAAGCAAGAAGCACAAGATGGTAGAATTGTATCATATGACGATTACAATATCCGTGTTTCTTCTCAACCTAATATATATGGAGAAAAATTTGTTTTAAGATTACTAAAGAAAAACGAAGATATAAAAAGCATTTTTGAATTAGGATATCCTGGAACACAAGAAGAATTAAAAAAGAGCTTTAATAAAAAGAATAGCTTAACAATAATAGCTGCACCAACAGGAGCAGGAAAAACAACAACATTATATAGTATAATAGATTATCTAAACTCACCAGAGATAAATATAACAACAATTGAGGACCCAGTAGAAATTAGAATTGATGGATTAAATCAAATAGAAATAGGAAATAAATCAACATTTTCAGGTTCATTAAGAACAGTTTTAAGACAAGATCCTGATATGATATTACTTGGTGAAATACGTGACAAAGAAACAGCAGAAATAGCTATACAAGCTGGACAAACAGGACATTATGTATTATCTACAATACATACAATAGATGCAATAGAAGTAATTAATAGAATGAGAAAAATGGGAATATCAGATTATGATATAGCGTCTACTTTAGCAACTACTGTATCACAGAGATTAGTAAGGAGAATCTGCCCAGAATGTAAACAAAAAAGAGAATTTACAAAAGAAGAAAAAGAAGAAATATCTAAAATTGCAGAAAAGTATGGAGAGAAAATTGATTTTACAAATTTAAAAACATATGATGCAAAAGGATGCAAAAAATGTAACAATATAGGATATTATGGAAGAATTGGTATTTTTGAAACATTAGATGTATCTGATGAAGTAAAGGAACTTATTATTAAAGGTGCTTCTACAATAGAAATAAGAAATAAGGCATTAGAACAAAGTTATAGACCACTTGTTATAGATGGAATTCGTAAAATAATAGATGGTTATACAACACTAGAGGAGTTGAATAGGCAACTTATATTGTACTAATTTTTGTAAAATTAGTATAGAGATAAATAATGAACGAAGCGAAGGGGGAAATTTGCCATGAATATGGACAAAATTTTAGATATTGCGATTGAAAAAGATGCATCAGATGTGCATTTAATAGTAGGAAATAAGCCAATGTTAAGAATTTCAAGAGAACTATTACCAATAGAAGAAATGGAAGTTTTAACTCAAGATGATATGAATGAGATGTATGATTATTTAGTAAGAGGGAATATTGATAAAGATGAAGTATTTAATGAAACAAGGAAGTTAGATACATCATATGAATATAACGGAATACGTTTAAGAGTAAATATATCATTAACAGATGATGTCCCATTATGCACATTAAGACTTATAAAAAATACATTACCACCATATGAATCATTAGGATTACCAGATATAATAAAAAGAATGACATATCAACCACAAGGATTAATATTAGTTACTGGAAAGACCAATTCAGGAAAAAGCACAACATTAAATGCTATTATAAACGAAATTAATGAAACGCAAAATAAAAAAATATTAACACTTGAAAAACCAGTAGAATATAAACATCATTCTAAAAAGTCTTTAATTGTTCAAAAAGAAGTTGGAAAAGGTAGAGATTCTTTAACATTTAGCGATGGTGTAAAGAACTCTCTAAGAGAAGATTGCGATATATTAGTAATAGGAGAAATCAGAGATAAAGAAACAATGGAAGCAGCAATCGAAATGGCTGAGTCTGGACACCTAGTAATAGGAACATTACATACAAAATCTTGTGCAGAAACAATAGATAGAATGATAAATTTCTATGAAGTAAGAGACCAAGCAAGTATAAAATATTTACTATCAGCATTACTAAAATTAGTGGTATCACAAAGATTATTAAAGGGAAGAGATGGAAAATTAGTTTTAATTCCAGAAGTAATGGTTGTAGATAATATTGTTGCAGGAATTATAAGAAAAGAAAAGATAAGCGTAGCTGAAATAGAAGATGCTATCCAAAGTTCTGATAAAGGCAGTATTGGATTAATAAATTCAATAGCATCATTATTTGTTGAAGATAAAATAACTTTAGAACAGGCAAAAGCTCAAATAGAAGAAAAAAATATTGAAGTATTGAATAGAACTATAATGCAAATGAAAATAAGAAGAGATAGTAATAGACAATAGAAATTTTACTAATTTTATATATATTTTATCAAAAATCTTAAAATAGGAGGTGGATGAAAATGCCTACATATATATACAAGGCTGTGACTAGTTCTGGATTAGTTGTAAGGAATAGAGTTGAAGCTAATAGTAAGCAAAATCTACTAAGAACATTAAAAGAAAATGATTTAATGCCAATAACAATAGAACAAATTTCATATTCAACAAAAAAGAAAAGGAAAAAGAAGAAAAATATAAAAGATATAGAAGAAATAATGAAAAATGTAAATACAACTCGTATAAATACTAAAAAAACATCAACAACTAGAGAAAAGATTAATATGTATTTATCAAAAACAGAAAAAATAACAAGTAGAGACTTAGTTATATTTACACAAAACTTCTATTTATTAAAAAAGGCAAATTTTAATAATATACATGCACTAAAAACAATAATTGATAGTACAGAAAATTATACATTTAAAGGAATATTAGAGGATGTATTGGCAGGTGTAGAGGCCGGTGAAAATATGTATACAACAATGGAATATTATTCTGATGTATTTCCTTTTATATATATAAATATGATAAAAGTAGGTGAATTATCGGGATCTCTTGTAAATTCATTAGAACAAGCTGTAAAATATTTAGACTCAACAGCAGCTTTAAATAAAAAACTTAAAAGTATATTAATACCTAATATAGTTCAATTTGCATTATTAATAATAATGTTATTTGTTGGAACATTAGTAGCTATACCAGCAATCCAAAATGTATATAATGAATTAGGTTCAACAGATACATTACCAGCGATAACAATATGGTTTCAAGGTGTTGTAAATAATATGGTAGAATATTGGTATATACCAACAGTTGTATTAGTGTGTATAGTAGCAGGAATAATATTTTACATCAATACACCAAAAGGAAAATACAATTTTCATTATTTTAAATATAAAATGCCAATATTTGGACAGTTAATATTTGCTTTGGATTTTTCTAGATTTTTGAAGGCTATGCTTTTAAATTTAGAAAATGGTATGAGAATACAAGAGGCAATAGAAGTAAGTAAAAATGTAATAGGGAACTATGTAATGTTATCTATTATTGAAACATCTCTAAATAACATAATTATTGGAGATTCATGGATTGAGCCATTTGAAAAATCTGGCTTAACTAAGTCTATGATAACAGAGATGTTAAAAATAGGAATGCAGACAAACTTAGCTGAAATGATGGCAAAATTAGTTGAATATATGGAAATTGATATAGATAATATTATAGATAAAATAATGAAGGTTTTACCAGAGGTTGTTTATTTAATTGTTGGGCTAGTATTAATTTTCTTTGTACTGGTAGTTCTTGGACCATGTATCGAAGTTTATATGGGAGGATGGCTATTCTCAGCAGCAGGAGTGTAGAGTTTAATCTCATTAGGAGAGTGTAAGGTATGGAAATTGGAATTGATTTAGGCGGAAGTCATATTGCAATAGGTGTGATCGATAATACAAAAATAATAGAAAAAGTAGAAACCAGATTAATGACAAAAGAAAAAAATAATATAAAAAATTTTTTAGAAGAGTATATAACAGCAAATATAAACAAATTTAAAGAAAAGTATGAAATAACACAAATTGGAATGTCTGTACCAGGCACAATAAAAGGAAATATAATTGTTAAGTCTGTGAAATTAGGATTAGAAAATTATGAACTTGTAGAAAAGTTAAAAAAAGAGTTGAATTTGCCTATAAAAATACGAAATGATGCTAAATGTGCAGCTTTAGCAGAGAGCAAGATAGGAGTTTTAAAAGATTATAGAAGAAGTATATTTCTAACTTTAGGAACAGGAATAGGTGGAGCTGTAGTTATTAATGGAGAACTATTAGATACAGGAAAATTACCTGGATGCGAATTTGGACATATGATAATTCAAAAGGATGGAATCAAATGCAATTGTGGCAAAAAGGGGTGCTTTGAAAACTATGCATCAATGAAATCATTAAAAAATAACCTAAGAGAAGTTCTGGAACTTGATGAAACAACAAGTGGAAAAGAATTAATAGATATTATAAAAAGGAACTCGCAAGATAAAAAAATAGAGTATGTTATAGATGAATTTATAGAGTACTTAAGTATAGGAGTATCTAATTTAGTAAATATATTTGAACCAGAAGTTATTGGAATTGGTGGAAGTTTTGTTTATTTTTCTGACATTTTACTTGATAAGCTAAAAAATAATATACAAAAAAATAAATATTTATTTAATAAAAGAGAAGAAGTAATAATATTACCTGCTATGCTTGGAAACAATGCTGGTATTATAGGAAGTTGTATGATATAAAAGTGAGACAAAAGGGACGGACCATTTTGTCTCATAAAGGAGAGAAATATGGATATTAATAATAAAAAAGCCACAAGACAAAGCTATGGAGAAGCTTTATTAGAATTAGGAAAAGAAAATGGAAATATAGTTGCTTTTGATGCAGATTTAGCAGGAGCAACAAAAACAGATTTATTTGCAAAAGAGTTTCCAAATAGATTTTTTGATATGGGAATTGCAGAGCAAAATATGATATCGACTGCTGCAGGAATAGCAACATGTGGAAAAATTCCATATGCAAGTACTTTTGCTGTTTTTGCTGCTGGAAGAGCATATGATCAAATTAGAAATAGTGTATGTTATCCAAAGTTAAATGTAAAAATATGTGCAACACATGCAGGAATAACAGTTGGAGAAGATGGAGCGACTCATCAAATGATAGAAGATATATCTTTAATGAGAACATTACCTAATATGACAGTTATTTCTACATCTGATGATATTCAAACAAAATGGGCAGTTAAAGAAATTAGTAAAATAGATGGACCAGTTTATTTAAGATTGTCAAGACTTGCAACTCCTATAATATATGATGAAAATCAAAAGTTTGAAATAGGAAAAGCTATTCAAATTGGTGATGGTACAGATGGAACGATATTTGCAACAGGGGTAACAGTTTCTGAAGCAATAAAGGCACAAGAAAGGCTAGAAGAAAAAGGTATAAATGTAAGAATTATAGATGTTCATACAATTAAGCCAATTGATAAACAAATGATTGTAAAATGTGCTAAAGAAACTAAAAAATTAATTTCTATAGAAGACCATAATATTATTGGAGGTTTAGGTTCAGCAATAGCGGAAGTTTTAGTAGAAGAGTATCCTACAAAACTTACTAGATTAGGTGTAAAGGATACATTTGGAAAATCTGGAAAAGCGGAGCAATTGATGAAATATTTTGGAATAACTGAAGATAATATAGTAGAAATGTTTTAGACAAACTAAATTAATTATGTAAAAAAGTGATTACTAAAAGTGGTCACTTTTATTGTGTTTTTAAATATTCAGAGATATAATAATTAAAAATAAAATATTATAAAATTTTCAAAAATGCTCGTTCAAGCAAAATTTCAAAGAAAGTCTAAATAAATTTTATGGCGTCCTTTCACTTAAGCGTTGCTTCGCGAACATTTTCCATAAAATTTATTAAGATTTT
>CAQUBD010000030.1 GCA_948891265.1 uncultured Clostridia bacterium | reverse complement strand
GTAATCGGAACAAAACCTAAAACTAAAATTCATCTATGTATTTTTCAGTGTACTTGAACACTATAAAAATGAATAATATATAAAAAGTTGGAAAAAATATTAAAAAATACTTGTCAAAATAAATTATATATAGTATAATTCAAAAGTACAAAAAATAAGTTATCAATTTTCTGGTAACGATGACATTTAGGGTAATACCTGTTCCCATTCCGAACACAGAAGTCAAGCCTAAATGTGCCGAAAATACTTGCGGGTTACCCTGCTGGAAAGATAGGTTGTCGCCAGATTTATATATATTCCTCTTTAGCTCAGTTGGTAGAGCGCTCGGCTGTTAACCGATAGGTCGTTGGTTCGAGTCCAACAAGAGGAGCCATTATGTAAACAGAATGCTAAAATATTGGCATTCTGTTTTATCATTTAAAGGCAGTGATATTACTGGGATATAGCTACAGTGTCAAAGGCTACAGATATATAATTAATTCATAAAATTTATAATACATACTTTTCAACATACTTTCACATTTGTTCAAATGTTTTTCGCTAACTGGTGTGCGAACCATAAAAAGACCAGTTAATAAATGTTTAAAAGACCTTGCTTTTATAAAAAAGGCAAGGTCATAATTTTAGGAGTGGAAATATTGAATATACAAGCAGGTCATTTTTATTTTATAAAAGATGAATTTTTTGAAGAAATAAAAGATAAAATAACAAAAATGCAAAGTGATTTTTTAGATATTTACAATTATAAAAAAGATGATAATATCATAGAGAAAAGTATCTTACAACAATTATTTTATAAAGAAAAAATAAATAAAACACCATATTGAACTATACCCCAAAAAGTAGAGTTCATTTAGCTTTCTTTTTAATTGTCATGAGTATGAGGTAATTCAGTTCTTCTAACTACATGATATAATCCATCATCTTGTAATTGAAGTTTGATAAATCCATCATTAACTAAGCCATTTAATTCTTGTTTATAAATCATTTCGTTTGGAATATTGTATTCTTCATGATTAAAATAACATTGAATATGATTTTTCTCAATTTCGTTAATATCAAGTAATGTATCTTGTGGTAATTTTGATAATCTATAAGTAACATTTGATTTAACTAAGTAATCTCGTAACTCATGTATAAAACTATCTACGAAAGTATCTTTTAATTTGGTATTATGAAGTGATAAATCAAGCTCACGCAATCCATTAGATAAAGAATTAAAAACATCGTTCATAAACAAAACCTCCTTTTGAAATAAAAATCTTTTTGAATGAAAAGTAAATAGATTATACAATGGATTAAGAGAAAATTCAATAAAAATATGAAATTAAAAAATTAATATTCTTTTTTCTTAAAACATGACAGACAGATGTCATATTTATATGCTATAATATTGGTAGGAGGAAATGATGCAAGTAAATAATAGATTATTTGAAATAGTATATATACTAATGCAAAAGAGAAAAACTACAGCTAAAGAATTAGCTGATAGATTTGAGGTATCTACAAGAACAATATATAGAGATATAGAAACATTAAGCACAGCAAACATACCAATTTATGCAAGTAAAGGAAAAGATGGAGGAATAGGACTTTTAGATGAATATGTACTAAATAAAACCATACTTTCAGAAGAAGAACAAAATCAAATTTTGTTTGCCTTACAAGGAATGAAAAAAGTAAAAGGCCAGGATGAGAAAGATATTTTAGAGAAGTTAAGTATATTATTTAATAAAAAAATAAATGATTGGATCAAAATTGATTTTTCTAATTGGGGTAATATACAAGAAGAACGATTTGACATGATTAAATCTGCCATTTTAAATAAGCAGCTAGTACAATTTACTTATTATAATTCTAATGGAGAAGAAAGTAAACGAACTGTAGAACCATTACAAATATGGTTTAAAGATAAATCATGGTATTTAGTAAGTTATTGTAAATTAAAACAAGATTATAGAATATTTAAAATTGCTAGAATTAAAGAAGTTAAGATATTACAAGAACATTTTGAAAGAGAACTACCAAAAGAAGAAGATAATGAAAAATATAACTTCAAAATAATAGAACTTGAACTAGAAATAAGTAAAGCTATGACTTATAGAGTATATGATGAATTTGAAAGTAAAGAAATAATGAGAAAAGAAGATGGAAACTTTATTATAAAAGTGAAGTATCCAGAAAATGAATGGGTATATGGTTATATTTTATCTTTTGGAGAACATATAAAAGTTTTATCACCAATTAAAGCGAAAAATATTATAAAAGACAAATTAGAAAAAACTTTAAAAAATTATTTATAATATGACACACAGTTGTCAGATTATATGATATATACTTCATTTAAGGAGGAAAAAGTTATGGTTTTTGATTATAAAAAAGAATATAAGGAATTTTATATGCCAAAGAATAAACCTAGCATTATAACGATTCCTAAAATGAATTATATTGCAGTTAGAGGCAAAGGAAACCCTAATGAAGAAAATGGAGATTATCAAAATACAATAGGGTTATTATATGGAATTGCTTATACAATAAAAATGAGTTATAAAGGAACTCATAAAATAGATGGATTTTTTGAATATGTTGTTCCACCATTAGAGGGGTTTTGGTGGCAAGAAGGTATGAAAGAAACTATTGATTATAATAATAAAGGTGCAATGCACTTTATATCTATTATTAGATTACCTGACTTTGTAACAAAAGCAGACTTTAATTGGGCTGTTGAAGAAGCAACTAAAAAGAAAAAACAAGATTTTTCAAGAGTTGAATTTTTAACCTATGATGAAGGAATATGCGTTCAATGTATGCACATTGGTAGTTATGATGATGAGCCAACAACAGTTAATTTAATGCACACATTTGCAGAAGAAAACGGATATGAATTAGATATAACAGATAAAAGATTACACCACGAAATATATTTAAGTGACCCAAGAAAATGTGATGTAAGTAAATTAAAGACAGTTATAAGACATCCAATAAGAAAAAAGGAATAATTATGGAATTTATAGAAGCAAAGACAATACTTCAAAGGCAGGCACATGGAGAAGAATGGTTTGGAATTGATTATAATATGAATCTATATAAAGGTTGCTGTCATAAATGTATTTACTGTGATAGTAGAAGTAATTGTTATCAAGTAGAAGGTTTTGACAGAGTAAGAGCAAAAAAGGGTGAAATAGAAATATTAAATCGAGAACTAAAATCAAAAAGAAAAAAAGGTGTAATAGGAATAGGCGCAATGTCAGATACTTATAATCCCTTTGAAAAGCAATATGAAATAACAAGACAAGCATTAGAACTGATTTTATACTACAATTTTGGAGTATCAATAGAAACAAAAAGTAATTTAATAGTTAGAGATATAGACATATTTAAGGAAATAAACAAAAAAGCAGATGTAATACTTAAATTTACAATTACATCAGCAGATGATAGTCTATCACAAAAAGTAGAACCAGGAGTATGTGTTTCTTCGGAAAGACTAAAAGCAATGAAAAAATTATCAAAAGAAGGATTATTTGTTGGAACACTATTAACACCAATTATTCCATTTATAACAGATTCGGAAGATAATATTAGAAATGTAATAAGATTATCTTATGAAAATGGATCAAAATTTGTATTTTCAATGGGAGGAGTTACATTAAGAGAAAATCAGAGAGAATACTTCTATGAACAGTTAGATAAGACTTTTCCTAAGATAAAAGAAAAGTATATTAAGACTTATGGAAATGACTATTTTTGTTATCCATTGAATAAAAATTTAAACAAAATATTTAAAGAAGAATGTGAAAAGTATGGACTACTTTATAAAATGAATGATATAGTAAAGGCATATAAAAAAGAAATTAAACAAGAAGAGCAATTGACCTTTATATAGAAAAGAGGAAAAAATGAATGAATATATAAATTTAACATTAGAAAATATAGAAAAAGAACATATCTGTTGTGCAATTGGTGATCCAAAACATCAAGTAGGAGTAGATAATAAAAAGGAATGGATTAAAAGTAAGTTAAAAGATGGGCATATATTTAGAAAACTAAATGCAAGAGGAAAAATATTTATTGAATATGAGCCAATAGAAACAGCTTGGATTCCTATTAGTGGTAAAAATTATGAATATATCTATTGCTTATGGGTGGCAGGAAGTTTTAAGGGAAAAGGAATTGGAAAAGAATTACTAGAATATGCAATAAACGATTCAAAAGAAAAAGGCAAAAGTGGTATATGTACTTTAGTTTCTAAAAAGAAGAAACCATTTTTAGGCGAAAAGAAATTTTTTGAACATTATAGTTTTAAGGTAGTAGATAGTATAGCAGATTATGAATTATTAGCACTACAATTTGAAAATAGTGAAACACCTAAATTCAATGAAATAGCAAGAACTATGAAAATAGATAATCAAGATTTCACTATTTACTATAGCAATGAATGTCCTTATGTAGAATATGAAGTAAATGAACTAACTGAATATGCAAAAGAGAATAACATTAAAATTAATTTTAGAAAAATAGATTCACTAGAAAAAGCAAAAAATGTACCTTGTATATTTAATAATTGGGCTAACTTTTACAAGGGTGAATTTGTATCAAATACTATATTAAATGCTAATTCATTTAAAAAGTTAATAGAATAATAAATTATCAAAATATGAATTTTTCTAAAAGTATTGCTAAATCTAAAATTTTATGTTAAATTAAAAGTTACAGTGTTAAAGACTACAGCAATATAAGTAATTGATAAAATTTAAAAGATAAGGATATGAAAGAAAGTGATAAAAATATGATAAAAACATTAAAGTTTAGAGAAAATTTAAGTAAATTAATATTAAAAAATGAAAAGAATACAACTTGGAGAATATTTGACGATAAGGACTTAAAAGAAGGGGATATAATACAACTTTGGGTTTGGGAAACAAAAGAGCTATTTGCTAAAGCTAAGATTACAAATGTTGTTGAAAAGAAATTTAAAGATTTGGATGAAAAAGATATGGAGGGACATGAAAAGTTTGCATCAAAAAAAGAAATGTATGCAACTTATAGTACTTATTACAATAAAACAGTAGATGAAAATACATTGGTGAAAATAGTAAAATTTGAATTAGTTTAAAATTTATAGTAATTAGTTATAAATATGTCATGAAATTTGACATGAATAAAAGAAGAAGGCTTGAAACATAGGTATATCAATAAAGTTGAAAGGCAGCTTGGCTCTATATGAGAAGCCAAAAAACAAAGAAAGAGAGTTAATTAAACTCCCTTTCTTATTTTAAATTAATTATACAGTGAAATTCGCAGTGCAGCATCTCCACCCGTCAATGCCTGATGCATCACGGCATGGTACCGATGCCTGTATTCTGCGCAATTGCCGCATATCCCCACGGCTCAAAATAAAATTATTTTTTTGCTAAGTTAACTTAGGGTTTACCACGAATCATACGTCAGAAACCTCCTTGTGTTATTTGTTCGATTCTTTATTTCTACGCTGAACATATTTTTATTATAGCACCAATTTTATGTAATGTCGACATAAAATTAGAAAAATTTTCAAAAAATTTTAAAAACCTTGCAAAATATTGGAAAATATAATAAAATATACACGAAAATTAAAGATAAATGGAGAGAAAATCAGTGGAGAATAAATCAAAAACAAGAAAAGAAATAGAAAAACAAAAAGAATACATAAAAAAAGTAAAAGAAATAAATAAAGATAAAAATCAAAAATATAGTATACTAACAATGGGATGTCAACTAAACGAAAATGACTCAGAAAAAATATGTGGAATGCTAGAAGAAATGGGATATACAAAAACAGAAAGTCAAAATGAAGTAGATTTAGCAATTTTTAATACATGTTGTGTAAGAGAAAATGCAGAAGATAAACTATTTGGAAAATTAGGAGAATTAAAAAGATTAAAAGAACAAAAAGGAACTATAATAGCAATTGGTGGATGTATGATGCAAGAAAAACATATCACAGACAAAATAAAACAAAGCTACCCATACACAGACATAATATTTGGAACACATACCCTACATAAACTTCCAGAAGATTTATACAAAGCGTTAAAGGAAAAAAAGAGACAAGAAGATATACTAGATATAGATGGAAAAATATATGAAGACTTACCAATAAAAAGAGATAGCAACATAAAAGCATCAGTTACAATAATGAATGGATGTAATAATTTTTGTAGTTATTGTATAGTTCCATATGTTAGAGGAAGAGAAAGAAGCAGAGAGCCAAAAGCAATAATAGAAGAAGTAAGAGAAATAGCAAAACAAGGATATAAAGAAGTTACATTACTTGGACAAAATGTAAATTCATATTTAAGAGTAGAACGTGAAAAAGGTATAGAATTTGAACAATACGAAGGAGTAAACTCATTTGCAACATTATTAAGAGCAATAAATAAGATTGAAGGAATAGAAAGAATAAGATTTGTATCACCACATCCAAAAGATTTTACAGATGATGTAATAGAAGCAATAGCCGATTGTGATAAAGTATGTAAATTGGTACATTTACCATTACAATCTGGAAATACAAAAGTATTAAAAGAAATGAACAGAAAATACACAAAAGAACAATATCTAAATTTAGTAGAAAAGATGAAAGAAAAAATATCAAATCTAACATTATCAACAGATATTATAGTAGGATTTCCAGAAGAGACTGATGAAGAGTTTGAAGACACTTTAGATGTTGTAGAAAAAGTAAAATTTGAACAAGTATATATGTTTATATATTCAAGAAGAGTAGGAACACCAGGAGATAGAATGGAAAATCAAATTCCAGAAGAAATTAAGCATAAAAGATTTGATAAATTAAAAGCTTTAGTAGAAAGTCAAATTAAAGAAAACAATCAAAAATATCTTGGAACAATACAAAAAGTATTAGTAGAAGGAACAAGCAAAAATAATGAGCATATGCTTACAGGAAGAACAGATAGCAATAAAGTTGTTATTTTTGAAGGAGACAAAAGCTTAATTGGAAACATGGTAGAGTTAGAAATTGTATCTGAACATATGTGGTATTTAAAAGGTGAGACTGTCCCAACTGTCTCAAAAGAAAGGTAAAATAGAAGTGGATAAAGATATTTTAGAAAGTTTGTTACTTGCAAGATATTTAAAAGTAGATGCTAACAAAGAAAAAATATTTAAAATAATTCCAGAACTAAAAGCAGAAGATGGTTTTAAACATAAACATCCACATCATTGTTTTGATGTATGGGGACATACAATGGAAGCTTTGAAAAGAAGTAGACCAGATTTACAAATACGAATAGCGCTATTATTACATGATATAGGAAAGCCATATTCATATCAAGAAGGAGAAGATGGAGTAAGACATTTTAAAGGGCATCCTAAAAAATCAGCAGAAATATCAAAACAAGTTTTACAAAGATTAGGATATTCTGATAAAGAAGTAGAAGAAATTTGTTATTTAGTAAGTAATCATGACACATTAATTGATATAAACAAAATAGATGAGAATAATTTAGAATTAGAAAAAAAGCTGTTATATATTCAATATTGTGATGCATATGCACATGACCCTAAATATATAGATAGAAGAATAGAAAAACTAGACGATATATATAACCAGTTGATAGAAATTAATTTTAAAACAGAAACTTTAGAAGAGGAAGAAGATAGATAATAAAAGGAGTAATAAAGGTTGAAAAATAATTGGCATTTGGCGTCGTTAAATTTTGATTCTAATTTAATCAACGTACCAATGTACGCCTCATAAATTAAAATCTCATTTGCCTAGCCAAATATCCAATTCTTTTCCAACTAGATTTATGCATTGAGAAAGGAATGATATTAAAGATGGCAGAAAAAGCAGAATTTTCACCAATGATGCAAAAATATCTTGAAACAAAAGAACAATATCAAGATTGTATATTATTTTATAGATTAGGAGACTTTTATGAAATGTTCTTTGATGATGCAATAACAGCATCAAGAGAATTAGAGTTAACTCTAACAGGAAAAGACTGTGGACAAGCAGAAAGAGCACCAATGTGCGGAATACCACATCATGCAGCTGAGATATATGTTTCAAGACTGATTGCAAAAGGCTATAAAGTAGCAATATGTGAACAATTAGAAGATCCAAAAGAAACGAAGGGAATTGTTAAAAGAGGTGTTATAAGAGTAGTAACACCAGGAACTCTAGTTGAAAGTAATATGCTAGAAGAAAGAAAAAATAATTTCATAATGTCAATATTTAAATCAGGAATTTATTTTGGAATTAGTGTATGCGACATCTCAACAGGAGAATTCTATTCAGCTGAAATAAAAGATAATCAAAACTTCCCATTAGTTTTAGACGAAATTGCAAGATACATGCCATCAGAGTTAGTAATTAATAGTATGATGGCAGATTGTACAGAAGAGATGTCTAAAATAAGAGAAAGATTTGATTCATACATAACAAGATTTAATGATAAATTTTTTGCAGATGATATAGAAAAAATAAAGTATAGATTTAATTTTGTTGATAATAATCAAAAAGAAATAGAAAATATTGAAGATAAAAATTTGGCAATATGTTCTATAAATGCTTTAATTGAATATATTGAGCAAACTCAAATGACAACTTTAGAACATATCAACAAAATTACAGTATATAATATTTCAAAATATATGTCACTTGATATAAATGCAAGAAGAAATCTTGAGATAACAGAAAAAATGAGAGATAAATCAAAAAAAGGAACACTTTTATGGGTATTAGATAAAACATCAACATCAATGGGTGGAAGAGCTTTAAGAAGATGGTTAAATGACCCACTTATAGATACTTTAGAAATTAATAGAAGATTAAATGCAGTTCAAGAATTAAAAAATGAAGTTATTTTGAGAGGAGACATAGTAGAAAATCTTAAAAAAGTATATGACATAGAGCGTTTAGCAGGAAAAATGGCTTATGGTAATGCAAATGCAAGAGATATGATAACACTTAAAAATTCTCTTTCAAAATTACCAGAACTTAAAAAAGTTCTTTCTGAATGCAAAGTAGACATGTTAAAGGATTTATATGAAAATTTAGATGAATTACAAGATATTTACCAATTAATAGAAAAATCAATAGTGGAAGACCCACCAATGACAATTAAAGATGGTGGAATCATAAAACTAGGATATGACGAAGAAATAGATAAACTAAAAACAGCTACAACAGAAGGCAAAAATTGGATTATAAAACTAGAAGCAGACGAAAAAGAAAAAACAGGAATCAAAAACCTAAAAGTTGGATTTAATAAAGTATTTGGATATTATATAGAAGTTACAAAATCAGGATTAGACCAAGTACCTGATAGATTTATAAGAAAGCAAACATTAACAAATGCAGAAAGATTTATAACAGAAGACTTAAAAAACTTAGAAAATCAAATTTTAGGCGCTGAAGAAAAGGTTGTAAATTTAGAATATAATGCATTTATTGAGATAAGAGAAGAAATAGCAAGAAATGTAAAAAGATTACAAAAAACAAGTAATGTAGTATCAACATTAGATGTATTAACATCATTCGCAACAGTTGCAGAAGACATGAACTATTGTATGCCAACAGTAGATAACTCAGGAACAATAGACATTAAAGCTGGAAGACATCCTGTAATAGAAAAAATGTTAGGATCAGGAGCATTTGTTGAAAATGACACATATTTAGATAAAGAAGAAAACAGATTGTCAATAATAACAGGACCTAACATGGCTGGTAAATCAACATATATGAGACAAGTAGCAATAATAACATTAATGGCACAAGTAGGAAGTTTTGTACCAGCAGTTTCAGCAAAAATTGGAGTTGTAGACAAAATATTTACAAGAGTTGGAGCATCAGATGACTTAAGTATGGGACAAAGTACATTTATGGTAGAAATGATGGAAGTAGCAACAATTTTAAAAGAAGCAACATCAAACAGTCTAGTAATATTAGACGAAATAGGAAGAGGAACATCAACATATGATGGGCTTTCAATAGCTTGGGCAGTTGCAGAATACATAGCAGACAAAGAGAAATGTGGAGCAAAAACACTATTTGCAACACATTATCACGAACTTACAGAACTTGAAGAAAAACTAGAAGGTGTAAAAAATTATAATATAGCAGTTAAAGAAAAAGGAGAAGATATAATCTTTTTAAGAAAAATTGTACCTGGTGGAACAGACGAAAGTTATGGTATACATGTTGCACGTCTAGCTGGTGTACCAAAAACAGTTACTCAAAAAGCTGATGAAATATTAAAAGGATTAGAAAGAAAAAATATTTTAACAGGAAAAAAACAAGAAAGCAAAAAGGTTGTTGAAGGCCAATTTGATATGTTTAATTATAAATTAGCAGAAATTGCACATGAAGTAGATAAGATTAATTTAAATGAACTTACTCCAATTGATGCTTTAAATACATTAGTTAAAATAAAAGAGAAGATGAAATAGTGTGACAAAGGGGGCGTACCTTTTTGTCACACTTTTTAAACTAATTTTTATTATGAAATATATCTTTATTATTTTAATTATGTGACAAAAAGGTACGCCCCCTTTGTCACAAAAAAGAAGAACGGCTGAAATAAATTCAGCCGTTTTTTAGATAATCAAATGTTATTATTCATTTGTTATAGTGGAACTACAAGAGAGACGCAAGTTCTTTACAACATTGCAGACAGAACGAATGTGGAAGTACATTACCTGAATGCTGTTTGAAAACTTTGGATAATGCTTAATTCCATACTCACACAATGGATAAATATATTTCTCACATTCATCGATATATGCACGAATCTCCTCATCTGAAGAGTTTACCAAGTTTGTACAGGTATGTGCACGGTTGGAAAGCTTTAAAAGGATAACTTCTGGACGATGCTGCAATGACTCGTAATATAAGTCCAGCGGATAATGTTCAGTATTTGCCATCGTTCTGATGTAATCGAGAACTAATGGATCTAAGTTACGTTTAGTTATAATCTCGATACCATTATGTTCCAAATTACATTTTTTTATAATCTCATGTAGTAATGCTGATGAACAGATTATATCATCATCAATCTTTAAAGAGATAAGATATGAACAAACTCTTAAAGGATGAATGATGAATTCATCACCTGTCTTACGTGTAAAACCTTTGTAATACTCTTTTGTAAGTGGTAAAGCTTTCAGAGTGTTCTGCATGGTGTTTTTACCAATTGCCAAGCCCTTAATAAAGAAATAGGTTTTCTCATAGGACTCTTTGACAAGAATATCATCAATGTTTAAGATCGATGCTACACTTTCATTGATAGATACAATTACATATTTCATAATTGTAAGAGCCCGGGAGAATGCTGGATATAAGTTTTTTGCTTTTGAAATTAAAGGATAGAAGTAGTCCGTTATTTCATGAACATACTTTTTCATCCTTTTTTCTGTGAAGACGTCAATAGTTGAACAGTTACTTATTCTATCAACAATCTTCAAGATTGAGCTTTGCCAATAGTTACCAATTTCTTCATAATAACCAGCTAGAGTAAAACCGGGTTGAGTTTTGTCCTTTGTCAAAATTGACACAAACTTTAAAACATCAGGATGAAGACCATATTTTGTTATGAATTCCTGTCCTTTTTCTGGCAACTTATCTTTACAATCTTCAACTGTATCATGAAGTAAGCCTGCTGCAAGTAAAATATCAAGGTCCAATAGTGTTTGAGTCTCAGCTAAGTTATTGTCATGTAGTGTGCTGATATTCATATCAAAGATTGCATTTTTGATATTTAAGAGTATCAGGTAATTTGTTAATTCGAGAGGGTGGATGATATATGGTGCTCCAGCATCCCGAAACATACCACTATGAAGGTTTTTAGATACATCTAAAGCAATTAGAGTATTTCCAAGATTATGCTGTTCTGCATAATTTTTTACATTTGTATAATACTGAACGCTTTCTGCTGATAAAGTACCATTTTTGTCATCAAAATACGAATTATACATATAGTTCCTCCTCTTATTGAAAACAACAATTTTGTTACTTATCCAATATTATACAGTAAAGTAAACATAAAATCAATACTTTATAACATTTTATTTTCGCTTTTTATATAATAGAAAAGTTATACTTTCCTATTATGTAAAACTTAATTGTATAGAAATTTTCTAACGAAAATTTCGCACATGAACAAATTTACGGAAAGCTTTGCTATTTATAATTTATTAATAATTAAAATTTATAGTTTTAAATAACATACTACAAATTTATTAGCTTTCCAATTTGTTCTTCATGTTCAAACTTAAAAGTTATAATATATCATAAAATACCGTTAATTTATTATCTAACAGTTTTATACCCCATAGTTTTATAGAAAAGTTTAAGGATTTACATTCAAAGTTTTATTATTTGTATAAATTACCATTCCAGGTTTAGAACCAGAAGGCTTTTTTACATACTTCACTTCACAATAATCAACAGGAACATTAGAAGAGTTTCTAGCTTTACTATGAGTTGCAGCAACTTGAGCAACTTTTATTAAAATATCATTATTAGGGAAAGGCATAGTATTATCAATTTTTAAAATTGTATGACTTCCGTGAAAATCTTTAGTATGAAACCATAGGTCATTTTTGTTTGCATATTTTAAAGTTAAATAATCATTTTCTTTATTGTTTCTACCGACTAGAACAGTATATCCATCAATTGTGTATTTTATAGGATTAAATGTAACGGTTTTATTTTTAGTTAGCTTTGATTTTTTGATTTTTGGTTTTTTAGTATTAGTTGATTTTACTGATTTTGAAGTTTTCTCTTTAAAAATGTCATTTTCAGAAATTTCTTCAAAAATTTCAGTCAGTTCATCTAAAGAAGAACAGTTTTCTAGCTCATAAACAACACTTTCAATATAATTAAGTTCTTTTAAAGTTTCTCGTTTTTGTTTAGAGACTATTTCTAATGCATTTTTCAATTTTGAATATTTTTTAAAAAATCTTTTTGCATTAATACTAGGTAAATAACGTTTATCTAGTGAAATTAAAATTTTATTATTATTATCATAATAGTTCTCTAATTCAATTTCATCTATATTTTTATTAGGAATTTTATATAAATTAGCAGTAATTAATTCTCCATAAATTCTATATTTATCCATATCTTTACATTCATTTAATTTTTCATTAATGTTATATAAACGTTTATTATACTTTTTTAAAGTTTCTAAAATTAATTTTAAAAGAGCATTTCTATAATTTTTAAAAGTCTCAGTAGTTTCTTTATTAAAATAAAAATCATCTATAAAAAAATTTAAAGAAAATGGAGTACTTTCATTTTCTGTCATAGAATTTTTAATTACTAATGAATAGTCTTTTACAATATTTTTATCACTTTTTATACTTTCAAAAGATAAGTTATTAGTTCCGATGTTAGAAATAATTTCATTTATATGGTCAAAAATTACCTTTAAGTTTGTATCATTTAATTCTTTGATTTCAAATTTATTAATAATATTTTGTATAAAACCTTTTGAAATACCATTAAATTTATTAGAAATTTGAGTAGGCAAATCTTCTATACAAGTTAAATTTAAGTTGATTTTAAAATCTTCAAAAGTCTTTAAATCTAAAAAATTAATTTTACTTGAAGTAGGGTAAATATATTTAGTATGTGGTAATATATCTCTATAATTTTCGTCTATTTCTTTTATATGTCTTAAACTATCAATTATTATATTTGTATCATCTAATAAAATAATATTACTATGTTTTCCCATTAATTCAATAACTAATTTTTTACAAATAATATCATCAATTTCATCAAAACCTTCAAATTCCAATACAATTAGTCTTTCTAAATCAAATGTTATTATATTTTTAAGTCTTAAGCCTATTAAATTTTTGCGAAGTAACATACAAAAATTAGGTGCAACTTGTGGATTTAGTTTAGAATTGGTTGTTAAATTTATTCTACAGTATTGAGATTCTATACATATATTTAAGGCATAGTTATTACCATTTAGATACATTCCTAAAACAATTGTATTTTTATCAGGTTGAAATACTTTATCAATTCTAGATCCACATAATTCTGTTATTTCAGAAATAATTGCTTTTGTTACTATTCCATCAAATGCCATTTATATCATTCCTTTTCTAATTTTTTACATATGATATCATACATCATAGTTATTTTCAAACTTTTTGTTGCAATTTTATGTGAAGTGTGATATAATTGACTAAATTTCGTAGCTATGCGATAAAAATAGTGGATACTAATTAATTCTCGTATAACAAATATAAGGAGGAGACAAATATGAAGATTACACCAACACGGTATGAGATTGAGTTAGAAATTTCTGATGATAGGAAATGTATATTTACTTATGAATACACCAATACTTTTTTTATTGATAATGCAAATCTAACATTTTCTGAAGGCACAAGATTGAATGAAATTGCAAAATGTATTGTAAAATGTTTTTTAGAAAAAGAATTGGAACCCAGTACTATTGAGTTTGAGTTTCATGAAAATAAAATAGTGCTTTATAGAAGTGCTTTTAAAGAAATTACGGAAGGTTCTATTTTAGAGTCAATCGCATATCAAATTAGATAAGTCACTGTGAAGGTATATCTTAAAATAAAAAAGAAAATATTTGTATAAAATTTTATACAGGTATTTTCTTTTTTAAACTTTTACAAAATTTATTGCCTTTTTAAAATCAATATAATAAAATAGTTTTGAAAAAAGAAAGGGGAAAACATATGAAAATAATAAATAAAATATTTCACATAATATTATTCATGTTAGTAAGTCTAATAATAGGGACAACGCAAGTAAAAGCAGGAGATTTAAACTTAAATAGTTTAGACTTTAAAGTTCAAATAAATAATGATGGAAGCATAGATATCACAGAGACATGGAATATCTATATAAGACAAACAAATACTTTATACAAAACATTTAATACAGATTCTAGTAAATATTCTGGTATAACAAATGTAACAGTAAAAGAAATAACAAATGGAAAAAGTAATAATTTTATAAAGAATAGTAATTGGGAATATCATGTAGCAAAAAATCATTATTATGGAACAAAAAATGAAGATGGAGACTTTGAAATAGGATGGGGAGTTGGACTAGACAATAGTAGTGGAACAAGAAAATATGAAATTTCATATACAGTAAAAGATGCAATAACAAAATATAATGACTATTCTGAACTATATTGGCAATTTGTAGGAAAAGATTTTGAAGTAGATGCAAGCAATATAACTGGAACAATTTATTTACCTGCAAATGTACAAAATAAAGAAAATATAAAAGTATGGGGACATACAGAAGATTTAAATGGTACAATATATGTAACAGATATAAATAAAATTGAGTTTGAAATAAATAATTTTAGAAGTGGAAGATATGTAGAAGTAAGAACATTATTTCCAACAGAATTAATAACAAGTTCAGGCAGAAGTAAAAATACAGAAATATTACAAACAGCAATCAATGAAGAAACAAAATGGGCAGATAAAGCAAATAGTAGGAGAGAAAGAAATGCATTTTTAGCTAAGGCTATTCCAATTGTATTAATTGGAGCATGCATTATAATTAACATGTTGTTAATTTTAGTATATTTAAAAAAGACAATTAGATATATTAAAAAAAGAAAAGAATTAAGTAAATATAATCCAACTACAAAACTAGAGTATTTTAGAGATTTACCATCTAAAGATTCAACGCCAGGAGAAGCATTAAAAACACTAGATATGAAGATTTCAACATTCACACCAACAAATTTTGGAAAAGTATTTTCAGCAACAATGTTAGATTTATCTTTAAAAGGATACTTAGAAATAAAGCAAGAAAAAAATCAAAAGGGAAAAGATATTATACAAATTAATATATTGAAAGAAGCAGATGATGAAATTAAATTAGATGAAAAACGTATAATTGACTTCATAAAAAAAGCATCAAAAAATAAAAATTCATTAACACTAAAAGAATTAGAAAATTATATAAAAAATCATACTACATCAACAGATTTATTGCTAAAAGATACTTATGATAGAGTTAATAAGCAACTCATTGAAGAAAAAGTAATTGATAAGGAAATACAAAAAGAATATCAAAAATATAAAACAAATCAAACATATTATGTACTCGCAATAATATTTTTACTATGTTTTACATTTATAGCATTTATAATACCAATAATTATATTTATAATAAATGCAGTATTATGCGGAAGAATAGCTAAAAATTTGAATGTATTAACACAAAAAGGTGTTGATATGCAAGAACAATGGAAAGGTCTAAAAAAATATATGGAGGACTTTTCAATGCTAGATAGAAGAGAAGTTCCAGAACTAATTATTTGGGAGAAATATTTAGTTTATGCAACAGTTTTTGGAATAGCAGATAAAGTTATAAAGCAATTAAAAATTGTATATCCAAATTTAGATGAAATAACAACTGGAATGAATACATTTACATATATGAATTTAATGATGTATACAGATTTTAGTTCAAGCTTTACAAAATCTATTAATTCATCAATATCATCAGCATATTCTTCAGGAACAGGAGCTGGAGGAGGATTCTCTGGTGGTGGAGGATTTGGCCGGAGGCCGGTGGTGGCGGAGGCGGAAGATAATATCCTGAAATTCTGTTACAATAATTGACTAACATCAATAAATAGTATAGAATAAACATGAAAGAAATGAGGGAAAAAGATGTCAAAACCGATAGTAGCAATAATAGGAAAGCCAAATGTAGGAAAATCAACATTTTTCAATTATTTGGCAGGAAGTAGAATATCAATAGTACAAGATACGCCAGGTGTTACAAGAGATAGGATATATGCAGAAACAAATTGGCGTGGAAGAAAATTTACATTAGTAGATACAGGTGGTATTGAGCCAGATTCAGATGATATAATTTTATCTCAAATGAGAGAACAAGCAAATCTAGCAGTGGGAATGGCTGATGTTATAATATTTTTAACAGATATAAGACAAGGAGTAACAGCCGCAGATAGAGAAATTTCACTAATGTTAAAAAAATCAGGAAAACCAATAGTTTTAGTTTGTAATAAAGCTGATAACTACGAAAAGGACTCCCAAGAAGCTTATGAATTTTATAATTTAGGAATAGGAGAGCCATATCCAATATCAGCAACAAATGCTTTAGGAATTGGAGATGTGTTAGATGCTATTTATGAACACTTTCCTGAAAAAGATGAATCAGAAGATGAAGAAGATATAATTAAGGTAGCAGTAATAGGAAAACCAAATGTAGGAAAATCTTCTTTAATAAATAAAATTTTAGGAGAAAAAAGAACAATTGTAAGTAATATAGCAGGGACTACGAGAGATGCCATAGATTCTCCTTTTGAAAATGAACATGGAAAATATATTTTAATAGATACTGCTGGAATAAGAAAGAAAAGTAAAGTAAATGAATCTATTGAAAAATATAGTGTAATGAGAAGTTTATTAGCAGTTGAAAGAGCTGATGTATGTTTAATGATGATAGATGCGAATGATGGTGTAACAGACCAAGATGCAAAAATAGCAGGAGAGGCTCATGAGGCGGGAAAAGGTATAATTATAGTTGTAAACAAATGGGATGAATATGAAAAAACAACAGGAACTTTAGAAAAATATAAAAAAGATATTTATGAAAAACTAGCATATTTATCATATGCACCAATTATATTTATATCAGCAAAGACAGGTCAAAGAGTTGACAAATTATTTGAAATGATAAATAATGTAGCAAAACAAAATTCATTAAGAGTATCAACATCGGTACTAAATCAAGTAATAAATGAAGCAATAGCAATTGTACAGCCACCAACAGATAAAGGGAAAAGACTTAAAATATATTATGGAACACAAGCTTCAACAAAACCACCAACATTTATTATTTTTGTAAATAATAAAGAACTATTCCATTTTTCATATCAAAGATATTTGGTAAATCAAATAAGAAAGGAATTTGGACTAGAGGGAACACCAGTAAGACTTATAGCAAGAGAAAAAAATGAAAAAGATGTCCAATAGGGACAGTTCTATTTGGACAAGAAAGAGAGGAAAATATGGCAACTTATATTATAATAGCAATAATTGCATATTTAATTGGAAGTGTGAATTTTTCAATTATTATTAGTAAGAAAATGGCAGGATTTGACGTAAGAGAAAAAGGAAGTGGAAATGCTGGTACAACTAACATGTTACGTTCAGTAGGAAAAAAAGCAGCAGCAATTACATTAATATGTGATGTTCTAAAAGGAGTAGTATCAATATTAATAGCAATAATTATAGGGAACATTATAAAAAATTTAGACAAAGAATTATTATTACAAATTGCAGGAATAGCAGTTGTAATAGGACATACGTTTCCAATATTTTTTGGATTTAAAGGAGGAAAAGGTGTTGCAACTTCATTAGGAGTTTTACTTATGAGCAATTGGCAAATAGGATTAATTTGTTTAGTATTTGGAGTAGTTTTAATAGCATTAACAAGAATGGTATCATTAGGGTCATGTGGTGCAGCAATTCTATTCCCAGTATTAACACTATTTATAAACCAACATTATACTGTTTTAACAGAAGGGAAAAATGGTAATGTATATTTTATATATAGTGTAATACTAGCAGTAATTGTATTATATAATCATAGAACTAATATAAAAAGAATTTTAAGTGGAACAGAAAATAAATTAAGTTTCAAAAAATAATTATTAATAGAGTTTATTATAAGCTTAAAACAGAAAATCAGAGGTCAGAAATCAGACGATATCTGAAATCTGATCTTCAATACTAAATTTAATTATGAAGGGAAAATAAAAATGAAAAATATAGCAATAATAGGAAGTGGAAGTTGGGGAGTTGCTTTAGCGACTTACTTAGCAAGAGTAGGAAATAATGTTAAAATATGGTCGTTTTTAGAAGAAGAAAGAGATATAATTAATAATGAAAAAAGGTGCAAATTTTTACCAGAACTAATCTTACCAGAAAACATATATTGCTCTACAGACTTTGAAGAAGTAATAAAAGATAGTGAATTTATATTACATGTAACACCATCCAAATTTACTAGAAGTACTTTTAAACAATATAAGCAATATGTAGGAGATAAACCAGTAATAATATGTTCAAAAGGATTTGAAAAAGAAACACTAGAAACATTAGATGAAGTTATTTTAGAAGAAAAACCTGATGCAAAAGTTGGCGTACTATCAGGGCCAAGTCATGCTGAGGAAGTATCTACAGGAGTTCCAACAGCATTAGTAATAGCATCAAAACATCAAAATATTTTGAAAAAAGTCCAAGATACATTTATGTCAGAAAAAATGAGAATATATACTTCTAATGATGTAAAAGGTGTTGAATTAGGAGGAGCATTAAAAAATATAATAGCATTTTGTTCAGGAGTAGCAGCAGGAATTGGACTTGGAGATAATAGTTTTGCAGCTTTAATAACAAGAGGACTAAAAGAAATATCAAGATTAGGTATAGAATTAGGTGGAAAGGAAGATTCTTTCTATGGATTAAGTGGATTAGGAGATTTAATCGTTACATGTCTAAGTGTCCACAGCAGAAACAGAAAAGCTGGACTATTAATAGGTCAAGGAATGTCGCTTGAAGATACAAAAAAAGAAGTTGGAATGGTAATTGAAAGTATAGACAATATTGAAGTCGCATATGAACTTGGAAAATTACACAATATAGAAATGCCTATTGTAGAAACAGTATATAAAGTTCTTTATGAAAAGCTAAATCCACAAGAAGCGGTTAAAAACTTAATGACAAGGGATAAGAAGATGGAATAATAAGAATATGAATAAAATTACAAATATATGAAATAATATAAGTAATAAATAAATGTATATTTGTGACAAAAAGGCATGTCCCCATTGTCACATAAATACTTTAGGAGGAATATATATGAAATTTTTCGATAAATTAGGGAAGACAGCAAGCGAAGCATATAAAGTAACAGCTGATAAAACAGGGAAATTAGCTAAAGAAGCTAAACTTAGAATGAAAATGGGAGAACTAAAATCTGAAATTAATGAAATATATAAAGATATTGGTAAAGCTATTTATGAAAATCATGTAAGAGAAGAAAAACAAGATATTAAAAATGAGTTAGAGGAAAAATGCACAAAAATTGATTGTTTAAGTGATGAAATAGAATCAATATTAAAAGAATGCTTAGAGTTAAAAGATAAAAAACAATGCCCAAATTGTTATGTAGAAATAGAAAAAGATGTAAAGTTCTGTCCAGAATGCGGTACTAAACAAGAAGCAATTAATCAAGAAACAAAAGAAGTAGAGATTATAGATAATAAAAATAACGAGATTAATGAAAAAAATAAAGAAGATAATAAAGATACTGATAAATGTGAAGAAAAAACAAATTTAGAGAAAACTGTTGAAGTTGAATCTGATGTTGATGAAAATCATGATGAGACAGTTGAGTATCTTGAAGTTGAAGATGAAAGTGACAATGTAGAGTAAAATTAAATTAAGTATATATTATAAAAACAGCTAATACATTTTAGCTGTTTTTAATATGGGTATCGTTCGTACAAATACTTAATTAAATTATTTGCATTTTCTTGGGTAACATTAATATATAACCCTTTATCTAAAGAAATCCACATCATAATTTTAAAATCATCTAAATTATCTACATAAGTACCAATTATTTCAGTAATTTCAATTGGGTTTTCATACTTGTGTTCCCAACTTAAATCATCATTTATGTCAAAATTTGAATTATAAAAAGCACTTAAAAATTTTTCTAATTCTTTTGAATTCTCACTATATAAATTAACAGAAACCATCTTTTTCTCCTAATATTTTAATATATAATTTGATGCATAATATTTTCATAGAGCAATCCAAAATTAATTTGGTCATATAGACCATACACTTTTTGATTTTAAGTTTAATAAATATAATTAATATACAGCTGACGCTTGATTGGAATGAGATTTAGAAT
>CAQUBD010000029.1 GCA_948891265.1 uncultured Clostridia bacterium | reverse complement strand
CATTTTTATTTACAAACGAATTAAAAATTTGGGACATTTTCACTTACTAGTCACAGCTGAAACTTAAAAAACAAAGAAAATGTTGTAAAAAGATTTCGGTTATGTTAAAATGGCAATATAAAATTGATACATGCTAAAATGAATGTGAAAGGATATATAATATGGAAAAATCAAATAGAGTTAAAATAACAAGGAAAGAAGTTGAAAAAAAGAAAAAAAGGATAATAAGGGCTTTTATAATAGTTTTAACATTAATAGTAATTAGCATAATAGGATATAAAGCAAATGATTATATAATATTAGACAAAAATAAAAATATTAATTTAGTATTAAATAATAGGAATGTAACTTCCTATTTAAAAAAAGACATATTAATAAAAGAAGACAATATATATATATCTAAACAAGATCTAGGAAATTTCTTTGATAAATACATATATGAAGATGAAAGAAATAATCAAATAATAACGACATATGATACAAAAATTGCTGCCATCAGCTTAGAAGAAAATAGAATTACTATAAATGGTTCAAATAAAAATTCATATGCTCATGCAATAAAAGAAAATGGAATAGTATATATACCAATAAAGGAATTGAAAGATGTATATGGAATAGAAATTAAATATATAGAAGATACAAAAATAATAACAATAGATTCTATAGCAAGGGAACAGAAAAAAGCAATAATTACTAAGGACGTTCCTGTAAAATCTTCAACAAAGGTTATAGGAAAAACGATTGATAGACTAAAAAAGGGAAGCTATGTTGTTGTAATATCAGAGGAAAAAGGATATACAAAAGTAAGAACAGAAAATGGAAAAGTGGGATATGTAAGGTCTAATAAGATTGCAAATACAGTTACTGTAAGAGAAGAAATGGTAAAAGAAAAACAAATTGAAGGAAAAGTAAATTTAGTATGGGACTATTATTCAACAGTTGCAACAGCTCCAGACAGAACAGGAGTAAAGATGGATGGAATAAATGTAGTATCACCCGCATTTTTTTATCTAGATTCTAATGGTATATTAAAAGAAAACATAGGAGAACAGGGAGTAAATTATATTAACTGGGCACATAGTAATGGATATAAAGTGTGGCCAATGGTTCAAAATTCTGGTGAAGGAATGCTAACTGTAACTTCAGAAATTATGAATGATTATAATAAAAGACAAGAACTAATAGATAATATTGTAGATGTATGTGTTAAGTATAAGTTAGATGGAATAAACATAGATTTTGAAAATATGAAAAAAGAAGATAAAGATATGTATTCTAGATTTATAATAGAATTAACACCGAAAATTAAAGATATGGGATTAGTAGTTTCTGTTGATGTAACAGCACCTGATGGTTCAGAAACTTGGTCATTATGTTTTGATAGGAATGTAATAGGACATGTAGCAGATTATATAGTATTTATGGCATATGATGAGTACGGAGCATCAAGTAATAAAGCAGGAACAACAGCAGGATATGACTGGGTAGAATTAAGTTTGAAAAAGTTTTTAAATACTGAAGAGATAGAAAGTGAAAAAATAATTTTAGCGATTCCATTATATACAAGATTATGGACTGAAGATAGTAATGGTAATTATATAAGACAGACTACTGTCTCAATGAAGAATATTGATAAGGTAATTCCGAGTGGTATAGACAGGCAATGGGATGATAAATTAAAACAATACTATGTAGAATATAAAGATGGGGCACATACTAAAAAAATGTGGATTGAAGATGAAAAGTCTTTAAAAGAGAAAATTTCATTAATTAGAAATTATAATCTAGGAGGAGTTGCATCTTGGGAGAAAGGTATGGAATCAGATAATTTCTGGGAATTCTTAAAAGAGGAAATTTATAAATAGTAGCTTAACTAGTAGTAATTTGAAAAAAATATAAAATTGGGGTTGACAAACTTAGCTAAAATGAGTTAAAATATAAAAGTGCCAATAAGACAAGCACGTAAGCCATGGTGGATGTAGCGTAGTTGGTTAACGCGCCAGTTTGTGGCACTGGAGACCGTGGGTTCGAGTCCCATCTTCCACCCCAGTTTTATATATTGGGCTGTAGCCAAGCGGTAAGGCACCAGACTTTGACTCTGGCATGCGCTAGTTCGAATCTAGCCAGCCCAGCCATAGAAATAAGCGACTTTCAGTTTTTGAAAGTTGTTTATTTTTTTATATTTCAAACAAAATGTCAAACAAATTATACAACTTTTAAATAATTTGCTAGAATATTTGCAGACTCTGTTTTATAATTATCTTATAAATGTGTATAAAAGTTTCTTGTAGACTTGCTATTACATTCAAATTAAACTTCTTTCCAAAATAACAGTTTAAATTAGCTAACTCAATTTTAGCAGTTATGCTCCAGAATTTTATTCTGAAGATAGTTGAAAAATAAATTACAACATTATCAATATACTCTTATTTTACATTGTTTTAAAGTACAGTCAAAAAATATTTAGGCGTTTTTTGTTAATTTTAGTGTCTCAAATTTATTTTTCTGATAATATTTTTATGTAAGAAAAATATTATAAAGTTTGATTTGTAAAAAATGTTAATTTGTGTTAGTATAATATATAGAGATAGTAAAATTAAGGAGGAATTTATATGATAAAAAAAGAAATACCAATATTTTTGCAGTAGATGATGCATATATACCATTTTTAGCCGTAACAATAAAATCATTGAGTAAAAAAATTAATAAATCAAATATATATAATTTAAGAATTTTATATACTAATATTACAAAAGAAAATCAAAAAGAAATAATGAAATATAAAAATGAGAATATAGTAATAGAGTTTGTTAATGTAAGTGAAAGCTTAAAAAAATTAGAAGGCAAATTGCTTATTAGAGATTATTATTCAAATGCTACATATTATAGAATATTGATACCAAATTTATATCCACAATACGAAAAAGTATTATATTTAGATTCAGATATAGTTATATTAGATGATATTGCTAAATTATATAATGTAAATATAAATAATTATTTAATAGGAGCTGTTTCGGAACATTGGTTTAGAAATTATAGTGAATTTAAAGACTATGGGGAGAAAGTAATAGGCTTGAAAAGTTATAAAAAATATATTAATGCCGGAATCATGCTAATGAACTTACAAAAATTAAGAGACATACAATTTGAAGATAAATTTTTGCATTTACTTGAAACTGTAAAATACAGATTTGCACAAGATCAAGATTATTTTAATAGAATCTGTAAAGGAAATATAAAATATTTAAAAGAGTATTGGAATGCTAGTGGATATTTATATAGTAAATCAAATGCCAAAATAATTCACTATACAATTTTTAAACCCTGGTTATTTAAAGATATGCCGAATAGTAAATATTTTTGGAATATTGCTAAAGAAACTGCTTTTTACGATTATATTGCAAGTTTACCTGATGAAGAAGGAAAACTAAAAGGAGAAAACAGTTTAGCTGAATTTAGAAGAATATCCCAATATGAATCTAATTGTGTAGGAAATGGATAAATTTATCTACTACTCTTAAAAAAATATTTTGCATCTCTCACATTTATATACTGATACTCTGCAATAAATTTTATTAAAGAAATTTCTTCTTCACTATTTATAAATTTTCTCATAAAAATCACCTCCAAAATCAAACTAAAAATTTAAACTAAAATTAGTACGTTTTTGGTAGAAATGCGATATTTCTCGATATCACATTTCTACCTCGACTAATTATTTGAAGTTTTAAACTCCTGAGACCATTGAAAATTCTGCATTTTCAAAAATAAAAAGTATGCCAAATTTATTAAAAAAAATATAAACTTTGGTATGTTTTTAGCAAATGGATTTTCAAAATTTTTTACAATTTTATTATTAAAAATAAACACCTCATAAGAGGTGTAAAAAGAAAGTATCTCACTTTTAAAGCGAGATACAAACGTATTCTAAATATTGCTGACGCTAATACAAAAGTATCGTTCAGCTAACGTATTCTAAATACATTATACTATATAATATGTTCTTAAGTCAATTAAAGTATTCAATTTTTTATTTTTGAGAACTCCTTTTAAAGAAAATATTACAGAAAGATTAAATTTTTATTACAAATCTATTTTGTTTTTCATAATTGTTGTAAAAAGTAAAATGCTATAATATAAGTTACATAAATAGAAGGAGGTTGTATAATGATTGGATATAATGCAGAAGAAAAGAAAGTTGAACAAGCAATACAACAAGTTTATAGAGATTTTGCTTTAAAATATGGTGAAATTCAAAAAACAGAATTATCAGAAGCAGAAAAGTTAGAAAAAATAGACTATATTCTTGAGGTTGCAATTAGCAAAGAAGAGATATTAAGAAATACAAGAAGTCTGTCAGAGCTATCAAGTCAAGATAAAGAGGCTTTAGAAATAAAAGAAGAAAGTGAAACAAATAAAATAGATACAAATGTTATTGATACTTTGGTTTCAATCTATGCAAAAAGGGCTAAAATTCCTTCTAGTAGAATACATGGAAGCGGAATATTAGATGGTATAACATTAAGAGGAGAAGAACTAGAAGAAATAGATACAAATGCATTTGAAGAAGAATTAAGGCAATATTTTACAGAGCATTATTTTGATTTATTAAGTAACGGATATAATAATTTCCTTTCAGAAGTAACAGAAGTAGCTGATAAAGATGGATTAATACATCAAAAAAATGGTGAATTAACAGAAATGGCAATTAGATATGGTTTAGATCCTGAAAAGTTTAATTGTTTTGGCTATCAATTAACAGTACAAGATGGTTTAGTTGCAGAAGAAGATTCAACTTTAGGTAGCAGTAATATATTTTATGCTTCTCCAGAAGCAATAAATCAAAGAATATATGATTTGTATAGTAAAACCTTATTTCAAGAACAAAAAAGTAATGGCAAAGACTTTTTTCTTAATGATGAAAGAGAATTAAAGAATGCGTACATTACATATGCAGAAAAAAATGAGATTGAAATACAAGATAAAGATGTTCTTGAAGAATTACCAATAGATATAAATAAAGTACAAGGTGTTGCAACTTATATAAATAGAGTATTGAATGAAAATGGAGCAATCTCAAATGATATGACAGAAGAATTTGAAACTGAAATACAAAAGAATTATTCAAAAATAATGAATTTAACTTTATTTAACTTTGGAGAGTTAGAAACAGTAAAAAGAGTCGCAAATGGTAGATATATGGATTTATATCTACATATAAATGATGATAACATTATAAAAAAAGATGAATTTAGTCCAGATATTGCTTATGGTACACCAGAATATATAACAGATGAATACAGAATAGTTATGGGAAGAATCAAGGAATTATCTTATACAGATGCCTTTTCAAGTGGATATTTTGAGGTTGAAAAAGCAAATAAGCAAAAAGAAGCATTAAGAAGATATATTACTGAAAATGGAATTGAAGGAATTGATATATCTATTCCAGAAGTAGAAATAGATCATATTAGAACAGAAACAATAGCAGCAGCTTTATTAAATATATATGGCGAAGAGTATGAAGACAAAGAGGGAATGAAAGCAAGGATTCTTAAAAAAGTTGAAGATAAATATTCAGAAATGGTTACTGAAAGACAAGTAATAAGATTAAATGATTTAATAAAAGAAGAATTACATGATATGGGAAAAGACTATGAAATGGGAATGTTATATCTGCAAAAAGATTTTGTATATGTTGGAGATTATTCTGGGGCTAAAGGAAAATGCATATATGCAAAACCAAAGGATATTTTAGAAAAGATTGAAGTATTAGACAATAAAATATCAAATAGAGAAATTTCTTTTGATGAAAAAAGAATTAGATACGAATTAGTAAAATATGCAAAAGATAACAATTTTGGATTACAAATACCAAGTGTTGAATGTGTCGAAAATAGAAGAAAACAAGAACAAGATATATTCTCATTTAAAGGTAGTGGATTAAGTTTCTTTGACAGAGATATGTTACCAGATGATCCAACTGCAAGACCTAAAATAGAATTAGGAGATACAATGCTTGATACTATTTATAAAATTTCTGAAGGTGTACCTGGTGCAATAGTTGGAATAACTAAACTTATGGAATCAGATGAGGCAGGATTTATGCTTTTACTAGGTTTAGATGATATGAATATAAGAGGATCACAAGTATGGGAAGCATATAAATATTTATATAATGAAGATGCAAAGAAATTTGCAGAAGCTGTAAAAAATAGAGATAAAAATATGGTAGATTTTATAAATCAAGAAATGGCTTCTGTAGGTGGAGAAAAGGCAGTTACAGGAGGAGCATCTTTTGATAGAAATAAAAGTCCGAATAAATATAGATTTACAGAATTAGAAGTTGAACAATTAAAAATACAAAAACAAGAAAGAATAGAAAAACAAAAAGAAGCAAGAGAAAAAATGATTGCTAATAGTCCAGCTAAAAAGAAAAGTTTAGGGCAAAAGAAAAGAGAAGAAAGAGATGCTAAAAGAAAAGCTTACAGAGAAAGATTGATTGCAATGGGTAAAAAAAGTATTGGAGAATTGGATGGTGAATTAACACACTTACAAGCAAAAGAGCAACAAGCAAAAGAACTATGTGAACAATATGAAAAACAATTACCAGAGAAAAACGAACAAGAATTGTAGGAGGTAAAAATGCTAGAAAAAATAAAGAATTTTTTTAGGAATATATTTGTAATAAATAAACAACAATATATAGAAGCTCCAAAAGAATATATAGAGCCAAATATGAAATTACAAAAAAATACTAACTTTAAAGATGAAATAGTTGTAGATAATGAGGAAGAAAAAAGAATTTTAAAATTGCAAAAAGATTTTAAAGCAGGATTAATTGAAGAAGAAGATTTATCAGAAAAAGATTTTAATTTGTTAAGTCAATTATATGAAAAACAAATTGAAAAAACTAAGCAATCAATACAAATATACAAGAATAGAATTGTAGATATACAATCTAAATTGGCATAATACATAATGTAAGACTTTCAAGAAATTGAAGGTCTTATATTATATTATAAATACATTCCACAGAAAAATTGATTAACAATTTTTCGCGGGCGAACAAAGACGAGGCATGAAAAGTAATTTAAAACTCTTAAAAATTTTAGGCGAAATTTGTTGAAAATAGAAAACTTTTATGATAATATACTTTTTATAAATTGAACATAGGGAGGATAAAAGGTGATACTAGCAATAACACGGAAGATATGGATTATCTAAGAAAGGGGCAGAAAAATATTATATAAATAAAGAATTTAAAGATATATTTGAAAAACTTAATGTATTATTATTTCCAGTTAATTCATTAACTAATTTAGAAGAAATTGTTAATATTTGTGACGGATTAATTGTTATAGGGAGTGCAATAGATATAAATCCTAAAAATTATAATGAAAAACCCATTGCAGAAATACATAAAATGACAGAAGAAATAGATACATTAGATTTTACATTAATTAAAGCATTTAATAATGTAAATAAACCAATATTAGGTATTTGTAGAGGAATACAAGCTATAAATGTATGCTTCGGAGGCAGCTTATATCAAGATATTCCAAATCATAAATTACCTAAAGAAGAAAGACACAATTTTGTTCTCTTATGACGAAAAATAAAATGTAGTAATAGCAAAGGTTTCCTCCTACAAACAATTTAGTAATTTATAAATTTTCACATATTTGAAAGATGAATTGTAAAAAATAATAATGCAAATTCATCTTTTTTGATTTTATAATAATAGAAAATTTTAAAACTATAAAATAGAAAATGGAGGATTTGAAGAAATGGAAAATAAAGAATTAAAAGAAAGTTATATTGATGAAAGAACAGGAATTGAATATAGATTAGTTGGAGATTATTATTTACCCAATATTGCATTACCTAAATCAAGAAGAACAGGAAATATAGGAAAATATGGAAGATTAAGACTAAAATATTTAGAAGAACATCATAGAGCAGAAGTTATGCTAATGAGAGTTAATAATGAATTAACAAATCATTTATTAGATATAGAAGATGAATGTAAGTCAAGAGTTGGACAATTAGTAAAGCAAATGGCAGAAAAAGAGAATATTACAGAAGAATTGAAAGCTAATAATCAAATGTTGTGGGTACAAAGTATGAATAATATCAAGAATCGTGCTGAAGAAATTGCATATAATGAAATAATTTACAAATAAAGTAAAATTTCTTTTTGATTTTTAATGAAATTTGAAAAAATAAATGATATAATGCTTTTAATAGTAACATTATTTAATTTTGCAGACACTGTCTGCAAAATTAGAAAGAAGGTAGAAATGGAAAATGAAATAGATATAAGTAAATATAAACAAATTTTTGAAAATATAAAACAAGAAGTATTAAAATCACAATACAAAGCAATGCAAGCAGTAAATACAGAAATGATATATATGTATTGGAACATTGGAAAAATCATATCAGAAAATATTGAATGGGGAAATAAGTTTGTAGATAATCTTTCTATTGATTTGAAAAATGAGTTTCCAACTATTCAAGGTTTTTCAGTTAGAAATTTGAGAAATATGAGAAAATTTTACGAAGAATATCCTAGAATTGAAATTTTGCAAACACTGTCTGCAAAATTGACTTGGTCTCATAATATTTTGTTGATAAACAAAGTTAAAGATATGGAAATTAGAAAATGGTATATGAAGGAAACAATAAAAAATGGTTGGTCACATGATGTTTTAGCAGACCAAATAAAATATAAATTATTTGAGAGACAAGCAATAGCAGAGAAAGTAACAAATTTTGAAAATACATTACCAGATGTTCAAAGTGATTTAGCTTTGCAAACAATGAAAGATCCATATATATTCGATTTTATTGTTTTAAAAGGACAAGTAAAAGAAAAACAAATAGAAGATGCTATGATTGAAAAAATAAAAAATGTATTGATTGAACTAGGAAATGGGTTTGCATTTGTAGGAAATCAATATAAGATAACAGTAAGTGATACAGACTACTTTATAGACCTATTGTTTTATCATTTAGAATTAAGGTGCTATGTAGTAGTAGAATTAAAAGCTAGAAAATTTAAGCCAACCGATGTAGGACAATTAAACTTTTATTTATCAGCAATAGATGATATGTTAAGAAAAGAAGGAGATAATCCAACAATAGGAATATTGCTATGTAAGGAAAAAGATAAGTTAACAGCAGAATATGCTTTAAAAGATATAAACAAACCTGTTGGAGTTAGTGAATACAAACTTTTACAAGATATACCAGAATATTTACAATCACAATTACCAAAAGCAGAAGATATTGAATTGCATATTAAAGACATTGAAGAAATAGAAAAACATCAAGATAGTGAAGAATAGAAAGTCTTAAATTTTGTCGACACTGTCGGCAAAATTTGAAAGAGCATAAAGCTTTAGATTTAGAAATAAGTCTAAGGCTTATTTTTATGGAAATTTTTTGCCTACATTAGAAAAAATGTAAAATTACTCTACTAATAATTTAAAATGGCTAGAAATTGAAAATAAAAAGAATAAACGAAAGAAGGTGAGGCAATGTCTAGTTTAAATTTAAAAGGTATATGGATACCAATAGAAATATTAACAGATGACAAGTTAAGTGATAAAGAAAAAATTATATATGCAATAATCATTTATTTAAGCAAAGAAAACCAATATTGTTTTCTAACAAATAAAACAATTAGTGAATTATTAAATATATCAGTAACACAAGTATCAAACTTGATAAATTCATTAAAGTCAAAAGAATATATTGACACAGAATTAATTTACAAAGAAAACACAAAACAGGTGGAAATGAGAAAACTAATACCAATAAAAAACAAATATACCTATTTAAGAAAAGTTAAATACCCTCCCCAAGAAAACTTTAATACCCCTATTAAAGAAAACTTTAAGGATAATAAATATAATAATAAAATAAATAATAAATATAATGGCAACAATAAAATTTATAAAAAGAATATGGCTAACTTTGAACAACGAAAATATGATGACATTGACCTTACTAGATTATATGCAAATGCAGATGCTTTTATATAATGCGGAACATTTGCATATAGAAGAACAGCTACTAGAGTAGAAAACTACTTTGGTGGCTGTTCTTTTTCGTTAAAGTTGCTAAAGGGCAACTTTGGCGAAAACATAAAAAATACGAATAAGTATTTTTTATGAAATGGGGTGTGGGGAAATGTAATTTCCCTGCCATACAGTCAAACTTGTTTGACTAGTATGTTAGACAAATAAATTTATCTTTGGCGAAGAAGGAGGTACAAGGAGATATGAGTTATGCAATAATAAGAAATGATAAACTAACAAGAGTAGATGCACAAGGATCATATATTCACAATGACAGAAGGTCAAAAGGACATTCTAATAAAGATATCGATCCATCAAGAACACATCTAAACTTCTACTGCAAAGAAAATCAACTCACATATATCAAAGAATTTGATAGAATGAAAAAGGAATACGATTTAAAAGGTAATATTAGAAGTAATAGCATTATAATGTGCGAAATGATGATTACATCAGACAATGAGTTCTTTGATAAAATAGGACTAGAAGAAACAAAGAGGTATTTTAGGGAAAGTTACAAATTTGTATGTAACTACAAAAATCTTGGGGAGAGGAATATAGTGTCAGCAGCAGTGCATTTAGATGAAACAACACCACATATGCACTTGGTATATATACCTGTAGTTAAAACAAAAGACAAAGAGGGAAAAACAATAGATAAAATATGTGCAAGGGATTTTTGGAGAGGTAGAAATAGTTATAGAGAGTTACAAAATGACTTTCATGCATATGTAACATCAAAAGGTTTTGATTTAGAAAGAGGACTGCCAGTTGAAGAAACAGGAGCAAAACATCAAAAAATAGAAGATTTAAAGAAAATAACTAATTTTGAAAACACTAAAAAGATACTAGATAATATAAAACTAGAATTACCAGAAGTTCCAGACATAAACGATATAAAGCTTTTACAATTGAATAAAGCAAAAGTTGAAAACGATATAATAAAGCCTAAAGACGATTTGATTAATGAATTATATAATGATAATAAGGCTTTGCATCAAGAATTATCAAAACAAGTAAAACTTGTTAATGAAGCTGAAAGATATCAAAAAGAAAGAGACAAAATACTAGAAGATAATAAGGTTTTAAACAATAAAGTTAAAGATTTAGAATTGGACTATAATAATAGAAAAAATGAATTAGAAGATGAATATAGAAATAAAGAATTTGATATAGAATGGAAATATAAAAGCAAAATCAAAAGTTTAGAAAAAGAAAATAATCATTTACACAAAATTATTGATAAATTCTATGAAACAATTGATAAATTCATACATTGGATTTGCAAAAAGTTTGATATGGGTGCAGAAGATAATTTGATTAGAGATTTTCAAAAAGAAACAAATACTTTTTTAGATGCAGAAAAACAACTTAAACACGAAGAAAGAGAAAAAGAATGGGATTTAGAAAGATAGAGCTTGTCTTAAAGCTCTATCTTAAAAAATATATAAATTTATACATTTTCAAAGTTAATCAAAATCTACTAATTTCTTTATTTCATCAAAAGGTATATCTAAAACAATAGATAAAGCAATTAGTTCAAAATCCTTAACGATTATTTTGCCATTTTCTATTTTATAAATTTCAAATCTATCAAGTTCAACACCAAGCAATTCTAATTTTTGAGATAAACCGAGTTTTAGTATAATTTTTCTTTTCTCTATATTCTTTTATTAAATTACCTATTACATTGCGTTGTTCATTAAATTTTTTCATCATATTCTCCAAAAAAATAATTATTTTCTTGATTTTATAATATTGTTTGTGATATAGTGTGTATAGAAAACACACACAAATAAAAATATTTTATTTTAAAAAATCATTGAAAAACGTATTATGTTATGATATGATACGAATAATTAATAATAGAGATGGGGGAGTTCAAAAGATGAATAAAATTAAAAGTACAAAAGGTATAACATTGATATCGCTTGTGGTTACAATTATAATTCTTTTAATACTAGCAGGGGTAACAATTGCAACTATAATGGGAGATAATGGATTAATAAATAAGGCAAACGATGCAAAGATTGCAACAGAGATAGCAAGTATAAAAGAAGAAATAAAAACTGATATACTAAGCGAACAAGCAGGAAACAATGGGAATATATCAGATGATACTTTAAAGGGAATATTAGAAAAGTATGGTGTATTATCAAATGAAGAAAAATTAATAGATAAAACATTAACAACAACAAAAGGAAATCATGAAATAAAAGTATCAGATATATTTAATGGAACAACTGTACAAGATACGCCTAAAGATCCAGTAATAGCAGATAAGAGTGGAGCATCTACACCAAATTTAAATAAAGTAGCACAAAAAACATATGTAACATGGGATTTAAATGAAGCAGGAACAGAATATGTGCCAAATGATACACAAATAACACAACCAGAAAATTGGTATGATTATGAAAATGGAAAATGGGCAAATATAAAAACAACTAACGAAACAGAAGGATTAGAAGCATATTGGGTATGGATACCAAGATATGAATATAAAGTACCAGAAGTTACTCAAACTACTGCAACCCAAATAGATGTAAGATTTATAGGAACAGATAAAAAAGAAGGAGCAGAAGGATATACAAAACAAAGTGATGGAACAATAAAATCAAGTGATGGCTATACCATACATCCAGCTTTTACAAATGCAGGAAACGGAGGATTTGGAGAACTAGATGGAATATGGGTAGCAAAGTTTGAAGCAGTAAGTAATACTCCTACCGCATCAAATGGAGGAGGAAATGCTACGAATTTAAAAGTACAAGTAATACCGAATCAACCAAGTTGGAGATATATCCAAACAACAAATATATTTACAGCATGTAGAAAAATGACAAATGAAGGAGAAGTATTAGAAGGTTCAACTGTAGATAGTCATATGATGAAAAATACAGAATGGGGAGCAGTGGCAATCTTAAGTCAAAGTAAATATGGAGTATTTAATCCAGAAAGTAGTACAGGAGCAAATGGAGATGCAACATACCAAGTTTGGAATAATTCAAGTAGTTCCTATATAACAGGTTCAGTTGGAACAAGCAAAGATGCAAATAATACAACTACATTTGCATATAATTCAGCAAATGGACCGAAAGCAAGTACAACAGGAACTGTATATGGAGTATATGATATGGCAGGAGGAAGTTGGGAATATGTTGCAGGATGTTTAAATGGACAAGAAAATGCTAAATTTGGAGTAACAGCAGGAGATACCAAGTATGTAGATTTATACACAAATACAAGCAATTCTAATTCAAACTATGACGGAGCCAAAATAGGAGATGCAACAAAAGAAACAAAAGGATGGAATAGCGACTACTCTTACTTTGTGTTCTCGTCTAACCCAGTGTTCGTACGTGGTCGGTGATTTCATCAATGGCTCGATTGCAGGTCGTTTTGCTTTCAACTACTACACAGGAGCTGCTAGCAGCAACAACAGTTTCCGTGTGGTGTTAGTCCCATAAGTGACTTTGTTCCTTGATACTTGATAAGAAAATTGTAATAAATATAGAGGCATGGGCTAATTATACTAGAACATTTTCATTATTAGAAAGCCCGTGCAAAAGCATCATAAAATACACGCATGAGCGTATGAAATTAATATAGATATATCTTTCGTAAATGAATTACGAAAATGATATATATTGAGGATTAAACTGTTACTACTCTAACTTTGTGAACTCGTCTAACCCAGTATTCAAACGTGGTCGGTAATTACAACAATGGCACGAATGCAGGTAGTTTTGCTTTCAACAACAACACAGGAGATGCTAACAGCAACAACAGTTTCCGTGTGGTGTTAGTCCCACTTCGATACTTCATTTTAGATATATTTTATATAGTCTAAAAAGTCCAGAGGGGTGTATCTTCAAGGAGAACACCGAGTGATTTAGTATCAAAGAAGTTTAATTCTTTTGGTATAGACTTGTTTCTATATCATAAACACATAAACAGTAATTCTCGAGTTAGTAGTAAAATGGCGAATATTCGAGATTATGAAAGACAGTATTTTACAAAAGAATACTGTCTTTAAAAATTATAATAATCTTTTAATAAATCTTCATAAATTTTATTTCTAGCATTTTCAGTATATAAAAAATCACAAGAATTTAAAATCTTATTTTGTAGTTTATAAGAATTACAATGACTTGAATGACCGTAGCCAAGAATTTATGCTCATGATAGCTTGTTTAGTATTAAGTTTATTTAAGTGCCACAATTTATTCCATTTTTTAACATTGTTCTTGATTTTAGTCTTACTAGAAACACGAAGTAATCTATGAGTAGTAAAGGTTCGGTAGCCACAAAAATTGACTCCCATTGAATAAGGATAATACCTAGATTTATCATTTAACTTTAATTCTAAATGAGAATCTATAAATTTTTCTATCAATTTCTTTATTTCAATACATTCTTGTTTTGTTTTCAATAAAATTATAAAGTCATCCATATAACGAACATAATATTTGCATTTTAAGATATGTTTTACATACTGATCTAATTCATTCATATAGATATTGGCGAAAAATTGTGAAGTATAATTTCCTATTGGTATTCCTTTTTTATTCATATTATCTGTACCATCAAATATAAGTAAATGTGTAAAATCTAATAATTTCTTATCAGCAATATATTTGGATAGAATATCAAATAATATATTCTTATCGATATTATAAAAGAATTTACTTATATCACATTTTAAAATCCAAAAATCCCCATAATTTCGTTTAAAGATTCTCATATAATTTTGTAATTGTTCTACTGCTTTATGAGTACCCTTATTTTCTAAACAAGCAAAGTTAGTATTAATAAAACGCGGTAATATATAAGGTTTAATAAATTCTTCAACATACCATTGGTGTACTATTCTATCTTTATAGGGTAATGCTTGTATAATTCTTTCTTTTGGTTCATATATTTTAAATTCTTTATATTTTCCAACTCTATAAGTATGATTAGCAATATCATTAAGTAGAAAAGTTAAATTTCGTTCTAAATCAATTTCAAATTCTACAACATCAGATTTATAGGTTTTATGATTTCTCGCTCTTTTATGTGCTAAATATAGTTTTTCAAAAGTTAAATTTTTATAAAATGTATTTTTTATTTTTTTAGGCATGAAGAAATCCACCCACCTAACATTTTACATACTTCTGTAAGCTTATCGCTCCAAGTAGAATAATTTTGCATAGAAATATATTTATATTTAAAAGAAATTCTAATATGTACTTGTAAAAGTTTTAGACAAGCATCTAATTCATTCAAATATTTTAATTTTTCTTGTTTGTTATAAATTTTTAATGCGTAAACTAAAAGTCTAAGACCACTATATAACGTACGTTTAATTTCTTCTACTAAAACAAATCGTTCACTTTTAGGATATTTTCTAACTAAGTCATTTGAATAGTAGATTAAATCTAAATATTTTTGATAAATAATTGGTTCGTCATTTGTTTTCATATTCGTTTTTATCTCCTAATATTTTTTTAAAATTAGATAATATATTAAATGCTTGAATTGGTGAAGTTTTATTTATATCCATATTTTTAATTTTGTTTATCATGTTTACTATTTCTATGTTACTTAAATAATTAGAAGTAGAGGTAACAATAGAAGATTTTTCATCAATAATTGAAAACTCAAAGCCTCTTTCTTTTAGTAAATTAGAATACTTTTCAAAACTATTAATAGGAAAACCACATTTTACAATATTATCATTTAATTTTGTTAATTTTAAATTTAGTTCATTAGATATTAATTTAGCATCATTATCTAAAAAAATAAAAAACATACCAGATTTAAATAAATATAATTGGTTGTCATTAGTAGCTTTTAATTCATTATATCTTTTGTATAGCTTACTCATATATACACTCTCCTCATATAAAAATTTTTCAAATTTATTATACAACAAAAACAAACGACAGTAAAGTATTGTCGAAAATTTTAAAAAGTGATATGATAAAGAAAATGGTTGAGATAGGAGGTGAAATAAGATGAACAATGATAAAAGTCTTACAAGACAAGACATAGAACTATTTATGATGGCTCAATTTATAGATGTAATAAATGTGTTTGAAAAATATGAAACAATTGATGAAGTAAAAAAAGATGTAAAAGCTAGAAAGCAGATATATTTGAATTATATAAAACAAATTCAAGAACCTATGGAATTTGTAACATTAAATTTATATGATAAAAATATAGATGATAAACTAAAAAAATGTGAAGATGCATATTCAGATAGTACAGAATATAAAATAGCAATACAAAAATTAAAAGTTGCAAGTAATACATTAATTGAAAAATTAGATGATACAGAAAAAGAAAAACTAAAAGAAATAAATAATCTAATATATGAAATATGTGATTTTAAAACACATTTAGCATATAAAATTCGGTCTAATAGATGGTATCAAGATCAAAGAAAAATGTACTTAATTAAGCAGTTGGTATAGCAAAACTATTACCATTTTTCGGAACTTAATTAAGTACAAAATCAAAAACTAAAATTAACTAAAATCATTAACATCTTTGTAGAAGTCTGCAATAGGTCTATTAAAAACGATGGAAAATGCTAATAATTCATAATCTTTTACACAACGTTTATTATGCTCAATAGCATATATATCAGCTTTATATAAATTAAGACCAATCAATTCTAATTTTTCGCATAAAACTTTTTGAGAAAATCCACTTTCAGCACGGAATTTCTTGAAGTTTTCAGATATGACATTTAATTTATTATTAATTCCTCTACGGCGATTCATAGTAAAAACACTCCTTATATTCTAATAAATACATTCTACAATAAAAGTGAGGGACAGAAGGCAATATATTATTGCCTTCTGTCCCTCTATCTGTTAAGTAAAAAATTAAAATATAAGGATAAGAGTAGAAGTTATTTATTCTTTAAAATCCACTCATAAACCTCGTTTTCAGTAAGTTTGCCCTTTTTCATAAGATTAATTTTTTCTTTAGCTTGTTTTTTCCAAGTGTCGAAGTTTTTAGAAATTTCTTTATTTTCCTTATCTTTTCTAACTTGCATAAATTTTTGCTGATAAGTTCTTCTATATTCGCCCATAGCTTTATTTTGCTTTAATCTTTCAGTATAAGACTGAAAAGCACCTAAATCTCTACAAGTTTTTGAATTTTCTTTTGGATAGTCGCAATAGATTTCATCTACTTTTGAAGTTGGAATAAAGTACATTCCACAATTTTGACATTTTTTAATAGGATAGTTAGGTGTTTTTGAAAGTTCATCAAGTATAGCATAGCAAATACTTGATAAATCATTACTTTTATGTGTATCACTCATCGAAAGAAACATATTTTTAGTATGTAAAGATTCTAGTATGTCATATTCGTTTTTATTACTAAATTCTTGATATTTCTTTGAATAACTATCTCTCATAATAAAGTCATTTTTATAGTATGTATGTAATTTTCCCATTCTTTTTATTAAATAAACGGCATATCGCTCAGCATATGTATATTTCTCTAATTTACTATTACTATTTAAGTTATAAATATATGTAACTGCTTTTATTAGTTCTTGTTGTAAATCAATTAGATTTTCATGTAAATCTTCAAATATTTTAGTAGTTGCCTTTAGATAATCTTCATTACTACCATAATTATTACTTAATTCAAATTTATAATCCTTATCTAAATTCCTTAATATCTCAAAACCATAAGCATAAAAGAAACTTTTATTAGCAGACTCAAAGTTAGATAAATCAGCATTTAAAAATCTTAATAACATTAGTCCAAATTTTTCGTGAAATGGAAAGTATAAAGAGGCAGGATGTTTTAAACCATTATCTGTTTCTTCAGTTTCTTTATAATAGACATCTCTTAATTTATTTTCAGTATCTAAATGGAAATCAGCTTTATAAAAATATAAAGGTGTAGCATAATATTCTTTTTTAGTTTCAGTATTAAACCAAAAGTAGAAGTCATTAAAAAAGGTTACTTCTGGTAGTTCCATACAAATTTATCTCCCTTCTAAAAATCAAATTTTATAAAAAACAGTAAACAATTTAATAAAAATAATAAATTGTTATTGACATTCTATATTTATTATACTATAATACTAATATAATTACAATACTTTTTTCAAAACTAATTGCTAAAAGCTGTAGAATAAAAATTCACTAAATTTTGAGAAATGATTGTAATAACAATGTGTTTAAGATTTTAAACAGACTATTAACAACACAGTGAAGTAATTGATTTATATATTTTTGTTTTTTATTTGTAGGTGTGAAATTGTAGTTTGTTGGAATAGAGAATCTAAAAAAGGAAGAGGGTGAGAAAGATAAAACACAAATTAGATAGCAGAGGCACAAAAGATAAAATAATTGAATTATTTTTTGAAAAACATTTAAGACCAACAGAGATAGCAAAGAAATTAAAAATTGGTATGCCATATATAACAAAGATAATTCAAAAAGATTCAAGATATATTCGAGAGAAAGAAAACAGAAAGCAAGAAAACAAAGAAAAAAGTAAAACTCAAAAACGAATATATGCACAAAACAGAAGAAAAAAGGAAAAAGAGGAAAAGCAAGAATATCAAAAACTATTAGTACAAATAAATAGAGATAACGAATATTTATCTACTAAAAAGAAAGAAAATGATTTACAATTTGTAAACTGTAATAGAAGTGCTTATGATTATGACAAAAATAGTAGTGATTTAGTATTAAAAGATAATATAAATGCAGGATATGCAGTTCCTAAAAGAGTTAGCAATATTGTAAATCCAAATATGATAAAGAGTAATAGAATATATATTTAATTTGTATGCTTTGAAATAATCAAAGTATTATTTTTTGCTCTAAATTGAAAAGGAGAAACAAGTAAGATGATTTTATTTATCAAGAATTTAGAAAAGATGTTGAATAGCAATAGGTTGATAAGTTTTGATAACTGAATAAATAACCATAAATAGCTATTCAAGGAAAGGAATAGGTATTTATATATGAAAAACGAATATAAAATTGTAGAAGTGTTTGATAAAAAATCAAAAACTCTAGAAGAAAAATTAAAAGATGTATTTATAAGTTTCTTAATTGAAAAAATAAATAAATAGTTAAAAGGTTAGTTTATATATGTTTAGGCATATTGAACTAGCCTAAATTTTTTAAATACCAGTTGCAATTTTTATATAGTAATTGTATAATTCAGTTATAAATTGGATTGGAGGAAACCTATTGTTATTGGAAAGAGAGGTTTAAATGATAACAATAGCAAATCCTGAAAAATATGTAGCAGGATTATATGAAAGATTATCCAATGAAAATATTGAAGTTGGTAATGGAGAAGTAATAGTAACAAATGAAGATGAGCAAGAAAGTGGGAGTATAAGCACACAAAAACTATTTTTAAGAAACTTTTGTAAAGATAACAACATACAAGTATATGATGACTATACAGATGATGGAGTTTCTGGAGCAACATTCGACAGACCAGACTTTAATAGAATGATAAAGGACATTGAAAATAAGAAAATCAATTTAATAATAGTAAAAGACTTATCTAGGTTTGGAAGATTATCAAGCAAAATATCATACTATTTAGAAGAATTTTTTATTGAAAAAGGTGTAAGATTTATAGCAGTAACAGATGATATAGATACAGGACATATTGAAACATCAGAAGAAATGGTACAATTTAAAGCATTTTTTAATGAGTGGTTTTTGCGTGATACATCAAGAAAAGTAAGGAATGGAAAAAAGACAAGAGCAAAAGAAGGAAAAGTAATGACAACATATCCAACTTATGGCTATAAAAAAGATCCATTAGATTATAATCATTATGTAATAGATCAAGATATTGCTCCAATAGTAAGAAGAATATTTATGCTAGCAAGAAATGGAATGACACCAACAGAAATAGGAAAAATTCTAACAGATGAAAGGACTCTAGTACCATCAGAAATTGTAGGAAACGGACACACAAGAAAAGATGGAATAAAGCGAGGTTGGAACAGAAACACAGTAAAAAGAATATTGCAAAATGTAACTTATTTAGGTTGGGTATCAAATGGAAACACAAAAAAGATAAACTATAAGAGCAAGAAAACAATGATAATGCCTAAAGAAGATAGAATAATCGTAAAAGATATGCACACACCAATAATTGATGAAGAAACATTTAACATAGTACAAGATATGATAAAAAGCAGAACAGGAGTAAGAACAAAGTCGTATGATTGGTTACTAAAAGGATTAGTATGTTGCAAAGAATGTGGAAAAAAATTAAGTCTAGTACCACAAAAACATCCAAAAAAAACAACATTTTATTTAAGGTGCAATACTTATGCAAGTAACACACAATTAGGATTATGCACACCACATAGCAATAACCTAGAAAAAGTAACAGACTTTGTAATTGAGCAAATTAAGAAAAGATGTAGAGAGTTTTTAAATGAGGAGAAATACACTAAAATAGCAAATACATCAAAAGACAAGATAATCAAAGATAGGTTTAATGTTAAAAATGAAATTCTTATTTTAGAAAAGAAAATTAAAGATACAAACAAGCGAATAGACAAGTTATATGAAGATAAATACAATGGACTATTTGAAGATGAAGATTTTACAAGACTTTATTCAAAACAGATAGAAAACAGAAAACAAGCAGAAGAAAGAATAAAGCAGTTACAAGAACTAGAACAAAAAGAAGATTCATCAATAGACATTAACAAACTTGTAAGCGATTTTGTTAATATGAAAGAAATAACAAGAACAATGCTTGTATCTTTAGTAGATAAGATAGAAATATCAGAAAGTAAAGAAATAACTATATATTATAAATTCAATATTTTAAATATAGGAAATGAAGATAATAAATTACAAAATGTTGGCTAAATTAAAAAAAATAGTCATAACGGAATATTAGGACAATGTTAAATTTGATAAGGATTCATTTTTATATGAATGCTATAATGTAGAACA
>CAQUBD010000028.1 GCA_948891265.1 uncultured Clostridia bacterium | reverse complement strand
ATAATCTTTATAAAAAAGTGTAAAAATATGTGTCTAAATACTTGACCTAAATCCATAGATTATAGAGAATATAAATTAGAAGAATTAAGAAATAAAATAGCATATGTATTTCAAGAGCCTGTAATATTTGAGAAAACTATCATAGAAAACTTAAGATTTGGAAATAAAGAAGATATATCAGAAAAACAAATTAAAGAAGTATGCAAAAAAATAGGATTAGATGATAAAATCATGCAATTACCAAATGGTTATAGTACAGTAATAAACTCGAAAACAGACTTACTATCATATGGAGAAAAACAACTATTAAGCTTTGCAAGAGCTATACTTAAAAATGCAGATTTGATTATATTAGATGAAGTTACATCAAATTTGGATTTAGAATTTGAAGAATCTATAATGAAGGCAACAAAAGAAATACTTAATAATAAAATTTCTTTTGTAATTGCACATAGGCTTAATACAATAAAAAATGCAGATTTGATTATGTTTATAGATAACAAAAAAATTGTAGAAATGGGAACTCATGAAGGACTTATAGAAAAACAAGGATATTATTATAATTTATATATGAGCAAGGAACAAAACAAAGAAGCTTTAAAAGCATTATAGCTGTGAATAGTAGCAACATTTAATGGGTAATTATAAATTTTTACAAAAAGTGATTGACATTAAGACAAATTAATGTTAAAATAAATAACTGTAATCCGCTTAGTCAAGGTACATAAAGACTAATTAAATTTAGTTACCTAAGATTCTTATGAATTAAAAATTCTGGAATTTTTAATTTATGATGAGTAAAGCAAAAGGATTAGCGAGTATACAAATAAGGGAGGTGCATTTTAAATGTACGCAGTAATTGAAAGTTGTGGAAAACAATACAAAGTAGCAGAAGGAGATGTAGTATTTTTCGAAAAATTAGATACTGAAGAAGGAAAAAAAGTTACTTTTGACAAAGTAGTTTTAGTATCTGAAGAAGGAAAAATAAAAGTTGGAAATCCTTATGTTAAAGGTGTAAAAGTTGAAGGAAAAGTAGTTGCTCATGGGAAAGCTAAAAAAATCATTGTTTTCAAAATGAAAGCTAAAAAGAACTACAGAAGAAAACAAGGACATAGACAACCATATACAAAAGTAGAAATAACTACTATAAAAACAACTGCAAGAAAAACAGCTGAAAAAGCTGAAGAAAAAGTAGAAGCTTAATTTTATTAAGAGCTACATATTAATTAAAAAGATTTTAATTAAGAGAATTATATAAATTTCGGATGACGATGAACGAACGAAGTGAGTGAAGGGAGTGAGAAAGAATGGCACATAAAAAAGGTCAAGGTAGTTCACACAATGGTCGTGAGAGTGAATCAAAACGTCTTGGAGTAAAAAGAGCAGATGGACAATTTGTATTAGCAGGAAATATTTTAGTTAGACAAAGAGGAACAAGAGTATACCCAGGTGTTAATGTAAAAAAAGGTAGTGATGATACACTATATGCAGTAGTTGACGGTACTGTAAAATTTGAAAGAAAAGGTAGAGACAAGAAACAAGTTAGTGTTTATCCTGTTGAAGCTTAGATAAAAAGCCAATTCTAATTAAGAGTTGGCTTTTTATGAGTCTTCCCAACTGTGCATCACTGTAATTTATAATATATTATAAATGTTTAAAACAGAAACAATGTTATTAATGTCCGCTTTTGTTCTATAAATTATAGTTAAAAAAATCGAAACTTAAAGCGAATAAAGATTGACATTTTATGTAAAATAATATATAATATGGAAAATTAAATAGTAAAAGTCTTCATTTTTACAAGAAGATTAATGACAAATAATAATAAGGAGGATGAAGAATGAGCAGAAATTTTAATGAAAATGTAAAGAAAGAAATTCATCGAAGAGAAAGCATACGGGAAGATAGAAGGATAAAATTAATTCATAGGGAACACGAAGAAACAAAAAGGCTTTTTGAAGAAAATCCTGAAAAATTTATTATGGACTATTTTCAGATGGAACTTAAATGCTGTTATGGAGTTTTAAGGAACTTTGAACAATTTTGTATTTATATTTCTGATATGTGTTATTATGATCCCGAAAGTAACTTTAGGAAATATTTTGTTGAAAGCCGAAAGCTCACTTCTAAAGTAGTTGAAGCAGCAGAAAAGATAGGATTTGAAGTAGAAGAAAAGAGAGGCGATTGTAAATTTACAGTACCTGCTTTTGAAAAAGGGAATAGACGTACTCCTGCACAACTAATGTTATACAAATATGAGAGAGCATTAGCTAAGAAATGTAGAGAGAGAAAAAAACAACTGATTGCTGAATGCAAGAGAGTCAAGAAAGCTATATCTGATGGAAAATTTAGAGATACAGATTCAACGGAATCTTGTAGAGCAATTTATGTTAAATCAAAAGAAGATGTACAACAATGGGGATATGAAGAAAAAATAGTTCGTGATTTTTTTGATAAGCTGAAATTAGACTTTCAATACGGTGATACAGAAGAATGGATGTTTGAAATAAATTAAGAAGAATAAAAATTTTCGGTAAACTTAAAAGCCCCCAAAAGACATTGTCTTTTGGGGGCTGCTCATATGTATAAATAAAAATTTTCAAAATTATTGAAAAATCATTTACATTTCTATTTTTTTTGTATAAAATATATTAAATTGAAGAAATATGTCAAAAACAAAAGAAAAAATGAAATTTATAGTGAAGGGAAACTAGGTTAATGAAAATATTAATGTTAACATGGGAATATCCACCAAGAGTAGTAGGAGGAATATCAAGAGTAGTATATGATTTATCAAGAACTTTATTAAAAGATGGACATGATGTAACAGTAGTTACATATAAAGAAGGAGATGCCCCAGACTTTGAAGATGATAAAGGTGTAAAAGTATATAGAGTCGGAAATTATATGATAAACTCAAATAACTTTATAGATTGGGTAATGCAACTAAATTTTAATTTAATAGCAAAGGCAAATGAAATAATATCAAAAGAAGGAAAATTTGATGTAATACATGCTCATGATTGGTTAGTAACATATGCAGCAAAAACATTAAAAAATTCGTATAATATACCAATAGTAGCAACAATACATGCAACAGAAGCAGGAAGAAACAGTGGCATACATGATGAAACACAAAGATATATAAATGATACTGAATGGATGTTAACATATGAAGCATCAGAAGTAATAGTAAATAGTAATTATATGAAAAATGAATTACAAAGACTATTTGGACTACCTTATGAAAAAATAAATGTAATACCAAATGGAGTAAATATGAATTTATTCAGTGGTATAGAAAGAGACTATAACTTTAGAAGAAAATTTGCAATGGATAATGAAAAGATAATATTATTTATGGGAAGACTAGTATATGAAAAAGGAATACAACATCTAATATCAGCAATGCCAAAAATACTAAATGGATATCATGATACAAAACTTGTAATATGTGGAAAAGGCGGAATGATAGATGAATTAAAAGCACAAGTGTCAGCATTAGGAATAGCAGAAAAAGTATATTTTGCAGGATATATGAGTGGAAAAGATGTGCAAAAAATGTATAAATCAGCAGACATAGCTGTATTTCCAAGTACATATGAACCATTTGGAATAGTAGCATTAGAAGCTATGTTATCTGGAAATCCAGTAGTTGTATCTGATATTGGAGGATTAAATGAAATAGTACAGCATAAAGAAAATGGAATGAAAACATATTGTGGAAATCCCAATTCTATAGCTGATAGTATATTAGAACTATTATATGACCATAAATTATGTTCAGAAATAACAAAAAAAGCAAAAAATAAAGTTAGAAATGAATACAACTGGAGTAAGATATCACAAGATACACATTTTGCATATCAAAAAGCAATATGTCAATCAATGGCAGAAAAACAAAAAAGAGAACTTGAACAAGAAAGAGCAAATAAAACAAAAAAAGCAAAAAATACAGAAAAAGAAATTTCAAATTTACTTACATTTAAAAAACGTAATGCATATGCATAGTGTCCCATTGGGGACGTTTCCTTTTAGGACATTTTTGTCCCATTGGGGACACATCTTTAAAGCCAACTGTTAAGCATTTGCTTGATAAGTTGGCTTATTAAAATAAATTTATGAAAAAACAAAAATTCTACAAATTTAGCATAAAATAAATGCTATAACTTAATATGGGTGTGATACAGATACAAATAAGATCTGTCCCTAAAATAATGTGGGTAGAATTTGTTTCACAAATTCTGCATAAGTCATCCGTAACAAGCAGAGCTTGAACAGCTGACTTAAACCGTCCCTTTTGGACATGGAGGAGAAATAAATGGATAAAGAATTTAAATCAGGGTTTGTAACAATAATAGGAAGAACAAATGTGGGGAAATCTACATTAATAAATTTGTTGGTGGGAGAAAAAGTTGCAGCTATAGCAAATAAAGTACAAACAACAAGAACTGCAATAAAAGGAATAGTGAATAGAGAAAACTCACAAATAATATTTACAGATACACCAGGAATACATAAACCAAAACATAAACTAAACCAAACAATGGTAGAAACATCTTTTACAATGATACCAGAAGCAGATATAGTTTTATTTGTAATTGAAGCAACAAGTGAAGATATAGGAAAGGGAGATAGACTTATACTAGATAAGATAAAAGAATCTAACAGAAAAACTATTTTAATAATAAATAAAATAGACTTAATAAAAAGAGATAAACTATTAAATTTAATAGATATTTATAGCCAAGAATATAATTTTGAATCAGTAATTCCGATATCAGCAAATCATGAAAAATATAGAGAAATAATACTAGACGAAATAGAAAAGAACTTAAAATCGGGTCCAGCATATTATGATATAGAAGAATATACAGACCAAACAATGAGAGAACTAGCAGAAGAAACAATTAGAGAAAAAGCATTAAAATTATTGCAAGATGAAGTACCACATGGAATATATATTGAAGTTGAAAAAATGAATTTAAGAAAAAACAAGAATAATGAGGAAATTTATGATATAGAAGCTACAATTTATTGTTTAAGAGAATCTCATAAGGGAATAATAATAGGAAAGAATGGTGAAATGTTAAAAAGAATTGGTAGAGCTGCTAGGATTGATATGGAGCAAAATTTTGGAATTAAAGTTAATTTAAAAACATGGGTAAAAGTAAAACAAGATTGGCTTGATAATGATTCTATTGTTAATAGTAAGTTTAAATTAAAATAGTTTGTAATTAAATATTTTGCAAAATATTAATATATAAATATTTAGAACGAATATATACAATTAATAAAGCACAAATTGAATAAAAAAGACAAAAAATGCAAATGATAAATTAAAGGTAAAACTTTAAGAATGGAGATGAAGCATATGATTAAAGAAATAGCTTGGGATGTATTCAAAAATACAGGAGATATAAATTCTTTTTTAGAATACAAACAAATACAAGATTTAGAAAGTGGAATTAAGGAAATACAAGAAATACAAAAAATTACTAATATGAATGTAGAAAATATAAATAAAAATAACATCTAAATAAAAAGGGGGAAATATGTTAGGAATACTTTAGATAAACTAACATAAATTAGCAAAATGGCAAATATAAAATTAAATGGAATAGTAATAGCAGAAAATAATATGGGAGATTATGATAAAATGCTTACAATATTAACACCAAATTGTGGAAAAATATCTTGTGTAGCTAAAGGAGCACGAAGACCTCAAAGTGCCCTTTTAGCTGGCACACAGTTATTTTGCTTTGGTGAATATTTAATGTATAAAGGAACAAATACATATCATATAAATTCGTGTGAGACTATAGAAATTTTTTATAATCTGAGAACAGATTTAGATAGACTTAAATATGCTATACATATTAATAAAATAATACAAGATATAACAAGCGAAAATGAAAATTGTTACAAAGTTTTACAGCTATTTTTAAATACATTATACACAATATCCGAAACAAATAAAGATATGGATTTTATATTAGGTGTATTTAAACTTAGACTTTTATGTATTTTAGGTTTTACTCCAAGAATTTTAAAATGTACAAGCTGTAAAAATGAACAAAACTTAACAAAATTCAGTATAAAAGATAATGGATTTAAATGTGAAGCTTGTGGTAGACAAGATAAGTCTTCTATAGATATGAGTGAAAGTACTAGAAATGCAATAAAATATGTTGTATCTGCTCCACCTAAAAAGCTATTTTCTTTTAGTCTTAAAGATGAAGGCTTAAGGGAATTTGAATTAATTACGAAAATTTATTTTAATGAAAAATTAGAAAAAGAATATAAGTTAGAAGATTTATTTTAAAATATGTCTTCTAATTTTTTGTTCTATAGTTAATACATTTATAATGTGTAAAAGGTTAAAAAATAATATATTATAACTCTTTAACTACTCTACTATTTTGAATATGGCTGTGAATAGCAATCAATTTTTCAGCATATTAAAAAAAGTTAAAAAAGGGTATTGCAAAAAATAATAATAAAATATATAATGAATTTGATTAAAATAAAAAATAATTAAATAAGATTTGTCATCTAAAATTTTAAAAAAATTTTAGGTGACGATGAACAAAGCGAAAGGGAGTAATTTTATGAAAGTAAAAATTATTGGAAAAGAACTAAAGATAACAGAAGCTATAAACGATTATGTAGAAAAAAAATTAGACAGAATCGATAAATATTTCGAAGATGCAGAAGCAGATGTTACTTTAAAAACAGAAAAAAATGTACAAACAGCTGAAATTTGTGTAATAACAAATGGAGAAAAATATAGGGCTGTTACAGAAGATAAAGATATGTATGCATCTATAGATAAAGATATAGACATATTAGAAGGACAAATAAGAAAAGCAAAAACAAAAAAAGAAAAAATGATGAAAGATGCAAGCATTAGAACAATGGAAGTTGGAACAGATCATATTGCAGAAATATCAAATGAAATTATAAAAACATCTTATTATGAAATAAAACCAATAACACCAGAAGATGCTGTATTAGAATTACAAGCACATCCAACACATAATTTTTTAGCATTTATAAATGTAGAAACAGGAAAAGTAAATGTTATACATAGATTAAAAGATGGAAAAAATTATGGTTTAGTAGAACCTGAAGCATAAATAAAAGGTGATTAAATTATGAAACTTAAATCAAAAATAAGAGAACAAGAAGGGTCAATTACATTATTTGTTCTTTTAAGTATAATATTTTTTGTAATAGTATTAGTGGGATTATATATTAATTCTAGTTATAAAATTCAAAAACAACAAAAAGAGATAGAAAAAATTCAAAGAAGTTATAATACAGAAAATATAAATGATTTATATAATAAAACATATGAAGCATATGTTAACAAAGAATAATAGAAGTTGATATTATAAGAAAAATGTTTTTTATATACAACTAAAAAAGGCAGGAAATCATATCCTGCCTTTGACTATATGTAAATAACAATTAATATCGTTATTTGCATACTACAACTATAAAAATTGTAGCAAAAACAAAATATAACTTTCTACCTTTCAATCATTAAGAAATTAAATTCTGTCAGTCTATCAAAAAATGAAACTATTTCATGTTGTTTTCAACTTGTTGAATCATTTTTTTAACCATGTTACCACCTATTCTACCAGCATCTCTAGCAGATATATCTCCGTTGTATCCATCTTTTAAATTAACACCAACTTCACTAGCTACTTCATATTTGAATTTATCTAAAGCAGTCATAGCTTCTGGAACTAATTTTCTGTTTGAATTGTTAGCCATTTTAATTTCACCTCCTGCAAATATACATTTCTAGAAAAAAACATTTGCTTTTTCTAATACTATCATTTGCAAATTTAAAAATAATAAACAGGAAATTTTTTCTAAAAAATAGCATTAAAAATATAATATTACAGTAATATTACAGATATATTAACTTTTGGTTACAACTAAGCAATTTTGTTGATTTTAGTACAAATTTGAGGTAAAATGTAATAGAGAATATTAAAAATAAGAAGTTATATAAGGAGGAATTGGGAATGGCAACAAATCCAATGCAAAGAAAAGCAAGAAATTCATTTTTATTAGGTATATTAATTACTTTAATATTAGCAGGAACTGTAGTAGCATTTTTGCTTATTCAATTAAAAAATTATAAAGAAAAAGAGGCTGAGGAACAAGCTAATAGTGTTAAAGTGTGGGTTTTATCGCAAGATGTAATATCAGGACAAGTAATAACAACAGACATGTTAAAACAACAAGTAACAAATAAAACTTTGGTTCCAAGTAATGCGATAGGTGATATGTCTATATTATCAAATTATGCATTATCAGATAAAGAAGGAAATGAAGTAATAACAGAATATAAAAATAATGTAGCAACATTATTTTTGTCAAAAAACGGAAACAGACAAGAATTAAAAGTAGAAGAAGAAACAGGAAGTTATTATACAGAAACAAATGGAAACAAACAATATGTAGAACTTGCTGAGGTTCCTATAATTGCAAAAGTAAACATGGATAAAAATACTGTTATAACAATAGATATGATTTCTAAATCAGATGAAAAAACAACAAATGATTTAAGAAAAATGGAATATAATATGTTGGTATTACCATCTCAATTACAAAGTGGAGAATATATAGATGTAAGACTATCATTACCATCAGGACAAGATTACATAGTAGTTTCTAAAAAACAAGTAGAAATACCACAAATAGCAGGAATAGATTCTGATGATACAATTTGGATAAAATTAACAGAAGAAGAAATAATAACAATGAATAATGCTATAGTTGATTCATATAGGATGTTAGGCTCACAATTGAAAGTTGTAACATATACAGAAGCAGGAATACAAAGTGCTGCAATACCAACATATGTTCCAACAATAGAAGTAATGCAATTAATACAAAACAATCCAAATATAATAGAAAACGCAAAAAATGAATTGATTAGAAGATATAATGATGTTAATAAAACTGTAAGAAATGAAGTTATAAATCCTTTAATTAGTGGTAATGGACAAGAAGGAGAAGAAAACTTAAAAACAAAAGTTAATGAAAGCTCAGCAGATTCTAAAGAAGATAGAAAAGAATATTTACAATCTTTAGGTGGAGATTATTAGAATATAATTTTCGAAAAAGCATAGAGATTTATTAAGCAAAAATTTTAAAAAGTTTTTGCTTAATAATGAGCGTAACGAAGGGAGACTTACATATGAAAAAAATAGGATTTATAGGAGCATATGATAAAACAGATATGTTGTTGAATATTGCTAAAATATTAACTACTATGAAAAATAAAGTATTAATTGTAGATTCGACAATTAACCAAAAGGCTAGATATGTTGTTCCAGCAATAAGCCCTGCAGTTGCCTACATAACATCTTTTGAAGAAATGGATATTGCTGTAGGATTTAACAGTATAGAAGATATAACCAATTATATGGGCATAAATGGAGAATTACCATATGATATATTATTAATTGATTGTGATACGAGTGAAAGAATAGTAAAATTTCATTTAGATATGGCCGATAAAAATTATTTTGTTACATCATTTGATATATATTCTTTAAGAAGAGGAATTGAAATTTTAAATGGACTAAATATGCCTATGAATTTAACAAAAATATTATATGCTAAAGAAATTTTAAAAGAAGATGACGATTATTTGAATTTTCTTTCAGTAGGATGCAAGATAAATTGGAATGAAGAAAAAATATATTTTCCTATAGAAAATGGAGATTTAAGTGTTATAGCTGAAAATCAAAGAGTACAGAAAATAAAGTTTAGAAAATTAAGTATACAATATAAAGATAATTTAAGCTTTATTACACAGCAAATCTTAAATCAAGATAGTGATTCACAAGTTAGAAGAACTATAAAAATAATAGAAAGAGGAGTATAACAATGTCAATAATAACATTTGTTAATAACATAGAAGAAGAAACAGGAAAAACTATGTCTTTGGTTGCAATTGCAACACATATGGCTATTGACTATAATAATAGAATTCTAATAATATCAACAACAAATAAGAAAGACAAAATGAGAGCTTGTTATTTTGAAGAAAAGCAAGCGAAAAAGATGAGATTAGGAATATTTGGAGAAAATAGAAAAACAATAGAGACAGAGAATGGAATTGAAGGAATTGCTAAAATGGCAAGAAGCAATAAGTTAACTCCAGAAATGATAACGAATTATACAAGAGTTGTTTTTAAGGATAGACTTGAAATACTTTTCGGAGCAGAGAAAAAAGAAAATACAGAAGAAATTAATAATGAAAAAGAAATTGCAGAAGAATATATAGATTTAATAAATGTAGCAAGCATGTATTATGATAAGGTTTTTGTTGATTTAGACAATAACTTAGATGAAAATATAAGACAAAAAATATTAGATAGATCAGATTTAGTAGTAGTAAATACAAGCCAAAACTATAATAGCCTAAAAATATTAAAAGAAAATAAAGAAAAGAGTGACCTACTTAAGTCACCAAAAACACTTATAATGGTAGGAAGATATGACAAATTTTCTAAATATAATTCAAAAAATATTACAAGATTTTTAGAAGAAAAAAATCAAATTTTAACAATGCCATATAATACACTTTATTTTGAAGCAACAAACGAAGCAGGAGTTCCAGACTTATTTTTGAAATTCAAAAAATTATCAGATACAGAAGATAGAAACGCAATTTTTATAGAAGAAGTAAAAAGAGCAACAGAGAATATTATATATAGACTTCAAGAATTACAATCAAGAATCTAGAAGAGACAAAAATGAACAAAAAGAAAGAGAGGATATCAAATGACTATAACAAACATATTATTAACTTTAGTCGTTTTAGTAGCAGCAGGTATAGCTATGTATTATTTTGTCAAGAAAAAACGTGAAGCCCCAACTGAAGATATAATAAGTGTTGATGACAAAACATATACATTAGACAAAATGCAAGAATTTATAAAAAGAAGACTAGACGAAATAACAAAGGTAAATCTATATGATATAGGACTTTCAGAAGAAGAATTGAAAAGAAGAAAAAATAAAAAATACGAATTAAAAAGAGCCTTAAAAGGATGTACATATGGAGACGTTAATGATAAGAAATATGTAAAAGAATTGATATTTGATTTGCTTTCAAAAGAATACGATGTACATGAAGGCAATATATCAAAAGCAATACCATTTGATATTCCTTCTTTATTAACACCACAAGACAAATTTGATATTCTTATCCATATGTATAAAAAAGAATTTGGATATGAGGCGTTAACAGAAATTATAAAAAAATATAAATTAGCTGAATTAAAGTATATTGAAGGTGAAACAAAACCATCATATGTTATAACATCACAAGAAATTGAAGACATATTTGAAAAAGAAAATTTGAAGCTAAATTTTACGGACAAGCTATCAGTAGTTGTACAAAGAATATACCAACATTATAAGGGATATAGTAGTATTGATGAAGTAAGAGATATGAATATAGATGGTGTTTCTGGTGGTGTATCTGGACTTCCAGAAAGTTTTTTAAGCCAAGTAGCACAAACATCAGATGCAGATTATTTAACACAAGTTTCAGAACATAAAGTACCAAGAGCGTGTGATAGTATATGGATATTTTTCCAAGGTAAATCAATACGTTTAGCATTTTTAAGCTTTGGAACAGAAGCAGAATTAAAAAGAGTATGTCAAAATATATATAAATATAATAATCCAGGACAATTGTCAGATACAAATGGTTACAAAATTAATGAAATGAAAGATGGTTCTCGTGTAGTTGTTGTAAGACCTAGCTTTTCTGAAACATGGGCATTCTTTGTAAGAAAATTTGACGTAAAACGTTCAACATTAGAGCAATGGTTCAAAGGAGAACCAGGATGTGATGAATCAATAGAATTATTAAAATACCTAGTTAAAGGTGCAAGAATTATATCAATAACTGGTGAGCAAGGTTGTGGTAAAACAACAATGCTTATGGGTATGATAGAAAATATATATGAGACAATGAACATAAGGGTTCAAGAAACAGCATTCGAGTTACACTTAAGAAAAATATATCCAACAAGAAACATATTAACATTCCGTGAAACAGATACAATATCAGGACAAGAAGGTCTAGACGTTCAAAAGAAAACTGACGGTTCTGTTAATATAATCCGGAGAGGTTGCAACAGACCCCGTAGCATCTTGGATGATACAAGCAGCACAGGTTGCATCTAAGTTTACATTATTTACACACCATGCTAAAACATTTCCGAACTTAGTAACAGCACTAAGAAACTCAATGCTTAGAACAGGTGTATTCAAAAATGAAAAAACAGCAGAAGAACAAGTTGTACAAGTATTAAACTTTGATATACATTTAACAAAGGACTTTAGAGGAAAAAGATATGTAGAAAGAATAACAGAATGTATACCAATTGAAGAAAAAAATGAATATACATTTGACCATAGAAAAGAAAAAACATTAGAAGGAAAATTTGACAAATTTTTCGATAATGCAACACATTATTTTGAAAAAATAACAGATAGAAAATTATATACATATAGAAACATACTAGAATATGTAGATGGAGAATATATAATTACAAATCCAATAACAGATGCCAATTTAAAAGGTATGAGAGAAAATATGGATGAATCAGATTTAGATCAATTTGATAGATTTGTAGAAAGACATTGGAAAAAAAGAAACTCAAGAGAAACAGTTCAAGTGTCTGCAGGTATAGAAAATATGCCAAAAAGAAGAGGAAGAAGACCTAAAGCAGAAATTTAAGTTAGCTGTTTTGAATTAAGCAAATTACAGATAAATTATACAATTAAGTGAAATGAAATTGTAAGAACTAAAAATAGGAGGTGAAATATCAAGTGTCAACCCAAATATTAACTATGATAATGGGTGGTTCAGTAGCTATATTAGTAGTTATAGGAATCATATATTATATATTATCTAAGAAGATGCAAAGGTCGGAATATAAAAAGATACAAAAACTTCAACAAGGAACAAAAACAAGTAAATTTTCACCAGAAATAATGTATCAAAGATTATATTTGACATATAGAAGTATACCATTTTTAAAGAGATATATATTAAAATTAAGAAGAAAATTAGAAATACTAAATATAGATGACGAATATGCAACTAGAAGGGATTCTGCAAAAATAATTACAAGAGCACTTGCTATAGTACTTCCATTAGTTATCATTACAATAATGTTAACAAAGAGCAATTTTCTATTAATGTTTATATTATTAATGTTTGAATTATTCATGGTAGACATATTAATAGAAAGTTCAGTAGATAAAAAAGATGATAATTTATTAACGCAACAGATAGACTTTTTCTCAGAAATAAGACATGCATATCATGAATATAACATGGTAGAAGAAGCTATTTACCAAGTATCACAAAATGATGAAAAAGAAGTATCGAGACAAGGTGAAAAAATATATGAAATATTAATTTCAGATGACCCAGAAACAGAACTTGAAAAATACTATGATGTTGCACCAAACAACTTCTTAAAAGAATTTGCAGGTCTATCATATTTAACTAAAGAATTTGGAGATAGAAAAGTAGATGGTGCATCACTGTATTTAAAAAATGTTGATAATATTACACAGGAAATGCAAATTGAGATATTAAAAAGAGATAAATTAAACTATGTATTTAGAAGTTTATCATTTATATCAATAGCACCAGTATTATTATTAGAACCACTAAAAAATTGGGCAGTATCAAACTTCTCATTTGTTAAAAATTGGTATTATGGAAAATCAGGAATGATAGTACAAATATTAATATTAATAATAACATTTGTATCTTACATATTAGTTAGAAAATTAAAAGATAATGGTTCAGTAAATACCAACACAAAAAATACCCAAAATCCATGGCAAGAAAAAGTATATAAAAACAAATTTGCTAAAAAAATAGTAAACTTATTTTTACCAAAAGACGGAACAAAAGAGTATAAAAAAATAAAAGATTTACTAAAAGATGCTGCATCACCATTGAAAATGGAATGGGTTTATATAAATAGAATATGTATAGCAGTTGTTACATTTTTTGCATCATTATTCGTATTTATGTATTTGCATCAAATAGCAATTGATTATGAATATACACAGCCGACGACAGATTATAATCTTATAGGAGGAATGTCGGCAAAAGATGAAGCAAAAGCAATGGAACTAACAAAACAAGATAATGTATTTTTGGATATGTTTAAAGGAAAATTAGATACTACAACTAAACAGATAGAAAAAGCTGTAAAAAGATCAAAATATTATAGAGAAGCAGATGATGAAGAAATAACAAAAGCAGCTGAAAGAATATATGACAAATTACAGGTTGTAAATAGTGAATATCTAAAATGGTTTGAAATTCTATTAGCATTTGTATTTATGATTGTAGGATATATGTCTCAAATATGGATATTAATGTTCCAGTCAAAAATGAGACAACTAGAAATGGAAGATGAAGTAATGCAATTCCAAACAATTATACTTATGCTTATGAGAATAGAAAGAGTTAATGTTGAAATAATTCTAGAATGGCTAGAAAGATATTCAAATATATTTAATAGTCAGATAACAAGATGTGTTAACAACTACGAAGCAGGTGCATGGGAAGCATTAGAGGAATTGAAAAATGATATATCTTATATGCCATTAATTAGAATTGTTGAAAGTATGCAAGCGGCAGTTGAAAAAATACCAATAAAGGATGCATTTGACGAATTAGATTCAGAAAGAGAATATTACAGAGATAAAAGAAAAGAATCAAACGAAAGATTAATTTCAAGAAAAGGAATGATAGGTAAAGTTATAGGATTTGCACCAATGGTATGCCTATTTGTAGGATATTTAATAATACCACTAGTATTTATAGGACTTACAAGTATGTCAAGCTCATTTAGTTCAATGTCATCAACAAGTTTCTAAAAATGAAGGGAGAATATTATGGAGAATGCATCAAAAGCATTATTAATAGCAGGTGGAATTTTAGTTGCATTACTTATAATTGGAGGACTACTATTAATGTTTAACACCATTGGAGATTATCAAAGGGCACAAGATTCTAATAAGAAAACTTCTCAAATAGCAGAGTTCAATATGGACTTTGAAAGATATGCTGATGATAAAGGAATAAAAGGAGCAGATATTGTTTCTTTAATTAATAAAGTTATTGATTATAATAAAAAATCAGGAATTGATAATTCTGTAGATTATAGTATAAAGATGACATTAACAGTATCTGGATTAGACAAGTTTAATAGAAAATATGCTTATGATAAATTAAATGATACAAATTCTCTATTTAATCAAGATAGTTTTAGTTTTGGCACAAATAATGATAATAATTCATTAAGAAGTATATTAAAAAATTTTACTGCTAATGAAGGGACATTGGGAATAGAAAAATTAAAAGTATTATCTTCAGTTTATAATGTTGATTTGAATAAGGAGGATAATGTCAACAAGATAAGAGAAAAATTGAAAGAATTCTATCCAAACGGGGAATATAAAACGTGGAATGGAAGTAGTGCTCCAACTTTAGATACAATAAAAAAATATAGACAATACTCAGAATTTAAAAGTTCAACATTTAAAATTGATCAAAGTCAAGAGGGTGGAGGAGTTGTCTATAATGAGAAAAATGGACAAATACAAAAACTTTATTTTAAATTTGTAAAATAATTAAGAGGTGAATTATGGAAAACGCATCAAAAGCACTAGTAATGGCTGGTGGAGTATTAATTGGAATATTATTACTTTCTCTTGCAGTGTATCTATTTGCAGATTTTGGGGCAACTTCGGCAAGAGTAAATGAACAAAATGCTCAAAAACAAATAGTGGAATTTAATTCTAGATTTACAGCTTATGAAAATTACAAAGATGAAAATGGAGAATGGAAAATAACTATATATGATATAATTTCTCTTGCTACATATGCAAAAGAATATAATGCTTATAATGAAGAATCAGGAGAAGATAAAATAAGTGTTAATATCGGTATAGGGGTAGAAAAGAATCTTCAATTAAAACAACAACAAGAATATCAAAACATAATAGAAAAGTATACTATAGATGGGAGAATTACAAAATTTAAATGTAATAACATAGAATATAGTAATAATGGTAAAGTAAAAACAATAACTTTTAGTACAACATAATAAAATTTATAATATAATAACAAAATTGTAAAAAATGTTGAAAAAGTAAATACTAAATGTTATAATAAAAAGGAATAAAATTATGAAAAAAATAGCTATATTTTGTATAATTATAATATTTATAATTTGTGGAATTTCATACTTATATTTAAACTATAGAGCTAATTATAATACATCAAAAAAGGCAAATTTAGAATTTGAAAGATATTTAAATGAAGAAGTATATGGAGCAGATTTGGCAACTATTATAAATAGAGCAATAGATAATAATAAAAGGAATGAAGTAGAAAGAAATAATAAGGGAATTTATTTAAATAATGATACAAATTCAATAAATATAGAAATTAAGATAACAGATGATGATTCTATATATCAAATGGAAACTATATATAATGGTGGAATTCAAAATTTTGTAAATCATTATAATAAGATAAAGTTTAAATGTATAGAAATAAAATATCATAATTCTACAAACAAGGTTAAATATATGTTATTTGAACAAATAACAGAATAAAAAAGTTATTAATCTTACTAATGTAAATTAGTATTAATATAGAAAGTTTAAATGTATATATAACAAAGGAGGAAGAAAAAATGGAGAATGCATCAAAAGCATTAATTATAGCTGGAGCTATACTATTAGCAATTTTATTAATATCTTTAGGAATTTATATTTTTACACAGGCACAAACTGTTGTAAATGGTAGTGGAATGACACAAGCAGAGGTTTCATCATTTAATAGTCAATTTTTAAAATATGAAAAAACAATAAAAGGTTCTGAAGTGAAAAGTTTGATACAAGAAGTTAATATAAATAATTCACAGGATGATTCAAAAGAAAAACAAATAAAGTTGATATTACCAACAGCTTCATCAAGTGGTGGAGCTACTGGAGAAACTACAGTTACAACATATAAAACAAGTGGAATAACTAATACAAAAAGTTACAAAGTTGAAGTTACAGAATATGGAAAAGATGGACGTATAACAGAAATGACTATTACAGAAACAACACCAACAACTCACTAATTTAATATATCGAAAGGAGAATAATAATGGAAAATGCAGCAGAAGCTTTAAAAATGGCAGGAGCCGTAATGTTATTTGTATTAGCGCTTTCCGTTATTATTTTAGCTTTTGGACAAGCAAGGGAAGCATCTGATACAATATTAGATTATAGAGATAGGGAAACATCATATGTAGATGAAAGTTATTATATAGGAGAGCAAGAAACGACAGAAAGAATAGTTGGTTTTGAAACAGTAATACCATCAATATTTAGAGCATATTTAGAAAATTATAAGATAGTATTTGAAGATTTGCAAAGTCCTATATATAAAATACACAATAAAAATGGAGATTTAATAGAAAAAAGAAGTTTAGATTTAGAGACAAACTTTGATACTGGATATAATAATGTTGTTTTAGGAACAAATGAACAAAAAGCTGAATTTATACGTGGAATTTTATATGGTGATTATGAAAAAGATAAAGAAACATTTGAAAAAAAGTTCAATATAAGTTTGGATGGATGTAAAACAATAAATATGCAATTAAATAAAAAACAACTTAAAGAATATTTAGGTGTTTATTATCAAAATGATGACCCTAATGTACCAGATGTAATGAAAACAGAAAAAAGAATTATAACCTATAAAGTCATTAACGAATAATATATCTTTAAGTTTCGGTTTTTTTAAACTATAATTTATATAAAAAATTATAATATATAATAAAATTGCGTTCTTTGCTGGTCGAACTAATCATATAAGGTTGTTTATTAAATTTTCAAATAAGGAATAGTTAATCTAGCTTATCTGTATAAATGTGAGTTCTCTTAGGCTGCGCATCACTGCATTTTATGATATATTATAATTTTAAATTTAGATATGAATAAAAAACGAAGCTAAAATAATGTATGTAATTGAAAAAATATGAAAAAAATGTTATAATATATAAGAAAATAGAATTTTAGGAGGATAAGCATATGAGTGATTCATTAATAACAGTAGTAGCAATTGTATTAGTAGCTGGATTAATATTTGTTGTACCATTAGTAACAATGGCGGATAGATTTGATGCTACTTCACAAGCTCAAGTAGAAGCTATTGTTTCTGACTTTGTAGATGAGATAAGGTCAACAGGAAAAATAACACAAGAGAAATATAATAAATTTAAAGAAAATTTAACAGCAACAGGATATACATTTAATGTTGAAATGGAAGCAAAGATACTAGATGAAAATCCAGGAAAGAAAACATCACAAACAGCAAAAGATAAAATAGGAGAAAATGTATATTACTCAGAATATACATCTCAAATAGAAGAAGAAATAAATAACGCAGGTAATGGTTATACAAAAAAATTAAAAACAGGTGACATAGTATTAGTAACTGTTAGAGATCAAGATTTAACATTAGCAAAACAAATGAAACAATTTATTTACAAAGTAGTTGGAAATGATACAGCTACAGTTGTAGCATCTAAAGCAGGAATGGTACAATAAGGAGGAAATATAATGGAAGATATATTAACATCAATTATAGGAATAGGATTAGCTGTAATATTAATGTTTATATTTCCATTAATTACAATGTCAGATAGAACGGATGATATTTCCCAATTGACAGTAGAAATAGCAACTACTGAATTTGTTGATGATATTAGGCAAACTGGAAAAATTACACCTGATAGATATGACCAATTCGTAGGTAATCTTGGTTCAACTGGAAATACATATAATATAGAAATAGAAGTTAGAATTTTAGATGAAAACCCAAGTAGAAAAGCAACAGTTCAGGATTCTAGTGCACAAGGGGAGAATTTATATTATTCAGTTTATAATTCACAAGTTAATGATAAGTTGAATAACGGAAAAGAATATTATTTAAAAGAGGGAGATATAGTTACAGTTAGTGTAAAGAATTCTAATCAAACTATGGCCCAACAATTAAAGAATTTCTTTTATACAGTAGTGGGAAAAGATATATATATAATAGCAGCTTCACATGGTGGAATGGTAACTGCTACTGGAAAATAGGTGGAGCTTGTAATGAAAATTACAAGCTTATTTTAGGAGAATATTATATTACTATTAATTATAGTAATTCTAAATAAAATAGAAAATTAAGGAAAAGAAAAGAGTATGAAAATTCAAAGTTTAGCTATTATATTTATTATAATAATTTTACCAATATCATTAATACTTTCATCATATACAAAATCAAGAGTAGAAACAATTAGCTTTCAATCTCAATATGATTCGAAATTAAATGATGCAACACATGATGCTTTAAAAGCATATCAATTAAATAGTTTTTCAAGTGATACAGCGGACTATACAAACTCTAAAATAAGGGATATAAAAGGCTCTGTAAACACATTTTTTAATTCTATGTCAACTAATTTTGCTACACTTGGATATACCAAAAGCACATTACAAAATTATGTGCCAGCACTAGTATATACAATGTATGATGGATATTATATATACTCTCCTTATAACAATACATGGGATAATGAGGTTACAGATAAAGTAATAAAAGAAGCTGAAGAAATAAAAATAAATGATCCTGATTATGAGCAAGCATTTACAAATGGAGAAAGATTATATGGTTTAAAACCATATGTTTATTATAGTTGCAGATATATAAAAGATGGCATTGATGTTGTAATAACATATTCTTTGGATAACTATATTCAAATACAAGGAAAAATAACTGATTCTGAAGGAAAGACACATACAATAAGCAAATATGGATATTTATTAAGTAATGTTAGCGTTAATGAAGATGATGTAAGTTATAAAAATGTATCAATCGAAAAAGAAAATCTATTAAAAGAAAATATATATACTGAAGATGTATTGATAAAGAATTGCCAATATAAGAAAATAAATGGAACCAAATATTATAAAGATACTGATGGAAGTGTATTTACTGTTTTGAATGGTAAAAAGATTCCTCAAAAATCAACAACATTCAATTATGATGATAACGCATATAATTACTATAAAGAAGCTTATGAACTAAGAAAATTTATGCAAGAAAAAGGAATAGATAAATTAACAACAGATGATATTGTTAATATCATGACTGGAGAAAAATATAATACTAATTCAGAAGAAAATCCTTATTTTTCTATTAAAAATAGTTATGGAAGTGCAGGTGCGATTTTTGATTTTGATAATGAAAATGGAATTGAATCTAAAGAATCAAACTTTAATACACATAGAATAGATGTTATAAAAAATTCAATAGAAAGGAATTTATCCATTGCAATATCAAACTTTAATGACTATTCATCAGCAATATCAACAGATTTCAGAATGCCAAAACTTAAAGATACAGATTGGGACAAAATTATGGACAACATATCAATTATAAGTTTCTTCCAAGGTGCAAATATAGGAGGAAAAGTATATAATGGATATTCGATAATTACTAATACAAAAAATGAAGATGTAGTAATGGAAGATTCAATATATATAAAGCAAGGCGGTATGATATATGATATTACAGAAAAAGAACTAACAATTAGTGACGCAATAGGAATATTTAATATAAACACAGAAAGAAGAGTTGGAACAGATGGAAGTACATATTTTTTACCAGTAGAAGGAACATTATCATATGGGTCTATAATAACGAAAGATAATATTAGTGATAATTTCAAAGGGAATTTAATCACATATATAGATAACTACTTAGATGAAAATTTAAAAAAAGTGTATTATACGGCACTTGGAAGAGAAAGATATGGATTATATAGACAAAAATTAGAAATAGATTACTAATAAATTCTAATTAAATAGAATGAGTTTCTTTCATTCAGGCTAAACTACTATATATTTATATTCCTTTTGAATGTAATGACGAATGTGATTGGAGAGGGTCTTAAAA
>CAQUBD010000027.1 GCA_948891265.1 uncultured Clostridia bacterium | reverse complement strand
CTAAAATAAAATATTATAAAATTTGAAAAAAGCGCATTGAAAGTAAATTGAATTAAAAAATCTTAATAAATTTTATGGAAAATGTTCGCGAAGCAACGCTTAAGTGAAAGAGTGCCATAAAATTTATTTAGACTTTCTTTGAAATTTAGCTTGAACGAGCATTTTTGAAAACTTTATAATATTTTATTTTTAATTATTTATAAAATTCAATCAATTTTTCAACTAATTTATCTTTATCCTCTATCTTATTTATTTCATTTCTAAAGTCACTTGAATTTGGCATATTTTTAGTATACCATGCAATATGCTTTCTCATTTCTCTTATTGCAGTTATTTCTGGTTTTTCTTGTAATTCCAACTCAATATGATTTTTTATAACTCTTAATTTTTCCTGTAGTGGTATTTCTGGTAATTTTTCTCCTGTCTCTAAAAAATGTCTTATTCTCTCAAAAATCCATGGATTTCCAAAAGTTCCTCTTCCTATCATAATTCCATCTACACCAGTATATTCAAACATTGAAGTAGCTGACTCTTCGTCTATTATATCTCCATTCCCTATTACAGGAATTTTTACACTTTCTTTTACCTTTCTTATTATATCTAAATCTGCCTTTCCTGAATACATTTCAGTTCTTGTTCTTCCATGAATTGTAATTGCAGATATTCCTGCTCTTTCCGCCATTTGCGCAAATTCTACAGCCACGATATTATTTAAATCCCAACCTTTTCTTAACTTTAATGTTACAGGCTTTCCTGAATTTTTTACTACTGATCTTATAACTTTTTCTGCTTTTTCAATATTTAAAAGTAATTTACTTCCATCTCCGTTTTTAACTACTTTTGGTGCTGGACATCCCATATTTATATCAACTATATCTGCTAGTTTACTTACATATTCTGCAGCATATCCCATTGTTTCTTCATCACTACCAAATATTTGCATACTTATAGGTCTTTTTTCTCCATTTGTATTCATTAGTAATTTTGTTTTTGAGTCACCATAGAAAATAGCTTTACTACTTACCATTTCTGTGCATACAAGTCCAGGCCTAAATTCTTTACATATCTTGCGAAAAGGCAGGTCTGTTACGCCTGCCATTGGAGCTAATATTAAATTATTTTCTAATTCTACATTTCCTATTTTCAGTTTCTTTAAATACATTTATTCCTCCAACGAAATATCAAGATCAATTTTCTTATATACCATAATAATTATTAACTCTATTCAATATCTGTCCCAAATTGACATTATTTCACAAATATCGTTTTTTGCCTTTTACTACTAATATTTAGCAATATTCCTATTAATATATAACTTGTTATAAGTGAGCTCCCTCCATAACTTACAAACAATAGCGGTACTCCTGTGATTGGCAATAATCCCATTACCATTCCTATATTTTCTGTCATATGAAATAAAAATATTCCTGCTATTCCTGATGCTACTAGTGAACCGAGTTATATCTTTAGATGTTTTAGCTATATATATTGCCTTTGTTACCAGAAATACATATAATACTACAATGGTTCCTCCAATTATAAAGCCCATTTCTTCACTAATTACTGAATATATAAAATCTGTTGTTTTAGGATATAAATATCCTAATTGTGTTTGATTACCTTTTAATAGTCCCATTCCTGTTAATTGTCCCGCTCCTATAGCTAGTTTTGATTGAATTATATTATAACCACTTCCACGTGGGTCTGTTTCAGGATTCAAAAATATGTCTATTCTTTTCTTTGCATGTTCGGGTAATATAAAATTGTATACTACAGGTATCATTATAGCAACTACTAATACTGCTCCTATTATATATTTCTTATCAATACCTGATGTAAATAACATTATACAAGTAGCTATACAAAATGCCATTGCAGTCCCATAATCTGGTTGTTTTATTATTAGTAATAATGGTAGTGCCAATGCTACAAATATAATTAGTAATCTTGTTGGCTTATTTATATCTTCTATATATCTTTCTTGTACTTTTGATATTATAAATGCTAAAAATAATATTACTACTGGTTTTGCAAATTCAGATGGTTGAAATGAAAATGAACCAATATTAAACCAACTTGTTGCTCCATTTATAGGTTCTGTAAATAATACTGCTATTAATAATAAAATAAATACTCCATAAAAAATTGGTGATAGCTTAACTAACATTTCATAATTTATTAGCATTACTATTACCATTATTATTATACTTGCCAATATCCATACTATTTGTTTTTTAAATTCATCATAGTTTGTTTCCTGAGTAGCTGAAAATAGTGCAACTAATCCTATTATTGATAAGATTATAGCAACTATTAACAGTCCCCATTCCATATTTTTTAATTCTCTTTTTCTCATTAAATCACTCTTTTTCTTTTTATTATAATTTCTGATTTAATATATTCATACTTCTTACTTTTCATTTGCTCCATTTTCATTTTGCTCATTATCAGTTATCTCTTCTTCATTTTTTCTATCTACTTCTTCTTTATTTTCACCTTTTGGATTTTCTATCTGTTTATCATTATCCTTCTGTTCATTTTCTTTTGCTTCTTTATCATCATCTTCATTTTCTATATTTTGAGAATCTTTATCTTTTCCTTTTTTTTCTATACATTCACTTTCTTTATTTACTATATCTTCTTTCTTATTTATATTTTCCTCTTTTATATCTTCTACTCTGTTTTCTTGTTTTTCTTCTTTTTTATTTACTTTTCTTGTTTCATTTTTTATATTAAGAATAGGAATATTAGCATATAGAGCTGGAGCTCCATGTGTTCCATCTTCATTTTCCTTATTTGTTAGCCTTACATCAATTTCTTTTTCATCAATTTCTATATATTTTTTTATTACATCAATTATTTCTTGTTTCATAAGCTCTAGAAAGTCTGCAGATACATTTGCTCTATCTTGCATTAGTACTAAATGTAATCTTTCCTTTGCTGCATCTTTTGAATTCTCCTGTGTTTGTTTCTTTCCTTCTTTTTTGCTTATATTTCTGAAGACTTTTATTATATTTTCAAACATTCTTTCCTATCCCTCCAATTGCTAATGGATAACACTTTATCACATAACTAACCTTATCTATCTTTATCTATTTCCTAAATAAATTTTTTAATTTTTCAAAAAATCCCTGCTTTCTTCCAGGTATTGTTACTTCTATTTTTTCACCTAATACTCTTTTTGCTATTTCTATATATGCTTTACCAGATGGGGCCTTTTTATTCTGTATTACTGGCTCTCCTTTATTTGTTTGTGTTATTATATATTCATCATCTGGAACAACCCCTACTAAATCTATTGATAATAAATCTACTATATCATCTACATCCATCATTTCGCCTTTTCTTACCATATTAGGTCTTATTCTGTTTATTACTAGTTCTGGATTTTTTATTTCTGATGACTCTAATAGTCCAATTATTCTATCAGCATCTCTTATTGCTGATATTTCAGCAGTTGTTACTACTATTGCACGATCTGCTCCTGCTATAGCATTTTTAAATCCTTGTTCTATCCCTGCAGGACAGTCTATAAGTATATAGTCAAATTCTTCTTTTAATTTTTCTGTTAGTTCTTTCATTTGTTCTTCATTTACTGCACTTTTATCTCTTGTTTGAGCAGCTGGTAGTAGGTATAGTTCTTTAAATCTTTTATCCTTTATTAAGGCTTGTCTTAATTTACATTTTTCTTCTACAACATCTACTATGTCATATACAATTCTATTTTCTAATCCCATTACAACGTCTAAATTTCTTAGCCCTATATCAGTATCTATTAAACATACTTTTTTTCCTTCTACTGCCAAACTTGAACCTAAATTTGCTGTTGTTGTTGTTTTTCCTACTCCACCTTTACCTGATGTTATAACTATTACTTCTCCCATATCTTTCCTCCTTAGGATTTTAAAAATACCCTATTTTTATATGTATTATAATACAACGAAACTAGCAAAAAGTCAATTATTTTCATAGTAATATTTCAAAAATATTACAAATTTTGTTACAATTCCGTAACATATAATAATAAAATAACAAAATTGTTAAAATATCAAGGATCTTAAATAATTATTTATTATATCTCTTCTATGATAATGGAGATTATTACATTGATTTTCGTGTAGTACTTTGTATTGAATAACTACCTAACATCATAAAAATATATTAATTTGTTTTAAACATAAAAGAGAGAATTTTGAAATTTCAAAATCTCTCTTTTCTACTAATCTTATATTGTTCTAACTTATTACCCGACAGTTTTTATAATAATATTTATATTCCTTTTGAATGTAATGACGAATGTGATTGGAGAGGGTCTTAAAAGATATTAAATTGCATGTATGAGGGTGCGCAAAGTCGGAGAGGCTCATACATGCAATTTTAAATCTTTTTAGAACTCGTATTGAACCGAGGAATGAAATGAAAAATGAATATAAATATTATTATAAAAATTTTTAATTTATATTTTAAAAAGTGTCGGTAATAAGTTGTTCTAATTTAATAAACTGTCGCACGGAATCCAATATAATAGTATCCGTTAGTATCACTTTCATATGCACGTGCTGAAGCAGAATAATTATTACCTTTTGAGTAATATATACCACCTCTACAAGAAGATTTATAATTAACAAGTGATGTTGCATGTTCTAGTGTAAACTCCCATAAGTTCCCTGCAAAATCATATATATTCATTACTTTTGTTTCTTCTGACGCTCCTGTCGTTAGTAGTTGGCTATATGTTTCATTATTTAATGTCTTATTTAACACTACATGATTTTCTGTATCTTGACTAAATACTATCCATTTATTTACTGAATTACTTGGATCTATATTATACTTTCCTCTATTTAATGTTAAACTACTATTTAAGTAATTTCCCCAACCTGTACTATCTGTATTTATATCCTGTTGCCTTAAAATAGAGTTATCTTCTATAAATTTACATACCAAATCCCATTGTATTCCAAATATTAAATTACTATTTGGTCCAATTGTATTTGCAATTTCTTGTGCTTGTGCACATGTAATATAATTGTATGGAATTTGATTTGGCTTACTTACAGCTATTCCTGTAATTCCACTACTGCTTGTCCTTGTTATATTTTTCTCTGTAGATGTGCTATCTCCTATTTCATATCTTGATATCCAAAATCCTTTTTTTGAATAAATACTTGATAACATTTGATTATACAATTCCATATATTTTTCTTGATTTACTATCCCACATCCATCATAAAATTGATCATCCCAATTTAATGACTGTCTGCCGTCTCCATTTCTATAATCTTTTGCATAATTAGTCAGATCTTTTTTTATATTATTATAATCTTCACTATTTTGAGCAGTTATAAATACTGTTTTAGGAACTTCTATCCATACCCATTCATTATCATGTTCATCTTTTGCTACCAGTCCATTTGAAATTGTATTCATTGTTTGAGCCATACTTACTCTAAATCCTTTTGGAATGTACGCTACATCCATATTTCTATCTGTATATTCACAGTCTTTTGTATATACTTCAGACCATTTATCTTCATCTACTCTTAAATAAATAACTTGTACATTTGTTGTTTGACTTTTATTTCTAAAATATCCATTATAGCAATTTACACTTTTTATAAATTCCTCTTCTGATTGTTCTTCTAATAATTGTATAGAGTCTGGTAATGTTTCTATTATAGATATTTGCTTTTGCCATATATATTCATTTTCGTTATCAGAACCTTTTATTACTATACTTTCATTTCCTAAATTATCTTTTTCTTTTCCATAATAATAGTATCCTTCTGGTATTAAAATTCCATCTATATATCTTAAATCAATTGTTGTTTCATCAGGTTCTGTATAATCTGTATAATAAATTTTTTCTATATTATCTTCTTTTATATTTATTCCTTGCACATAAAATATATTATGACTGTTTTCATTTATAATATAGACATCTTTATAATTATTTGCATTTTGCTCATCGTTCTTTATTTTTTGATAATCTTTACCATATTTTAATGTTATACCTTTAATTGCCTCTAAATCAATAACTAAAAAATCACCTATATCATTTTTCTTGCTAATTACATTTGTCAACTGACTTATATTGGTATATTTTATTTCTGCTGGTATCTTTCCATATTCATTGTAATATGCAGAAACCTTTTCTCTTAATAAATCTATGTCATTATATAAATCTGTTAATTTATTTATATAAATACTATCTTTTGTATTATATATTAACATATTTGTTAATGTTATTAGAATTATGACTGTTATTACTAATGCAATCATAGTAACACCTTTTTCTCGTTTTAATATATATTTCATCTTTAGAATTCTCCTTGTTTTCTTTAGTATAGTTTACTATTAAATTGTAGTATTTTCAAGTACTTTTTCATAAATGCTTTTTATATTCTTATATTTTATATCTTCTTTTATTACTAAATAACATAAGTATACATCTATTAAAAAGATTGATATATTTTTTATATATAATATTAGTATACTTGATATAGCCATAATAATTATTAGTGTTATTTTTGATATGTTATTTATATATTTTTCTGATTTTATCTTTCCAAAGTTTATATGTAAAATTCCTTTTAATATTCTGCCTCCATCTAGCGGGTAAATTGGTAACAAATTAAATACCATTATTAAAAAATTTGTATATATGATTATAAGACTTTTTATTATTTCTAAATTTAAATTACATGTGACTAAAATTATTATAAAATTTGTAATTGGACCAGCCAGAGCAACAATAATTTTTTTAATTTCAAAAGTATTTCCTTTTTTTATTTTCCTATTATATTCTTTTACATTTATTTTAAATGATATTGTTACTCCAAATGGCATTAATTCAATCTTTTCTGGCTTCATTCCCATTAGTAGCCCTACTATTAAATGTCCTAATTCATGTATTAATGCAAAAATCATTATAAATGCATATAATTCTATTTGCTTTGTAAAATAAAATAATATCATAAAGATAAATATTTTTAAGTCTATTCTAAATCTCATATTTTCTTTCCTCTTTTATAATTCTAATATTTTTTCAGGGTCTATTACTTTTTCTGAAAGTCTTATTTCAAAATGCAGATGTGGCCCTGTTGAATTTCCTGTTGACCCCACTTCTGCTATCTCTTGCCCTTGGCTTATTATATCTCCTTGTTTTACATATAAATTGTTACAGTGCGCATAAATAACACTTACTTCTCCTACTTGTATTTTTAAATGCTTTCCATAATCTCCTTCTTCTGAAGCTAGTACAACTTCTCCTCCTGTTGATGCGATTATTTTTGTTCCCATATTTGCTGCAATATCTACTCCTGTATGGTTCTTAGGTACAGTACTTGTTGTTGGCTCTCTTTGTCCAAATTTTGAACTTATTATCCCTTCTATTGGTTTTATAAATGTTGTAGTTGATTTTATTCTTTCTACATCTTGTTCTTCTTGTGATATTGGCATTGTGTCTATGTTGGGTTCAGATATTTGTGTGTTATTTATCTCTTGTACAGTATTGTCTATATTATTATCTACCATATTATCTTGTTCATTATTTTGTATTAAATTATCTTGTTCTATAGTATTTATTTCTGCCCCACCTATTGCTCCATCCTTATTCTTTATTTGATTTATATTTTGTTGCACATTTTGTTTTAAATTTTCATATATTTCTATAAAATTTATATCGTATGATAATATTTCATTTACTTTATTTAAAAAATCCTCTGAAAATATATAATTATTATTTTGAATTATATATATTGTAAAATATATTAGTAAACTAAATATTATTTGTATTATCATTTTCTTTAATAATTTTATATCTTTTCTATTTTCATTATTTACCGCTACTGTTGCTGTTCTTGTTTGGTTTACTCCTTGTCTTCTTGCATAGATTTCTTCTGCTCTCCTTATTTTTTCTTCTACAGATAGTGTCCTTTCCATTTTATTATCATTCCTTTGTAACTTATATTTAGGCTTTTTAATAAGGTTTTACCTATAAACCTATTGTTTTTCTTATAAACTATATGTTACTTGTACTTATTTTATGAACAAAAAAAAATCTATCAAAAGGTTTTTTACCTATTGACAGATTATTATTATTGTTTGCAATATACTCATAATAGTTATCGCTACAGCATATTTTTTTAATTTACTATATTTTTCTTTTGATCCTTTCTTAAAGAAATCTTTCTTATCATTTTTTTCAATCTTAGAAATAAAACTATTTACAAGCATTTCTGCTTCTTTTAGTATATATTCCTTATCTTTTTTCTGATTTTCGTTACTTTCTATTTTTTTATTCTTTTCTACTTTTTGAAAGTTTTTAATTTTTTTATTTGATTTTAAAACTATAATAGCTTCATCAATAATATTTGATGGCAAATTTTTTAGTACAACCATATTTTTTAGTTTACCTGTTTCCATTTAAACCTCCTAATTTTATGTATTTATTATATTTTTTCCATATTTTTCAATATTATACAAAATAAATTGTGATAATCTTTTTATACTATCTTTATAAACTTAAATTATAAAACATTTTGTATAGCAATCGATTAAAAATTATTTGGTCATATAGACCATGAACTTTTTGATTTAGTATTATACTTGGCTTTTTTTAGATAATATAAATTTTTATAATAATATTTATTCAGTATCTCGGTTGCCTTACATATATCAACAAATTCTAATGAAATAAAATGAGCCTCTTTCATTCAGACCCTTCTCGCAAAGCTCGAAGTACCATGAACATCCCTCATTTTATTTCAAAAGAATTTATAGATATACTCCAGTTACATTCGATACTTTATAAATATTATGTATAAAAATTTTTTACACAATAATGAATAATACAAAAATTGTCGAATAATAAGGTGCTATATAAATATATTATATTGATGAAACTTTGAATGCAATTGGAAAGTTTTTAAAAAATATTAAATTGTGTGTCTGAGGGTGCGATTTCAAGGAGAGGCTCAGACACACAATTTTAGATTTTTTTAAACTTGTAATGCAGCCGAAAAGTTGAAGAAATACAATATATTTATATAGCATTATGCAAATTTTTTAATGAAAATTTATCATATCTTTTAATAATAGTATTTTAGTTGTAATTGATAGTATATATGTAAAAGAAGCAGATGAATTTAAATAATGGTCTATATGACCATATAACTTTTAATCGATTGCCATAAACATTTTGACAAATAAATATTTATATAGTAAAATACAAAAAAATATGGAAGGAATGAAAAAAACATGACAAGTTTACCAATTATAATAAAATATTTATTAATAGGATTAGTTAGTATGATTCCAATAGTAGAATTAAGAGGAGCCATTCCAATTGCAGAAGGCTTAGGTTTAGATATACTTTTATATTATCCTATAGCAATTATAGGAAATATGCTACCCGTTCCTTTTATCTATTTATTTGCTAGAAAAGTTTTAGAATGGGGAAAAGATAAAAAAGTTATTGGAAAATTTTTTACTTGGTGTCTAGATAAAGGTGAAAAAGGTGGAAATAAATTAAAAGAATCTGCGGGAAATACTGGAATTTTCTTTGCATTACTTCTTTTTGTAGGAATACCACTTCCTGGAACTGGTGCATGGACAGGAACATTAGCTGCAAGTTTTTTAAAGCTTGACTTTAAAACTAGTATATTTGCAGTAACTCTTGGTGTTTTATTAGCAGGTATTATTATGTCATTAGGTAGTAAATTTGTTTCAGTTTTAGGATGGCCTGGATTAATAGCAATTATTGCCATATTATTAATTGCTATCTTTATTTCTATTATGATTAAGAATAAGAACAAAAACAAATAGGAAGCTCATAGAGCTTCCTAAAAACATTTGGTAGTAACTGATTTTATCTAAAGAATTGTTCTCTGTCTTTAATATTATATTTGGCTTTTATACTTAAGATTTCATCTTTTAGTCTTAGTTCCTTATCTGGAATTAAAAACTCATTCAATTTATAGTCTACAAATTTCTGAGTTTCTTTATCCATAATCCGCTTAGGAACTACTTGTACATCAAAATCCATCAATAAGTAATTGTAAAAATATTCATAAATGTTGAATTTAGAAGTTAATATCGTTTTAGGTAATTGACTTTCTATAGAATCCACATCACAAGACTGTACTAAAATACTTTTTAATACATCTATCTCATCATTTAGTAATATTTGCCTTTCAGTTGTTCTCTCATATTCATTATAAACATATACTCCGGATATATTATATCCTGTAGTTTCAGATATATCTATTATACCTATTATATCTTTTTTAGAGTATTTACTAGAATATGCTGTCAAAAAATAGTAATATAATTTTAATAACATATAATTTGTTGTATCTAAGCTTTTACGCTTTAGATATTTTATTGAATCAGATATTTTATTAATTGCAAACTCCTTACTAAATGGAGTATTCATCTCTGTAGGATTATAAAGAAAGTCAAACACTTTCCATAACTTATCTGAATCATGTGACACTCCATCTGGATTAATTAGTTTATACTCTGATGCACAACGGTCATCTATAAATATACCATGTTCTTTTCTATCTAATTGATATATAGTATTATCATACCCTTCAAAATATCCTAAAGCCATCTCTTTTCCTCCTGTCAATACATATTTATAATTACTAAATTTCTATATTGCTACTTTTGCCCTCCTTTTAAATTCTTGTTACTTCTATAAATGTTTCTGCTAAAATAAAATCATTTTATATAATACCATTATTTTACATAATTTTCAATCTTATTTTGTTTTACGTTTCGTTTTTTATTAATATTTAAATGTTTTCTTCTTCATCTTTTATTCTATTTTTACTATCTACAAAATCTGTTAAAATAGTTTTAATAACAACAGCTATTGGGACTCCTAAAAACATTCCCATAATCCCAAAATATGCTCCACCAATAGTAATTGCAAATATAACAAGTAATGGACTAGTCTCTAATGAAGAACCAAGTATTTTTGGATTTATTATATTTGCATCAATTTGTTGTAATACTATAACAACTATTGCCATTGCCAATGCTTTTCCAAATCCACCTGTAATTAAAGTTATAAGTATTCCTATTGCAACAGCTACTATTGCTCCTATATATGGTATTAAATTAAATAGTCCAATCATAAATCCAATTAGAGGTGCATAGCTTACTTTTAATATCATCATAGCAATAGTGACTAAAATTCCTACAATTACAGCATCTAGCAATTGACTTGTTATAAATGTAAAAAATACCTCATTTGCTTTTGTAAAATATCTATCAATTGTTTCATACATGTTTTTGTTTAATATTGCTCTTGCAAATCTTCTTAACGCTCTTATTATTGATGTTCTTTGTAGTAATATATATACAGATACTACTATAGATACAAATATATCAAATATTCCTGAGAATATATCTATAATACTCTTTACATATTCTATTATTTTATCGTTATTTATATTTAAAAATTGCTTTATATCTATATTTGTTAATTCTGACATTTTGTCTCTTATTATTTCACTTTTTAATATTGAGTCTTCAGGTAAATCATTATATTTATTAACTAATATTTCATAATAACCAGGAATATTACTAACTAATTCTACTATACTTTCTCTTAAAACTGGGAAAATACAATTTATAACAATTATTATAATTAATACAAAAATTATATATGTAGTTATAACTGATAATCCTCTTGATTTTTTAGATATTACTTTTAATTTTGATTTTTTATAAACATTTTCAATTTTTCTACATGGTATAAATAGTATATATGATATTAATACCCCTGTTAAAAATGGTTTCATTATAGCAAATAATGTTCCAAACCATTGTTGTATACTTGAAAAATTGTCTAACATTTTATATACAATAACCACTGCTATAGCAATTAATAACCATGATATTCTTTTCTTCCATCCTTGTTTTATTTCTTCCATAATTCTTCTCCATTCTTGTCCTATTAGGCACACACCTTACTTATTTTATATTTATGTACTTGTTAATGTAGTCTCTAAAAAGATATCTCTAATCCTACTGGACAATGGTCACTTCCCATTGTCTCTGGATATATTATAGCATCTTTAACTCTGTTTTCTATATCTTTTGAAATTATAAAATAGTCGATTCTCCATCCTACATTCTTTTCTCTGGCATTTCCCATATATGACCACCAACTATATGCATTTTCTTTATCTGGATATAATAGTCTAAATGTATCTATAAATCCTGCATTTAGTAATTCTGTCATTTTATTTCTTTCTTCATCTGTAAAACCTGCATTGTGCCTATTTGTTTTTGGATTTTTTAAATCAATTTCTTTATGTGCTACATTTAAATCGCCACACATTATAACTGGCTTTTTTTTATTTAAATTTAATAAGTATTTTCTTATTTCGTCTTCCCAAACTTGTCTATATTCTAATCTCTCTAATCCTCTTTTTGAGTTTGGTGTATAAATATCAACCATATAAAATTTATTAAATTCTAATGTTATAACTCTTCCTTCTTTATCATGTTCTTCTATTCCTATACCATAAGTAACATTTTTAGGTTTTTCTTTAGTAAAAATAGCAGTCCCAGAATACCCTTTCTTTTCTGCACTATTCCAATAACTTGTATACCCTTCAAATTCTAGTTCTATTTGCTCTGGTTGGCATTTAGTTTCTTGAATACAAAATATATCTGCATTTATTTCTTTAAAAAAGTCTGCAAATCCTTTCGTTAAACATGCCCTTATACCATTTACATTCCAAGATATTAATTTCATTTTTTATTCTTCCTCTCCTACTTGTGTACATGTGCTAATTTTTTATACAGCCATTTTACTACATTTATATAAAAATATCAACTCATATATATTTCAATTTTTGGTTTTTTTATAAATGTTCAAACTTAAAATATATAGCAATTGTAATATAAATACTGTTCATAGAAGATCTCTATATATTCATATTCCTTTTAAATGAAATGACGAATATGATTAGAGAGTCTATTAAAAGAAACACTAAGGGCAGGAAATATCCTGCCCTTAATGTTTACTTTTACTCTTTTATAATCCTTTTTTCAAAAATCCCTGCTAATAATATACTTGTGGCCGCCACTACTATTATAGCTACAATGGATAGTATTACAGTAGCTACAATTCCCTGAGTTATACCAATTGCATATCCATATGGCCATACTACCAACCACAATATTGGCCATTCCCAGACATCTGCTTCACTAAGTATAATATTCGCCATTTTGTTCTTTTCCACTACTTCTATTCTCCGTTTACCAATTGCATAAAAGCAGTTCCAAAGTTCGACTACTACTAAGCAAATGATAACGGCTGTTATTAATATTGGTCCCTGAGCTGCAGGGTATAAACAGCTTAGAAAAACTCCTGAAGCAATTAGGAATATTAATACTGCCCATTTGACTAATTCCAAATGCCTAGCATAACTTATCCGCACAATTTCTTCCCTTATTTTTTTCGACATTATTTTTCCTCCTATTCAATAATTATTGATTGATGTTCCTTTGGTTTATATAAGTCCACTCCATAAGGAGATTATATAATTTAATCTTATACATTTTACCATACATTTACATAAAGTTCAAGCATTTTTATCAAAAAAATAAACCTAAAATATTTTCTTTTCTAGGTTTATTTTTTACTATCTCATATTATATCTAAAAATATTATTGAGCTACACTTACTGGTAAATATCTTACTCCCCATGCTAAAGCTTCTGCATGTGAATTTACAAATATATCTATTTTATTACCTTTTATAGCTCCACCTCTATCTTCAACTGTATATGTGTGGCCATTTATATTTAATTTTGTTCCAAATGCAAATTTTGAAGAGGCTGCAACTGTTCTACCTGCTGTAGCTTGTGTCCCCATAGCTGTCCTTCCGCTTGTTTTTCCACAACATTTAGCGCATGGGCAATATGCTGTTATTTTGTATATCTGCCCAACGGCATTTGATGAAACTGTTGTACTTGGTGTCGTTCTTGAATTTGCTCCTGACCTTGATGTTGTAACTTTGTTTACTTGAACAATTCTGTTTACTGGTTCTTTTATTATTTTTTCAGATAATTGTATTTTTTCAATTTCTATTTCATTTTGATATTTAATTTTATATGTTACTTCTTTTAGTCCATTCTTTCCTTGTTGTAGTACCTTATTAGTTGTATCTGCTCCTGTTCCTGAAGCATTTTTTGTTATTGTCTCATAAGGTATTTCAACTTGTTCTGTAACTATTTTTTCTGTAATTGGTGCATAACTATTTAATAGTTCATTTAATGTTGTTTCTGCACCTTCCTCAGAAACTTTAGCTATTTGTATCTCATTATATGATTTATCAACAATTTTTATGATAGTCCCTGAATTAACCTGTTCACTATCATCTGGTATAGTCTTTTGGTTTTCATTTAAAATTATATTATTCTCATCTAATACTTCACTAATTGTAGCTTTTCCTGTTAAAACAGTTAACTCATATCCATTTTGTAAAACAATTTTAACATCTTTTAAATTTGTATTAACTGCCATAACGCCTATTCCTGAAATCAATATTAATATTATACTAACACATATGATTTTCATAATAGAAATTGAAGCTTTTTCTTCATTTTTCATAAATTTATTATACCTCCTTTTGGCATCAATTACGATTATACTATATTTTTCACTTTTTGTCAAATTTGTCCAACTTTTGTTTTAACTGCCTATATATATTATATTCTCCACCTTTTATAATATGACTATTTCTATTTTAAGAATAAACTTTAAATTATAATAGCGTTTAAACTGCGAATTGTAACACTTTTATTAAATAATTTTATAATAAATATAAAAAAGTTATTGTTAAATATTTAAAACTATGTTATTATCTACTTATATATTGTGTATAATAAAAAAGGAGGAATTTATAATGGGATGGATTATATTAGCAATAGTACTAGTATTAGTGCTTTTAGTTATATCAATGTATAACAAATTAGTAACATCAAGGATAAAAGTAGATAATGCTTGGAGTCAAATTGATGTGCAATTACAAAGAAGATTTGACTTAATACCAAATTTCGTTGAAACTGTAAAAGGATATGCAGCACATGAATCAGAAACATTTGAAAAAATAACAAAATTAAGAACTTCATGGGTAAATGCAGAAACAGTTTCAGAAAAAGCAGAGATAGATAATCAACTTTCAGGCGCATTAAAAACAATAATGGCAGTTTCTGAAAACTATCCAGAGTTAAAATCAAATCAAAACTTCTCAGAATTGTCAGAAGAATTAAGAAATACAGAAAATAAAATTTCTTTCTCTAGACAATTTTATAATGATACTGTAACAATGTATAATGAGAAATTACAAATTTTCCCTTCTAACATCATTGCTAACATGTTTAATTTTAAATCACGTGATTTATTTAAAACAGATAGTGATGAAGCTAGAAAAAATGTAAAAGTAGATTTTGGAAAATAGACATGTCAAATATAAAAGGGTTACTTTTAAAGTAACTCTTTTATAGATTATCTTACTTAAGTATTTTTATAGGAGGTCCGCAATTATGTTCCGAGCAAGTAAAAAAAATAAACTGGAATCTGGAATAATTATTTCAATTTTTATAATTGTTATAACTTTAATAATATATTATATTTGTAATGCTTTAGAATTAGGAAATTTATCAATAATAATAGCTTTAATATTCTCTTTAGCTACTAGTTGGTTTTCTTACTATTACAGTGACAAAATTGTATTAGCATCCTGTAAAGCAAGACGAGCAACTAAAGAAGAAGATTTAAAAATTGTTAATATTCTAGATGCTTTAATGGTAACATCTGGATTAACAAAAAAACCTGATTTATATGTTGTAGATGATAGTCAGCCAAATGCTTTTGCTACAGGTAGAAATCCTAACAATTCTGTAATCTGCGTAACTACTGGATTATTAGCTAAACTGGATTATTATGAATTAGAAGGTGTTATAGCTCATGAACTAAGTCATATAAAAAATTACGATATTTTATTAAGTACTGTTGTATCTGTATTTGTTGGCTTCATAGTAATGTTATCTGATATGTTCTCAAGAATTCTTTTTTGGGGTGGCACTAAAGATAGAGATGATGATAGTAAAGCAAATGGTATCTTAATGTTAATTGGTTTAGTATTCTTAATATTATCACCTATATTTGGTACTTTAATGCAATTAGCTCTTTCAAGAAAAAGGGAATTCTTAGCAGATAGTACAGCCATAGAATTTACTCGTAATCCTGATGGTCTTATATCAGCCTTACAAAAGCTTGAATCTGACCCAAATGAATTAGAATCTGCTAATTCTGCTACCGCAAATATGTATATTGTAAATCCATTTAAAAAGAATGGAGAAAGAGGCAAGAAAAAATCCTCTAACTTGTGGTCTACACACCCAAGTACAGAGGATAGAATTGAAGCCTTAAAAAATATAAATTAAAACAATTATAAACTATTATTTGCATACTGAGGCTGTAACAAGTAAAACTTTAACAGTCTCAGTAATTTACACATGAACATATTAGAATTATATCTTTAGTATCTTCTTTGTATTACTCATAGTTATTTCTTCTACTTCTTTTAATGTTAGACCCTTACAATCCGCAATTTTTTGAGCAATATATCTTACATTAATTGGTGTATTCCTCGTTCCTCTAAAAGGTTCTGGTGATAAGTATGGGCTATCTGTTTCAATTAAAATTCTGTCATTAGGTACTAAATTAATTATTTCACTTGCATTTTTTGAATTTTTAAAAGTAATTGGACCTGCAAATGAAATATAAAATCCAAGTTTTAATCCTTCTTTTATTAATTCCTTATTTTGTGGGCAACAATGAAAGACCCCTTTATTTTCTACATTATTTTCCTTTAATATTTGAATTGTATCCATTATTGCATCTCTTGTATGAATAACTATTGGTAAATTTAGTTCATTAGCTATCTTTATTTGTTCAATAAATGCTTTTTTTTGCAATTCTTTATTATCTGTATTCCAATAATAATCTAATCCGATTTCACCTATTGCAACAACTTTTTTATTTTTATTTGCTAATTCTTTAATTTTTACTAACTGTTTCCACAATTCACCTTCAGTTTGTGGAATGTCATTTGGTGAAACGCCAACAGTAGCATAGATAAATTCATACTTATTTGATATATCTACAGCATCTTTTGAACTTTGAATACTATATCCAGCAGTAATAAAATTTGTCACACCTGATTCATGTATTTGCTTTATTATAATATCTCTATCATTATTAAATTTTTCATCATTTAAATGGCTATGGCTATCAAATAATCCCATATTAGTATTCCCTCCATAAATAAATTATGTTTCTATTTTCACTTTATATTCATATGTCAGTAAGTTTCTTATTCAACATATTTCATTCTTCATTTTTTTGTTTAATCTTTATATAAAACTGTAACATTAGCAATAGCATACAATTTGCAATGCGAAATACTAACATCAACATTTTCAATTTGTTCCATATTAATATCAAAAAAATTCAATTTAGGTCTACCTTGACTATCTATTACAATTTCAAAATCCTTCCAACAGACAGAATATTTATCTCCAATTCCCTGCGAAATAGCTTTGAATGCAGCTTCTTTAGCAGCAAATCTGCCCGCATAATGTTGATATTTTTGATTTTTTTTAGACTCGCAATATTCAATTTCACTATCTGTAAAAACTCTTTTTAAAAATTTCTCACCTATATTTTCTATACTAGATTTTACTCTTTCAATTTCTATAATATCTACACCACAAGCAACTCTCATAATCTTCTCCTATAACAATTATTTCACCTTAATAATAATTTAAGAGGGGCATAATCCCTCTTAAATTTATTCAAATAGAACAATTCACGGAAAGCCAAAGATTAAAATTTAAATTATGCTAATTTTAAGTCTTTCCTATTTGTTCTTATTATAATTGATTATAATAATTCATATTTATATCCAATCCCAAATGCCATCTTCCTATAAAGTCTATTAATAGATATTCGTCTAAATCATATATAGGCTCCTGAACTACTACTCCATTACCATTCACTGAACCCCATTTTCCGTCCTTCTTAATCGCAACATATCCATAATCATTTTGTTCTATTATATCATCATAAATATAATCTAATATAACTTTTCCACTTTTATCTATTAATCCATATTTTCCATCATTTTTGTTTACAAATAGTGTTCTATTTGGGAAAATATCACTTTCCTGTTTTTCTTCAAATTTAAAATTATAATATTTATAATTATCATCTACTCTTAACTTTAAATATCCTTTAGTATCATTTATTTCTGTTAGTATTCCTGAAATTTTAATTTCAAAATTATTGTCTAATATATTAGAGTTAAAATTACTATCTTCTGCAATATATATATCTGCTTTATCATTATATATTATTGAAGTATATTCAAATGGTAATTTTTCCTCCTTATTACTATTTATAACTCCATATTTTCCATTTTTATCAGCAATAAATATTCCTAATTTAGTCTCTTCTAATTTATCATATTGTGCTTCTATTATCACTTCTCCAGATAAGTTCATAATCCCATACTTTTCTGATTTTGTAAATATAACAGCATTTTCTTGGCTTGACAATATTTGTTTTATAGAGTCAAATCCTTTTGTTAATACATCTTTATTTTCCTTATCTACAATTTTTTGTTTATTATTTTCTGTTACTACATATAATCCATTTCCATAAACTTTTTCAATGGAATCGTATTTAATTTCTAATATTTGATTATTTGAATAATCTCTAATTCCAGATTTTCCTGTGCTATCTTTTACAATAAAACCTGACTTATTGTCTTTCCCTAATATGTCTATATCTGAATATTGTGGCTCTATAACTATTTTACCCTCAGCATCAACAATTCCATATTTTCCATCTTTCACTATTTTAAATGAATTATCAATTCCTTGGATTGAAGTTATTTCGTCATAATCTGTAGGAAGTACTTGTTTTCCTGTCAGATTAATTAAACCATATTTTCCATCTCTCTGTACTTTTAATACTTCCTGTTCGTATTTTAAATTGTTATTTTTATCATTATTACTTATGGCTTCTATTTTGTCATAATCTGTAAAAAGCTCTTCATTCTTCTCATTTAATACTTTTGTTTTATATTCTCCAGTATCATAATTTGTATCATATGTACAAATAAATACACCTATCTTATTATTAGGTATTACTATTAATTCTCCATATGATGGGTCTATTATATTATTCCCGTTATCATCTATTACTCCCCACTTATTATCTTTATAAGATGTAAAATAACTTTTACTTTTTACTTTTCCTGACTTAGTGTCTTTACTTAATACCCCTTTTATTATAAATATAAACATTATTACAACAACAATTGCAATAATTACAGCAAATACCTTTTTCATATTTAGCTTTGGCTCTGTATCATATCTTCTTCCTCTACTCATACTTTAGCCTCCTATTTCATTTTCTTCAATATATCACAATAATATATAGTTTTCAAGATATTAATAATAATATTGTAATTAATGCTATATTTTATTTTTATCTAATTTGTGTTATTATATATTTAATAAGTATTATCTTTACTCTACTAAGGATAAAAAATATATAGGAAAAACACTAGAAGAAATGAAACAATTTATAGATAGTGTAGATAAAGATTCACTGTCAAATAATTATATATAATCATAAATATAAATTGTAATTTTTTACTAACTTAATGCTTTTATAAATTTATCAATATTTTCATTTAAGATCTTTATTTCTCTATCTTTTTCTATGTTCTTGCTTACCATCTTTGTAATAAATTTATCGAACCCTTTTTGTTTTTGTATATCCATTTCTCCTCCAAAAGTATCATAAATAATAGCAGAATCTAATAAATCTTTTGGAATATTTTGTTCATAATAACTTTTCCAATTTTCATTAAAACCACAACAAATAAAATAACCTACCTTTTTTGATTTTAGATTTTCAATATTGCTAATCAAAAACTTTCTTATTTTTTTGTCTATCATTCCCATTCTAATTGGAGTACCAACGATAATTAAATCATATTCATTTATATCTTCATTTTGAGTTAATATATTTACTATTTTAGAATCTTTTAACTGCCTATTTATTTCTTTAGCACATTTTTCTGTCGTTCCTGTTTTACTAGCATAAATTATTAAGGTTTTCAAATTATTTCCTCCTACTCGACAATTTGTAAGTTGTCGCTTAGCTGTTGTTTAAATTTTTTGTTTCTGTTATTAATTCATCAAAGTCTGAAATATAGTTTTTATCTTGTATAACTCTATACTTTTTATATTCATCTAAAGCCAACTTGTCTGCTATTTCTCTTTTTATTTTTCCATTATCTTTTAAAATGTTATATTCGTTGATTTTTAAGAATACTTCTAACTTTTCTTTCCACTCTTGCATTGAAATAATCTTACCTAGTTTTACTTGTCTTTCTGCATAGTCAAGATACATAGATACTAAATTATTTAGTTCTGTAATTTCTTCTTGTGAAAGATAATTTTTAGCTATTGTTACATCTGTTTCAAGTATTTTTCCATCTGGTGCATTTTTCCAAGTTGTTAATCCCATATTTTCTTTTTTGCTATCAACTCTATTATATATTATTTCAGGTGCTGTCATTCCAGTAATTGCAAAGTGTAACTTATTTTGAACATTTTTGTAAAATTCTTGTGTAGTTTCACTATTTTTATCATAATCAAAACTACATTCTTTGTATATATCAGTTATTTTTTGATAAAATCTTCTTTCACTTGCTCTGATTTCTTTTATTTTAACTAATAATTCATCAAAGTAGTCTTTTCCGAATTTTGGTCCATTTTTTAACATTTCGCTATTAACAACAAATCCTTTTTTTATATATTCTTTTAAAGTTTTTGTTGCCCAAATTCTAAAATCTGTTGCTTCTTTTGAATTTACTCTATAACCGACTGCTATAATGGCATCTAAACTGTAAAAAGTTACTTCTCTTGAAACTTTTCGAGTTCCTTCGTTTTGAACTACTCTAATTTTTTGAGTAGTTCGATTTTCTTCTAATTCTCCTGTTTTAAATATATTTTGCAAATGATATGTTATATTATTTTCTGCTACATTAAATAATTTTGACATTGACTTTTGCGTTAACCAAAAATCTTCTTCATTATATAAAACTTCGACAGATATATTTTCGTTATTTTGGCTTTGGTATATGATTAAATCTTTTAAATTTTCTATATTATTCAATACTAATCACCTCTCTTTAATTAGTTTCTATTATAAATTTAATATCTTCTATTGCTTTTTCTATATTCATCATTCCGTTTCCAATAGGATAGTAAACTGGATATACTTTATATTCTTTTCCTGCAATGTTCTTGAAAAAGTTTTGCTTTCTGCATTGTGAAACAGATATATTTTGATTTAATACAATAGAACTAACTTGATTTCCTAATGTTATAATTATTTTTGGATTAATTACTTCTATTTCTTTACACAATAAATCTAAATATTGGATATAGACAGAATTAGGCAATACTCTTGCATCTATTTGTGTACATTTTCCTAAATTAGTTATGAAATATTTATGTTTTTCTACATTTTCATATACTAAATTTGCAAATCTTTCATCCCATTCTTGTGGTTTCTTTATCATAATATTCTCATATATTTCTTCATCAAGTAATCCTATTCTATAAAATAGTTTCCATATATTTTTAGTTCCTATCCATGGTGATCTTCTGCCTTTCCAATTAGGATCTGAAGCAATATTTCTACCTGTTGGATTCATAAAAACAAAGCAGATATCTGGATTATTAGTACATCCACCATTATAGATAGATGTTAACTCTTTGGCTCCATATTTCATTTGTAATTTATCATATTCGGCTTTTAAATCTTCTAATTGCATAATTTATTACTCCTACTTACTACAATTATTTACTATAAAATCAATAACATCATCTTCTTTATA
>CAQUBD010000026.1 GCA_948891265.1 uncultured Clostridia bacterium | reverse complement strand
AACCCACGTCATCAGCTTGGAAGGCTGAGGTTCTACCATTGAACTACACCTGCATATTAAATTATATATTTGTCATAAAATGGAGCAGGTAGTGGGAATCGAACCCACGTCATCAGCTTGGAAGGCTGAGGTTCTACCATTGAACTACACCTGCAACTGCTCCTGACAGTTATAAATTATAAATTATTTTTTTTTAACTGTCAAGGCTTTTTTGTAAATTTTTATAAAATCTTTTATTTCAGAATTGCTTTTAATTTTACACTTAACCAAATCTTTTATTTTAAGTCATCTTCACTAAATGGATATGGACACAATTCACTTACAGAAAACTCTTTATAATTTCCATTTTTATCAAAACAAGTAACAATACAATCTGAGTCAAAGAATTCTGATATTACCTGCCTACATGCAAAACAACAAGTACTTATATTATCACTATCTCCACACATAACATATAAACTTTTAAAATCATCTTTTTTATATCCATTACTTATAGCTGATACAATTGCACTCCTTTCAGCACAAATACTTGCTCCATACGAAGCATTTTCCACATTAACCCCACTAAATTCGTGCCCATCATTCATTACTATAATTGCACTTACTCTAAAATGTGAATAAGGAGAATATGAGTTGTCTAATAATTTTAACAATTTTTCGTACATTTTAATTCCTCACCTTTTATATTAATACATTCCTTCCATTCCAGCACCCATTCCATTATCATGGTTACAATGACAATTTTTTTCTGGAACATCTGAAACTAAACTTTCTGTTGTAATAACCATTGAAGCAATTGATGCTGCATTTTGTAAAGCACTTCTTGTAACTTTAGTTGGGTCTACTATTCCAACTTTTTTCATATCTACGTATTCCTCTTTACTTGCATCAAATCCAATTCCTGCTTCTGATTTTTTAACTGTATCTGCAATTACTGCTGGTTCTAAACCTGCATTTCTTGCAATTTGTTTTACAGGTTCTTCTAATGATTTTAATACTATAGCTGCACCTAATTTTTCTGCACCAGTTAATTCATTTACAACTTCTTCAACTGCAGGAACTACATTTATCAATGCTGTTCCACCACCTGCTACAATACCTTCTTCTACAGCAGCTTTTGTTGCTGATAAAGCATCTTCAATTCTTAATTTTTTATCTTTCATTTCTGTTTCTGTTGCAGCACCAACTTCAACAACTGCAACTCCACCTGCTATTTTAGCAAGTCTTTCTTGTAAACCTTCTTTATCATATTCGCTCTTTGTTTCTTCAATTTGTGTTTTAATTTGATTTACTCTAGCTTTTATTTGTTCTTTATCTCCTGCACCATCAACAATTATAGTATTCTCTTTTTGAACTTTTACTTGTCTTGCTCTACCTAATTGTTCAACTTGTGTATCTTTTAGATCTAATCCTAAATCTGAAGTTATAACTTCTCCACCTGTTAGAATTGCAATATCTTCAAGCATCAATTTTCTTTTATCTCCAAATCCAGGAGCTTTAACAGCTACAACGTTTAATACCCCTCTTAATTTATTAAGTACTAATGTAGATAAAGCTTCGCCTTCTATATCATCACAAATTATTACTAGCTTTCCTGATTGTTGCATTAGAACTTCTAATAATGGTAATATTTCTTGAATATTACTTATTTTTTTATCAGTAATTAATATATATGGATTATCAATTATAGCTTCCATTTTCTCTGTATCTGTTACCATATATGGAGAAACATAACCTTTATCAAATTGCATTCCTTCAACAACATTTAATTCTGTATTTGAAGTTTTTGATTCTTCTATTGTTATAACTCCATCTTTTGATACTCTCTCCATTGCTTCTGCAATTAAATTTCCAACTTCTTCATTATTTGCTGAAATACTTGCAACTCTTGCAATATCTTCTTTTCCATTTACAGGAACACTTATTTTTTGCAATTCTTCAACAGCTGATTTTACAGCTTTGTCAATTCCTCTTTTCATGGCCATTGGGTCTGCTCCAGCAGCTACATTTTTAACTCCTTCTTTTATCATTGCTTGAGCTAAAACTGTTGCTGTTGTAGTACCATCACCCGCAACATCATTTGTCTTTTCAGAAACTTCTTTAACAAGTCTTGCTCCCATATTTTCAAATTTATCTTCTAATTCAATCTCTTTTGCTATTGTAACACCATCATTTGTAATTAATGGTGCACCAAAACTTTTATCTAAAACTACATTTCTACCTTTTGGTCCTAAAGTTACTTTTACTGTATCAGCTAATTTATTAACACCTTCTAATAAAGATTTTCTTGCATCCTCTCCAAACTTAATTTGCTTTGCCATCTTTAATTCACTCCTTTATATTTTTGTGACAAAAGGGACGTGCCTTTTTGTCACACTATTATTTTATAACTTGCCTGTGCCAATAAGGTACGTCCCCTTTGTCACACTATTCTACAATTGCCAATATATCATCTTGTTTTACTATCAAATATTCTGTTCCTTCATATTTTACTTCTGTTCCAGAATATTTATTTATTATAATATTATCACCTTTTTTTACATACATTTCTTCTAATTTTGAGTCTATTTTCTCTCCTGGCCCAACTTCTATTACTTCTGCAATTTGTGGTTTTTCTTGTGCTGCACTTGCCAAGATTATTCCACTTTTTGTTGTTTCTTCGCCTTCTTTCATTTTTATTAATACCCTACTTCCTAATGGTTTAATCATGATATTACCTCCTTTAATTTTTTCCATTTAAGAATTTTGTTAGCACTCTTTATATTTGACTGCTAATAATTTATACCTTTTTTTAGCAAATGTCAATAGTGTTTGCTAAAATTCACATAGAATTCACATTTATTTTATACTACACCATTTTATTGCATTATATTATATTTTTTATTTGTAGATTTTAGAACAAAAAAATTAGCCACTCTTTTAATATTTGCTAAAATATTAAAAGAGTGGCCCTTTCATATCTTAAATAAAGTATTGTGGAATTTCATCAAGATGTGTCCCCAATGGGACATTACCCAATCAATCTTGGTTCACATGTCAAATTAATTCCTAAACTCTTTATTACATTTAACTCAGAATCAGTTATAATATATGAACAATGTGCTTCCATGCCTCTCATCTTATCTATATTTTTTAATGTTTCTTCTATAATTGGATTTGTTGTTGAACAAATACTAAGTGCTATCATAACCTCTGACAAATTCAACTGATTTTTCTTTCCATATAATGTCTTTTGTTTTATTTTAAAAATAGATTCAAGTACTGATGGAGATAGCAAATATACATCATCTGGAATTTTTGCCAAATGCTTTACTACATTTAAAAATGCTGCACTTGGAGCTGTTAATAATTCTGTTTCTTTTCCACTTATTACTTCTCCATTATCAAGTTGAATTACCATTATCTCACTATTTTTTTGTTCTACTAATGCTTTTACTTTTGCAACAATTTCACGGTCTTCTTTATGCAAATTTAATTCATTCATTAGCATTTCCATTCGTGCTACAATTTTTTCATTTGCCATCCCTCTTTTATAATCACACAAACAATTATAGTAACGGCGAATAATTTCCATAATTCCTGCTTTTTCAACAGCTTCATGATTTGTTATACATTTGCTAATAGTATTAACTCCCATATCTGTTGGAGATTTATATATTTCTTCTCCTGTTATTTTAATTAATATATTTTTTAAAATCGAAAAAGTTGATATATCTCTATTATAATTAACAGCTTTTACATTATAACTTTCTAGATGATATGGATCAATTATATTAATATCGCCTAAATCTGCTGTTGCTGCTTCATATGCCACATTTATAGGATGCATTAATGGTAAGTCCCATACTGGAAATGTTTCAAATTTTGCGTATCCTGCTTTTATTCCTTTTTTATGTTCATGATATAACTGTGATAAACATGTTGCTAATTTTCCACTGTTTGCTCCAGGAGCTGTAACTACTACCAATTTTTTTGTTGTTTCTATATAAGGATTTTTTCCGTAACCTTCATCACTTACTACTTTTTCAACATCGTTTGGATATCCTTCAATTGGAGTATGTATATAGATTTTTATTTTTCTATATTCTAAGATACTCTTTAATTTTTCTACCTGAGTTTGCCCTGTATACATTGTTACAACTACACTATTGATTTTGATTTCAAGCTTTTCTAAATTGTCTATTAATCTCAATAATTCTCTATCATATCCTATTCCATAATCTGCACGTATTTTATTTTTCTCAATGTCATTTGCATTAATACAAAAGATAATCTCTAAATCTTCTTTAAATTCCTTTAATAATTGTATTTTTGCATCTTGATGAAATCCTGGTAATACTCTACTTGCATGATAATCGTCAAATATTTTCCCTCCAAATTCTAGATATAGCTTGTTATCAAACATTTTTATTCTTTGCTCAATTCTTTCTTTTTGTAATTTTAAATACAATTCATTATTAAAAGCTTCTTTCATTTTTTATATTCCTCCTTTTGTTCAATTTGTAGGTATAAAGTCTCGTCTTTGTTCGCCCATGAAAAATTGCTAAGCAATTTTTCTGTGGATTGTATTTATATTATAAGAAAATTTATAGAAGATATAATTAAACATTTATGCATAAATAAAACTTTTCTATAACATAAAAAAAGATTAAAAAAGTTTACCTGCAAATTCGGTTTTTTTTTAATCTATTATTAGTTTAACACTTGCTAAAAAAATTAGCAAGTGCTTTTTTAAATTTATTGATTTATTCCATATTGTTTATACATCCAAGAAGTGTAATCAAAAGGTGTTAATGTTTCTGGTAATCCATAATCAATTCCAAATGTTTCAACTTTTATAGAAGTTACTTTTGGAGGATTAACTGGTGTACTTACTTCTGCACCTTCTGTTTGTTCTTGTCCTTCTGCAACTTTAACTTCTATTCCTTCAATTTTGTGTACAACATCTATTCCCTCAATAACTTTTCCAAAAGGTGTATAATATCCATTTAAATTTGTATTTTCTTTAGTCATTATAAAGAATTGTGAGCATCCTGAATTATATGATTCTTCTTTTAAACTTGAAGAATATTGTGTATAATCAGCTCTAGCCATTGCTACTATTCCTTCTTCAAATTTTATAGTATTTGTTACATTATTCGCTAAGAATTCTCCCTTTATTGTATAATCTTGATTTGCTCCATCATCTTTTAAATCGCTTATTTGTGCACCTGTTGTTCCATCGCCATTTTTTGACCCTGTTTGAATCATAAAATCTTTTACAACTCTATGAAATGCAGTTCCATTATAAAATCCTCTATTTGCTAATGTAACAAAATTTGCTACGGTCTCTGGTGCTTGGTCTGGGTATAATTCCATCTTTATAGTTCCAAAATTCTCAACTTCCATTGTTACAATAGGATTTTGTGCTTTGAATGTAATTTTTTTATAATATCCAAATCCTAATACTCCTATTAAAATTATTATAGCTATTAATGCTATTATCCATGTTATTTTTCCTATGTTCTTCATATTCTTTCTTCCCTTCTTTTAATTTATTCAAACATAAATTGTTCTTGCATTCTCCTTAAAGACTGTTTAATTGTTCTTGCTCTTACTTCCCCAATTCCATCAACATCATCTAAACTTTCTATATCTGCTGTTAATATGTGTTGAAATGATTTGAATGATAATATTAGGTTTTCAACTATGTTTGATGGCATTCTTGGTATTTTATTTAAAATTCTATACCCTCTAGTATATACACCAACTTCATCATAGTTGTCAAATGTTTCATATCCTAATAATTTTGCTATAATATTTTCTTTCGTCATTTCTTCATATTGAATATTAGCTAATTCTTGTATTACCTTTTCAGGTGTTCTCTTTTTCTTACTTGGCGCTACATAATCTTTTATAATTAATGTTTCTTCTTTTTCTAGTCCTCCCATTAATTCTTCTAGTTGCATGTTTACTAATCTACCATCTTCACCAAGTTCATATATTTGTCTTTTTATTTCGTCTGAAATTCTTCTTACCATTTCAGCTCTTTGTATTACATCTATAACATTCTTAAGTGTAACTATATCGTTAAATTCATATTCATTTAATATACTTAATCTATTATCAAATACCTTCTTATATCTTTCTAATGTCTGTATACCTTGATTTGCTTTATTTAGTACTGCATTTGTATCTTCTAATATATATCTAGAATTACCTTTAAAAATAGTTATTATATTTCTTCTTTGTGAAATACTTATTACTAATTCTCCTGTCTGTTTAGCTGTTCTCTCAGCTGTTCTATGTCTTGTTCCTGTTTCCATTGTTTCAATTTGTCTAGATGGTATTAATTGGGCATTTGCAAATAATATCTTTTTCAAATCTCCACTTAAAACAATTGCACCATCCATTTTAGCTAGTTCATATAATCTTGATGATGTATAATCTTCATTTATATAAAAACCACCATCAACAATTTCTTTTATTACATCATTATTATCTGTTATAAGTAGTAATGCACCTGTTTTAGCTCTTAATATATTTTCTAGCCCATCTCTTATAGGCGTTCCTGGTGCTATCAATTTTAACAGCTCTGTCAATTTTTTCCTCCTCTCATGTCCCATTGGGGACGTTTCCTTTTGCATAAGATATCTGTAATTCACTTTGCTCAAACAGCTATCTTAATTTTTGTCCCATTGGGGACACATCTTCGTTTAAAATTATTTTCTGATTAGATATTTGCTAATATTCTCTGTATAAGATATTTATAATTAGTAAAGTCCCATCAATCATCTTAATCCCAATTTTTTCATTGATTCATTTACATCTTTGACTCCAATTATATCTAATTTAAAATTTTCTTTCAAGCCCTTTTTATTACTTTCTGGAATTATGCATTTTTTAAATCCTAATTTTTCAGCTTCTTTTAACCTTTTCTCAATTAAATTGATTCTCCTAACTTCGCCTGTAAGCCCAACTTCTCCCATTATAACAATATCTTTATCTATTGGAACATTCTTATAACTTGAAGCTGTTACCATTAAAATTCCTAAATCTATTGAAGGTTCACTTATTTTTAATCCTCCAACCACATTTAAATAAACATCTTGAGTTCCTAGGTTCATTCCTGCTCTTTTTTCCATTACTGCAATTAGTAAAGCCAACCTATTAAAATCTACTCCATTTGCTGTTCTTTTTGGGTATCCAAATACACTTTGACTTGTTAAAGCTTGCAATTCTACTAGGATTGATCTAGTTCCTTCTAAACAAGAAACAATGCATGAACCTGCTGGATTATCATCTCTTTCTGAAATAAGTACATCTGATGGATTAGAAATTTCACACATTCCTTCACCTCTCATCTCAAACATTCCAATTTCATTTGTAGAACCAAATCTATTTTTCACACCTCTTAAAATTCTATATGAAAAATATCTCTCACCTTCCAAATAAAGAACTGTATCTACCATATGTTCCAACACTCTAGGTCCTGCAATATTTCCATCTTTTGTAACATGTCCAATTATAATAGTAGTAATATTTCTAGACTTACACACTCTCATAATTTGAGAAGTTATTTCTCTTACTTGACTTACACTTCCAGCTGCTGCTGAAATCTCTTCTGAATACATAGTCTGAATAGAATCAATTATTACCAACTTAGGATTTATATTCATAATATTTTGATTTACAATATCAATATCTGTTTCCCCTAAAAATAGTATATTTTCATTATTAATACCGCAATCTATCAGCTCTTAACTTTATTTGTTCAGCAGACTCTTCTCCAGAAACATATAAAACTTGTCCATCACCTTTAACCTTATCACAAATTTGCAAAATCAAAGTAGACTTACCAATACCTGGCTCACCACCAAGCAAAATTAATGAACCTTTAACTAATCCACCACCTAGCACTCTATCTAACTCTTCAAATCCTGTAGAAGTTCTAATTGTTTCTTTAGCTTCATATGAATTTAACTTTTGAGGAACATTATTTGAATTGTTTTCTGCTTTTAAACTGCTATTTTTGCTTTCAACAATTTTTTGTTCAAAAAAGCTATTCCAACTATTGCAAGCTGGGCATTTTCCTAACCATTTCGTCGACTCATATCCACATTCATTACACACAAAAACTGTTTTATTTTTCGCCATTTTTCACCTCCATGTCCCATTGGGGACGTTTCCTTTTGCATAAGATATCTGTAATTCACTTTGCTCAAACAGCTATCTTAATTTTTGTCCCATTGGGGACACATCTAATATTATCTATGCCCTTTCTACAATTTTTCTACTTATTCCAATCACTCTTGCTAATCGACTTGCAGATATATTTTTCAAGCATTTTAATTTAGCTAATTTTTCATTTCTGATTTCTTTATTAAATTCCAAAATTTCACGAACATTATTAATTTTTAATATCTCACATATATATTTTCTCACATCTTCATCTGATATTACTTCACACATTTCATATTCTATCATATCATTAATTTCATTTTGTTTATCATCTTCATTTATATTATGAAATTTTTTAAATTCTTCTTTTGCTTCTTTTTCATCATCTGAAAAAATCAATAATAAAAGCCTTGTATCCACTAGACTATTGGGCCTAAGGTATAATATACTTTTAATTTGTTATAATTTCTTGCTATTCGGGGCAATAGTAATTCTCTCCTTTTATATTTTTTCTTTATTTACCCTTTCCTATTTCCCCCATAATAGCCTTTGGGCAAAAAAAGTATAACACATTTTTTTAATATGTGCTATACTTTTTTATATTTTCACTAAAAATTCACATTGTTTAATTTTAAGATGTGTCCCCAAAAGGACATTATTTTTTCTTTCCAAAACTGATTTCTTGGAATAGAAAATCATGTATTTTTTCCCAAGTAATTTCTTGATGTAAAAACGCATTTATTTCATCTTCTATTTTTTGTTGTTTTGGTGTTAATACAACTTTTATTTCTTTATTCCAATCTATTTCTTGTAACCAGAAAGCTTTAAATTTTTGCCAAAATCCAACTTTTGTAGGCAATGTGTTGTCTCTTATCGTTCCTGCATTTTCCTCAAATGTAACTTCACTAAATACCCCTGATTTTACTTCTTCATTCATTTCTGCCATCTATGTTTCCTCCTTTGTATATCTATTTGTAATACTTATATTTTTTATACTACATATATTTTTAAATATCAAGTTTTTTTGTATTAAGTTTCCATTACATGTTTGTTACATTTCAATTTCATTTATATTACATTTCCGCAATTATATATTCTTCTCCTACTTCATTACATGTGACATTTTTTAATTTATTTTCCAAATTTTCTTTAGATTTGCAGTGGACCATAATATAATTTGCTGTATGTCCTTGGTATATACCTAATTTTTTTTCTTCAAATAAAACCTCTATTTCTTTTCCTACATATTTATTGTTGTATTCTTTTTCATTTTTATTTGATAATTCTATCAATTTCCTACTTCTTTCTTCTTTTATATTTCCACTAATTTGATTTTTCATTACAGCTGCTTTTGTTCCTTTCCTTGGTGAATATTTAAAAATATGCATTTTATAAAATTTTATTTCTTTTAAAAATTGATATGTTTTATTAAATTCTTCTTCTGTTTCTTCCGGAAAACCTACAATAATATCTGTTGTTAAGTTTACATCATCATATGCATTTCTTAATAGTTTTACAATTGTTCTAAATTGTTCTGTTGTATATCTTCTATTCATTCTTTTTAACGTTTCGTCACATCCACTTTGTAATGATAAATGAAAGTGATGACATATTTTTTCTAGTTTTCTTAATTTTTCTACAAATTGTTCTGTTATTAATAATGGTTCTATTGATCCTAATCTTATTCTTGTTATTCCATCTATTTTATTGATTTCTTCTAACAAATCTATTAACCTATATTCTTCTTTAAAATCTTTTCCATATGATGCAATATGTATCCCTGTTATAACAACTTCTTTAATTCCTTTTTGTGCAATTTTTGTTATTTCGTCTATTATATTTTCTGGCTTCCTACTTCTTACTCTTCCTCTTGCATATGGAATTATGCAATATGAACAAAATCTATCACATCCATCTTGAATTTTTATAACAGCTCTTGTTTTTTCTGAAAATGTTATTTCTCCAAACTCTGAAAATTCTTTTGATTGCATTACATCTTCTGTTTCTATTTTTTTCTGATGTACTTTTAAATATTCTTCTACATGTTTTACTATTTCTACTTTCTCATTATTTCCTAAAACCAAATCTATTCCTTCTATTTTAGAAAGTTCTTCTTTTGCAACTTGTGCATAACACCCAACAGCAACAACTATTGCATCTTTATTATTTTCCTTTACTCTTCTTAGCATTTGTCTTGATTTTCTATCTGACATATTTGTTACTGTACATGTATTTATTATACATATATCTGGATTCACTTCTGTTTGCTCACTATTTTCTTCTATTACTTTATATCCATTTTCTATAAACTTTTGTGCCATTGCATTTGTTTCATATTGATTTACTTTACACCCTAATGTTATAAATTTTACTACTCTCTCCATTTTTTCTTTTCTCCTTACATTATTACAATTAAAAATGTTGATACATAAATATTTTAAAGTTAAAGACTAATAGGTCAATCCTAGATATGTTTTTAACAATAATATTTATATATCAACATCTTTGATGCTTTATTTTGCTTTTCCATCTAATGCATCTAAATTATCTAATGCTTTACCAGTTCCTAATGCTACACAAGATACTGAATCTTGTGCAATCATAACGTTTATTCCTGTTTTTTCTTGTAATAATTTGTCTAGCCCATCTACTAAGCATCCTCCCCCAGTCATATATATTCCTTTATCACTTATATCTGCCGCTAATTCTGGTGGTGTTTTTTCTAATACTCCATGTACTGCATCAACTATCATCATTGCTGGTTCTATTAAAGCCTCTAGCATTTCACTTGAATGCACTGTTATCGTTTTTGGTAATCCTGTTCCTAAATCTCTACCTCTTATATCCATTTCTGCATCTTGTATCTTTGGATATACACATCCTATATTAACTTTTAAATCTTCTGCTGTTCTTTCTCCTATTACTATATTATGTTTCTTTTTTATATATTTTACTATGTATTCATCAAATTTATCTCCAGCTACTTTTAAAGAAGAACTTACAACAGATCCTCCTAGAGAAATTACTGCTACATCTGTAGTTCCTCCTCCAATATCTACAACCATATTTCCACATGGTTTAGCTATATCTATTCCAGCTCCTATTGCAGCTGCTATTGGTTCCTCGATTAAATAAACTTTTCTAGCTCCCGCTTGCATTGCTGCATCTATTACAGCTTTTTTTTCAACTTCTGTTACTTGTGAAGGTATACATATCATTATTCTTGGTGCGAATATAGATTTTCCACACACTTTCCCTATAAAGTGTTTTAACATCTTTTCTGTAACTGTATAATCTGATATTACTCCATCTCTTAATGGTCTTGTTGCAACTATATTTCCTGGCGTTCTTCCAAGCATTCTCCTTGCTTCTCCACCAACTGCTAATACATCTCCTGTATTTCTGTCTACAGCTACTACTGATGGTTCTCTTAATACAATTCCCTTTCCTTTAACATATACAATTACAGTTGCTGTACCTAAATCGATACCTACATCTTGTCCAAATCCTAACTTTAACATATGCCTTCTTTCCTTCCATACTTTAACTTTATTATATAAACTATTATTTCCATTTATTTTTCATTTGTTACATTTTCGTTACAATTATATTACAGCTTTTAAAATTTATCAATACTTTCATTGAATTTTTTATATTTTTATATTATAATAAGTTCAATTCAAATATAGTATAAAAATACAAGGAGTTTGTAATGGATAATTATATTTTTAAATCACATTGTGAAAATGAAACTAAAGAATTTGCAAAGAAATTTGCATCAAATTCAAAAAAAGGTGATATTATAGTTCTTTCTGGAGATTTAGGTTCTGGAAAAACTAAATTTACAGAAGGCTTTTTATCTTATTTTGACTTAGAAGATGAAATTTCGAGTCCTACATTTACTATTGTTAATGAATATAAAAAAGATGATATAAATATTTATCATTTTGATGTTTACAGATTAGAAGACTCTTCTGAATTTTATGAAATTCGGAGGAGAAGAATATTTTGAAAATGGTATTTGTATTATTGAATGGGGAGAACTTATTCAAGATGCATTACCAAATAATTACGTAAAAATTGATTTTTCTAGATGTTCTGACGATGAAAATTCTAGAATTCTAAATATTCAATTTATTTAAATAGGAGGATTTATTTTGAAAATTTTATGTATTGACACATCAAGCAAAATATGTAGTGTTGCTATTTTAGAAAATACTACTTTATTAAAAAAAATAGAATTAGATAATGGATTAACACATTCTGAAACCTTAATGCCCTTAATTAAACAAATATTAGAAAATTGTAATTTAAGTTTAAAAAACATAGATTTACTTGTTTCTGGAATTGGACCTGGTTCTTTTACAGGAATACGAATTGGAATATCAACAGTTAAAGCTTTTTCAGATAGTTTAAATATCCCTTGTGTTGGAATAAATAGTTTAGAAACTTTAGCATACAATATTAAAGAAGATGGCATAATTTGTAGTACAATTAATTGTAAAAATGATAATTGCTATTTTGCTTTATATGAAGCATCAAATGGTAATTACAAAGTTATAGAAGAACCATCTGCTAAAACAATACAAGAAGTTTTAGATTTATTAAATACAAAATATGCTGATACAATAATAAACTTTGCAGGTGATGGAATTCCTTCACATTTCACAGATTGTTATCAAAATGTAGAAAACCTTGGAATAGCTGGATTTAAGAAATATGTTGATAATAATTATAATGGAGAAGAAATTTTACCTTTATATTTAAAAAAGCCTCAGGCTCAAAAACAGTTAGAAGAAAAATTGAAAATTGAACACTAATTTTCAATAGAATGGAGTTTATATGAATTTACAAATTGAAAAAATGACATTAGAAAATTTGAATCAAATTAAAGACAATTTAATTTCTGATTTCGATGATTTCTGGAATTATAATGTTTTAAAACAAGAATTGGAATGTGAAAATTCTTATTTCATTATTGCCAAAAATAATGATGATGAAATTGTTGGATTTGCTGGCTTAAAAAACATTATAGATGAAGCAAATATTATGAATATTGTTGTAAAAAAATCTTTTAGGCATCATGGAATTGGGTCTATCCTCTTAGAAAATCTACTTAATTATTCTAAAGATAATAATTTAAAAACTATTACATTAGAGGTTAATGAGCATAATTTATCTGCTATTCGTTTATACGATAAATTTGATTTTGACCATATTGGAATTAGAAAAAAATATTATAATGGAGAAAGTGATGCTATTATAATGAGCAAAAAACTTTAAAAAGAAGTACCAAGAAGCACCTGAAATTTTGGGTGCTTCTTTCATATTTATACATATTTTTCAATTTTGACTACACTTCTTCCACTTCTAGTAGTCCCAGAAAATTCCTTTACTATAAACCTTCCCTTACCTCTTATTGTAATAATATCTCCTAATTTAACTTGTTTTGAAGCTTTAGTCTCATTTTGTCCATTAATAAATACTCTCTCACTATCAATTATTTGAACTGCTTTACTTCTAGATGTCTTAGCTAAATCAGAAACAAAATTATCAAGCCTTAAAGATGGAACTATTATATTTAGTTCTTCTACTTTTATTTCTTGTTCTCTTAAGTCTTCTAATTCTACTAATTCTATTTTTGAATTTTCAAACCTAGTAAGAGAACCTAATTCTTTTCTTAAAGTCTCTGCTGTTTCGTCTTTTACTAAAATATCAGCACCATCATCAGCAACTAAAATATCTCCTACTTTTTCTCTTTTCATTCCAAGTTTAATTATTCCGCCCAAATAATTTCTATGTGTATATTTCCCATTTTCTTCTTCTCCTAATATAATTCTTATAACTTTTACAATTTTGGAATAATTTTTTTCTACCATGTTCATATTATATCTTTCTGGATATATTACTAAAATTTTTCTCTCTGCATTTTCAAATCCACCAAATAGAATATAGTTTTCAAAATCTATCTTTTTCATAAAATTCTTTACTAAAGCAATTTGATACATATCTAAAAAATCAGTATATTCTAGTTTTTCTCTTTGTTTTGAAAATTCTATTTTATCTAATATTTGTGCTAATAAGATTTTATCATCTTGTTTCTTATAATCACTTAAAATTTTTTGTTTATCCATTTTTTATTTCGCTCCATTCATCATGTTTCTTTTATTACTTAAGATGTGTCCCTTCTGGGACATTTTTGTCCCAAACGGAAACGTCCCCAATAGGACAATATATTTCTTCTAATTCTTCTACTGCTCCATGTTTTATAAATTCATCAGGCCATGCAAAGTTCTTAATTTCTATATCTTTTAGTTTTTCATCTATAATTAATTCTTTTACTGCTGTTCCTAGACCATTTATTTTTGTACCATCTTCCATTGTAATAACTTTTTTTGTTTTTTCTATAGATTTCTTTATTGTATCTATGTCTAATGGCTTTAAAAACCTTGCATTTATTACTTCTGCACTTATTCCTTCTTCTTTATAATTCTCTGCTAATTCAATTGCTTTTGGAACTCTCTTTCCTATTGCTATTATACTTATATCTTGTCCTTCTTTTAATACTTCTGCTTGTCCTTCTTCTATTTTTGTATGTTTTTCAAATTTTACTTTTTCATCTTCTCCACCTCTTGGATATCTTATAACAACAGGTTTATTTAATGTTACTGCAAATTCCATCATATCTTCTAATTCTTTAAAGTCCTTAGGTGCCATTATTGTTAAATTTGGTACAAGTCTAAAGAATGCCATATCTAATGTTCCTTGATGTGTCTCTCCATCTGCCCCAACTACTCCAGCTCTATCTACACACATAATTACTGGCAAATTTTGAATTGCTATATCATGTATTACTTGATCATATGCTCTTTGATAAAATGACGAATATATTGGTACAAATGGTATTATTCCTTCTTTTGCCATTCCTGCAGCCATTGTAAGTGCGTGTTGCTCTGCTATTCCTATATCAAAAAATCTTTTTGGAAATTCCTTTTGAAACTTTGTTAAACCTGTTCCATCTTTCATAGATGCTGTTATGGCTACTATTTTTTCATTTTTTCTTGCCAATTCTACTAACTTTTCGCCAAATACTTTTGAATAATCTAGTTTCTTCTCTTTTTTAGATTTACCAGTACTTATATTAAAAGGTCCTGTTGCATGAAATTTGTCTGGATTTTCTTCTGCAATTTTATATCCTTTACCTTTTTTAGTTAATACATGAATTAGAACTGGTCCTTCAACTTGTTTACTAAGTTTTAATATGTTTTCCAATTGTTCTATATTGTGTCCATCAACTGGCCCAAGATATGTAAATCCTATATCTTCAAAAAACATTTTTGGAATTATTAATTGTTTTATACTTCTTTTCATTCTTTGAATTATTTTTACAATTGGTTTTCCTATTAATGGTATTTTTATTATTGCTTTTTTTATTGAAAGATTTGACTTATTATACAATTTCTTTGTCCTTAACTTACTTAAGAATCTATTTAATCCACCAACGTTTTTTGATATGCTCATTTCATTATCATTTAAAACAACTGTCATTTTAGTATTGCTAAATCCTGCATCATTTAGAGCTTCTAAAGCCATTCCACCTGTTAATGCACCATCTCCTATTACTGCAATCACTTGATTTTTTTCTTCTTTTAAATCTCTTGCCCTTGCCATTCCCAAGGCTGCTGATATTGATGTACTACTATGTCCTGTATCAAAACTATCATATTTTGATTCATTTACTTTTGGAAATCCAGATAATCCATTTAATTTTCTTAATGTTTTAAATTGTTCTCTTCTTCCTGTAATTATCTTATGAACATATGACTGATGTCCAACATCCCAAACTATTTTATCATCTGGCATATTAAATACACTATGGAGAGCAATTGTTAGTTCTACTATTCCTAAATTCGATGCCAAATGTCCTCCATTTTCTGATACAACTTCTAAAATATATTCTCTTATTTCTTTTGCTAATTCATATTTTTCTTCTGTTTTTAGTTTTTTTAAGTCATTTGTCGAATTCACTTGTTCTAACATATCTACTCTCCTTTTATTTTGTTCATTGTTTTTAAAAAATTTGCTTGTCTATTATTAATATATTATTATTGCCTACCATTTTTATAGTCTTCTGGTATGTTAAAATATTTATCATCTACATTTTTATACGATATCTCTACTTTTATTATTTCTTCATTTTCTCCAACAATTGTTTTTATATATACTAGATTTTCATTATCATAATATAATCTTGTCTTTGCATACTCTAAATTATTAACTGATATTTCATCATTCATTAAAAAGCTTTGACATTCTGAAATCTCTTCATAATTATATGTTTTTCCTTGAATCTTTTCTTTTCCTATTGAAAATCTCTCTTGATTTAATTCTTCAAATTGTTCTTTTATTTCTGTAAGTATCATATCATTACTTTGATATTTGTAATATTTTTTGTTTGATTCATCTAAATAGTATGTGTCCCCGTCTTTAACTACATATTTTCTTACATTTCCATTTGATATAACTTCTTTATATCCATTATTATCTTTTAAAACAATAATTATTTTATTATTTTCATCCAAAGTCTTTTTGAAAGTTATCTCTTTAGATTCTTCTATTTTATTATATAATTGTGATGTTCTTATATTTTCTGATTTGTTAGTATTATTTTTTTCTATATCGCTATTTCTAATATTTTTTATACAAAAATAACTAAAAATTCCTATTACAGCTACTATAGTTATTAGAGCTACTATTAATATTATTTTTTTTCTTTTATTCATCTTATTAATCTCCTAAATTTATACCAATGCTTCTAGCAGTTTTTACCAAATCGTCATCCATTGTTACTTTCCTTAGATTACTTTCTAATGTATTACCAGAAACAGCTCCAATCTCTTTATTTTGCCCTACAACATCTTCTAATGATGCATAATCTACTCTTCCATTTTTTATAACTACTAAATTACCAAATTTTCCTTCTATTGCTAGCCTCATAGCAGCAGTACCATATTTAGTAGATAACACTCTATCAAAAGCTGTAGGAGTACCACCCCTTTGCATATATCCAAGAGTAGTATTTCTAGCTTCTAACCCTGTTAGTTCTTCTAGCTGTTTAGCAACAAGTGGTCCAACTCCACCAAGTTTAGTATTATCTACACCCTTTCCATTATCTCTTAGCCCCTCTACAATTATATCTCCATCTGTAGCTTTTGCACCTTCTGCAACAACAACAACACTAAAGTTCTTTCCTCTTTTTCTTCTATTTATAATTTTTTCAGCAACTCTTTTAATATCATATGGAATCTCTGGAATTAAGGCTACATCTGCTCCACCAGCAATCGCAGCTTCTAAAGCAATCCATCCTGCATATCTTCCCATAACTTCTAATACCATTATTCTATGATGTGTCTCACCTGTTGTATGAAGTCTGTCAATTGCTTCCATAGCAACTGATACAGCAGTATTATATCCAAATGTTATTTCAGTACAAGCAACATCATTATCTATAGTTTTAGGAACTCCTATTACATTTATTCCCTTTGTTGAAAAGTCTCTTGCAGATTTTTGAGTACCATCTCCTCCTAAAGTAAATAGACAGTCAAATCCATTATTTTTTATGTTTTCAACACATCTATCTGATAAATCTTTGTACTCTATATTTCCATTTTCATTTATAACTTTATAATTAAATACATTTGCATTTGTAGATGATCCGATTATTGATCCACCTTTTGGTAATATACCTTCTGCGTTTCCATCTTCAGCTGTGCTCAATTTTATATATTCATTTTTTAATAGCCCATTATATCCATCTATAAATCCATAGCATTCAACTCCATTATTTTCTGCTGTTTTTACAATCCCTCTTATTACTGCATTAAACCCTGCAACATCTCCTCCATTTGCTAATATTGCAACTTTTTTCAACATTTCAAATCCTCCTTGTTTTTGTTTTATTTTTATATTTCATTTTTATATTTTGCCCAAAAATTTTTATTCTATTAATTGCCTCATTTCTTCATCATCTTTAAGTTCTTTGCTTAAAAATCTATATGCTCTTTTATCTTGCTTAATTGCTATTTTAGCTATTTCTTTTTCACTTCTTAATCTTAAACTTGCATATTTTATAATTAGCCCTTTATTTTCTACTGCTGCTTTTACAACCTCTTTATCATCTCTTAAGTCTTCACTCGCGTAATATAAAGTTTGTCCATATGTTTTTACACTCTCTAATATAATCTCTTTATCAGCTTTTAATCTTTCTGAAACATAGCATGCAGTCCATGGTGCTCGTTTTATTGCAAGCATAGCTATTTCTTTATTGTCTCTTAGTCTTTCTGAAACAAATTCCATTGCTTCTCCATCTTGTTCTAATGCTAGTTTCACTATTTCGTTGTCATCTTGAAATTCTGGTATTGCAAATTCCAAAAGTTTACCTTTTCTTTTTACCGCCTCCATTACATATTGCCTATTATCTCTATTATTTTTAATTTCAATTACATCTGGATCTTCCATTATCCTCTACCTTCTTCAACGTTCTTTACTATTTCATTTTTTAATTCATTTTCATTGTTTTTCAAAATTACCTTTGCAGCTTTTATTTTTATTCCTTGCTCTGAAAACATTTTTTCATGTTCTGTTTCTATATTATTTTCAAAAATTGGCTCATTATGCAAATCATATGTTTTTGAAATTATTTCAAATCCACTTTCTTCAAAATATAATAGGCTTGAATTAAATAAATCATCATCATCTGTTTTAAAATATATTTCTCCATTTTCAGATAAAAATTGTTTATATTTTTCAAGTTGTCTTGTATGTGTTAATCTTTTCTTTCTATGTTTACCTTTTGGCCAAGGATTACAAAAGTTTATATATATTCTTTCTATTCTATCTTCTGGTGCTAAAATCATTAATATTCTTTCTATGTCAAATCTTGTTAAAACTATATTATTAATTTCAATATTTTTCTCATTATACACTTGTTCTACATTTCTTTTTGCTAAGCCTAACATCGCATCTACTAAATCGATAGCAATATAGTTTATTCCTAAATTATTTGATGCTAAATTTGATATAAATTGGCCTTTTCCACACCCTAATTCTAAATGAATTGGATTTTCCTTATTTTTAAAAACTTCTTTCCATCTTCCTTTCCATTCTTCTGGATTATCTATATAAAATGGACTTCGTTCTAATTCTGGCCTAGCCCACTTTTTGTATCTTATTCTCATAAGTTTCCCTTTCTTTATACTACATATTTTACTATATTATATCATTTTTTTACTTTTTTCTCTTAAAAAGAATTATATACACTTTTTCTAAAAAAGTAAAGATAAAATTTATATTTTGCTAAGCTTACATAATAATTGTAGCATGAGGAATATTCACGTAAAATCTCTATATATTTATATTCCTTTTGAATGAAATGGCGAATGTGATTGGAGAGGGTCTTTTTAGACCTCGTATTGAACCGAGGAATGTAATAAAAAAGGAATATAAATATATAGAGATTTTATCTGAGTTGAAGATGCTCATGTTACATTTTTGTATACATTAGCTAAAAAATATGATACAATAAATCAAATATTAATTAAAAGAAATTTTAGGAGTTTAAATGGAATTAGAATATAAAGTAAAAATTAGTAATCAAACAATAAATCAAATATTACAAAATGAACTAAATATATCTTCAAGACTACTATATAAATTAATTAAAAATAATAATATTATGCTAAATGGTAATATTTGTGATACTAGAAACACAGCAAATATAAATGATAACATAACAATAAACTTTGACTATGAAGAAGATAATACAAATATAGTTCCTAAAAAAATGAATTTAGAAATTGTTTATGAAGATGAATGGCTACTAATAATTAATAAACCTGCTGGAATTGCTATTCACCCTTCTATCTTGCATTACTCAGATTCGTTATGTAATGGAATAAGATATTATTTTGATTCTATAAATTTAAAGAAAAAAATAAGACCTGTAAATAGATTAGACTTAAATACATCTGGTTTAGTAATTTTTGCAAAATGTGAATATATTCAAGAATGTTTAATTTCTCAAATGAAAAATAATACATTCAAAAAAGAATATCTCTGTCTCTGTGAAGGAATATTAAATAAAAAAATTGGCACTATTAATTTGCCAATTGCTAGAAAAGAAAATAGCATTATAGAAAGGTGTATCGTAGAAAATGGTCAATCTTCTATTACTCATTATGAAGTTTTAAATGAATTAAATAATTATAGTTTGATAAAGTGTACTTTAGAGACTGGTAGAACTCATCAAATTAGAGTTCACATGTCTGCTATTGGTCACCCTTTAATTGGCGATTCTTTATATGGTTCTATTTCTAACTTGATAAATAGGCAAGCTCTGCATTGTTATAAATTATTCTTTTTGCATCCTATTAGTAAAGAATTAATGAATATTTGTGGTGAATTACCACTAGATATAAAAAAATTGATTCTCTAATATTTATAATGTATACTATTTTGTATTAAATCTATAAAAATAAAATTAGAAATAGAAGAGTAAATCTGTAAGCCGGGTTCTGTCATTAAAAATAGTCATTTATCTAGGATATATATTGCTATATACCTCAAGCCACGCAATTTAAGAAGGTGCCGAGCAGGCTTAATCTTCTTTGTTAGGTGTTGCTCCAGATGGGGTTTACACTGACACCCTATGTCACCATAGAGTCGGTGAGCTCTTACCTCGCCTTTTCACCCTTACCTATAAAATAGGCGGTTATTTTCTGTTGCACTTTCCTTAGGGTCGCCCCCACTAGACGTTATCTAGCATCATTGCTCTATGGAGCCCGGACTTTCCTCTCGTAGTTCCTTTCGGAATTTACCAGCGACTATTCAATTTACTCTTTAATTACTATAATTTTAAAATAGATTATGCTTATTCTAAATAGTAACTAATTAGAATTATATCATATATTTTGTAATTCTTCTAGTAAATTCTTATATTTTATCAAAAAAACATCTTTTTCTCCTAAAATAACTGCATTTTGTAATTCATTTATCATAATATATGCTTTATTAACATTATATTGATTTATATTTTCCTTATTATCCACAGTGGTTACTAATCTTGTAAACTCTTGAATGGCATTATTTATATATTGTGCTATCTGATTCCAATCTTCTTTATCTAAAATACTATATGCTTTAAATATATTGTTTTTAGTATTAGTTATTATCTTTTCCTTCTCTTCATTTGTACAATTATCTACAAACTTAGGTAAATAGTTATAAAGATTTGATAATTCTTTTAATGTCTCTTCTTTATTTTCATTCTTTACTGCCTGTGCCAATTTGTCATATTCTTTATTAAAATTAACAATGTCTTCTTGATTAGTTGATGTTTGATATAAATCTAATGTTGTCGTGTATAAAGACGTATACATATTTTCTACTTCATTTTTCATATAATCCCAATTTATATCTGTATTCCCTGTTAATATTCCTGTTTCTTCTAATTGATATTTTTTATTATCTTCTTTTGAAGAATCCGACTCTTCTGAGCTATTCGTTCCTTCACTTTTTCCAGAGCTCCCTGAAGTTTCTGATTTTTTTGAGTTATCAGTATTTGCTCCTTGACCTCCAGATGATGAGTTTTGTTTTTCAGATTCTTTTTCTTCTACTTTACTTGTTGATATTTTATATTTTTCAAAATTAATATTATTTGTCTGATTAAATAAACTTGAAAATTTATTTTCCAAATATTTTACCTCTGACAATAATTTACTTTTTACATCTCCTTCAGATGTATTTTTTGCAAATACTTTGTAAATAAAAAATCCAAATAGAATAATTAGTAATATTAAAACTATATATGCAATTTTAGTATATTTTTTCAAATTATACCCTCCATTCAAATTATTGTATTTGTGTTATTATTTGCTTTTTTTTATAAAGTATACTAATTTGATTCTTTTAGGTATATTTTTTAAATTACATAATATAATAAATAAAAGGAAATTTTTTAATATATAATAAAAAAATTTAATTTGGTCATATAGACCATGATCGCTTTAAAGCAATTCCTTATTTAATAAATATAATTAATATTT
>CAQUBD010000025.1 GCA_948891265.1 uncultured Clostridia bacterium | reverse complement strand
TTACAATTTTTAAGCTTACGGTTTTATGCTTTCTCAACTAACGAAAATATTCTTATATTGCTCGCCACCAAAAAAACGAACACAAATTATTTCTTGTTTTAATCATACTATACATATTATTTACTATTTCAAAAATAAGGTTTAGTTTTTTTCCTCCATTTACATTACCTTTGCTAATGTAAAAACATCCATATTATCTTTATAAGAAATCATTGCATTTTTATTATAGTTTTTATCAAAAACACATAAGAAATTTTTTAATATATCAACTAACTTTTCTTTATCAACATTTAATTTTATCAAATCACTTTTTAAAACAATTATACTCAACTTTAATTTATCTTTTATATTTAAAGTTTCAAAATATTTCACTAAAACTTTTACATCTTCACTATTATTTTTTAATATCATTTTTCTTATTCCTTTCTTTGTTTTATAAAGGGTTTGGGACTTAGTCCCAAATTTCGAATTTTGACTAGGGAGGAAAAATTCAGTGCTTGTTAGGAGATATATAGGAGTACAAAAATTGTATTTGCCTTGAATTTTCCCTCTAATTTTTTCATTTTTGATTACTAATTACTGCTCCAATTTTATAAATTTCTTTCTTTGATTTTGAGAAAGTTTTGTTATCTTTTACAGCAACTAATCGAATCAATTTTTGCTTTCCTTTATTCAATTTTATTTCAATTTCTTCTTTATTTTGATTCACATTTTTTGAAAATAATTCGTAAAATTCTATTTCAAATTCTTTATTAAGTCTTGTAATATAATCATCTAATTGCTCTTGATTTATATTAACACTTGTCCTAATTTCTTTTTCTTCTTCATTCACTTCAACTGGGACATAAACATCTGCTATTCCTAATGCAAAAAATTTTGTTAATTGTTCAATATAACTACTTCTAAAATTTATTTTGTCAATGTAAAATTCTCCGTTTTTGTTCTTCAATAATGTCATTGATTCAATAAATTTTGAAATAAATTCTTGCTTTTCTTCTTTGGATTTTTTGTTCCACTCTTGTTTTAAAGTTTCATTTAATTTGTTATCTTTTATTAGCTTTTCTCTTTCAATATCTCTGTCAGCCATTAGTTGTTGTGGCGTAAATGATAGACTGTTCATATTCAGTTTTTCATATCTTTTTGTTTCTAAAATCTTTATTTTTTCTTCAATAATTTTGTAATCTTCAGAGAAATCTTCCATTTCAACTATACCACTTACATAAGCCTTTTTTATTCTCTCTTTTTGCTTTTGTAATGTATCAATTTCTTGGTCTAGTTTTTCTGTTTTTGTTTCCTTTTTGTCAGCTAGTATTGGTAAAAAGTATTTCTTGACTGCCATATCATATTCGACTAACTCAAGAATAAATCTCTGTAAACATTCTTCAATTTTATCTTCTCTGTAATATGTCTTGCAATGTTCACAAGTATAGTACATATATTTTCTTTTAGTTCCTCCAGAGCCTTTACATTTCATTATTCTATTACATTTAGGACATTTTGGTTTTTGAAAGAATATATAAACTCTATCTCTTGTATAACTTCTTTGATTTTTCTCTTTTTGGTATTGTGCTTCGTTCCACATAGCACGACTAATTATTGGCTCTACTACATTCATATAAACTAGAGTATCTTTAGTATTAGATTTTCCTTTTTCATAATCTCCCATATATACTTTGTTATCTATCATTTTCATAATTGTTGTATCTCTCCAATGTTTTGGTGCTAATACTTTTTCTTTATTTAATGTATTACTAATTTGTTGATAGCTTTTTCCCTCTAAATACATATTAAATATTCTAATGACGGCGTCTTTTGTAGTTTCATCTATTACAGTCTTTTTATTACTATCTTTTTTATATCCTAATGGCACAATTCCGGGTAAATGACCAGACTTAATTGCACCATTTAAGCCAAACTTTGTTCTTTCACTTACAATTTCAATTTCTAGTTGTGATAATACTGTTAGCATACGCACAAAAAATCTTCCATTAGCTGAAGAGGTATTTACATCGTCTTTATCACACACCAAATAAGTATTATACATTTCTAATTGTGTTATTAGTTCTTCTAAATCACGAACGCTACGAGTAACTCTATCTAACTTATAGGCTACAATATAATTGACTTTACCTTGTTTCATATCTGCTAACATTTCTTGAAATGCTGGTCTATCTTTCATATTTTTTGCTGATATTCCAGCGTCTTCATAAATCTTAAATACTTCGTATTCTTTAAATTTACAAAGTTGTAATAACTTTTCTTTTTGCTCTGCTAGACTAAATCCGTTCTCTGACTTGATCTTCTGTACTTACACGAATATAAATTCCTGCTATTTTCTTTTCTTCACTCATTTTTAAATCTCTCCTTTCAATATTGAATGGAAAACCACTTAAATAAATTTTAAGCACAAAAAAACTCTAAAATTAAAGTAGCCTTTCTATGTAGTCTTTTAACTGAGATAAAGGGTATTTATACCTTAAATCTCCCACATAAAAGTAATCACATTCATTAAAGAATAAAAATAACTTATCTTTAATGATTACTCTATGTGGTTCTACATACGCTAAGTTTGTATGTTCTATAATCCTTAAACAACCTTCAAATATCATTTCGTGTTCAAGTTTTATAGCATTCAAACTACAAGCCCATTCAATTTTAGAGAGCAATTCTCTTTTAATCTTGTTTTTCTTCTTTACAATGCTAATCATACCACACCATCCTTCCTTTTTCAAGATAAAGGCATTAAAAAAATCAACCTTTACAGTTGATTTATCAATGTTTTCGTCTGGTGCGACGATTTTACTTAATGGAGCCACTAAGCAGAATCGAACTGCTGACCTACGGGTTACGAATCCGTTGCTCTACCAACTGAGCTATAGTGGCATATCTTCTTTTAATTACTTTACAATATCAATTTTTTCTTCTTAACTGTCGCAAGCAGCTACACTTCGCTTCGCATACTGACGTTGTAACTCGCTCTGCTCGAACAACCTCAGCATCTACCAACTGAGCTATAGTGGCATAAAATTTTTATATTATATATATCCAATTAAATCTTTTGTTATGATAAACAATATTACCAATGTTTTAAAATTTTTTGTCAACTTTCGACAACATTCTCCTCATTACTATGTTATAGTATATTCCTCGCGCGTTTGAAGGGAGGATGTTGAAATGAATAAGATTGGTACTATTACTGTATCCGTTTTTCAATTTATTAATAAGAAAATTACTTCTTTTAAGGTTGAAACAGATAATGAAGATGTAGAACAAGTTTCTTATATTATTGAAGACACATTAAAAATGTTTTAGACTAACTTATGTTAGTCTTTTTTTATATAATAGTAAAGTCATACTTTCCTATTATATAAAACATTAATCAAGCCTCTATTGTTATAATAGCATTATACTATATCTATATATAGATAATATAAAATCAATTGATATTACTAATACTGCTATAGCCAAAATTAATATCTGTACATTTTTAGAAATTTTTTCTGAATATTTATCTATTTTTGTTTTTACATATGGATGTATTTTATCTATAAATATTATTCCTATTATACCCCATGCAATTGAATATGGTAAGCTTATTCTCCCTTGAAAATTAAGTACTTCGTTTGAATAATCCCACCATCTTAGTCCAAATAAACTTTCCAATACTACTGCTACAACATATTCAAATATAGTAAATAAAATCATGCATATACAGAATTTTCCTACTGTGTTTGTTTTTACATTTTTTATTAATTGTACCATGGCAACTGCTGCAAATCCATACATTGGACATAATGGTCCATATAAAAATCCTCTTTTTGTAAATGTTCCTAATGTTACTAAGCAAAATACTGTTTCTAGAATCCATCCTAAAATTGCATATATAAAAAAGTATATTACTATCTTCTGTCTTTCATTTAATTTGCTTTTTTCTGTACTTTTTATATTTTCTTTACTCATATGTGTCTCCTAAGTTTCTTCTAATTTCTGATTTTGATTTTAACATATATAAAATTTTTATGCAACTATTAATTTTTGAAATTTTCCCAAACTTGACATTTATGTAAATCTATTGTATAATACGTTTATCATACACCTAGGAGGTAAAAATATGTTAAGAAAAATGTGTAAGTACTGTGCACCTAAAGGATCTGTAAATTATGAGGAACGGAAATTAACAGGTAAAGTAACCGATGTAGAGAAAATTGATGCTCTGTTTCCCACAATTCGTAAGACTGTGACTTGTACAAATTGCGGACATCGGTGGACATTTTCGCACACTCGTTACCGTTACTAGTCTTAACTCTATTGTCTGGTATAAATTTTATATCAGAAAAGTAAAAAGCCCCATTCTCGAAAGAGTTTGGGGCTATTGCTTTTAATATTTTACAACTTCAACATCTATATTTAACATTTCACCATTAATATTTGTTTCTGTGTAATCTGTTCTATCTGCTCCATATATAATATCTAATGCCAAAGTATCATGTTTAATTAATTCTGAATTTGCTTTTATTACATTTTCAAGCATTTCGTTTCCTGATACATAAAGATTAATTTTATCTAATACTTCAAAGCCTTTATCTTTTCTCATATTTTGTACTTTTGATAATACTTCTCTTACATATCCTTCTTCTTTTAATTCTTGTGTAATATGTGTGTCTAATACAACTCCTATTTCACCTTCTCCAGAAAATGCAAATCCTTCTTTTCCTTGCATTGTTACAAGTAAGTTTTCTGAATTTAATCCAATTTGAACATCATCTATTTCAATGTATTCTACTCCGCCATTTTTTACTGTGTTTGCTAAATCCATTTGATTTTTCTTTGCTATTTCTTGTTTTATTCTAGGAATTAATTTTCCATATTCTTTTCCTAATACTGGTAGATTTGGCTTAATTTCAAAGTTTACGTATTCTGACATTTCTGCTCCTAGTTTAACAGTTTTTACATTTAATTCTTCTTTTACTATGTCTGAATAATATTCAGGTAATGTGTCAACAGATATTAGCATTTCTGATAATGGCTGTCTATTTTTAATATTTGCTGAATTTCTCGCGCTTCTTCCTAGTTTTACTATTGCATATGCTAAGTCCATTTCTTTTTCTAGTTTGCTGTCTATTGCATTTTCATCTACTTCTGGCCACATACATAAGTGTATGCTTTCAGGCGCTGTGCTGTCTAGTCCTGCTACTAAATTTTGATAGATTTCTTCTGTTATAAATGGTACAAATGGTGCTGATATTTTTGCTAATTTTACTAATACTTCATATAGTGTTACATATGCTCCAATTTTATCGTCTGTTAATTCTTGACTCCAGAATCTTTCTCTATTTCTACGTACATACCAGTTTGATAAACTATCTGTAAATTCTTCTATTTCTAGAGCTGCTGATGTTATATCATATTTTTCTAGTTTTTCATCTACATTTTTGATTAATGTATTTAATTTAGAAATTATCCATTTATCCATTACATTTGTTATTTTGAAATCTTTGTAATTCAATGGGTTAAATTGGTCAATTTCTGCATATAAAACATAGAATGAATATACATTCCATAAAGTGCTTAAAAATCCTCTTTGTGTTTCTTGCACATTGTTTAGTCCTAATCTTGTTGGTAACCATGGTGCAGATACTGTATAGAAGTGCCATCTTGTTGCATCTGCTCCTACTGTATCTAGTAACATCATTGGGTCTACTCCATTACCTTTTGATTTTGACATTTTTTGTCCTTTTTCGTCTAATACATGTCCTAGTACTATACAGTTTTCAAATGGTGTTTTTCCAAATAATGCTGTTCCTAGTGCTGTTAATGTATAGAACCATCCTCTTGTTTGGTCAATTGCTTCTGATATAAACCCAGCTGGGAAGTTTGTGTCAAATAATTCTTTATTTTCAAATGGATAGTGTAATTGTGCAAATGGCATTGAACCTGAGTCAAACCAGCAGTCTATAACTTCTTTTGCTCTTGTCATTTTCTTTCCACATTTTGGACATCTTAGATGTACTTCATCTATATATGGTTTGTGTAATTCTATATCTTCTGGACAGTCTATCGCTTTTGCTTTTAAGTCTTCTATACTTCCTATACATTCTTGATGTCCGCAATTTTCATCTTCACAAGTCCAAATTGGAAGTGGTGTTCCCCAATATCTATCTCTTGAAATTCCCCAATCTATTACATTTTCTAAGAATTTTCCAAATCTTCCTGTTCTAATTGTATCTGGATACCAATTTACTTTATTATTGTTTGCTACTAATTCATCTCTTAGCTTGCTCATTGCAACAAACCAACTTTCTTTTGGATAATATAGAAGTGGTGTGTCACATCTCCAACAATGTGGATATGAGTGTAAGTGTTTTTCTTTGCTGAATAACTTGTTTTCTTCAGCTAACCACTTACAAATATCTTCATTACAATCTCTAACAAATCTACCTGCCCATGGTTCTACTTCAGGCACAAATTTTCCTGATTTATCTACTAAATTTACAAATGTAATTCCATTTTGCTTAGCAACAAAACTATCATCTTCACCATAAGCTGGAGCAATGTGAACAATTCCTGTACCATCTTCTAAGTTTACATAGTCTCCATGTATTACTTCAAATGCTTTTCCATCTACTTTTGCAAATGGAATTAATTGCTCATATTTTGTTCCTAATAATTCTTCACCTTTAAATTCTTTAACTATTTCATATGGTGTTTCTTTTAAAACTGCTTCTAGTAAGTCTTTTGCTAAAATATAGTTTTCATATACTGGCTCTTCATCTGTTCCTATATTTGCTTTAACTTCTACATATGTGTAAGATTTGTTTACACATAATGCTAAGTTTGATGGTAATGTCCATGGAGTTGTTGTCCAAGCTAGAATGTATGTGTTTTGGCTTTCTGCAACTTTAAATTTAGCAACACAAGTTAGATCTTTTACATCTTTATAGCCTTGTGCAACTTCATGTGATGATAATGCTGTTCCACATCTTGGGCAATATGGCATTACTTTATGACCTTCATATAAAAGACCTTTCTCCCATAATTGGCTTAGTGCCCACCATACTGACTCAATATATTCATTGTGATATGTTACATATGGATTATCCATATCAACCCAATATCCAACTTTATTTGTCATTTGTTCCCACATATTAACATATGTAAAAACACTTTCTTTACATTCTTTAACAAATTTTTCTACACCATATTCTTCAATTTGTTGTTTACCTGATATTCCAAGTTTCTTTTCAATTTCAAGTTCTACTGGTAGACCATGTGTGTCCCATCCAGCTTTTCTTATAACCTGATATCCTTTCATAACTTTGTATCTTGGTATGATGTCTTTCATAACTCTTGTTTCGATATGACCAACATGAGGTTTTCCATTTGCTGTTGGAGGCCCATCATAAAATGTGAAATATCTTTTTCCTTTGTTCATATCAAAATTTTTCTTGATTATGTTTTTTTCTTTCCATTTTTCTGCGACTTCTCTTTCCATTCCTACAAAGCCGTCTTTTAATTCTACTTTTTTATACATAATTTTTCCTCCCTAAGACGTTTTGGACATTTTTACTTATTATATTCTATTAGTTTTTGTCCTTTTTTACATATCTTAATAATTTTATTTTATTATAGGAAATTTCTCCGAACTTCCTACAATAGAAATACTTTGCACACAAACAAAGACGCGGATTTTAAAATGTTTAAAACAGAAACAATGTTATTAATGTCCGCTTTTGTTCTCAAACTTATTTGCTACGCTTTCTATTTCTTGTAGTTCAAATCTGTATTTTTGTTTAACATTTGGATATTTTTCATGGTCTACTTCTGATAAAAACATATCTTTAGGTCTTACCCATAAATCTCCTCCTTCATATAGTCTTCTATATATAACCACTTCTTCTTTTGTTTCTGAGTATTTTGCTATGTCTTCTACTAGATAATAATCACCTTTGAAATGTTTATATATTCCTCCAATTTTTAATTCTTGCATTTTTATATTCCCCCTTAAATAACAAAATGGAACAAATCGGAAAGCTAATAAATTTGTAGTATGTTATTTAAAACTATAAATTTTAATTAGTAATAAATTATAAATAGTAAAGCTTTCCGTAAATTTGTTCATGTGCGAAATTTTCGTTAGAAAATTTCTGTACAATTAAGTTTTATATAATAGGAAAGTATGACTTTCCTATTATATGAAAAAGCCCTAATATACATTTGAATGTATATTAGGGCGAATTATTCCGCGGTACCACCTATCTTTAACAATATTGATCATACAATATTGTTCTCTCTATTTTCTTTAACGCAGATTTACGTTCAAACTTATTCAACTTTTAATTTCTTTTTTTCAGTTTGAAAACAGTATGGTGATAATAAATTATTTTTACTTACCAAATTTTCAGCTTCCTTTGGCTCTCTAAAAGTTATTATATAATTTATGTTGTCCTTACTATTGTCTTTTATTTTAATTTTACTTTGTAAAAAAGAGCTTATGCTCTTTTAACTTTACCATCTTTTAAACATTTTGCACAAACGTGAATTCTTTTTGCTTCACCATTTTCCATTATAGCTTTAACACTTCTTAAATTTGGTTTCCAAGTTCTTGGACTTCTTTTACTTATATGTGAACGAGTAATGCTAAGCTTATTTCCATTACTTTGTGTTTTCCCACAAACTGCACATTTAGCCATTATCTTTGCACCTCCTAAATTTTAAAATAAATTGACTATTAATAAGTTTATCATAATTTGTTTAAAAAAACAAGTATTTTTTACAAATTATTTTATATAGGATATTTCCATTCCATCTTTTGTATCTTTCACACTATATCCTTTTTGAATAATAAAATCTCTAAGTTCATCTGATTTAGCCCAATTCTTCTCACTTCTTGCCAATTTTCTCTGTTCTACTAATTCCAAAATTTCTTCAGGAATGTGTTCTTTTTTTGAGTTTATCTCATCTATTTTTATTCCTAAAACTGTATCAAATTTTGCTAATAGTTTTGCTACATCTGGATTTTTCTTTTCAAACCTAGCAACTTCCCAAACAAAACTCATTGCAAGTGGCATATTTAAATCATCATTAATTGCCTTATGAAAATTTTCTTCTATTTGTTTCAATTTTTCTATATCTTCATTTGTTAATTCATCTTTCCCGTTTACATTCATTTGATAACTATTACGTAATCTTTCTAAAGATTTAGAAGCTGCATCAATCCCTTCCCATGTAAAGTTTAGCTTATTTCTATAATGACATGAATAGCTAAATAATTTATATGTTAATGGATCATACCCTTTTTCTTTTATATCTTTTATTAAATATACATTTCCTAAACTTTTTGACATCTTTCCGCCATTTATTAGTAAATATTCTCCATGCATCCAATAATTTGCAGGGATTTTTCCACATCTACCTTTACTTTGTGCAATTTCATTTTCATGATGTGTTGGTATTAAATCTATACCTCCTGTATGTATATCAAATTGTTCGCCTAAATATTTTTGTCCCATGGCTGAACACTCTATATGCCATCCTGGATAGCTTAAGCCCCATGGACTATCCCATTTCATCAAATGATTTGGCTTAGCTTTTATCCAAAGAGCAAAATCTGCTGGATTTCTTTTTTCTGTATCAATATTAACTCTTGCACCTGCTTTTTGATTTTCTAAATCTAAATTTGATAAAATTGGATATTTATCTAATTTAGAAATATCAAAATAAATTGCTGTTGATGTTTCATATGCATATCCATTTTCTACTAATTTTTCTACATATTCAAGCATTTCTTTTATATGTTCTGTTGCTTTACATACAATTTCAGGTGTTTCTATATTTAAAGATTTTAGGTCATTAAAAAATAACTTTGTATAATGATCAGCAATTTCTAATGGAGTCTTATTCTCTTCTCTTGCTGATTTTAACATTTTATCTTCACCTTCATCAGCATCTGATACCAAATGTCCAACATCTGTAATATTCATTACATGTTTTATTTTGTATTCATTATATCTTAATGTTCTTCTTAATATATCTTGAAATATATTTGTTCTCATATTTCCTATTGTTGCATCTTTATATACTGTCGGTCCACATGAATATATCTTAACTTCTTTAACATCTATTGAGTTAAATTTTTCTTTTTGTTTTGTTAACGTATTATAAAAATAAATATCCATTTTCTCTCCCTTCAGAACAAAAGAGGCATGATTAAAATTTTCTGACCTTTCAAATTACTTTTCATGCATCGTCTTTGTTCGCCCTCGAAAAATTGCTGAGCAATTTTTCTGTGGCATGTATTTATATTATAGGAACAGTGGGGACAGCACAAATTTGTCCCTCAATTTTGTCGTTTTTTGTCTCATGCATCTTTAAACATATTTCGACAAAAGAGTGAGACACTTTTGTACTGTCCCAAGTGTCTCATTCTATAGTTTCATCCACTACATTTTTATTTTTCGAAGATGTATTTGTTGTATTATTTGTTTTGTTAGTATTATTGTTCTTTATACTATTTTCATTTGTCGAGTTTGTTGTGTTTGTTACATTTGTTACTGTATTTGTTGTATTTGTATTTGGTTTTTCTTCTGGTTTTTTATGAACATCGCAGTTTTCTGTTATTTCAGTATTTCCTGTTCTTGATGGATTTAAAGTTTTCCATAATCCTAATTTTTCCTTTGGTACTGTTCCACCATAAGATACTTGTTTTACACTATCTGTTGGACAATATTCATTTGCTATTTTCCCAGATACTCCACATATTTTTTGTATTCCATGTCCTTCACATTTAGCTGGTAAATTGTCTGTTGTAAATGTTTCTGTATATACATCTGTACATGAGTTTGTAGCTATACATCCTGTAGCTCTACATACTTGTGCAGTTGTTATTCCTGTTGATGGTGTATTAAAGTTCTTGTTTGTTAAACCTTTGTGTATGTCTCTCATAATTGCTGACCACATTGCTCCTGCTGGGTTTTTTCCATCAATACTATATACTCTTCCATTTGCATATGTTAGTGGTTCTGCTTCTTCTTGATGATTATTATCAAATCCAAACCAGCATGCTGCTGTGTAATATGGTGTAAAACCACATAACCATCTATCTATATAGTCATCTGTAGAACCTGTTTTAGCACATGTTTCCATTCCTGATATTGTACAATATGTTGCTGTACCACCTGCTTGTGTTGGTTCTTTTAAAATTGATCTTGCTATATATGCATTTTGTTCTGATATTACTCTTGTTTTATTTTGTTTTGGTGTTAGCACTGTGTTCCCTTCACTATCTACAACTTTTGTATAAAATGTTGGTTTTGTATAAACTCCATCATTTGCAATTGATGCATATGCACCTGCCATTTCTAATGTACTAATTCCTTTAGTAAGTCCACCTATTGCTATTGCTATATTTTCATCATCTTTTGTTAATGTTGTTATTCCCATTTTCTCTAAATATTCAATAGATTTTTTAGGTTTCAATTCTGTCATAATTTTAAGCATTGGTATATTATGAGAAACTTTTATACAATTTCTTATATTAGTCAATCCTAAATAACTATTTCCTGAATTTCCTGGTGTATATCCACCGCCAAAATCAGTTTTAGTATCATCATACATTGTTGCGGCTGTTATTACTTTTTCTTGTAGCCCTGGTACAATATCAGCTAATGGTTTCATAGATGAACCTGTTTGTCTTACTGTATCAGTTGCTCTATTTAAACCAGTTGCCATTTTATTTCCTAATTCTCCACCTACTGCAACCACTTGCGTTGTAGCGTTATCTATTATAGCAATTGCTGATTGTGTATGATCATTTTTTAGTGTTCCATCTTTCTTCTTTTCTCTACCTGGTATTTGATATTTAGATTTAGCAAATTCTTCTTCTACTGTTGCTTGAATTTTTGAATCTTGTGAAGTATAAATTGTTAATCCACTACCATATATATAATCTACTGCAAATTCTTTACTTATACCTTTTTCTTCCATTGTTTGATCAATAATTTGATCTATTGCAGCTTGTGTATGGTATGAATATTGATATTCTCCACCTGTATTTCCTTTTTCAAATTTTAAACCTTCTTCAACTTTACTAACCGCTGCATTATATTGTTCTTCATTTTCTATCAAACCTTGATCTTTCATTTCTTTAAGAACTGTTAAAGTTCTATCTTTTATTAATTTAGCTACTTTCTCTTGGTCTAAGTTTTCGTTATATGGATTATATGAATTAGGTGCATTGTTAATTCCTGCTAAAAATGCACACTCAGCTAAATCTAAATCTTTTGCACTTTTATTAAAATAATATATTGATCCTAATTCAACACCATGTAATTCTGGTCCACCAACAAAAATTATATTTAAATATAATTCTAATATTTGATTTTTTGAAATCATTCTCTCAATTTGGATTGCTTTTGTCCATTCTTTGAATTTTCTTGTTATACCAGCAATTCCTGATCTTGCTTTTTCATTAGTTATATTTTTAACCAATTGTTGAGTTATAGAACTACCTCCACCTCTATCAGTTTTAGTCACAACACCTAATACAGCTCCAGCAGTTCTTTTAAAATCTACTCCTCCATGTGAATAAAATCTTTTATCTTCTATTGCAATATAAGCTTTAGGCAAATACTCTGGCATTTCACTTAATGAAATTGTTTTTCTTTTTTCTTTCGCATTCAAAGTCGCTATTTCATTACCATCTTTGTCTAATATAATGGTATTTGATGATCCTGATGTTAATTCTTCTTTTGTTATTTCAAATTCATCTCCAAATAACCCAAAGAACATTGCAGCAATTATTCCTGCCCCTATTACACATAAAAGTAAAAATAATATTAATATTATTTTTAAGGCTAATTTTAATTTAGGATGTGTCTTCTTATTATTTTTGCCTTTGTTATTTTTAGTTTTATTTATATTTTTATTTAAATTTGCTTTCTTATTTGACTCTATATTTTTTTTATTTGTGTTTGTTGTCTTTTTTGAGCGTTTATTATTACTACTATTTGGCATTTTTTCTACCTCCTCACCAATCATTTGTATTTAGCATATACATTATATTATATTTCTTATTAAAATGAAAGGCTTTTTATTAAAAAAGTTACTATAACTCTCCATTATTTAATATTAACTTTTTTATTATTACTTTATCTAATTTGATTTTTTCTTTAATATTACATATCTGTTGTTTCTTATACAATTCTGACTCATATAGATCCTTCAAAAAGTAATTATTACTAAATGCTTTTAAATCTTTTTTATCATTTCTAAAATCTATTTCATAATCACTAATATTTAGTCCATTAAATCTCTTTTTAGTAATTTTTATATTTCCTCTTACATTAACAACTATTGCATCCTCTTTTATATTAAATTTATTAATCAATTCTTTTGGAAAATCAATATTTAAAATTATTGTGGATTTCATTAAACTTCTTTTTTTATTATTTGTTATTGTTAATATAATTCCTTCTTTTTCTTCTAAATCTTTTTCTAGTCTTTTAAATTTTTCTATATGATTTGTTACTATATTTATATTTTTATATTTTCTTGCTAATATTTTAATATTTTCATATTCAATATCTGTCAAATCATTTACTAATATCGATATATTAATTTTTTCAATATTTTTCTTTTGTATTATATATTCAATTACATCTGGTAGTAAAATTTCAAACAGCCATCTTCCATCTTGAATTTCTAATCCATATGTATTTAAATAATTTAAATAAGTTAATTCTTTTTTTATTTGCTTGCTTAAAACGACTTTCTTACTATTAGAATGTTTTTGTATAATTTTTCTTGTTCTTATTGCCATTCTTTCCATTTTTTTCTCTTCTATATCTTTTTCTATTGGAATTATTATTGTATTATCTATAACTTTTAATATACCTAATTTTCTTTCTATAAAATTAGGCTTGTCATTTTTTTGTATATAAAACATAAAAACACCTCACAAACTTTTATTTAAGTATATGAAGCATATTTATATTTTATTATTAAAAATTTTAAATTTGTACTATCTTCTAAAAAACTGTGAAATAGCAATAATTAAAACTATTAAATTACTATATCTCTTTTTAATAATCTATTTTCTACAGTACCAATTCCAATAAATTTCTCTTCTTTATCATAAATTCGGTATATACCATCAACAAACTTTTGAGTTAATTTTACGCCATTTATAAATAGTTCTAATTTTCTACTATCTAATTTTATACTATTATTATTTTCAAATAATTTTTCAAGTGAAATAAATTTACTATCAATATAATTCTTATCATCAATATTATTTTGTAAATCTTCCACTGTTATACTATTTTCAATTCTAAAGTCTCCTACTTGTATCCTCTTTAATGATTTCATATATCCAACTGTATTTAATTTTTTGGCTATATCTTCGCATAACGTTCTTATATATGTACCTTTACCACAAAAAACTTCAAATTTGATTTCTTTATTTTCTAGATTATTTTGTATTAATTCAATATCATATATTTCAATAATTCTAGGTTTTACCTCTACTTTTTGTCCTTTTCTTGCATACTCATATAATTTTTTCCCATTTACTTTTATAGCTGAATATATTGGTGGAATTTGTTCCTGTTTTCCTATAAAAGATCTTAATATTTTTATAACATTTTCTGTATTTAAAAAATTTGTATCTACAGGATTTTCTTCTATTATTTTTCCTTCTGAATCAGCAGTATCTGTTTTCTTTTCTAATTGTAATGTAACTAAATATTTCTTATTATGATTAATTAAATATTTTGATGTCAAAGTACCTTTTCCAACTAATATTGGTAGTACACCTTCTGCCATTGGATCTAATGTTCCAGTATGTCCAACCTTCTCATTAAATATCTTTTTTATTTTATATACTATGTCGTGTGATGTACATCCTTTAGGTTTGTTTATTACTATTATTCCATCCATATTTTCCTTTCTTAAAAGTGTGCCAAAGGGGGCGTCCCTTTTTGGCACACTTTTTATGCCAAAAAGGGACGCCCCCTTTGGCACACTTTTATTTTAAAATTTTTTTTAGTTCATTCATTATTTTTTGTTTAACTTGTTCTATACTTCCTTGTATAAGTGCTCCAGCAGCTCTTTCATGTCCACCACCGCCAAACATTAAACATACATCAGAAACATTTACATAGTCATTTGAACGCATAGATACTTTATATGCATTTTCGTTATCTTCTCTTTGTCTAATAAATACTGAAACCTCTACTCCTTCAATATCTCTTCCTATTTCAACTAATCCTTCATGATCACCAATTCCTGCATTTACATCTTCTAAATCTTTATTTGTTATATATGTAAATGTAATTTTTCCATCTTCTAGGAATTCCATTCTATCAAGAGTTCTTCTCATCAATTCAAAGTTCGCTTTAGTTTTTGTATCTAAAACTCTCTTATAAATATCTGATACATTCACACCTTTTTGTAATAAATCTGCCGTAAATTCGAATGTTTCTGCAGTTACTTTTGAATATCTAAATCCTCCTGTATCTGTAATTATTCCTGTTAATATACAAGTTCCTAATTCTTTATCTATTTCAATATTAAAATATTGGAACATTCCAATTAATATCTGACAGCATGCTGGTGAAACTGGATTTACAAAATTGATATCTCCATACATTTGATTACTTCCATGATGATCTATTACAATTGTTTGTTTGGCTTTTTCAAAATACTCATTTCCTACTAATCTTTTAAAATCTGCACAATCTAATGATATCGCTAAATCATATTTCTCTATATCTGATTGTTGTTTTACTTCTTCTCTTTCAGGTAAGAAATCAAATACTTTTGGAAATTCTTTTATTATTACATCAGCATTTTTTCCTAATTGTTTTAATGCTAATTTCATTGCCAATGTACTTCCTATAGCATCTCCATCTGGTGTTTCATGTGTTAGTATTACTATTTTCTCCGCTTTTCTTATTTCTTCAATTATATTATCTAAAGTCATATTTTTTCCTTTCTTGTGGAGCGAGGAATTGGGGACGGAGTAAAAATCCTCATTTTAGTCTTATGTTTTTTTATTTAATTATTTCTATTATTAAAATGAGGATTTTTACTCCGTCCCCAATTCCTCATCCTAAAACCCTCTATTTTTCATTTGGTAATATTTCTTTTAAGATAGAGTCTATTTTTGCTCCATATTCCATAGAATCATCTATTTCAAATATTAATTCTGGTGTATTCCTTAAGTTTATTCTTTTTGCTAATTCAGTTCTTATAAATCCTGAAGATTTTTTTAAACCTTCCATTGTATCTTTTATATTTTTAGAATTCAAAATACTCAAAAATACTTTAGCATATTTTAGGTCTGGCGTTACTTTTACTTTTGTAACACTTATCATTCCTGTCACATTTGGATTTTTTAATTCGTATCCAATTATTTGACTTAATTCTTTTCTATATTCTTCATCAATACGATTTATTCTATTGTTATTCCTATTTGGCATTAGTGTACCTCCTATCTATAAAGTTCTCTATCACCTGAATCTGCATATATTTTTTGTCTATGTCTTTCTATTTCTAAATTTGCTTCTTTTACTAATCCTTCATGTTCAGTAGTATATTTATCCCTTATATCTTTAACTATTATTCCATCTTTCCAGTTTTTATCATTATCCATTTTTCTTAAACTCCTTTATTAGAACAAAAGAGGCATGATTAAAATTTTCTGACCTTTTAAATTGCTTTTCATGCCTCGTCTTTGTTCGCCCGCGAAAAATTGCTGAGCAATTTTTCAACTAACTTTCTTATCTTTTAATTTCCTCCATGATATACACCTCAATAATATCGCCTTCTTTAACATCATTGTAATTTTCAATTTGCATACCACATTCAAATCCTTTTGTTACTTCTTTAGCTTCATCTTTAAATCTCTTTAATGTTGAAAGTTTACCATCATGAATAACAACATTATCTCTTATAACTCTAACTCCAGCATTTCTTTCAACTTTTCCAGATAATACATAAGCTCCTGCAACTGTTCCTACATTAGAGATTCTAAATGTTTGTCTTACTTCTGCATTTCCTATTACTTTTTCTTCATATTTTGGTGCAAGCATTCCCTTCATAGCAGATTCTACTTCTTCTATAGCCTGATATATTACAGAATATTGTTTTATTTGAACTTCTTCTTTTTCTGCCATTTCTTTTGCTGCTGGTATTGGTCTTACATTAAATGCTATTATAATTGCATTTGATACTTTTGCAAGTGTAACATCAGATTCGTTTACTGCTCCTGGTGCTGCATGTATAACTTTTACTTTTACTTCTTCATTTTGTAATTTTTCCATTGATTGTTTTACAGCTTCTACAGAACCTTGAACGTCTGCTTTTACAATTAAGTTTAGATGTTTCAAGTTTCCTTCTTCCATTTGGCTAAATAAGTTATCTAATGTAACTTTTGTCCCTGCATTTATTGTCTTTTCTCTTGCTTCACGTTTTCTCTTTTCTATTAGGTGTTTAGCTGTTTTTTCATCTTTTACTTCATAGAAAATGTCTCCAGCTTCTGGAACTTCAGTTAATCCCATAACTTCAACTGGTGTTGATGGTCCAGCTGATTTAACTTTTTTACCATTTTCATTTGTCATTGCTCTTATTCTACCAATTGAAGAACCAACTATAATTGTATCTCCGACATCTAGTGTACCTCTTTGTACAAGCATTGTTGCAATAGCACCTTTTGATTTATCAAGTCTTGCCTCTATAACAACACCTTTAGATTGCTTATGTGGATTTGATTTTAATTCTAATACATCTGCTTCTAATAGTACCATTTCTAGTAATTGATCTATATTTATATTGCTTTTAGCAGAGATTGGTACACATATTGTATCCCCACCCCACTCTTCTGGTACTAATTCATAAGTCATTAATTCTTGTTTTACTTTATCAACATTAGCATCTGGTAAGTCTATTTTATTTATTGCAACTATTATTGGTATTCCTGCTGATTTAGCATGGTTTATAGCTTCTATTGTTTGTGGCATTATTCCATCATTTGCAGCAACTACAAGTATTGCTATATCAGTTATTTGTGCACCTCTGGCTCTCATTGCTGTAAATGCTTCATGTCCTGGTGTATCTAAAAATGTTATTTCTCTATCATTTACTTTAACTTTATATGCACCAATCGCTTGTGTAATTCCACCAGCTTCTCCTCCAATAACATTTGTTTTTCTTATTGTATCCAATAAAGAAGTTTTACCATGGTCAACATGCCCCATAACAACAACTACTGGTGGTCTTACTTCTAAATCTTCTTCTCTATCTTCAGAGTCATCAAATAAGATATCTTCATCTGTTACTGTTTCTTTCTTTTTAGGGGTAATTCCAAATTCTCCTGCAACTAGGTATGCTGTATCAAAATCAACTTCTTGATTTATTGTTGCCATTATTCCATAACCTAATAATTTTTTAATTACTTCTGCTGTTGTCTTTTTCATTTCTGCAGCTAGGTCTTTTACAGTTATTGAATCAGGAATTTCTATTTCTGTTAATTGGAAGATTTTTTGTTTATTTCTTTCTTCATCTCTGTTGTTCTTTTTCTTTCCTTTTCTTCCTCTTTGAGTTGTTAAGTCATAGTAATCTAACATTCCACCATCTTGGTCCTCAAACATATTTGACAATTTATTTGCTTGTTTTAATGATTTTAATTTTCCCTCATCAAAACTACTATTTTGACTTTTTCTTGATTTTGATTTTTTATTTTTATTATCATCAAATTTATTGTTTATTTTTTGTTTATCAATATTTTTACTATAATCTCTAACAATTTCTTTTTCTACAGTATCAACTGCCATTATATTTTTAATATTTTTTTCTAATCCTTTTTCATCTAATGGTCTTCTATTATTAAATCTATTGTTATTATAATTATTGTTTGAATTATAATTATTTCTATTATTAAAGTTATTATTTCTTCTAAAATTATTATTTCCATTATTATTTGAATTATTATAGCCATTATTGTTATTATTATAATTTTTATTTCTATTGTCATTGTTTCTATTATTAAAATTATTTTGTCTATTTTGATTGTTAAAACTTCTATTATTTCTGTCATTTTTATTATTTCTATTATTAAATTTATTTTCAATATTATTTGATTGTTTCTCAGCTACTGGTGCTTGCATTTCTTTATTACTATCCCCTTGTTTTTTTATTTCTTCTTTTACTGGCTCTTCTATCTTTGGTTGTTCTAGTATTGTCTCTTTTTTTGGTTCTGGTTTATTTAATCCAAATAATTCATTAACAGTTTTAGGTTTATTGGGTTTATTTCTATATACTAAATTAAAATCCTTATTTTGTTTTCTTTCTACAAAACCTATGCTATTATTTTTTGTTCCTTGTTTTTTTTCTTCATGTTTTTTGTTAGATTCTTCATCTGATATTATAACTTCTCTTCTAATAATAACAGGTGCTTTTTCTTCCTTTTTTTGTACAACATTCTGCTGTTTTGTATTCTGCTTTGTTTTTTCAGAAAGACTACTTTCTATTTTTTTAGCATCACTTTCGTCAACACTACTCATATGACTTTTTACATCTATGTTTAATTTTTGTGCCATATCTAATACTTCTTTACTGGTTAAGTCTAGCTTTTTGGCTATTTCATATATTTTTATCTTACCCAATAACATCACCCCCACTATATTTTTTTTGTATTGATTCTGCAAAATTTGTATCTTTTATTCCTAGTACTGCTTTATTATTTTTTCCTATTGCTTTGCTTAAATTATCTATATTTTCATATATAATTACTGGTATACTATTTTTTGCACATATATCAATAAATCTTTTTTTAGTTCTTTCAGAACTCTCTTCCGATAAAACTACTAATTTTACTTTTTGCTTTAATATATTTTCTTCAACACTATCTGCTCCAAAAGCCACCTTTCCTGCTTTCATCGCAAGACCAATTAATCCCAAAATTTTATTATTTATCAAGTATTACACCTCTTAAACTTTCATAAATTTCTTGTGTTATCGTTATTTCAAAAACCTTTTCTAATCTCTTACTTTTCATTAATCGTTCTAAACATTTAACGTCATCACAAATATATGCCCCTCTACCATCTTTCTTTCCTGTTTTGTCTATTGAAATTTCATTATTCTTATTTTTTACTATTCTTATTAATTGATTTTTATCCTTTTTTTGATTGCATCCCATACACGTTCTTTGTGGTTGCTTTTTCATATATGCACCTTCTTTCTATGGAAAAAGCCAAAAGTCCGAAATATGAAGTCAGACCTCTTATATGTAGCCTCTACTCTTCAGTTTCTTCTGTCTCTATTTCAATCTCATCATCTTGTTGTTTTTGTAATATTTCTCTAAATTGAGATTCTGATTTAATATCAATTTTCCAATTTGTAAGTTTTGCTGCTAATCTCGCATTCTGTCCAGCTTTTCCTATTGCTAATGATAATTGATCATCTGGCACTATAACTTGCGCAAATTTTTCATCTTCTTTTATATCAACTGCCATTATTTGTGCAGGAAGTAATGCTGATGCTATATACACACTTGGATCAGCATCCCATTCAATTACATCTATTTTTTCTCCACCTAATTCATTTATAACATTTTGAATTCTTACACCTTTTGCTCCAACGCAAGAACCAACTGGATCAATATTAGGATCTGGTGAATATACTGCAACTTTACTCCTTGAACCCGCATCTCTTGAAACAGATTTTATTTCAATTAGTCCTTCATATATTTCTGGTATTTCAAATTCTAATAATTTTCTTACAAAGTCTGGGTGACTTCTAGATATCATTACTTGAGGTGCTCCTTTTAGTCCTCTTTCAACATCAACTATATATGCTTTTATTTTATCATTTACTCTATATCTTTCTGTTGGAGTTTGCTCCTTAGCAAGCATTATTCCTTCTATTCTACCCAAATCTACAACAACTATATTTTTATCAGCTTTTTGTATAATACCTGAAACTATTTCTCCCTTTCTATCAGTATATTCATTAAAAATTAAATCTCTTTCCACTTCTCTTAACTTTTGAATAATTACTTGTTTTGCTGTTTGTGCTGCGATTCTTCCGAAATCTTTAGGTACTATTTCTACTTCAACTGTATCCCCTAAATTTAAGTCCTTGTTAATTTTATGAGCTTCTTCTAAGCTTATTTCAGTTGCTTCATCATTTGCATTTTCCATTATTTCTTTTATTGCATATACATGAGTCGCACCTGTTTTATGATCAATATCAACTTTTACATTTTCTAATGCATCGAAGTTTCTCTTATATGCTGTAACCAATGCTGTTTCTATTGATTCTAATACATACTCCTTTTTTATACCTTTTTCTTTTTCTAGTTCTTCTAATGCTAATATTAATTCTTTGTTATCAATAGCTTTCATTTTTTATTCCTCCTTTTGTCCTTTTGGGGACGTTTGCTTTTAAGTCAGCTGTTAAAGCTTCGCTTGTTACAGATGACTTATGCAGAATTTGTGAAACAAATTCTACTTACATTTAATTTGGGGACACATCTTATAAATTTTGTTCCCCTATAATATTTAATTTTTACCAATTGTAAACAGTTTTAATTTGTGCTACATTTTTTCTTTCTATTTTTGTTTCTTGTTCTTCATATTGTATAACTACATATTGCTCATCGAATTCTTTTAATATCCCATAATATTCTTTTTGTCCATCTTCATCTTTTTTAAATAACTTTACATTTATTTCTTTACCTATATTTTGTTCTAAATGTTTGTCTTTTCTTAATATTCTTTCTATCCCTGATGATGATACCTCTAAAAAATATTGTTCTTTAATATAATTTTCTTGGTCTAATATGTCTGTTATTGCATCATTTACTTTTTCGCAATCATTTAAGTCTATTCCCTTTTCGTTGTCTATAAATATTCTTAAAAAGTAGTTTTTACCCTCTTTTGCATATTCTACATCATATAGTTCATAGCCTTCTTTTTCAATTATTGGTTGCAATAGTTTTTCAACCTTTTCTTCTATATTTGCCACTTTTACCTCCTTTTCTTTATGTACAAGTTCAGTTGGAAAATAATTGAATATTTGGCTAGGCAAATACCAATTATTTTTCAACTTCTTTCAAAAGTTAGAGAGTGGGATTTGTTCCCACTCTCTATTGTCTCGTATGTTTATATTTATATTATACCCATTTTTTGGCAAAAATGCAAGCATTTTTTAAAATCTTTATACTTTTTCTACTTCTATAATTTCTTCTTGATTTACTTCATCTA
>CAQUBD010000024.1 GCA_948891265.1 uncultured Clostridia bacterium | reverse complement strand
TCGAAGGCAAGATTTGGCAGACGAGAATTTTGAAAAAATTCTTGGATGACGATGAGCGAAACGAAGTGAAGCGAAAGGAAGGTGATATGAATGGCTATAGATTATAGTGTAATAGGTTCTAGAATAAAACAAGCTAGACTTGCAAAAAATATGACTCAAGAAGATTTAGCAGATCAAATTGATATTTCTGTTGCTTTTTTGAGTAGAGTTGAAAGAGGTAACTCACATATAAATTTAAAAAGATTAAACCAATTATGTGGTTTATTAGATGTTTCTGAAGGATATTTGTTAAATGGTGCTTCTAGTAGCTCTGAAAATTATTTAGATAAAGAATTTACAGATTTAATTAAGAGTGTTTCTCCAGAAAAACAAAAATTAATTTATAATGTCGCAAAAGCTATTGCAGAAACAGATATGGATGAATAGTAATAAAAAGAAAAGGGAATATGAACCATACTCCAAAAAGTAGAGTTCAATATCCCTTTTTCTTTTTATATTATTATAAATGTTTCTTATACTGTTAAACTCGTATAATAAGCATTATATAATTTGCTATAATATCCATCTGGATTAGATGTAAGTTCATTATGACTTCCTTGCTCTATAATTTCGCCATTATTTAACACAATAATTTTATCCACATTAACAATTGTTGATAATCTATGTGCAATAAAAATGGATGTTTTTTCTTTAGAAATTTTATCAATAGATGCCTGTATTAATTCTTCTGTTTTAGTATCAATATTAGCTGTTGCTTCATCTAAAATAAATATTGATGGATCTTTTGCAAAAATTCTTGCAAATGCTATTAATTGTTTTTGACCAGCAGAGAATGAGTTTCCTCTTTCATCTGCTATTTCATCAATTCCATTTGGTAACCCTTGTATAAATTCTTCTGCTGATGCTAATTTCACAGTTTCCATTATCGCTTCATCAGACAAATTATCGTTTAGTTCTATATTCTCTTTTATGCTTTTTGCAAAAATAAATGGATCTTGCAATATTATTCCTACTTGTTTTCTAAGGTATCTTAAATTAATATCTTTTATATTAACACCATCTAATAAAATTTCTCCTTTTTGTATTTCATAAAAACGATTTATCAAATTTATTATTGTTGTTTTACCGTGAACCTGTTCTTCCAACTATTGCAACACTTTGTCCTGGCTCAATTGTAAAACTGACATCTTTTAAAATCCAGTTATCTCCTTGATATGCAAACCATACATTTTTAAACTCTATTTTTCCATTAATATGTTCAAGTTCAATTCCATTTTCAAAATCTTCTAAATATTCTTTATGTTCTAATATATCATATATTTTATTAATAGAGACTAATGCTTCTTGTATTGTTTCAAAATTCTCTACTAATCTTTGGATTGGTTCGAAAATTTGCTTTAAATATGTAATAAAAATATAAATTGTACCAACATCTAAATTTACATTAAATAGATTATTTACGCAAACCCATGTAATTATTGCTACTCCTAAATTTTCAAAAATCAGCATAAGTGCATATAAAAAACCTTCTGTAAAAGCTGTTGGAATTCTTGACTTATAAAAATCATTACATAATTTGGAACATTCCTTTTCTTTTTCATATTGTCTATTAAAAATTTTTATTAATTTTACGCCATATATAGATTCAGACAAAAATATATTTAATTTTGTTTTTGCCTTTTTTGAAATTTCTTGGACTTTTTTAGTAGTTTTTGTTATTACAAATGATGTTAATGCAACAAGTGGTATTAACAAAAAACATGTAAATGCTAATTTATAGTTTAATGTTAACATCATTGTTGCTAATGCTATTATCATTAGTACATCTTGCATAAATGTTGTTATAACATCTTTAAAAAATGTTGTTATATCTTCAACATCACTTGTAATTCTTACAAATAGTGTACCTGATGGTGTTTTATCATGAAATGGTATATTTGCATGTTGTATATATCTATATAATTTATTTCTAATAGAATATACTACATTTTCTCCAATCATACTTGTTGCTGTTGTAATAATAAAATCTAAAATATTTCCAATTAACACTATGGCAATATATATTGCGCCTATAATTCCTATTGTCAATATTCCTTTTTGCCATACACCTGCACTTAAGAAATTATCTATTGCTACTTTTATTAAGTATGGTTTTATAATTTCTCCAATATTAATTATAATTGCAATTATTGATATTATTATTATGTACTTCATTTGTGGCTTTAACATCTTGTATATTCTATTTAAGGTTTTGTTTTTCATCTGTTTTCCCTTCACCGGTCAAAAGGAAGATCCTTTTTTGACCATAATTTTATTTTATAATTGTCAAAAAGGGGCATCCCTTTTGACATCTCAATTCTTATGCCAAAAAACTTGGTTCTGCTTTTGTAGATTGCTGATTATAGAATTCGCTATAAATTCCATTATTGCGAATTAATTCTTCATGTGTTCCCTTTTCTACAATTTTTCCATTATCTAATACAATAATTTTGTCACTATGTTTTACATCTGATATTTTGTTTGAAATTATTATACAAGTTTTTTCTTCTGACACTTCTCTAATGTTTTCTATTAATTTTTCAGATGTTCTATTATCTAATGCTGAAAATGTATCATCAAATATTAATATTCTACTATTTTTCAAAAATGCTCTAGAAACTGCTACTCTTTGTCTTTGGCCTCCTGATAGGTCTCCTCCTCTTTCTCCTATAACAGTGTTTATTCCTTTTGGCATTTGCTTAATATCTTCATAAACAATCGCCTTTTGTGTACTTTCTTTAATTTCGTTATCTTCATATTCGTCTTTAAATAAACTTATATTATCTTTTAATGTTGTTGAAAATAAGAAGTTGTCTTGTGTTATATAACATATATTATTTCTTAATGTTAAAATTGGTATTTCGTTAATATCCTTTCCATCAATAAAGATTTTTCCATTTGGTACATTATATAATTTTGTAAGTAAATTCATTAGTGTCGTTTTTCCACTTCCAATAGTTCCTATAATTCCTAACGTTTCACCTTTTTTAATTTCTATACTTATATTTTCTAAAGCTTTATCTATTACTCCTGGATAATTAAAATCTAAATTTTTTATAATAATACTGCCTTCTAATTTTTCTTTTAATAAGCTATTTTTTTGATTGATTTTCTCTGGTTCCAATTCATAAATTTTTTCTAGTCTTTTGTAAGAAATTTGCGCTCTTTTAAATCTTGCTATTAGCTGTGGTAGCCATTTTATTGGTCCACCAAATAATGCTATATATCCATTAAATGTAACCAATGCTCCTATTGTTATTTTTCCATCTAATACTAGTTTTGATCCATATAATAAAGATATTGAATAACATATTCCAAAACACATATGTAAACTTACTTTTAGTAAGTTTGAAAATACTTCTACTGTATTGTTGCTTTGTTGTACTTTTCTATTTTTTCTTATAAATTCTTTTAATTGGTCTCCTTCACATGCATATGCCTTTGTTGTCCTTATACTATCTGTACTTTCTTGTATATATTCTGACATCTCTGTAAACATTGTTTGTGATTTTTTAAAGCTTTTTTCTACATATTTTTTTATTTTTACAACCATGTATGCCCCTATAATTATTACAGACATTACTGCTATTGTTAAATTCAAATTAACATTTTGTATCATTTGATATGTTGCAATTATAAATACAAGAAGAATCCTTACGCCATGATTTAGTATTCTAAATAGTGTTGCTCTTAATTCATTTATATCTTTTACGAAATATGACATTATTTCTCCGTTTTTTATATTTTGTATATCTTTTAGCTTTAATTTTAGAAATCTTTTAAACATATTTACTTTTATGTCTCTTTCAAATTTTCTAACATTGACTGTTTCAAAGTATTTCCATATAAGTCTTATAAACAACAAAACAATACATATTCCAATTAAGTAATATGTACTATTCAAAATATTTTTCTTATTTTCATCTAAATTGTATAACATATCTACTATGTTTCCAATTATCTTTGGTGGTACTGTTAGCAAGTATATATTTATTGTTAAGAATATTGTTTGTGCTAATATTGTCCATTTATGGTTTTTTAGTGTGTCTATTATAACTTTTTTCATTTTTCTTCTTCCTATGTATTTATTTTTTTATTCTTCTATGTTTTCTATTGTGTTATATAATTGGTCTATGTTAAAGCCTAAAGTTTGAGTATTATTTATTTGTCTTTGTTCCATCTGTCTTTCTAAATTCATTAGTTCAATATCATCTTTAAATCCTATTTCATCAAATTCAAATTTCATTTTTAATTCCTCCACTATTATTATATAGCATCATTATTTTTTATGCAATAGTTTTTTAATTGATTGTTGTATTTGTTGGCCCTGTTCCTACTACATTTTCCTGTAATGAACGCCAAGTATTGCATCCTACTATTCCATCTGCTGTTAAACCTCTAGACCTTTGATATGCAATTACTGCACTTTGTGTAGCAGCACCAAAAATTCCATCTAGTCCACCTGTTCTAAAACCTAATGTATTTAAGTCATCTTGTGCAATTAAAACATAATTGCTTAAGCTTCCTCTTCTTAATTGTGGGAATCCTCCCGTCGAACATGCTGGCTTTCCAAATCGTTTATCAAAATGTACCCATGTTGGTGTTAAATTTTTTGGTTCAACATAACTCCATACACCTGAGTTTACTGCGCTATTGTATAATCTATTTCTTTGCACATTAGTTAATGTTTGACCAACGTCAAATGACACACCGGCATAGTGTTGTGTCTATGTCCACACAGTTGAACTTTTTTATTGTGCGAAAGATAATTGCTTTTGACGTCGTTACATTTCGTTTTAAATTCATTCAATGTACAAAAGTACGTCTCTTGAATTTAAAACTTATGTGCCTAGTCAAAATTCAATTCTTTTTCGCACTTATATCTCTCTTTATATCATTTTTTCTATATCTATTTTTAATTCAAATTTCGCTGATTTATCATGATAAATATAGATTTTATCTATTAACATATTTAGTATAGCTTTATCTGGTACATCTTTTTCTATAATTTGATTAAAATAGTCTATTGTTTGTTTTAACTTCTCTTGCTTTAGTTCTAAATCTTCTTTTTGTAATTCTTTCAATTTCTTCTTTGCTTTTTCTAGCTCTTTATATTTTTCTTCTTCTAAACTCTTATATGTATTTTCTATAAATATTTTTTTATCTTCTGTACTAGTAGCTATTTCTTTAATTCTCTGAGAAACTAAAATTTTATATTCTATTTCTAAATTTTTTAAATTTGATTTTATCTCTTCAATATTTTTCTTTTTACTGGATTTATATTCTTCTAACTTTAGATTATTTATTTCAGTTATATAACTATTTCTTAATAGTATTAAAAAGTTTTTAAAATTAGCAAGTATTATATCCTCTCTTACATTATGACATACACATCTTGACTTGCCATATTTTCTATAAGCAACACACTCATATAATTTTTTTGGAATATATTCTTCTTTCTGACTTCGAACTCTTGCAACTCCTGTAACACTGCCACCACATTCTCCACATCTTAAAAATCCGCCAAATATATAATCTCTTTTCTTCTTTGTGTACATACTAGAATTTTTTACTCTCTTTTTCATCATTTCTTGTACTCTTTCAAATTGCTCTTTCGAAATGATTGCTTCATGATGATTCTCAAATATATATTGGTTTTCTCTTTCTATTTTTTTGCCTTGTTTATGGATATCTCTTCTTTCTGTTTTATGTGTAATTACAGTTCCTATATATATTTCATCTTTTAAAATTCTTTTTACCATATAAATGTCCCATAATTTCTTAACTGGTTTTTTATAACTTTTTCCTTTTTTACTTAACTCTCTTTCTATAACCTGTGATGGTGTTAAAAAATCATATTCAAAATTTAGTTTCTGGCAAATCTTTCTCATTCCCAAGCCTTGCTCATATAAATCAAATATTGTTGTTATGGTATCTCTTACACTTTCATCAACTATTAATTCTCCCTTTTTAGCTGTTTTTAAATATCCAAATTTTGTACCTTGCAACAAAATGCCTTTTTGTAATTGCTTCTGCATACCTATTTTTACTTTTTTTGATACTTCTTTTACATATCTTTCATTAAACCATGTTGAAAGACCTAGTAAATCATCATCTCCTTCTAATAAATTAAATTCTCCAAAAGTATCTTTTGTTAGTATTAGATTTACATTTTTCTCTTTTAACTCATCTATAAATGTAAGTGTTCTGCTACCTTTACGACCAATTCTTGATAAATCTTTTGCTAAAATAATATCTACTTTTCCTTCATCTATATCTTGCAACATTTTGCTAAATTCTGGTCTCTCATCATTTGAAATATATCCTGAAACATTGTCATCAATATAATATTTAGATATATTCCACCCTTTAGAATCTGCATATTCTTTTGCAAGTTCCATTTGAGCATCTATACTACTATATCTACTTTTGTTATCATCTTTACTTAACCTACAGTAACATACAACTTTCAATATATTTATCCTTTCCGAAGATAAATATATTTGTGCTTTTAGATTATTTATATATTATCTTCTTTTTATGACAAATGCAATCTTTTTATTTTATATTTTTACTTTTTTCGTAATTTAGCATTTCTTTTATCGTTCTTACAGTATTATTTTCTCCATTAATAAAAATTGATATATTTGAATATTGTTTTTTTAATTGATTAATTTCCTCTATAATTTTTGAGTTTTCTTGTTCTTGTTTACTTATATATATTTGAATTATTTGCTTATTTTCAAAATCAAATTTTTGAATTTTCATATACACCACTGCCTTTTTTCTCTAGTAATGTATATTAATAAAATTGGTTATACATTACTAAAAAGAGCAAGAAAAAAATCAGCTTTTTTGCTGACTTTCCTTACTCAATTTTTTTCATGTTATAATTATATTATGGTGTTTTTATAAAATCAATTCCCTTTTATTTCCCTTTTTTCTAAAATTTTTGGTTTTAACATAAAAGCTTTTTCAAGTTCACTTAGTGTACTTACTAACTAATTTTCAGTTCACCGAGTGAACTAATCATTAATATTTTAGCAAAATTCAAGTACACTTGGTGAACTTTTTTAATATTTTTGCTTTTCATTTTTAATTTTGACGAAAAATAGCAGGTTTGCGCCAGTTCACCGAGTGAATTTTTGCATCATATTTACTTAAAGTTTTTGTTTCTTTATTAACTCTTGAAGGCTTGTCCTTCAATGTGTCTAGGTATTGTGTTAAACATGCTTTCCTGCCTTTAGTATTCACCTTAATTCACTTGCTCAAAATATATTTATGTCTACTTAATTAAATATATTTATCCTTAAATCCTCTTAGTTGAAAAAGAATGTGCTTTTAAAATAAAGTCAAGGTTGTGCGACAGCACATTCATTTTAACCTTGACTTGTTTTTATAAAGCACATTAGAATTTTTTTATAGGATTTTACTTATTCATTAATTTTATATATAGTATATTCAGAATCATAATTATATCCTAATTTTGTAGCTAATTCTAACGAGGTTAGGTTTGCAGCATCCCAACTAGGATATATTCCTTTTTCTAAACACATTAGTATTAATTTTGATGCCATTGCAGTTCCTATTCCTTTATGTTTATATCCTTCTTTGACTCTTATATTAATCTCTATGCCATCTTTGTAAATAATATTTGAACTACATATTCCAACAATTTCATCATCTCTAAAACAACATACTCCTATTCCTTTGTTCATATAATCATCTGTTATTTTCATTTGTTTAGGATCTTCATCATCTGCTTTAATTAGTTTATATATTCTTTGATCAATTGTTTTTACTTCATATTCGCTATTTAAATTTTCACAAAATTCTTTTAGTTCTTGTTTATTAAATATATCTTTTTCCTTTTTTAAAGAATATCTTTTACTCTTTTCAAAATCATTATATATACTTTCAATAACATCATCCCAGTCATCATTTGCAATAATCCTTTTACAAGTCTTTGGAAGTGTCTCTAATACTTCTTTTGCCAATTCTGAATTACTATCGCCATTTATAAAACAGTATTGTCTAACCAATAGGTATGCAATTGAGGGATTTTCTAAATTATCTGTATATGCTTCTCCCATAAGTCCATCTAAAACCGATTTACCCATATAGAATTTTATATCATTAAATAAATGTTCTATTTTGTTCATTTGATTATTATTTAATTTTATCACATTTTTCTCCTTAATTTCTCATATATTCTCATTCTAGTATAATACGACCAAAAAGTAAAGTATATAACAAATTAAATTATTATATACTTTATCAAATAAGTTTTATCTCCAAAAATTATTATATATTTATTACTCTATATCATTATTTTCTTTTTTTAATAATCTCTTTTTTTTCCATTTTATTAGAATCTAAATACTTATAATCTAATGCATTTGTTTTACTAATAACTGATTTACTCAAATTCTTTTCTATATCATCTCTTGCTACTTTAGCAGCATGTCCACCCATTTTAGCAATTTTTCTATTTTCTTTTAATCCATATGGTTTATGTTCTTTTGCTAGTTCTCTTGTAGCTATTTCTCCTAAATCTGTTAAAGCAACTTCAATATCTGTCATATTGTCTCTTAGTGACTCTTTTCTTATATTTTTATATTCTTTGTATTCACTTGCTTTCATTCCAGACCAACTTTGATATATTTCATTTGTTAATATAGCATATTCATAATTTTGCTTTATTCCATTTTCTTTCCATACATCTGTTAGTTTTTTTCTATCTAATATTCCTTTTAACCTAGTTTCTATCCATTGATCTGAATATCCTATACCTCTGTAATAATCTATCGCTCTATTTATAGCAATTTCTGGATCAAAAATTTCATCTATTCTTTCTTTTCCCATTTGAGCAAGCCACAATTTAAAAGGTTCTGCTTTCGAACTCGGTACAGATTCTATTAATCTAAAAATGCCTTTTGTGTCTAATGTATCTGTTTCTCTTAGTTTTCCATCATTTGCTATCATTTTCAACTGTACGATATTTTCGTACAGTTGGCTTCCTTCTTCTATTAACTTTCTTTTTAAATCTGACCAATATCTTTTAGGAATTTTACTATCAGTTAATGCACTGATTACATCAACTATACTAAAATAATATTCTTCTTTATCAGCATCCCAAACACTTCTTATTTCTTTTCCTTCAAAAAGATTTGATATTGTTTCTAATTTATTATTATCAACCATATAAATCATCTCCTACATTGATTTTTTATTTGCTATATTGTATCAAACATTTGTTTATTGTGCAAGTATTTATACAAAAAAATTGTAAAAAATAAAGCACTATTTATAGCACTTTATTAATTAATATCCTATCCCTAAAAACACAAATTTTATCTATCTTCTATTACAAATTTTTATATGTTCAACTGTATGTTGTAAGTCATGACTCTGATTCCCATGTCCGCCTTCATATGGCCTTTTAAATGCAAAACCTACTGGTATTGGTGCTCCATATATATATCTTTGGCTATTCCAACTTTGCATTGTTCTTTTAGTTGTCCATAAGATATTTGATTTACTTGCCCCTCTAAATTCTCTTACTCGTAATGTGCCATTTGTGTTATATGGCATTGGCTCTGATTCTCCTCTATAATATGTTTCCATTCTATCTGTATCATTATTAAAAACTAATATTTTTGCCAAAAAAATCCCCCCATATATTTTTGTTATATTATATGAAGAGATTCTTTTATTTGATACTATTTTATTTCTTTACATTTAACTATAACTCTTTGAGAACTATCATTTGTACATGTTATCAAAGTCACTTCTTTTCTTCCACCAGTCAATTGGGTAGTATCACTTGTATCTTCTGGGACAACAGTATGTTTATCATATACTTCATATGTAATTGTTCTTCCTGATAAGTCTGTTAACTCTACAGTGTCTCCTATTCCTAAATTTAATACTTTACTAAAGAATTTACTATTTCTATAGTTATGTCCTACTATACAAAAATTACCTACCTCATTTGGCTCATACCCGTGATACTTTACAGGTGATATCTTTAATAATGCTTCTATTTCCTCTAGACTACCATTTTCTCCTTGCAATACTGCATAATTAACCCCAATTTTTGGAATATTTACTACAGCTATTTTTCTGTATTTATATCCACTTGAAGTTGTTTCGACTGCTGCTTGCTCATTTATTTTAGCGATATTAACTTCTTCTTTAATTTCTTCTATCCCTGTATAATCTTCTTGTGCTCCATCCAATACTACTAAAAGTATGTCATCATGTGCTATTGTAGTATCTTCTTGTGTTGCAGAGGCTAAAATTTGATTCATTTCTTCTAATATTTCTTGTGATGTTGCTTCACTTTTATTTCTATCATATTCTGCATAAATATATAAAGATGTTAGAACACATACTAAAAATATTGATAAAATAAAATCAAATTTATATATCTTTTTTTTTCTTTTTAATTCTGGCGTTATATATAATTTTTTTGTTACTAAGATTTGATTCATTCTAACCTCCTTACATAATTCTTCTTTTTTATTATAACATATATGAATATTTTTTTAAATATTTTTTTACAAATTATCTGATATTTCTGAAAATTGCTCTAATGTCAATTCTTCTGGTCTTACGTTTTCACTTATATCTAAGGATCTTAGAATATCAATTCCTTGCTGTTTACAATTAAAAATCTTACTATTAGTTAATGAATTTAACAATGTCTTTCTTTTCTGCATGAATGCACATTTTATTATTCTAAACATTTCTTCTTTATTTTTTGGATTAACAATTGATTTTTTTCTTATATTTAATTTTATTACTTTTGAGGTAACTTCAGGTTCAGGTATAAATGAATTATTTGGAACTTCTAATATGTCTTCTGATATTGCATAATAATATACTGAATATGTTATTGCCCCTGTATTCTTTTGTCCTGGAATTGCAATTAGTCTATCTGCAACTTCTTTCTGTATCATTACAGTAATACTTTCTAAGTCCAGTTCTTCTTCTAACAGCTTCATTATTATAGGAGTAGTTATATAATAAGGTAAATTTGCAACTACTTTTACATTTTTTATTTGTCCTTTAGCCTTCTCAATTTTTATTAATTCTTTTAAATCAACTTTTAAAATGTCGTTATTTATAATTTTGAAATTATCATATAACGAAAATCTATCTTCTAATATTTTTAACATATTTGTATCTAGTTCAATACATATTACTTTTCCCGCTTTTTCTAATAAAATCTTTGTTAATGTTCCTAAGCCAGGTCCAATCTCTATTATTAAATCTTCTTTGTTTATATTGCTGCAATTTACTATTTTCTCTACTACTTCTTCACTTATCAAAAAGTTCTGTCCAAGACTTTTATTTGCCTTTATATTATATTTTTTCATTATAAATTTTGTTTCATCAAAAATACTTTCCATATACTCTCCTCTTTAACTATTTTTATTATATCAGCACTTTATCGTATTTTCAAGTAAATTGCATATTTAACTTTCTGTTTTTTTATACATATTCAAACTTAAAAGTTATAATTTTAAAGAATTGAAACTTAAAAATTACATAATATTGAACTTTACATGATTTGTTTTATATGATTTACATTAAATTTTCCATTTGCAAGCCATACTTCAATAACATCAAACCTAATAAATAAATCTAGCCAATCCATTTTATATAAAAAATATTTAGCAGCCTTATACATATGTTTTTGTTTTATAGCATTTACAGCATCTGAAGGATTACCAAAATAATTATTAGTTCTGGTCTTAACCTCAATAAAAACAATTTCATTTTTATCTTTTGCTATTATATCTATTTCTCCTTGTCTGCAATAAAAATTTCGTTTCAAAATCTCATATTCTATTCTTTCTAAATATTTTACTGCAATTTTTTCTCCATTATTTCCCAAATCTCTTTTTATATGTATTTTCATTTTCTTTTATAATTGTTTCCCGGAAATGACACTATTCTACCTTCTAATTCTAACATCATCAATTTATAGTTTACTTCTTTTGTAGGAATATTTAGTTTTTTAGAAATTTCATTTACATGAATTAATTTTTCTTCATCTAATACCTTATAAATATTTTCATATTCTTTGCTAATAAAATTGTCTATATTTATTTTTTTTCGTGTTTTTTTTATATTCTTTTCTATAAAATGTATTTCTGGGTACTCACTTATTATATCTTCTACTCTTGTTACTAAAAATCCTCCTTCCTTTATTAATCTATTTGGAGTTATCCCTTTATTACTATCCAAATTTGAAGGGATACAAAATACCTTTTTACCCTCTCTCTTTGTTAAATTAGCAGTTATACTTGTGCCACTTCTATACCCTCCTTCTATTACTAATGTTCCTATTGCCAAACCACTTACAATTCTATTCCTCTCTAAAAATCTTTCTGAAGTTCCTTCTTCATTATCTTCATATTCTGTTACTATAAGCCCATTATTCTCCAATATTTTATTATATAAATCTATATTTTCCTTTGGATATATATTTTTTAGTCCACTTGGTAATACTGCTATTGTATTACCTGTTGTTTCTATACTTCCGCATATGTGCAAAACTATCTATTCCTTCTGCCATTCCACTTATTATTGTTAATCCCTTTAAACTTAATTCTCTTGCAAACTTTTTTGCCATTTTTTCTCCATATTTTGTATTATCTCTTGATCCAATTACTGCTATTCCATATGTATTCAGCAATTCTATATTCCCCTCTAAATACAATTGTTCTGGCGGTTTTCTTATTTTTTTTAACTGTTCTGGATATTCTTTATCATATATACTTATTCTCATAAAATCTCCATCTCTATTTTTTTTAATAAATATCTCTAAAATTTATCTCCATACTTCCTATCTAAACTTCTATATTGAATTGCTTCTGCTAAATGTTGCTTTTGTATATTTCTTTCATTATCTAAATCTGCTATTGTTCTAGCAACTTTTAAAATTCTTGTATATGCTCTTGCACTTAGTCCTAGCTTATTGAAAGCTATTTCTAATATTTTTTTACATTCATAATTTAATATACAATATTTCTCTATCATCTTTGGAGTCAACTCAGAATTTGAAAATATATTTACATCTTTGTACCTTAAATATTGAATCCTTCTTGCACTATTCACTCTTTCCTTTATTTGTTTTGAATTTTCTATCCTGTTCTCTGAATTTAGTTTTTCATATTTTACTGGCTTAACTTCAACATGTAAATCTATCCTATCTAATAATGGTCCACTAATTCTATTCAAATATCTATCTATTGATACTTTTGAACATTGACATTCTTTTTCAATACTTCCATAATAACCACATGGGCATGGATTCATACTTGCAATTAGCATAAAATTAGATGGGTATGTTACTTTTGAATATAATCTTGATATTGTCACATTTCCATCTTCTAATGGACCTCTTAATACCTCTAGTGTATTTCTATTAAACTCTGGTAATTCATCTAAAAACAATACTCCATTATGTGCTAAGCTTATCTCTCCAGGTTTTGGAATTTTACCTCCTCCAATCATTGACGTTGGAGATATTGTATGATGTGGGCTCCTAAAAGGTCTTTTGGTTACTATTCCTATATCATTATTTAATATTCCAGATATGCTATGTATCTTTGTTACTTCTAGTGCCTCTTCAAATGTTAAATCTGGCAATATTGTTGGAATTCTCTTTGCAATCATAGTTTTACCAGCACCTGGTGGTCCTATTAGTAGACAATTATGTCCTCCTGCAGCTGCTATTTCTAATGCTCTTCTTACATTTTCTTGACCCTTTACTTCTGAAAAATCTACTTCTTCCTTATTTGTTCTATTAAACATTTCTATAATATCAATTTTAGCATTCTCTATATTTATTTGTTTATTTAGATACTCAACTGTTTCCTTTAAATTCTTCACTCCTATTACTTCTAATCCATTTACAACAGCAGCTTCTCTTTCATTAGTCTTTGGAAGAATCACCCTTCTTATTCCTAAATTCTTAGCTTCTATACACATAGGCAATATTCCGTTTATTCTATTTATTTTTCCATCTAAAGATAGCTCTCCTATAAATATTGTATTCTCTAAACTTTCTTCTAATATTTCATTTAAAGCCTTTAAAATACCTATTGCAATAGGTAAATCGTATTTACTCCCTTCTTTTTTTGTACTAGCAGGGGCTAAATTAATTATAATTCTTCTACTTGGAAATTCTATATTTGAATTTTTAATTGCTGATTTTATTCTCTCTTTTGATTCTTTTACACTTGTATCTGGGAGTCCTACTATTTCGAAGTTAGGAAGTCCTCCACTTATATCTGTTTGTACTTCTATTAAATTCCCATCTATTCCGTTTAGTGAAATTGTTTTTATATTTGAAATCATATTTCTCCTTTCATTTATAAGCTTATATTTTAGCTATTATCCTCAAACAAAAGCGGACATTAATAACGTTTTTTCTAGTTTAAACATTACAAATTCGTGGTCATATATACCACCATAACTTTCAAACAAACCATAATTTAGAAATAATTTTATTGCTTTTTTTAACTTTTTAATGTAAAATATGCTTAAGATATTAAACAAAAGAGTGGTGGAAATATTGAATAATAAAAAAAATATGAATAAAAAACAAAAATACCCTGTAAAAAGTAAAAAAACTGCACAAATTGTAAGAATAAATAAAGACTTTAATTCCCAAAATTTTATATATATAAAAAAATTAAAATTAATATTTATAGTAGTTATTTTAATTTTTATTTTATTAATATGTAGAATCGGCTTTATACAATTTTTTCAAGGTGGTCATTTAAAAGAACTTGCATATAACCAACAATCTATAAATCAAATTATTAGTCCTAAAAGAGGCTCTATATATGATTCAACTGGAAAAGTTTTAGCTACAAGTGCTTCTGTTGATACTATAACAATAAACCCTAATAAAATTAAAGTTTCTGGAAATTCTGATAAAACTAGAGTATTAAAGGAAAAAGTTGCAAAAGCTTTCTCTGAAATATTTGAACTTGACTATGAAGAAATCCTTTCAAAAGTTAATAGTACTTCTCAAGTAGAAACGATAATAAAAAAAGTTGAACAAGATAAAGTAGATATTTTAAGAAATTGGATGAAAGATAATGACATTTATGTTGGTATAAATATAGATGAAGACACTAAAAGATATTATCCTGGATCTACTGTTTTGTCTCAAGTATTGGGTTCATGTGGTAGTGATAATCAGGGATTAGCTGGTATTGAATTTAGTTGGGATTCTACTTTATCTGGTACTCCTGGTAAAATTATTAGTTCAAAAAGTGCTAGTCAAGAAGAAATTCCTAATGCAGAAAAAACATATATACCTGCTGAAAATGGTAGTGATCTAACTCTTACTATTGATTTAAAGATTCAAACTATTGTTGAGAAATATTTAAAACAAGCCGTTGAAAATAATAATATCGAAAATGGTGGTAGTTGTATTGTTATGAATCCAAAGACTGGTGACATATTGGCAATGGCAACATATCCAAACTATGACCTAAATCAACCTTTTACACCTAATGATTATCTTTCTAAAACTTATGATTCATTGGACTCTAAAGAAAAGGTTTCTGCTATATATAAAATGTGGTCTAATAAATCTGTTTCTGAATTGTATGAACCAGGTTCTGTATTTAAAGTTATTACTGCATCTGCTGCGTTAGAAGAAGGAATTACAACTCCTGACAAGGCTAGTGACTTTTATTGTTCTGGAGCTGAAAATGTAACTGGCATTACTGTTAAATGCTGGGCAGATAATCCACATGGATATCAAACACTAACACAAGCTTTGGGGAACTCTTGTAATCCTGCTTTTATACAATTAGGTTCACGAGTTGGTACTAGTACTTTATATAAGTATTATAAAGCTTTTGGGCTATTTGATAAAACTGGTATCTCTTTATCTGGTGAAGGAACTTCCATATTTAAAGATGAATCTACTGTAATTCCAATTGAAAGAGCTACTATGTCATTTGGTCAAAGATTTAGCATCACTCCATTGCAAATGGCTACCGCAATATCAGCAGTTGCTAATAATGGTACTTTAGTTAAACCTAGAATTGTTAAGTCAATTACAAATACCGATACAGGAGCTATAACAGAAATACCTACTGAAGAAGTTAGACAAGTTATTTCTGCTGAAACAGCTTCAGCAGTTAAATCTATGATGCAATATGTTGTAGAATCAGGCTCTGGCTGGAGAGGTGATGTCACTGGATATACTGTAGGTGGAAAAACTGGTACATCTGAGCCAAGAGATGGTAGAGAAGATATTGATGGTTATGTTGCTTCATATGTCGCTATCTCTCCTATCGAGGATACTCAAATTGTCTTATTACTTACATTATATAAGCCTCCAAAAAGCAATCACCAAGGTGGTACATTAGCAGGGCCTGTAGTTTCCCAAATGTTAACTGACATTCTACCTTATTTAGATATTCCTTCTGATGAATCTTCTACAGAAAATGTTAATTTGATTACTGTTCCTGAAATTAGAAATAAAACTATTGCAGAAGCTGAAAAAGTACTTAAAGATGCTGGATTTAGTACAAAAATATCTACTTCAAATGATAAAAATAGTACTCTCGTTATTGATCAAGTTCCAAAGCCTGGAGTATCATTACTAAAAAATTCTCTAGTTATGCTATATGATCAAAATGTAAAAGTTTCTACTACTGTACCTGATTTAACTGGAAAAAGCTTGTACCAAGCAACAACTGAATTAAGAAATTCTAATTTAAATATAAGTACCGATGGTAAAGGTATTGTAACATCTCAAGATCCTCCAAAAGGTTCTCAAGTTGATGCTGGTACTGTTGTAAAAGTTACATTAAGGCAATCTTCTAGCACATCTCATTAATAGTTATTTTTATTCAAAGTTAGAGGTTATTTTTAACCTCTAATTTTGTTTATTCCATTTTTTCTTCTAACCAATATTTTTCAATTAATTCATCCAGTAGCTTTATATTTTTATTAGTATTTTTTATTTCTTCTATTATTTCTTTATTTTCATATCCTTTTAAATATATTATCCATTGTTCCCTTCTACCTATATTTTTTGTATAATCAAATTTAGGTAACTCTATTACATATAATTCCACTTCTTCTACATTTACATATATTTCATTAGATTTTATCTTTATAACTTTCAAATATTCTTGTGATGTAAAGTATTTAAAATCTAATAAGTTTATAGTTATTGTCCTTGCAAATTCCCTTTCCTCATCATATTCTAGCTGATTTAAATGTATTTGAGCATAATACATTAGCATTTTCGTTTGTATATACATTCCGTCTATAAATTGTATACCTACATTTATTTCTTCATTTTCATCTGTTCTTACTCTTACATCTACTATTCCAAAATTCTCCTCTTTAGGCAAATATTTTTCTCTTTTTTTCAAATATGGATTTAATTCTATTTCTTCTATATTTATATTTAAAATTGACTCTATAAAATCTTTAATAATATCTAAGCAATCTTCATTATTTAATACTTTTCTAAGAACATAATTACTGTTGGACACAAATTTTGTATTCATTTAAATTGCTCTCACCTCCCATCTTTCTATTTGTTTTATATTGGAATTTAATTAGATCTAATTATTCTTTGATTGAAAATTTATTGATTTAAAAATTTTACTAAATTATAACTTCATATTTGTTTCATGTCAATTAATTTTTAAATTTTTATGTAAAAATCGACCGCAAAATTCGACATTTTTCTTATTACATCCAAATCTTATACACTAAAAAGCATAAATATGAAGCTTATTTCTATAGAACAAAAGAGGCATGATTAAAATTCTCAGACCTTTTAAATTACTTTTCATGCCTCGTCTTTGTTCGCCCGCGAAAAATTGCTTAGCAATTTTTCTGTGGAATGTATTTCTATTATAGGAAAGTTTATGGAAGATATAATTAAATATTTATGCATAAATAAAACTTTCCTATAACAGAACAAAAGCGGACATTAATAACATTGTTTCTGTTTTAAGCATTTTTAAATCCGCGTCTTTGTTCGTGTGCCAATTTTACAATAGTAAAATTGTGTACAATGTTTGATGTTATAGGAAAATCTGCGATTTTTCCTATAACAGAACAAAAGCGGACATTAATAACATTTTAAAATCCGCCTATTTGCTTTAATTTCATATACGTTCTATTTGAGATGTTTTGTCATTTAAAAAATTACTATTTTTTACTGTATGTTCATTCCTATTATCTAATGCTTTTTGAATTTCCATAACAGGTATAGGTATTAAAGATATACAAATTGTTATAATCCATTGTGTAAAATTTAAAGGAACAACTTCAAAAATATTAGCAAGAATTGGAATAATAACTACTATAGTCTGTATAAAAATACCTAAAACAAAGCTCCCTACTAAATATTTATTTTCAAAAATTCCAGTTTTAAATATTGATTTTTCACTTTTAATGTTAAAACTATGTATTAATTCTAAAAATCCTATAGATAAAAATGCCATTGTTCTTCCAACTTCTAATCCAAAATATTTATTTCCCACACTAAATGCCACAAGGGTTAGAATTCCTATCATTATTCCTTCCACTGCAATTTTATTCCATAATCCATCTGCAAAAATTCCTTTTTTACTATTTACTGGTTCTCTATTCATTATATCTTTTTCAGGTTTTTCAAGTCCTAACGCTATTGCTGGTAATGAATCCGTTACTAAATTTATCCATAATAATTGAATTGCAAGTAATGGAGATTTTAATCCTAATACTAGTCCCATAAAAATTGTTACTATTTCTCCAATATTTGTAGCAATTAAGAAATGTATAGCTTTTTTGATATTATCATATATATTTCTTCCTTGTTTCACCGCTTCTACGATTGTTACAAAATTATCATCTGTAAGAATGATATCAGCGGCATTTTTAGCAACATCTGTGCCATTTTTTCCCATTGCAATTCCTATATCTGCATTTTTTAGAGCAGGGCTATCATTTACACCATCACCAGTCATCGCTACTACTGCACCATTTCTTTGCCATGCTTTTACAATTCTAACTTTATGTTCAGGTGTGACTCTTGCAAATACAGCATATTCTTTTATATCTTTTTCTAGCTTATCTTGTGTTATTTTATCTAGTTCTTGTCCTGTTATTGCTTTATCTTTTACTCCTAATATTCCTAAGTCTTTTGCAATAGCTTTTGCTGTTTCTAAGTGATCTCCTGTTATCATTACAGTTTTTATTCCCGCTTGTTTACATGTTTTTACTGCTTCTTTTACTCCTTCTCTTGGTGGATCTATCATTCCTATTAATCCTACAAATGTTAAGTCATTTTCTATACTTGATGTATCAATTTTACTTGGTAAATAATCTATATCTTTATATGCCACAGCAATTACTCTTAATGCTCTTTGAGCCATTTGCCTATTATCATTTTGTATACGTGAAATTCCTAAAGCCTCGACTTTTATATTATATTGATTTCCTATTGAATTTACTTCTTGGACTGCCTTTGTACATCTTTGTAATAATACGTCTGGTGCTCCTTTTGTAATTATACGATATTTACTTCCTATTTTGTGTATTGTTGTCATCATTTTTCTATTTGAATCAAATGGAATTTCATTAACTCTTGGCATAAGCATTTCTAATTCGCTTTTTAATACACCCATATTAACACATTCTTCTACTATAGCTTTTTCAGTTGGCTCTCCACTTACATTTCTATTTTCATTTTCCACAATTATTTCGCAATCTGTGCATAATGTTCCTAATTCTATTATAAATTTTTTATTTTTGCTTCTTACATCAACCACTTTCATTTTATTTTGAGTTAATGTTCCTGTCTTATCTGAACAAATCACACTACTACTCCCAAGTGTTTCAACTGCTGGTAGCTTTCTAATTATGCTATTTTTTCTTGCCATTTTAGTAACTCCTATTGAGAGCATAATAGTAACTATCGCTGGTAATCCTTCTGGAATTGCTGCAACAGCTAATCCTACTGCAGTCATAAACATTTCTACAGGCTCTACATGTTTTATTAGTCCCATAACAAATATTATAATACAAATTGCTAAACATGCTAGTCCTAATATTTTACCAACTTCTCCTAATTTTTTTTGTAATGGTGTCTCTGGTGCTTCATCTTCTATTATCATACTAGCAATCTGTCCTACTTTTGTGTTCATTCCTATATCTGTAACAACTGCCTTTCCGTGTCCATTTACTGTGATACTTGCCATAAAAGCTGAATTTTTCATATCTCCTAAAGGAATATCCTTTTTACATATCATATTTGCATCTTTTAGTGATGGTTCAGTTTCTCCTGTTAAAGATGATTCTTCTATTTTTAAATTATGACTTTCAAGTATTCTACAATCTGCAGGCACAAAATTTCCAGCTTCAAGTTCTATAATATCCCCTTTTACTAATTCTTCGGCATTTATATCTATTTTTTTACCATTTCTTATTACTTTCGCAATTTGAGGAGTCATCTGTTTTAATGCCTCTATTGATTTCTCTGCTTTTGCCTCTTGTATAACCCCCATTAGTGCATTAAAAACAACTATACCTATAATTATAATTGAATCCACATAATCATTTTCTCCTTGCATTCTAGATACGATTGCTGATATTATAGATGCTAAAATTAGAATAATTATCATAAAGTCATTAAATTGTTTTATAAATTTTATAAAACAACTTTCTTTTTTCTTCTCCTCTAATTTATTTTTCCCATATTCTTGTTGTCTCTTTTTAACAGATTCTTCTGATAATCCTGTTTTTTCATTCGTATCTAGTTTTTTTAAAACTTCCTCTTTTCTTATAGTATGCCACATAAAATACACTCCTTTTTCTTATGAATTTCTTTTCTTTAAAATATATGTGGCTTGTACTTTTTTATTACTAATATTTTTGTTATACTATATATTTATGTTTCTGTTGTATACGAAAATTTTTAATTTTCCATACAATAAGAAAAAGACCCGAAGGTCTAATTCTTATTAATAACGAAAAATCCACTTTGCTCTTCTAATACATTTATTTCTAGCTTCTCTTATTCTTTCTTTAATAAGCTTGGTATCGTCAAATTCTTCATAACACAAATTTCCATCAGAATCGATATTTAATTGTTCATCAATTATTACATTTCCTTCATATACTACATTCCGTCCATTTTTATCAACATAATTTCTTTTAATAGTAATATTAAAAATTGCATATAAGTTTGAAATAAATGTACATTCTGTATAAAAAGCATATTCCATAATATCCCTTTCTGCCATACATGGCTGAAATAATGTTTATAGTATCTTTAATTTTATATCATATTTTACATAAAAATGCAATAACTTTTTACTATAATTTGTCATATTATGCTTAAGAGGTGTTATTATGTTAAATTCTATTTTACTAGCAATTTCAAGTAGCATAGATTCACTTGGAATAGGAATTACATATGGAATACAAAATACAAAAATATCATTAATAGGGAAAATAATACTATTTGTAATTTCTACATTTATAACATACTTATCCATATTTTTAGGAAATATTATCCAAGCTATTTTTCCTGTTTTCATTACTAAATTGATAGGAACAGTTATTCTAGTATTTATGGGAACATATATATGTTTTGAAGCATTAAAAAAGAAATCCACTTCTTCTAATGTATTTAATAATCCCATTTGTAGCGATTTAGATAATTCAAAAGTCATTGATCCAAAAGAATCAATATTCTTAGCAATTGCTCTTTCTTTAGATAGTTTGTGTATTGGCATAGGTGGTTGTATTATTAATATAAACTTGAAACTTTTTCCTATTTTAGTTAGTATTTTTCAATTATTCTTTTTAAGTTTGGGTAATTGTATCGGTGCAAATATTAATAAATTTTATAAACTTCCTGAAAATATTTGGTCTATAATTTCTGGAATTTTACTTATATTTATTGGGTTAGGGAAATTTTTCTTATGTTAACTCTTGCTTTATTGGAAAAATTGTGTTATAATTAATTTATCAATTATATAGGAGGCATATACATTATGTACAAAATTACTTTAGAAGGTCCTAAAAAATCAATGACAGCAACAACCGATAATCGGAATCTGTTCAAAGATTTCATTCTTTGGTTAAACAATCTTGCTCTACTTGACCAAAAAATTGAGATTGGTAAATACAGTGTCAATGATAAGCAGGTAAAGTTCTGCAAGAAAAAGGCTGAGGCAATGGGCCTTACTGTATAAAGTATCTTAATCACAGCACATAAAAAACGGTGGAAAGTAATTAAGTTCCGCCGTTTTTTCATTTATTTAACAAGATGTGTCCCCAAATAATGTAGGTAGAATTTGTTTCACAAATTCTGCATAAGTCATCTGTAACAAGCAGAGCTTGAACAGCTGACTTAAAACGTCCCTAATGGGACATTTTCATAGATAACAACTTAGAAATTCCACTTTCTTCCATAGTTACACCATACACAGTATCTGCAACTTCCATTGTTCCCTTTCTATGTGTAATAACCAAGAATTGAGTATCTTTAGAAAATTTCTTTAAATATTCTGCATATCTAAATACATTTACATCATCTAAAGCTGCTTCAATTTCATCTAGTACACAGAATGGTGCTGGATTTATCTTTAAAATTGCAAATAGTAATGCAATTGCGGTAAATGCTTTTTCCCCACCTGATAATAATGTCATGCTTTGTAGTTTCTTTCCTGGTGGTTGTACAGTTATTTCTATTCCACATTCTAAAATATTGTTTTCATCTTCTAGTTTTAATTCTGCTTTTCCACCGCCAAATAATTCTGCAAATACTTCTCCAAAGTTTTTATTTATAACTTTAAATTGTTCTTTGAATTGTTCTTTCATTATTTGTGTCATTTCTGAAATTACATTTCTTAGTTTGCTCATTGTGTTTTCTAGATCTAATCTTTGTTCACTCATAAAATCATATCTATCTTTTAAGTTTTTGTATTCTTCAATAGCATCTATATTAACACTTCCAAGTTCTTTTATTTCTGTTCTTAATACATTTACTCTTCTTTGTGTTGTTTGAACATTTTCTGGTTTTGGATATTCTCCTACATTATTTGGTGTAAGTTCATATTCTTCCCACATTTTGTTGTATATTGAATTAATGTCTTCTTCAATTTTTGTTTTCTTAACATCTAATTTTACAAGTTGTCCTTTTAAGTCTTCTATAATTTTAAATTTAGCTGTTAATTCATCTTCTTGTTTTGAAAGTTTTTCATTTTTTAAGTTTCTTTCTTGTTTTAGTTCTTCAACTTTTGTGCTACTGTTTTGTACACTTCGTTTTATTTCTTCTATTTTTTGAAGTGTTTCTTGAATTGATTTTTCTAAACCTTCATTATCTAATTTAATTTGATTTATTTGATTTTTCTTGTTTTCAATACTTTGTTTTGTATTTTCTAATTCCTGATTAATTCTTTCTTGTATTTCTTGTATTGAACTTTCGCTTTCATCAAATGATGATACAGATATTTTTAAATTAGTAATGTCAAAATTTAAGTCATCAATATATTTTTGGTCATCTTTATTAAGTTCAGCAAATTCATTTATTATTTTAGATAGTTCTTCATTTTTTGCAATTATCTCTTGTATTTCTTTTTCAATATTTTGTCTATTTTGAATTGCTTCTTCTTTTTGTTTTTCAAGATTTGCTTGTTCTTCTTTTAGTCTTGCTAAGCGTTTTTGAAGTTTTTCTATGTTTTCATCAATTGAAATTATTTTTTGTTTTTCTGTTGCATATGTAATATCTATTTCTTGTAATTGTTTTTCTAAATTTGATGATAATTCTAAAATTCCTTCAATTGATTCTTCATAATTTTGCTTATCATTTTGTAGTTTTTCTATTTTTTGTCTTAAATTATTGATTTCTTTTTCTAATTTTTCAATTTCTTTTCCTCTACCTAAAATATTTACAGTTTTCTTAGCAACTGAACCACCTGTTATAGCTCCTGATGGATTAATCAAATCTCCATCTTTTGTTACTATTCTAAATGTATATCCATTATCTTTTGCCACTCTTATAGCAATATCCATATTACTTACAATAACTGTTCTTCCAAGTAGATTTTGAATAATTTGCTCATATTTTTTGTTGTATTTTACTAAATCTGATGCAATTCCTATTATGCCATTTTGATTTCCCCTGATTTTATCTAGTTTTTTTCCTTTAACAGATGATATTGGTAAAAATGATGCTCTTCCTAAATTATTTTTTCTTAGATGCTCTACCAATTTTTTTGCATCATCTTCAGTTTCTGTTACTATGTTTTGAAGGCTTGCTCCTAAGCACATTTCAATTGCTGTTTCTAATTCATCTGGAACTTCTATAATATTTGCTAAAACACCATGCATTCCTTTTCCTAATTCTTTTACATTTTCACAGTCTTTTAGCAAAGATTTAACACTCTTAATATAACCTTCCTTTTCTTTTTCAGTTTCTATTAAGAATTTCAATTTTGACTCTTTTACTCTCATGTCTCCAGATAAAATATTTATATTGCTTTCAAAAGATTTTATTTTTTGATTAGCTTCTTCTCTTTGTTTAGCAACTTCATCTAATGATTTTTGTGCTTTATTTCTTTTATTTTCTATCTCATTAAACTGTTTTGCTATTTCTTCTTTATTCATTCTTGTAGCATCTAATTCAGAAATTGTTGATTGCATTTCTTGTTTTATTTGTGATTGTCTTTTTTCATAGTTTTGATAGTTTATATTTTGTGTATTTATATCTGATTGTAGTTCATATTTTTTATCTGTATTTTGCTCTACAGTTTGTTTGTATCCTTCAATTTCAAGTTCCTTAGCAGATAATTTTTGTGTTAATTTATCAAGTTCAGCTTGTTTTTCATTTAACTCTTTTTCAAACTTTTCTTTATTTTGTTTTAAGCTATCTTTTCTTGCTTCTTTTTGCTCTAATTCTTCATTTAATTCAGTAATTCTTGTGTTTTGCTCTTCAATTTCTTTTGCAAATCTTCCACTATTTTCATTATTATTTGTAATTCTTGTTTTTGCCACATTAATATCAGAATTTAATTGTTCAATTTGCTTTTGACTTTCAAATCCTATGTTAGACATATTTTCAATTTCTTCTGTTATACTATCTATGCTTAATTTTAACTCTTCTTTTAATTTTTTTATATTTTCTAATTTTTCCTCTTCTGCATTACTGTTTTGTTGCATTACTTCAATTGCTTGTACTAGTTCTTCTAAATCTTTTTTATATTTTTCAATGTTGTACACAAATAAACCAATTTCAATACTTTTTAACTCTTCTCTTAAATTCAAATATTTTTTAGCCTTATCTGATTGCATTTGAAGTGGCTCTAAATTGCCTTCAATTTCAGACAAAATATCATTTATTCTAAGAAGATTTAACTTTGTATGTTCTAACTTTTTCTCAGACTCTTCTTTTCTTGATCTATATTTTACAATTCCCGCAGCTTCTTCAAAAATATGTCTTCTATCTTCTGACTTATTACTTAAAATCTCATCAATCTTCCCTTGTCCAATAATAGAATATCCATCTTTTCCAATACCAGTATCCATAAATAATTCCAAAATATCTTTTAATCTACATGGAACTTTATTTATATAATAACCAGTTTCACCACTTCTATATATCTTTCTTGTAACAGTAACTTCTGTATATTCAATTGGTAATGCTCCATCCGAATTATCGAACACCAAAGATGCCTCTGCAAAACCTAGAGACTTTCTATTTTGAGTACCAGCAAAAATAACATCTAAAGACTTCGCACCCCTTAGGGATTTCATACTTTGCTCCCCTAGTACCCATCTTATAGCATCTGATATATTACTTTTTCCTGACCCATTTGGTCCAATTGCTGTTGTTATTCCTGGTCTTAATTCTAATATAGTTTTATCTGCAAAGGATTTAAACCCTTGTAATTCTAATCTTTTTAAATACATCTTTTATTTTCACTCCAACTTTTGTGACAAAGGGGACGTACCTTTTTGTCACATTTCTATTTTGTTAACTGAAACAATGGAGTCACACCTTTTTGTATCAGTTTTATTTGCTGTTTATATATTACTATATAAAATGACAAAAAGCAAGAAAAAAGTTTGTAGGTTTAGACTTTTTTCTCGCTTTTAATATTTGCAGTTTATTAACTATTAACTCACTCTTTTCCACATATAACAAGTTATATATGGTTGTAAATTATTGTGTGGTGCATTTCCACCAGTATTATTCATTATCCCTTTATTAGCTCTAAATCCTTCTGTTGTCTGCCAGTGTATACCCCACTCATTATTGGTTAGTCCAATATCTGCTAATAATTCATATCTAGTCATTCCTTCAGCCGTAATAGAATGATTATGAGCTGGCATCTCATGTATAGATAATGTATGTGTTTTCTCTCCCCCTGTTTTCTCTGATACATTAAAATCACCATCTGCTGTATTCACTCCTACAGGAACTTTTCCAGAACCCCACACAGTCCAACTACCTCCAAATAATTCTGAAGGATTTGTTTGATCAACGCTCATATATATACTTCCTACAGGATAAACTTTATCAATTGTTGTAGATGTAGTTGTTGTATTTTTTAATTCTTCTATTTGTTTTTTCATCTCTTGCATATCGCTTACTAATTTAGTTACTTCTATTGTTTCTACATTCTGTCCAGTACTTCCTGTATTACCTATATCTCCAGAATTAATAAAATTACCATATTCATCTAACATTGCTAATTCTTCCTCTTGTGCATTTTCATAATCACTTTTTGCCTTTTTAGTTTTATTTATTAACCCTTCATTTCCCACTAATGAAGCTATACTTATCCCTGCTAATATCAAAAGTATTATTATTGTTATCACTAGTGTAATTATTGTTATTCCTTTTTCTTTTATATGTACTCTTTCCATCTTTTCCTCCTATGTATATTTTTTCCTTTATTTTTCTTCTCATACATCTGTAGTTTGTATCTATATCATTATTATATCTATAAGTTAGCTATTTGTAAATAATCTATTTCTTTTAAATTTAATTTTTATCATTTATATTACTTCTCTTCATATTATCTAAAATAA
>CAQUBD010000023.1:10958-28756 GCA_948891265.1 uncultured Clostridia bacterium | reverse complement strand
AATATAATAAACTTTTTCCCTGAGCATTCCTCATTTTATAGCAAAAACAAATTCTAAATCTCATTCCAATCAAGCGTCAGCTGCATATTAATGATATTTATTAAATTTAAAATCAAAAAGTGTATGGTCTATTATGACCAAGTTAATTTTTAAACGATTGCCATACTTTCTTGTTTTTTCAAATACTTTATGCTATTATATCAATATAGTTAAAAATTAACAAGAGTTTTTGAAAGAAGGTATATTATGAGTAAAATTTTAGGAATTATTGCAGAATATAATCCATTTCATAATGGTCATTTATATCATTTAGAAAAGTCTAAAAAATTGACTGGTTGTGATTATACAATTGCTATTATGAGTGGAAATTTTACTCAACGTGGCTCTACTTCTATAATAGATAAATGGGAAAAAACTAAAATGGCTCTTTCAAATGGAATTGATCTAGTAATAGAATTACCTACTTTATACTCAATATCAAGTGGAGAAAACTTTGCAGATGGTGCAATTAAAATATTAAATTCATTAAATATTGTAGACTATTTATCATTTGGTACCGAGGTTCAAGATATAAATATTTTAAATAAAATTGCTGAAATTTTATATAAAGAGCCAAACGAATATAAATCCATTCTTGCTGCCGAATTAAAGAAAGGTATATCTTTCCCTAAAGCTCGTGAAAATGCTTTATTTGTGTATTCAGGTAACTCTGAAGAATATTTAAATATTTTATCTTGTCCTAATAATATTTTGGGAATTGAATATTTAAAAGCTTTGAAAAAATATGAAAGTTCTATTAAGCCTATTTGTATTCCTAGGTTTGAGTCTGAACATAATAGCTATAGTTTTTCTAGTAATATTGCTAGTAGTACTGCTATTAGAAATTTTGTTAAGAATAAAAATTTTGATACTATTAAAAATTTAATACCTATTGATACATATAATATATTGATGAATAACCTTAAAAATGGTTATATTGTTCCAGATTTAAGTATTTTTGAAAAGGAGATTATATATGTTTTAAGAAAATTATCAATTGATGAAATAGCTAATCTTCCTGATGTTTCTGAAGGCTTAGAGTTTAATATAAAAAATGCTGCAAATTCTTGTAATACTCTTTATGAATTAATAAGTTTGATAAAGTCTAAAAGATATACTCAAACTAGAATTCAAAGAATTCTTTTATATGCTTTATTAGGTGTTACTAAAAATGATATGCGAATTGCCAAAAATACTGTTCCTTATGTTAGAGTTTTAGGTTTTAATAGTAATGGAAAGAATATTATTTCTGAAATTTCTAAAAAAAATACTAATCTTAAGATTATAACTTCTGTTAAAAAGTTTGTAGATAATAATACTAATAGAAATATGGAAAACCTGCTTAATAAAGATATTCTTAGTACAAATATCTACACTATTGCATTTAGTAATATTTCAGAAGGGAATTTAGATTTTAAAAATAGAATTATAAAAAGTGACTAATTAAATAGTCACTTTTTTAATAATTTTTCTATCTTTAATTAGTTAGTAATCCATTTAACTAAATTTAAATTTTCTGAATCCAATATCATCTCATGTTTTGGCATAACTCTAAAAGTATAACCATAATTTCCGCCAGTCTTTAATTCTATTTTTGTAGAATATTCATATGTTTTTTCATCTTGATTACTATTTTCTAATTTCATAGGAATTATACTAACATTCTCAACTACTCCATTATCTAATATTTTTCCATAGTAACATTCTACATTTATATTTTCAATATCTATATTTGGAAGATGTACTTCACATCTAACTTCTATATTGTTTCCTGCATCCATTGTAATATTATTTAGATTATTTTTTTGAGTAATTTTTATATCTTTCCAATTTGTATATAAATTCTTTTTCCACAAATTAAATTCTGCTACATTATCAATATTTTCATAATATTTTTTAGTTAAATTGCATAATGGCATATATAAATTATTTGTATAATCTACAAGCATTCTTGATGTACTATATTTTCCTCCTGTTGTCATTATAGAATTTTTCATAATTTTCATCCATTTTTCAGAAATCCCATTTTCATCTTTCTGATAATATGAAGGAATTATTTTTTCTTCTAGTGTATGATACATGCTTTGGCTATCTGCTATGTCTTGTTCTTCATATGAAGTATATTCTGCATTTGTTCCTATAGTCCATCCATTTTCTTGGTTATATCCTTCTGCCCACCATCCATCTAATACACTAAAGTTTATAACTCCATTTACTGATGCTTTTTGTCCACTTGTTCCTGATGCTTCCATTGGTCTTCTTGGGTTATTTAGCCATACATCTACACCACTTACCAAATATTTTGACATTGCTATATTGTAGTTTTCTAGTAAAAATATTTTTCCTTTAAATTGTGGCATCATTGATATTTCATGTATTCTCTTTATTAAGTCTTGTCCCTCTTTATCTGCTGGATGTGCCTTTCCTGCAAATATTAATTGGACTGGTCTCTCTTGATTATTTAATATTTGTGTTATTCTTTCTAAATCTTTAAATATTAATGTCGCTCTTTTATATGTTGCAAATCTTCTTGCAAATCCTATTGTTAATACATTTGGATTTAGTTTTGATGTTATATCATTTATTTCATCATAACTATATCCTGATCTTCTTAATCTATTTGTTGTACTTATTTTTACTAATTCTAATAATCTTTCTTTTCTTTCTTGATGTATTTTCCATAATTCTTTATTTGGTATCTCTTCAATTTTTTTCCATACTTCATCATTATGGATATTATCTTGCCAATATGGTATTAAATATTTATTATATAATTTCTTAAGACTTGGTGCAAGCCATGAACATGTATGTATTCCATTCGTTACATATGTTATTGGTGATTCATTTGCTGCTATTTCTGGCCATACATCTCCAAATAGTTCTCTTGAAACTGCTCCATGTAATTCACTTACTCCATTTTTCTTTCCTGCAACTTTCAATGCTAATATTCCCATATTAAATCCATATTCTAGGTCTTTACATGGCTTCATTCCTAGCTTTAAGAATTCTTCTCTATTTAATCCTAATCTTGACCAAAATTCCTTAAAATACTTTTCTACTAACTCTATTGGAAATATATCATTTCCTGCTGGTACTGGTGTGTGTGTTGTAAATACTGTTTTTGAGCTTGCAATATCTTTTGCCACTTCAAATGACACCTGTTTTTCCTTGATTATATCTTTTATTAATTCTAATATTAAAAATGCTGAATGACCTTCATTCATATGGTATACAGTTGGTTTTAGCCCTAATGATTTTGTTAATAAATTTGTTCCACCCATTCCTAAAACAATTTCTTGTTTTATTCTCATCTCTTGGTCTCCACCATATAGTCTTAATGTAACTTCTCTGTCTTCTGGACTGTTTTCTTCTATATCAGAATCTAATAAATATAGCTTTATTCTTCCTACATTTATTTGCCATACTTTTAAATATACATTTCTTTTTTCAAACTTAACATATATTTTTAGTTCTTCTCCATTTTTATTTTTTGCTGGATTTATAGGCAAATTGCTTAATTCTATATTGTTATATTCTGTTTCTTGATCTCCATATCCATTTATTTTTTGGTGAAAATATCCATTTTTGTATAATAGTCCTACTGCTACTAATGGAATTCCTAAATCGCTTGCTGATTTTAGATGGTCTCCTGATAATATTCCAAGTCCTCCTGAATAGATTGGAATTGTTTGGTCTAAACCATATTCTGCTGAGAAATATGCTATTAAATCATTTTTGTTTTCTGGATATTTATTTGAAAACCATGTGTTTTTGCTGTTCATATAGTCTTCAAATTGTCTTGATAATCTATCATATTCTTTTAAAAACTCTGTATTTTTTGACGCTTGCTCTAATCTTTCTTGTGATACTCTTCTCAAAAACTTTACTGGATTTTTCTCACAGTTTTCCCACAAATCTTTATCTATCATTTTAAATAGTCTTAGAAATTCTGTATTCCAAGACCACCATAAATTATTTGATATTTCTGATAGTTTCTCTATTCTCTTTGGTAATTGTGGATTTACCGTTATCTTATTAAATACGTACATTTTTTTATTTTTCCTCCTTAGTATTTCCTTTTATATTTCAAACATCTTCTTAAGTTATTTTTTATCAACTATCTTACTTCTTGTTGCTCTGTTTCTTCTAATTCCTCTTTATTTACATCTTTTTCTTCTTGTTTTATGTTTTGTAATTTTTCATATACTCTAGAATTAGCCATTTGTGCAATTTCTTTTCTAAATGCTTCTTGTGGTGTCATACTAGTTTTTCTTTCTTTATCTTCTTCGGTCATTCCTCTTTTTTCATAATAACCAACAGATGTTACTCCTTCTTTTTTTTCTACTTCTGTCGCCTTTCTTATTCTTTCTATCTTTTTTATTCTATCTGTATATCTTACTCCATGTACATCCATACTACTACTTATAGCTCTCATAATTATTTTCTCCTTTTTATAATAATATATATATTATTATTATACTTATAAAATAAAAAAAGTACAAGTATTTTTTAAAATTTTAGTTAAAAGAGTCCTCCTTTTTTTGCCATCTCTTATTACAAAAAAGTATATAAATTATAATTTTAAAATTTGCCAAAAAGTTCTATTTTTAATACAAATTTCGACAAAAAAATGAGACAGTTTTGCACTGTCCCAAATGTCTCATCCATTAATTTTAAATAATTTAAATATTTCAACAATTACAAGCGGTGTAAATGCCAATCCTACTAACTCTAATATATTTTGTGTTGGTAATACTGGTATGCTAAATATTTCTCTTAATCCAGGTATCAGTAATATTACTAACATTAAAATTGCAGATAGCATTACTGCTCCAATTAATTTCATGTTATTAAATATTCCTGTTTTGAATACTGATTTTTTATTGTTTCTAATATTGAATACATGAACTAATTCTGAGAATGCTAATGTTACAAATGCCATTGTTTGACCTACTTCTATTTTTGATTCGTCTAAAGTTAATCCATCTATTGGTGCATTTGTGGTTGCTAATCCTATTACAAATGCTGCAAGTGTTAATAATCCTATCATTGCCCCTTGATATATAACTCTCCATGTCATTCCTTTTGTAAATACGCCTTTTCCTGGTTTTACTGGTTTTCTTTCCATTATGTCACTATTTGCTGGATCAAATGCTAGTGCTAATGCTGGTAATGAATCTGTTACTAAGTTTATCCATAATATGTGTATTGGTAATAATATTTCTAGACTATTTATGTCTGTTATTCCAAACCATTTACTAAATAATGGTGTTAATAATGTTGCAAAAAATAGTACTACTATTTCTCCTACATTACTTGATAATAAGAATTGTATAACTTTTAAGATATTGTCATATATTCTTCTTCCTTCTTCTACTGCTGATACTACTGTTGCAAAGTTATCATCTGTTAAGATTACATCTGCCGCTTCTTTTGCTACATCTGTTCCTACTATTCCCATTGCACATCCTATATCTGCTTTTTTAAGTGCTGGGCTGTCATTTACTCCATCTCCTGTCATTGCAACAACTTCTCCATTTTTTTGCCATGCTTTTACAATTCTTACTTTGTGTTCTGGTGATACTCTTGCATATACTGAGTATTTTCTAACATTTTTTTCTAGTTCTTCATCTGTCATTTGTTCAAGTTCTATTCCTGTTATTGCTTCGTTTTCATTTTCTAATATTCCTAGTTTTTTTGCTATTGCTGTTGCTGTTATCTTATGATCTCCTGTAATCATTACAACTTTTATTCCTGCTGTTTTACACTTTTCTACTGCTACTTTTGCTTCTTCTCTTGGTGGATCTATCATTCCTACCATTCCTATAAAGATTAAGTCATTTTCGATTGTTTCCATTTCTTCTTTTGATGGTATATGGTCTATTTCTTTATATGCACATCCTAAAACTCTTAGAGCTTCTTTTGCCATTTCTTCATTTTTTTCTCTTATTTTGTTTATATAGTCTTTTATATTTGTGTTGACTTCATTGTTTATTTCATATGATGTACATCTTTTTAATAATTCGTCAATTCCACCTTTTGTATATACTATATATTTTCCATTTACATTATTTACTGTTGTCATTAATTTTCTATCTGAGTCAAATGGTATTTCTTCTACTCTTGGTGTTCTATCATATATACTTGGATCAAAGTTTAATTTAAATGCCATATCTACTAATGCGGTTTCTGTTGGGTCTCCTGTTAATGTTCCATCTTTTGATATTTTTGTGTCATTACATAACATATTTGCATATACTAATTTTTTTAATTCTTCATCTATTTCATTATCTTGTATATTTTTAATATCTCTTGTAGCATCATTCCAAAATATTTTTTCTACTGTCATTTTGTTTTGTGTTAATGTTCCTGTTTTATCTGAACATATTACTGTACTGCTTCCTAATGTTTCTACTGCTGGTAATTTTTTTACAATTGCATTTCTCTTAACCATTTTTTGAACACCTATTGCTAATACTATTGTTGATACTGCTACTAGTCCTTCTGGTATTGCTGCAACTGCTAAACTTACTGCTGTCATAAACATATGAATTGCTTCTTTTCCTTGTAATAGTCCAACTACAAATATTACTAAGCATATTAGTATCGCTGCTATTCCTAAAGTCTTTCCTAATTTATTTAGTTTTTGTTGTAGTGGTGTTTCTTGTTCTTCTGTGCTGCTTATCATTCCTGCAATTTTTCCTACTTCTGTTGTCATTCCTGTTTCTACAACAATTCCTTTTCCCCTACCATATGTTACTAAACTTGATGAAAATAACATATTTTTTCTGTCGCCTATTCCTATTTCTTCATCTTCAATTACATCTATAATTTTTTCAACTGGTACAGATTCTCCTGTTAATGAACTTTCTTGTGATTTTAAATTTATTGCTTCTATAATTCTTAAATCTGCTGGTATATAATCTCCTGTATCTAGTACTACTATATCTCCTGGTACTAATTCTTTTGCTGGTACTACTTTTAAGTTTCCATTTCTTATAACTTTTGAAGCATGATCACTTAGCTTTTGTAATGCTTCTAGTGATTTTTCTGCTTTGCTTTCTTGTGCAATTCCTATAATTGCATTTACAATTACTACTAATAATATTATTATTGTATCTGTAATTCCTTCTCCTTCGCTTATTCCTACAATTCCTGATACTATTGCTGCTATTATTAGTACAATTATTGAAAAGTCTTTGAATTGATCTATAAATCTTTGTAGTAATGTTTTCTTTTTTGTTGCTTTTAATTCATTATATCCTTTTTCATTTCTTATTTGTTGAACTTGCTCTTCTTTTAGTCCTTTTTCTTTGTCTGTTTTTAACTCTTTTTCAACTTCTTCAATTTTCTTATTGAACCATTTTTTGTTTTCCATGAAAGTTCCTCCTTTTTTTATTTTTACATTTTTTGCTTTATTTATGCAAATATGTTTATTTAATATAAAATATGAGACTTTTAAAAGAAATTTCTTTGCCTATATTGCACTAAAATTCCTTTTAAAAGTCTCACTTACTTAAAATTTAATCTTTAAGCTTACTAACCAGATAGTATAAACTATCGCGACTGTTGATTAGTAATTTATAGCTACTCCCTTTTAAATTTGCTATTTACTTATTATATTTATTCAATTTTTCAAAATTTGTGAATATTATTTGGTGACCCCCTACGGATAATCTACCCGCGTCGGGATAACAATCCACTGGATTGTTATCTTTTCCTCCTTTTCGATTCCCTTTGTTTGAGAATCAAATTAGTTAAGAAAAGTCATATAGTTTATATTTTTATTTTAATACTTGGTGACCCCTACGGGAATCGAACCCATGATTCCACCTTGAGAGGGTGGCGTCTTAACCGCTTGACCAAGGGGCCTTGATTAGCTTTATTATTTATATCATTTTTTCATGTCTTAGTCAAGCATTTTCTTATATTTAAGTTTCAGTTTTTTATCAATATTCAAACTTAAAAAGTTATAAAATATCATAAAATGCAGTGATGCGCAGTTGGGAGAACTCATATTTATACAGATAAGCTAGATTAACTATTCTTTTTTGGAAAGTTTATTAAACAACTTTATATGATTGGTTTGACCAGCAAAGAACGTAATTTTATGATATTTTATAACTTTTTGTATAAATTCTATTTTTTAACCGAAACTTAAATTTTCTTATAATATTTCCAAGCTAATATTCGTGTTACTGCATCATCAATATTCTCTTGCCCAATTTTTCCATTTTCTATAGATTTTTTTACTGTATTAATTACTCTTTCATATGTTATTTTCGAACCATCTTTATCCGTTGTTTTTGTATCCACTGAAAGAATAATCATATCATTTCCTGCTATAATTGCCTTTGTAATTGCATTTTCTATTGTATTTTCATCACGAATTGCCCCCATATTTAGTGCATCAGTTATAATAATTCCTGTAAATCCCAATTCTTTTCTCAATAATTCATGAACTTTTGAAGAAATTGATGCTTGATTTTTGTCATCAATACTTGTTACAACATTATGACTAATCATAATACATTCTGCACCCGCTTCAATCCCTGCTCTAAATGGTTCTAAATCATTATTATATATTTCTTCATATGTTCTTTTATCTATAGAGCTTCCAATATGTGTATCTACATTATTTCCATATCCAGGAAAGTGCTTTAGTGTATATGATACTCCTAGTCCTTTACTTGCATCAATTACTGTTCTTGCATATATTGAAGTTTTATCTCTATTTTGTTTCAAGGCTCTGCTATACATATAATCTTTTTGGCTATTTGCTATATCTACTACTGGAGCAAAATTCAGGTTTATTCCTAAATTATTTAACAAATTACTTTTATTAATTGTGTCTTGTTTTATAGCTTCAAATCCACCATTATTATATATCTGACTTGGTGATTTAAATGGTGTTTCTGACAGTGTTTTATTATTGCTGACTCTAACTACCTTTCCACCTTCTTCATCAACTGCTATTAATAATGGAATTTTTGAACAAGATTGATAATTTTGTATTGCTATTTTTATCTGTTCTTGTGTTTTTCCCTTAAAAAAGTCTTCGAAAAATAAGTATCCACCAAATTGATATTTTTCTAGTTCTGTGTAATTTGTATTTAAAGAATTTCCTATTACAAATATCTGAGCAATTTTTTCTTCTAAAGTTAATGTTTCTAATTTTCGCATTGCTTTTTCGTAATATTCTCCAAAAATGCCATATTTTTCAATTGGATCTTCCTTGATTTCTATTGTATTTTCTTGGTTTGTTATATTTTCTTGTTTTTGTATATTTTCTTTTTGAAATACATTTGTTAATAATCCATTTTGTCTTAATATTGATACTGTTCCTAACAGTGTTATTAAAATTATTAAACTTATTATAATTGCAAATACTTTTAGTCTATTCTTTTTATTTTGTTTTTTTGCTTTTTCTTGCATTTGCATTTCTCCTATACTTTACTTATTTTTTATATTTTGTTAAATATCTCTTTAAGTCTATTATTCTGTTTTGTTAAATATAAGTATCCTATTAATGCTTCAAATGCTGTTGCATACATATAGTCTTGAACATTAGCGTTTTTAGGCAAATGATGATTTTCTGCATTTCTGCCTCTTCTTACTATGTCTTTTTCTTTTTCTGTAAGTTCTTCATATATGTTTTTTAATGTTTCTGCTTGTGCTTTTGCCTTTACTTTTTTTATTGCCTCTATATGTAATGCATGTGGTTTTAGTTTTGTTTCGTTTACTAATTTTGTTCTTATATATAGTTCATATACACAGTCACCTATATATGCCCATACTAGTGGGGGCATTAGGTTTACTTCTTGCTCTTCTTTGTTAAATTCTATAAAATCATTCATTGTTTTTCCCTTTCACTTCGCTTCGCTCGTTCATCGTCATCCAAGAATTTTTTCAAAATTCTCGTCTGCCAAATCTTGTCTTTGGAGTACTTTCTGCTTCGCTCGTTCATCGTCATCCAAAATTTGTAGTTTAAGATGTGTCTCTAATGGGACATTTCTATCGTTATTTTTCCTAGCTTTCCGTTTTTGAATTCGTCTAATATTAGTCTTGCTGTTTTCTCTTCATCTATTCTTCCTCCAGACATTATACATCCTCTATTTTTTCCTATTTGTAACATTATTTCATATATATTACTATTTTCTGGTTGGTCTTGTTGTAATGTTTCTTCTATGTATTTTTCGTCTAGTTTATATCTTTCGCATAATTTTGTTTTATAATTTTCTAATAAAAATTTTGTTAATTGATATGCTATTTCTACTTTATCTAATATTTCTTCTTTTATTGTTCCTGTAAAGCACAAATTTAGAGCTACTTCTTCACTTTCAAATTTTGGCCATAATACACCTGGTGTGTCTAACAATTCTATTTTTTCATTTATTCTAATCCATTGTTTTTGTTTTGTTACACCTGGTCTGTTTCCTACTCCTGCTGTTGTTCTTTTTGATATTCTATTTATAAATGATGATTTTCCTACATTTGGTATTCCTAATATCATCGCTCTGATTTTTCTTCCAGTTCTTCCTTTTTCTGCTTGACTATCTAATTCAACTTGCATTATTTTTTCTATTTGTCTAATACATTCGTCTATTCCTCTTCCTGAGTTTGAGTCTGTTAATACTGCTGGTATTCCTTTTTTATTAAAATATTCTATCCATTGTTTGTTTTGTTTGTCATCTGCTAGGTCACATTTGTTTAATACTACTATTTTCTTTTTGTTTTTTGTTATTTCTGCTATGTTTGGATTTTGACTTGATATTGGTATTCTTGCGTCTAGTAGTTCTATTACTATGTCTATTAATTTTAAGTCTTGTATTATTTGTTTTTTTGTTTTTGCCATATGACCTGGATACCAGTTTATATTTGTCGAATTTTGTCCTTTATTGTCCATTTGTTTTCACTTCCTTTTTATTCTTAATTTCTTATAGAAATCTTTTTGCCAATTCATTCTCTTTCCATTTTCTCTCAAATAATTTAATGAACCATATCTATATTCTTTGTCATTTAGAATTTCAATTTTTTCGATTTCATCCATATTAATTCTCCAGACACATCCTTGTAATATATCGCTATCTTCGGTAATACATCTATCAAAGCTCTTTCTTATTTCTTCACATAATTGCAAAAATTCTTTATCTTTTCTATGTTCTTTATATTTATCTTTTCTAACATAAGCTTTTAATTCTTCTAAAGTTACATTGTATTTTTTTAATTTTTCTTCAAAATCTTCTTTATCTTTAATTGATGTTGGAATATATATATTATTAAGTAAAAACGAATATCTTCTATAATCTGTTATAAAAACATCTTCTTTATTTTTGTTAAAAGTTATTTTTACATCAAAACCTTCTACTGGCTTTCCTTTATGTTTAGGTGGACAAATATTATTATAACACCTCACCCAACACCAAATAGGATACTTGGTATGAGTTGGATTTTTAATCTTTTCATTCATTTTTTCTAAAATCCAAGAATAAGTTGGTCCTGCTTTTTCTATATTTATTTTTGTTTCATCACTTTCAAGGTAGCCTTTATTAATTAAATACTTTAGTGCCTCCATTGATTGAAAAGATACTAATTTCATTATTTTCACCTCTTTTTTTCATTTTAACTAAATGCGTAATAACTTTTCAATAAGAAATCCTTTATTTATGATTCATTTATTATTTCTTGATCTGTATAATTAATTATTATAATTATACCCCTTTCTTTGCAATCTTTTTATAACATTAATTATAGCATCTTCTAATTTTTTCTATTATATCATACTCGTTAATTTTTATAAAGTTGCTTTTGTAAATTTGTGTGCAAAATATTTCTATTATATGAAGTTCAGAAAACTTTCCTATAATAGAATAATAGCTAATTAATATTTGATATAAAAAAATGCTACCTATTATTAAATAGATAGCATTTTTTAAGTTATGAAATTACTTATCTATGTCTCTTGTTGAGTTAAAGCATCTTATTTTTTCTTTTTCGATTATAGAACTATAATAGTTCACCATCTTTGTTTTTTCACAAATTTCTTCAAGCCACTTTGCTACTTTGATAGCATTTTCTGTACTTAGCAATTCTTCAAGAGTTTTTGCCTCAATAATGTTCATGTAGTTATCTCTAAACCTTCCTTCAAAGCTTGTCATACTTATTGTAAAATAAGTTTCTTTTAAGTCTTTTGAAATGTAGTAACTAAAATATAATAACCTTGCGTGCCAATTCTCTGCAATTCCCTTCAAAAATAAATATTTATTAAAGTACGAATACCCAAATATGCATTTAATACAGTTATACATTGAAAATGTATTTTCTCTTTCATTTTCATAAAATGTACTGTGTCCGTCTTTCTGCCATCTAAAGGTTTTTATATCTAACTTTTCCTTCATACTTTCAATAGACTTGTGTATGTCGAGTATCTCATTTAATAAAATGTCTGAACATTCATCTTCCTTAAAATAGTTTTCCAATTCGCTTGCTGTAGTTGCAGCAGTTATAGCTACATAATTGAATATCATTTTAGCAAATATATCTGCCTGAGTTTCAAAGTTTTCTATACTATTTTTAACCTCCTGCGGCAATTCTCTCTTAATTTCAGTGTAAGATTGTTGTATTTTTAACTCATGAATGCCTTTTTCAAATTTTTTCGCATATTTTTCAATCATATGATGATCTTCTGGAATGTTACTATGATATACATTTAAGTCTCTTCTTAATCGCCATACTACTTGTGTTATTTCATATGGTCTAAAAAGATGATTTTCATCATAGTTATCATTAATGTACTCTATACGCTCTGCCTTACTGCTAGAGCCTCTATAGAATAATGATAAAAATATTAATCTACTTTTCTTATGGTCATAACATCTTTCCCAACATTGTAAGCAAAATGTTACTGCATTTTTTTGAGAAAGATCTATTATATCCTCTTTTGTTGTGTTCTCTTGCTTCGAAGTATATGTCCAATATACTTCATATTTATATCCATCTGTTTTTGTATTTCCATCATCTAAATATGCTGTATCATCTTCTCTTAAAATAATGATATTCTCTTTATTCAATTTTCCTTCATTTGGTATTTGCCGATTTACTAACCGTATGAATTGCCTTATCGAACTTGTGTACCGCTCAATTTGTTCTGCAATCGCTTTGCATTTAATATCTCTTTTGGAAATTTCCATATAAAGACCTCCTTTAAAAATTAGTTTTGCAATATTAACATAATATCATTTTTTGTATTAATTGTCAATATTCGTTTACATTTAAGTTTCGTTTTTTTATTATTTTGCAAATTGATTATAGAAGAAAGATATATATTTAAAAGCGAGTTCGACCTGATTAATCTATTTATATATATATGTTTATAGTGTGTTTCTAAACTTTGAATATTCAGTATATTAAACGCCTTGAAGAACGGAACTTTTAAATATATAATTTTTACATTGTTCTATAGTTATTTTTATCTGCTCTATCATCTAATTCTCTATCAAAGTTCTCGTTTTTATAGAACCAATCCGTCTTTTTATCTTTAGGATTATTTTTTCTGTTTTTGTCTAATAATAAATCAATTAATACAGCTATTGGCAATACAATACCTAAAAATGAGAACATTAATTGTGAACTTTGACCTAGAGTTAATGGTGTATTATTTGCCATAATATTTAGCTTAGATGTTATATCTCCACCAAAATATATAGCATGTAGTGTTAAATATATTAAGCTTCCTACTAATTTTCTTTTTGCTACTAATATTAAGCATAATAAAGTTGCAAATAGTATTACTATTTCAAACATTTCATTCATTGGTACCATTCCTAAAAAATCTTTTCCTAATTGTCCTGCTAATGTTACTATTATCCTTACTACCCAAAATACTATCATAAACATTACTAATAAATATGTTGACATTTTTTTCATTATTATTTTCCCCCTTATATTTCTTTCTTATTTGTGTGGAATATTTTTTGTTGCATAGGTAAAAATCTTCGATTTTTCATATACACCAAATAAATGGAGCGGATTGTATCCGCTCCATTTATTTAAAATTAATCTACAAAATCAAAATCATCTTTAAATTTTTCTTTAAATATTTCGAATACTTTGTTTAATGTGTCTTCATCTTCTACGCTTACATATGATTCTTCTTCTGATTCTTCATCATCATTGTCTTCTACTTTTAATATTACTACTTCTCCTTCGTCTTCTTCTCCTTCTGCTGTTACTGGTAATAACACTACATATTCTTCATTATCTAATTCTATTAAGTCTAAGAATTCAAATTGTACTTCATTTCCTTCTTCGTCATTTAATATTACTATGTTATCTAATTCTTCTCCTTCAAAGTTGTTCTCATCCATAATTTTTATTTTCCTCCCTTTCGCTTCGTTCTGCTTAACGCAAATATTTTTATATTTAATTTAATTAAATATCATAATTATAATACCTTATTTTCTTATTTTTTGCAACTGGTTTTTTTAATTTATTTTATTGTATTTTTTATCTTATTTATATACATTTCTAATATATACACTGCAGATATAGTATCTACTATATTTTTCTTTTTATTCTTATTTATGTCAAGAAAATTCATTGTTTTATGTGCTGCAACTGTTGTTAATCTTTCATCTACAGTTTCGATTTTTATTTTGTTATATTTACATTTTAATTTATGTATAAATCGTTCTGTAATCTCTGCCCTAACTGTCTTTTCTCCTTTTAAGTTAAATGGCATTCCCACAACAATTGTATCAATTTCATAGTTAGATAAGATTTCATCTAATCTTTTTAATATGACTTTATCTGTTCCATTTCTTTGTATCGTCTCTAGCCCTTGTGCTGTTATATTTAGTGGATCTGAAATAGCTATTCCAACTCTTGCTTCTCCATAATCAATTCCTAATTTTCTCATTATTAATCCTCTAATTTTCCTAATCTTCTAGTCCTAGTCCTATATATGATTTTACCATCTTTTCTAATAGTTCATCTCTTTCAATTGTTCTTATTTTATTTCTTGCATTATTATGGCTTGTTATATATGTAGGATCTCCTGATAATATATATCCAACAATCTGATTTATTGGATTATATCCTTTTTCTGTTAATGCATTATAGACTTCTTTTAGAATTTCTTTGGCTTTTGTGTTTTCTTCCCTTTCTACTTGAAAGTTCATTGTTTTATCAAAATCCATCAGTTATTACCTCCTTCTTTGATTTTATGTAATATGTACTTAGACTTTTTGTTTTTAGTTTTAGAAGTTAAAAATTGAACTCTATTTTGATTATAGTTCATAAAACTTATATATTTGTAATATCACTTTCATTTATATTAGCATTATCTAAATAAGTTTCTTGTTTCTTTAGAACTTCTTCTAATCCTGTTCCTTTATAATATGTTGATATTGTAAAGTTTAACCTTGGGAAAGCTCCAATTTTTTCAGATTCATCTCCATTATCCTCTTCATCTAATACTATTTTGGTATTTTCTATTTTTTCTTTTATATCATTTAAATATTCTGCTACCCCACTTATTTCTACTCCTGAAAATGCAATAACAAATTTTGGTCCCATATATCTTACAAACACATAATGATCTGCTATATTGCTTTTTATATAATCACTTATTTTTTCAATTACTTTGTTTCCTAATTCTCTTGAACATTTATGATTTATTTCTTCTAAATTTGTTATCTTAAACATACATATTGTTGATGTTGTATATTGATCAATAATTTTTCTTCCTTCTGCATATAAATATTCCTCTGAGTATAAACCTGAAAACAAATCTTTCCTTACTATTGACTCAAGTGTTTTTTGATGTACTACTGTTTTTAAAACAGACACTATATTATCTTTTATTACCTCTAGTACAGTCGTATCAACATTATCAAAATCATGTGGTGTACCACTTTCTATTATCCAATACCCTATATAAACATTGTCTATATATAAAGGGAAAAATATTGCTGATTTCGCTCTTCCGAATTCCATTTGTTGATATGGTAATCTTTCCTTATCATTATTTACTGTAACATATTTAGGGGTTGCTTGTGCTATACTGTCTTTAAACATATCTACACTTTGTAATGATTTTAATGCATCCCAATGTCTTTCATCTACATTTGATGCTTTTATTTCATATTCAGCACCATTAAATACAACTATTGTAGAATACTTTATCTCATATTTATCTATTAATATATTGTTTATTTTCTTTATTTTTTGATCTACTGTAGATGTTTCACCTATTGTTCCCATAAAATCTTGTACTACAGACAAATTATTTATCTTTTGATTAATGTTTTTATATGTTTGTATTTTTTTATGTATGTTAAAATTATATATGATTAATCCAATAACTGCTATTATTAGTACTATTACTGTTACTATTAACACTGTTTTCCCCCCTATGCTTTATTAATATCTATTTTTCATTTGATTAAGCGTTGAATTTATACTTGGTGTAAATCCATTCTTTTCTACTCTTGGTGGTACATATGTTGATTTTCCTGATACTAATGGATATACCATATTTGCTAATTCATTAAATATATGTATTATGTGTTTTGGATATCCTTTTACTGATACCTCACAATTTATTATATTTCCTAAATATTCAGTATACACTTCCTCATTAAATGGAATTGTTAAATATTTTATTATAGTTTTGTCAAATAGTTCTGTCATAAATGACATTGCAGGATCATTATAATATGCCATTCCACCTATAATTGTTTTATCATTTACGCCTCTAACTTTTATTGCTTTATTCAAAATAATTTTTAATTTATTTTGTTGTAAAATATTTTTTGACTTTAATTCTCTTAAAAATGCTGTTAGTGGTTGTATTGTTAATATATCAAATGTTTGAACTAAATATATCTCTTGTGTTTTTTCAAAATATTGTATTGGTGTTTCAAAATCACAATCTATTAACACTAGAGAATGTTTTTTTAGCATTGTCTCTAATATATTACCTGCATTTTCTATTCCTTCAGCTTCTTCTGGTAATGATGTATATACAGTTAAGTTTTTGTTAACTTCAATTCCTCTTGCTTCCCCTTTAAGTAAATTTTCTATACTTCCCATTGCTGTTTTTCTTAGCTCTTCTTCATTCTTTGTATAAATATAATATGAATTTCTATTTTGGGTAGTATCTAATATGGCTGTATCTATTCCCATTTGTGATGTTATCTCTGCTAAATTATTTACAACAAATGATGTTCCATTTTTGCTTGTCCCTACAAAACATGCAACTTTTTTATCTGATGTTAATAAACTTGATATATCAACATCTTGATAAGAACTATTTGTTGATTGTATTCTAGTTTCTTGTTGCTTATATCCTATATTATTAATATTTGACATGTCTTGATTTTTTGTTTCATATGTATTATTCATTGAAGCATTACTCTGGTAATTCGACTCTATTATACTTTCTATTCCATTATCATCTATATCTTCAAATTCTGGTAAAACTACATCTTCTGCTTCATCATCTTCTACGTCTTGAAAATCTGGTAATTTTGTTTCTTCTACCTCATTATTTTCTATGTCTTGGAATCCTGGTAGTATTGTTTCTTCTATGTCTTCATCTTCTATATCTTGGAATCCTGGTAATATTGTTTCTTCTACATCTTCATTTTCTATATCTTGGAATCCTGGTAATATTGTTTTTTCTACATCTTCATTTTCTATATCTTGGAATCCTGGTAGTATTGTTTCTTCTATGTCTTCATCTTCTATATCTTGAA
>CAQUBD010000023.1:0-10858 GCA_948891265.1 uncultured Clostridia bacterium | reverse complement strand
TCTTGGAATCCTGGTAGTATTGTTTCTTCTATGTCTTCATCTTCTATATCTTGAAACCCTGGTAGTATTGTTTCTATATCTTCTGCCTCTGACACAACATTTTTTCTTGGTCTTCCTCTTCCTCTTTTTGGTCCAACTTGTTCACTTTGTTCTGGAACAGGATTTTTTCTTGGTCTTCCCCTTCTTTTTTTAGGTTCTTCTTCATTTTCTATTTTTACAATTGGAGCATCTTCTTTTTTCATCTCTTGAGATTTCATTACTTCATTTTTTGTTTTTTCTTCAAACATTGGCCCCATTTTTCTAACTTCAGTTACTACCTTTTCTGATTGATTTACTGGTTGCTTTATAGGCTGTATTGGTCTCATCTCATTTTTTGTCTTTGCCAGTTTTTTATTGCTATTCATATTAACTGTAGTTGGTATAACCACTGGTTTTGAAAGAATTCTTTCTCTATCTTTTGTATTTAAAAGTTTTTCACTAGTTCCTTTTTTTTCTTCTTTCTTAGCATTTTGAGCTCTTAAGCTATCAGAAATTTTACTATTATAAGATATTATTTGTTGATATTTCGGTGATTGTTCTTCAAGTACAGCTCTTACATTTAATGGCAAAAATTTGCTTATAACCCTTAATTGAATATCATTATATTGTGATGCTATATTATCAAAACTATCTACATATCTTTTTTCATCTTTACCAAGTCTTTTATAATGTGCTAAAATATTTTGTATTTCAACTTCACTTACATCATTTTCACTTTCAGATTGATATGTTACATCTTCTGAATCTATTTTATAGTAAGCTTTCGCCTCTTTTTTTGTTCTTGGCTTTTTTAATAGATTACACACATTGTTAACACTTCTATCGTTTCCAAGTAATGCGTCATAAATTCCTATTCCAAATATTTTTACTAACATTTCTTCAGATTTTTCTCTTCTATCTGAACAAATTAATATTATTGGAATATCGTCTCCTTTTGCATTTGAAGCTTCATCACTAATACTATCCAATTTGTCAAATATAAATTTATCAATTTGAGTATATTGGGTATTTGTAAATGCTTCTAATTCTTCACTTATTACAATCCTATCGTAATTTTTATCTTTTTGTAACTCTTTTAATATTGCATTGAAGTAATAAACATTTTTATATGAAATTATTTCTTTATACTCTTTTTGATATCTTTTTACAATTGATTCTGATATCTCTTCATTACTTACAGCAAATAATACTTTCATTAGTTTTCCTTCCTTTCGCGAAGCTTTGCTTCGCTCATCGCAACTGTAAAAATCTTCAATTTTTACAGTTTGCAAATCACTTACTCTGCTTCTTTTAATATCATTCGTCTGCCAAATCTTGTCTTTGGAGCAGTTTTTGCTTCGATCTGTTCATTGTCATGCACACTAATATGATTTTATCCTCTTCCAAATTTTACAAACATTGCAAATGCTAGTGGTAAAACTTGGCATATTACCAATAATGTAACAAAAGTTACTATTAAGCCCATTCCTTTTTCTAATGTATCTAATTTTCTTATACCAATTACATATTGGTGCATAGCGCCTATTGCTATTCCCAAAAAGCAAAATGGTATACTGTATATTCTTACTATATTTAAAATATATGCTACTAAACCATATGCATCTGATCCATACTTTTGTCTATAATCTTCAAGTGATTTTGTTTGAGTTTCTTTTATTTCTACTAATTTACTTTCTGTTTTATTATCTATTGCTTTTTCTGCAGCACATACCTTATTTGTAAAAGCAAATATTCCTATCATAATCATTAATATCGCTAATACTACTACTGTTTTTTTCATTATTTTAGCCCCTTTCTTATATTCTTATAATCACTTATTTTTTTTACGTCTTTTATACGTATACATCATACAATAACTTAAAAAAAATATCAAGGAATTTTGCAAAAAAATTATAAATTGTGGTTTCATAATGTTAAAGCATACTAAAAATCGTAGGCAGTATTTTGCCTACGATAATTTTGCACTGGCTCATTAAAAACCTTAAGCGTACAATACTATTTAATTTCTATAATTCCTGAAAAAGTAACTTCTCAATATATGCCTCGGATTCTGTTCTATTTTCAAAACTAATATTTGGACCTTCATTGGGTTTAATCATTTCAAATGTATAAATTTTTTTACTTGGATTATTTATATACTCTACATCTATATTCGCTATATATTCCCCTCCATAATAATCTTTTAAAGCTGGCAAATTATTTCCTTCATAAATTAATTTATACTTACCTTTTGGAAGATTTTTTAGGTCAATTTCATATCTATGACAAACAGGTAAATCCCAATCATCGTACCACATTGGTTCAAAACGCATGCTACCGCCATTCGACCAAGTTAATAATAAATTGGGTAATCGAATTCTTTTAATTGCTTCGTTTCCAGCTCCATCTTTTGCATATACAGTATAAGTTTGTGCTTCTTCCCTCATACTTTCTGTATCAACTTCGCCTAATTGAACTATCTGTAATCTGCCAGGATTGACAGAAAAATCATTTTCGAACTCTTTATAGAATTCCTCAGATACTTCTGTAAAACCATAATCCCACGCTTTATAAATTACATTAGAAGTATCATCTTTTATATTAGCTATAATTTTTTTCGTATATTCTCTCGCACTTGGATTTGCATCTGCTAACTCTATATTTGGAGCAATACTATCTTTTTTTATTTCTAATTTTACATCTTCTGATTTATTATTTGTATTATCATAACTAGCAACTGTTATAGTAGTTACCCCTTCTTCTGTTATTTCTATAGTGTCTCCATTTTCTATCTCTTTTTCTTCACTTGTCATTGCTCCTTCTAATTTATACTTTATTGTATTCAAATTTTCTGTATTAATTTGTGTTATCATTAATTTAACATTACTTCTATAATATCCATTATCTCCTTCTGTTCCGCTTACTATTTCTATAGAAGGCTTTTCTACTTCTGTACTTTCTCCTTTATATATTGCCCCTGTTCTTTGAACTTCATATATTTTACTATCTATTGTTATATAAAAAAATTTATTATTTTCATTTCCCATAATGTTAGATATTGTTATTTCTTTACCATATTGTCTTAAACTATTTATTGTTTCTTCTTTTTTGAATTCTTCATTTGCTATTTGTATAAATTTATCGTTTGTTTTATCATAATTGTCTATTTCTATTTCATTCAATTTCAAATTGATATATTCAATTATACTTGCTCTTTTACTTTGTTCCTTAGCTAGCTTTGATTTTCCTAATAATCCATTTTCTGCTAATTGCGATATTGATATTCCTGCTAATATTAAAAGTATTATTATTGTGATTACTAATGAAATCAGTGTTATTCCTTTTTCTTTTATATGTAATTTTTCCATATATTCCTCCTATGTATATTTTTTCCATTTATTTTTTTATCATACCTATATGATTTGTATTTATTATATTTAAAAATCAGTTATTTGTAAATATTTTTTTTAATTTAACTTCTTTATCTTCTGCATTCTCTATTTATATACTATTTTATTTTTTAATGTTTAAAAATTTATTTTGCTTAAATGATTTCTTTTTATATTGTATATTTTTATATGATAAAATTCAATAAAAGTAAATACTTTTAGTAATCACTTTTTTACATAATTTTACTTTTATCTTATAAACTGCGAAATCATCCATTTTATTAATTTTTCTTTTATTGGCATGTACTCATTTCTATCAAATTGCATATTGGCAATACAATATCTTCTATTTGAAATGTGTGAGCAAAACATACACTCATGTAAAGAATTACAGTCTTGTATAAAAAATGAATTGCTAATTTTGGCTGAGCAAATTACACTATAACTATTTGAGCAATTTCCTGAATCATCTACTTTTATGCAATAAGTACTATTTCCACTTCTTTGACATGCAAGTATGTATTCTGAGTCTCCACATCCATCTGAAAAAATAACATTTTTAGATTTTCTGCAATCTTGACTTCTATATACATTTTCACAGTTATATATTGTGTCACTTTTTGAAACATTCACACTATCGTATATTCTTTCTGTTGTTGTATAATTTATCTTATTCCACAACTTTATAATTTCATCAAGAGAATTTAGTTCTTTTTTAGGTCTCATCCAACCTTTGTATTCATCATATTTTTCCATGTTTGATTGGCTTATATATTTATTTGAGTTTATAGATGATGCCCATGTTTCTTTTCCATCAACTGCATCTATTACTTTGTTTGGCAATCTGATGTCAAATGCAAATTCTGATAGTGCTTCTTCCAGGTTTAATGGACATTTTTGTTCAAATATTTCCATAAATATTTCGTCTAATACTTGTTTACATTGTTTTTCATGCATTGCTAAAATTCACCTTCTTTCTTGAAGTTGATTGCTTTGCCATTATATCTTTTAATGTGCTTGTTGTTTCAATTCCAAAAGTTTTCTTTCTTTCTTCGATTACTTTTGTTTTTTCTTTTTCTTTTTTATTAGTATTTTTCTTTCTTGGAACTGGTATAAAGTCTAGTGTTCTTCCTTTAAAACTTGTAAGCATTCTTCCTTCTTTTCCTATTCTTGCAATACATTCTCTGTCATTTAGCTCTGATAACATTTTTAATCTTATTGCTATTGAGTTTTTAACTGCAACTTCCATCTGCATATTTTTTTCTAAAAGTATTGCGTCCATTTTTGAAACTCTAAATATAAAATAATTTATTACATTTGTGAATATTGCTTTTTGCAAATTGCTACTAATTTGTTCAAAGTATTGTCCTGCTAATATTAGTGATAAATTGTATTTTCTTGCTTCTGACAAAAACCTACTTATTATTGGGTTTTCTATTACTGCTACTTCGTCTATAACTAGTATTATATGTTCATTAAATGTATGAGCTTGGACTAATTGCAAAATTTGTTGCATTGCAAATCCTGCTATTGTTTTTGTAATGTTTAATCCTAATGTCATTTGATCTAATGATAATATTGTTACAAAATTTTCTTCTATTTCTTGTTGTATATTTTTTACTGTATCTGTTTCGTTCATTGCTGGTAATAACTGAAGTTCATCAATAAAAGCAATTATTGGTGATATTGCTTCTTGGTAAGATTTTGTTTTTAGTTCATTGAAGTCAACTCTAAAGAATTCTATTATATTAGGTTGTATTGCTTCCTCTACTTCTTTTATTACTTTATTTCTATATTCTATTTCTATTAATAGTTTTCTCAAATTTACTAAGTTAAATTCTCCTTTTTCTAATAGCAAATGCATACTATATCTAAGGACTCTTTCTAATTTTGAGTTGTACCTGTCTGCAATAATGTTTTTGAATATGTCCATTATTGACTCTGTTGTTGAAATTATATCTTCTGATGAGTTTGCAAATAAATTTATTGTTGATTCTTCTGATTTAAAGTCAATCACATTTGTGCTTTCTAATCCACCAATATCTTCTTCCATTGCTGCATGTGGATCAATTACTACTACTTTATATTTCATTTTATTATCATTGTTTTGTGATAATTTTTTTATCATTGAACTTATGAATTTTGATTTTCCTGTACCACTCGCTCCTATTACAATCGAATGTTTTGCAAAGTCATAATTTTTATAGCTTAAATATAATTCTTCTTGCAAATATGGGAACACATTTGCCTTCAATATGGCATTTTCTTTGTCATCATTTAATACATTTATAACTTTTTTTGTGTCCAAATATTTTGCTTGATTTTTTTGATAGAAAAATCTTATGTGTGTACTAAAGTCTACACTTATAAATTTGTAAATTTCATTGTTCCAAAATACTTTCCTGTTTATGATTTCTCCTTGCTCATTTTTGCTATAAATATGTGTTGTTGACAAATAATTATCATGCTTGTATGGATAAAATGTTATTTTTACACTTTTTATTTTTTGCGATTTTCTTGTGTCGAATTTGTCATATATGTCTAATAGTGTTTTGTAATTTATGGTTAATATACATGGCTTTCCTATTTTGGATTTTTCTTTTAATTTTACATCTGATTTTTTTATTAAAAATTCTCCTAGTTCTCCTAGTATTGGTGGTAACATTCTTTTTGTTTCTATAAAATACCTTATATAGTTGTTTTCTATTTGTATCCACAAATTCCAGTAACTTAGCTTTCCGTTTATTTTTGATATTTTTAGTATTAGTTTTAGCCATTCTTCACTTTGTACATGTTGCGATGTTAGGTATATTTCAAATATGTTTCCTTTCATTTTATTTCATCCTTTTAAATTATTTTTTGCTTTTTATTATTTTTGTATTTTATTAATTATACTAAATTTGCACATTAAAAGACTGACTTTTTCATTTCAAAAAAAGTCAGTCTTCTATCGGAATCAAAAACTCTGTTATACTATCATGATAATGTTCTATTTCTGGCAAACTTCTAAGATTATATTTGCAACACGGTAAAAAGTCATAATAAAACATTTTAGATACTCTTTGTATATCTTCTGCTTCTTGCGAATTTATTTTTATTAAAATCCATTTACTTTTTGGTATTATCTTTTTTTCTAATCCTTTAATTTCTTTGTCATATAATACCCAATATGATTTTACATAGAATCTTTCTTTGTCTTTATATTCAACCATTCCATATCCGTGGACATCCATATTGTCTTTCTGTTTCCATAAAAAATTGTGGTGCGTCTTTACTTATTTTTATATTATCTGTAATTTTGTATTTTCCATATAAAATCATTTCTTCTTTTTCAACTATTTTATACTCTATATTTTGGCTGTGTTCCTCTATTTCATCAAAGTGTATTTTTGTGTACATTTTTAGTTTCTCTGGTCTTGTTTTTACTTCACTTGGTTTTATTCCATGAAATCTTTCAAATGCTCTTGAAAATGCTGTTGCATTGTTGTACTGATATTTTGTTGCTATATCTATTATTTTTTCATTTTTTATAGATAATTCTTGTCCTGCATTTGATAGTCTTCTATTTCTTATGTATTCTGCTATTGATACATTGCTTATTAGTGAGAATATTTTCTGGAATGTGTATTCGTTTACTCCTATCATTTTCGATAGTTGTCTGTATTCTATTTTTTCTTCTAGGTGTTCTTCTATATATTCTATTATTTTATTTAATTCTCTATATATATTCATAAATCTTTTTCTTACTTTCTTTTAGTATATTATACTTGAATTATATCACAAATTGTTATCTTTTGATAGTTATTCTTTTCAATTTTGTTCGTTTATTTTCTATTTATAAGCATCATTTATATTTTTATTATTTGCAAATGTGTTGCTTACAATTTTTTCTTAGATATATTAAGTAGTATGCCAAAGATATTTGTAAAGCTAAAAATATAGCTGATAAACCTAGCATATATCTAAGTCCAATTTCATACATTATGCCACACAAAAATATCCCTATTGCATCTCCAATATATTTTATTACATATCTAAAGTTTGTATATCTAAATTGATATTCATTATTCACAAAATTTATATAATATCCATCACAAATATTTTCATAAGATGTAGAAATCAGTATTGACCAAGTTACTGCTATTAATGATACTATTACATTATTTGCCAAAAATGCTATTGTATAAGCCAAAAGTCTTATTCCAAATTTAATTGTAATTGTTACATAATCATTTTTAGGAGTTAAATATTTTAGTGCTAATATTCCAATTCCATCTGCTATTAATCCAATTATTAATAAATAGTTGGTTGCACTACTATCTGTAAATTTAAAATAGTTTGTGAACGTTAACATTTTTAGCCCTAATGCTGTTGAAAATGCTGTAGCTCCTATAAAAGTATATATCATATATGTTACTTGTATTTTATTTTTTAATATGTATTTTAACATAGAATTTTTATGTTCTTCTTTGTTTTCTATAAATGTTCCTGCTGTCATATTAAGTATAAATATAATAGCTATACTTAAAAATATTATTGAAATGAATAAACAAACATTATAATCTACTAATATTCCCAATATACTTCTTCCAATTAGAAGTCCTCCAATAAAAATACCTATATCTTTAAATAAGTATTCTGTTAGTTTTCTTTTACTATATATTGTATTGTTTTTTATAATTGTTGTAATTAAAGGATATATACTTGTTGTAATTATATATCCAGTTAATACATCTATAATTATACATGTTTTTATTAATAAAGTGTTTTGTGTATTATTTAAGATAAGTAGTGTTAATAAGTTTGCAAATTTCAAAATTAGAGAACATGTTACAAAAGCCTTTAAATTTTTTAATTTTATATATTTGCCTGTAAAGATTATTCCTAACACACTTATTAATGTTCCAATACTTATTATATTACTGATATCTATTGCTGAAAAACCATTGTCTTGTAGCCATAGTTGTCTAAAATTTTCCCATAATCCCATTGATATACTAAAGAATGCTAACATTATTAATATTTGATTTTCGCTCTTAATTTTTTTCATTTCTTACTCCATTTCTGATATAAAATTGTCTTATTTTTATTAATTTTCATATATATTATCATTTTATTCTTCACTTTTTCATTCATATAATATTATCAATTTTCTATTCTTTTTTCACATAATTTTCTGTTAAACATCTCATTATATCTATTTTTAGATAAATACTTTTGTATTATTCCATAAGCTAAATATGCCACCCATACACCTACAATTCCTAGAGGTGTAAAAGCTAAGACAATAGTTAATATAATCTTTGCAATAGAGCTTATTATATTTCTTTTGGCAAGAAATTCAAAGTCTCTTACTCCTCTTAATATAGAGAAATAATATGTTGCACTCATAGTTACATATGTTCCTATAATAAGCAATGGTAATACACTATAAAATATATTTTGCAATTCTTTTTCTGGTAATGAAATTTTCATAACAACAATAGAAATAGCCAAGATAACAATAGGAAAAATAAAAGAGCAAACATTTATTAATTTCCTTGCTATTTCTTTTATTTTATTCATACTTTTTTCTGTATTATCTCCAGATGCTATTCCAACAGTAATTGTTATTCCATCTCCAAAGCCTTGAATAAAAGCTTCATATATATTTGCTATTTGTATTAATATAACATGTACAGCATATTCTAAGTTTCCCATCTTTGCTACAATTAAATTAAATATGAAATTATCAACTTTTGAGGCAATCCTTTCTAGAAAATTCCATTTGAATAATTTGAATATTTCTATAAAATAAATCTTCTCAAATTTATATTTTACTGTTTTTTTAGATTTAACTAATAAATATATTGCAAGTATTGTATCTATAAATACAGTAGCCCACGCTACTCCTTTAATTCCATATCCTTGTTTTACAGCTATTAAATCTAAAATTAGATTTAATATTACTGCAAATATTCTTAAGCCTAATATATTACCTTGATTGCCTATTGTTCTTTGGTGTCCAGATAAAATAGTTACAATAGAGCTTTGAATAAATCCAATTAATCTTATAGTTAAGTATGTAATACAAATTTTGTCAACTTCAAATAATCTTGGAAACATTGGTTGGATGGCATATATAACTATTATTGTTATTATCGAAATTAGTATAGTCATAAAAACTGAATTTCCTGTTGTTAATTTTACTTTATTATTATTTTTCTCTCCAATAGCTTTTGCTACTAAAGTGTTATTTGAAACATTTATAGTCTGTATACTCATTTGCATTATATTTATTATTACACTCATTGCTCCAAGTGCTGCTAATTCTGATGTTCCTAATACAGATATTACTAAAGTATCCACTAGCGTCATAAGAATATTTATCAGGCTCTCAAAAGCAATTGGTAATGATACTTTTAGTTGTTTTTTTACATTTATTACTTCATTAGTTTGCAATTATACTACACCTTTCTATATCTAATTCTATTTAATATATACTTATTTATTAGTTATTTGCATTTCTTAACTCTTCTATTGCTATTCTATATTGCTCTTCATTTGGAGCCTTCCCATGCCATCCAACTTGATTTTCCATAAAAGAAACACCTTTTCCTTTTACTGTTTTTGCAATTATACAAGTTGGTTTTCCTTTTACATTTTTAGCTACTTCAAAGGCTTTTAATATTTCTTCAATATCATGTCCGTCTATATTTATTATTTGGAAGCCAAAGCTTTTAAATTTTTCATCGATTGGATATGAGCTCATAACTTCTTCTATTGTCCCATCTATTTGTAAATTATTATTATCTACGATTACACACAAATTGTCTAGTTTATATTTATTTGATGCCATTGCAGCTTCCCAAATTTGACCTTCTTCTATTTCTCCATCTCCTAAAATACAATAAACTCTATAATCTCTATTTTCTAATTTACCAGCTATTGCCATTCCGTTTGCAGCAGATAATCCTTGTCCTAATGATCCTGTTGTCATATCTACTCCTGATATTTTTTTCATATCTGGATGTCCTTGCAATCTACTTTCTATATTTCTTAATGTTTTCAATTCTTTTACATCAAAAAAACCTCTATTAGCTAAGGCCGAATATAATGCAGGAGCACAATGTCCTTTTGATAATACTAATCTATCTCTGTTATTATCTTTTGGATTTTCTGGATTTATATTCATTTCATTAAAGTATAATACTGTTATTATGTCTGCTATTGAAAGCGACCCTCCAGGATGCCCTGATTTACCATTATATACTGCTTCTATAATTCCCTTTCTTATTTCTTTTGCGATTTGCTTTAATTCTTCTATGTTCTCTATTTTATCATTTTTCATAGTAATTATCTCCTTTTCTATGGCTGTCGCTTAAAAATTATTTTGTCATATAGACCATGATGCACATCTTTCACTCAGGCTAAATCTCTATATATTTATATTCCTTTTGAATGAAATGACG
>CAQUBD010000022.1 GCA_948891265.1 uncultured Clostridia bacterium | reverse complement strand
ATTCTTATCGAATGTAGTGAACAGGAAGCGAAATATTAATTATATTTATTAAATATGGAATTGCTTTAAAATGATCATGGTCTATATGACCAAATAATTTTTATATAAATATTGTTGCAAGAGAAATCAAAACTTGGAATATAAATAGTAAAGAAGTAATATTATCATTTTAATATAAAAATAGAACATACTATAAAAGCATTCAAAATCAATCAAATAAACAGAATTAGCTACTTTTATATGATTATTAATAGAAATATTACAAAAATATTACAAAAAATCAATAAAAACTGTTGAAAAATTACAATTTTTAGGATATAATTTACGGTAGAACAATTATGTAAAGAATTAATAGAAAACATAGAAAATTATATTGTTCAGGGAGGATATTATGAAACAAAAAATTTTAAAAATTATTACATCATTAATGCTAATAATGACATTAACAATGACTAATGTCTTATTATTATGTTCAAATGCAATAGCATATACTAGGGAAACAATAAATTCAGACAAAAGTACAAATCATAAAAACATTGAATTTATGACATATTTAAAAAATGAAAAGGGACAAGAAATAACTGAAACAGATATCCCCTTAAATAGCCAAAATGTAAAAATATATTTCAAAATATCTGTAAAGAAACAGGGATATTTTAATGGAAATATAATTATAAAAAAGGCAAATTTTAAATTTAATATAACAACATCAAATGAGAATATAAGTAAAATAGAAGAAAATATAATATATTTAAATCAAATTAGTGCAGGAGAAACAAAGGAAATAGAAGTTGCTATAGATATTATAAAAGATGATGAATTTGATTTAGATTTATTAAATATGCAAAGCAAAATAGAACTAAATGGGGTATATAGGGATAGTACGCAAAAAGATATAAAGATATCAGGTCAAAAGAAAATAAATATAAATTTAATAAGCTCAAATAACAAAAGCAATATTTTATGGCAAGATGTTATTACCAATAGAGTTTTAAATTACGATGCAGAAGAAAAGAGAGTAATACAGATAAAAGTTGAAACACAATTAGATGGAAATGCATTTCCTACAAAATTAGTTTCATTAAATATCAATACTCCTAAAATATCAGAAAAATTTCCAGAGACAGTATTAGTAAACTCTATAGATAAGATGGTTGCAAATGGAGAAAAAATATCAGAAAAAGACTGGAAGTATGATAGTGCTACAGGAAAATTAAGTATAAATATAAAAAATGAAATTAAAAATAATAAAGTCAAATGGTTAAAAGATGGGAAAAATAGCTTAATAATAACATACATATTTGACAAGGATGCAAAAATAATAGAACAGGGAATAGAAACGAATGCAAAGATAGAACTTTATGATAATAATACTATTGTAGAATCATCAAATATAGTAAAATTAAAAGAAGAAAAAGATTCAATAATAACAGCCAATATAAAACAAAAAGAGCAAAGTATTTATAAAGGAAAATTATATTCTAATATTTCTAGAGATATAACAAATACAACAGAAATAAATGTAAATTTAAATAAAGTAGCAGATGAAATTTCAATAATATCCGAAAATGATAAAATAGAGGATGAAAATATAGAAGTAATATATAAAGATACAGCAGTAAATAAGGAAAACATTGAAAGTGTCCTAGGAAATAGATGGATATTAAAAATTATAAATGCAGATACAAATCAAATTATAAATGAAATAAGCGAAAAGTCAGAAGTAAATGAAAGTGGAGATATAATAATAAAATATCCTGATGGAGTAAAAACAATAAAAATTAATACGAGTGCTCCAATAGAAATAGGAAGAATTAATATTGTAAATACTAAAACAATAAAAGAAATAAGTAGAAGTAATTTAGAAAAAAACAATATTAAAAGTATAATTAGAGGTATATATAATTCAAATAATATTGAAAATTTAATAAGTGAAAATGAAACTAATATAGAACTAAAAGAGACAGAAACATCAGCAAAATTAGAAATAAATAAACGAGAGTTATCTACAATGATAACAAATGAAAATGTAGAATTTAGAGCTATATTGGAAACACAAAATGAAAACAATGAATTATATAAAAATCCGACAATAAAGATTGAATTACCAGAAGATATTGAAAAAATAGAGATAAAATCAATTGATTTATTATATGAAGATGAATTAACTGTAAAGACAACAGTTGTAAAGAAAAATATAATTGAAATTAGTCTAGAAGGAGAACAAACTAAATATAAGGAGCAAGCAATAGAAGGGGCAATTTTAATAATAAATACTAATTTAACAATAAATCCAAAGGCAACAAGCAATACAAATGTAGTTAAATTAATATACCAAAATGAAAATGCAATTAATTATAAAAATAGAGAAAACATAGGACAAGAGATTAAAAATATAAATATAGTATCATATGTAGGAGTTGTAACAGCAAATCAAATTACAGAATATGGACTAGATGTAATAAATAACAGAGGGGTGAAATCAGCAAAGTTAGAGATAGCATCAGAGGCAAAAAATGTTACTATCGAAAAGAAAATAATAAATAATAAAGAAAATGCTATATCAGATGTAAAAATATTAGGCACATTTCCTACAAAAGGAGCTATAGAGAATACAAATAATATAGATATATCAATAAATAGTGAAATAAAAATTGATGGGATAGAAGCTAGTCGAATAAAAATATATTACTCAGAAAATGAAAAAGCTACAGAAAATCTAGAAGATTTAAGCAATAAATGGACAGAGAAAATAGAAGATTCTAAAAATGTTAAAAAATATTTAGTTATTATAGAAAAACTAGATATATTAGAAGAGATAAACTTATCATATGAAATAAGTATACCATCTAATCTAGAATATAATGAATCTACTGAAGAAGGATATAATGTATATTATAAAGATATTATTACAAAAACAGCTGAAAGTGTGCAATTAGATAATTTATCATTAACAACAGGAAGGGGAGCAAAAATAGAAACAGAATTAAAAGCTATTGTTGGAGAAAATGAAAGTAATGAAGTAAAAATAGGGGAAACTTTAAAATATGCAATAAATATATCAAATACTGGTAGTGAAGACATTCAAAATATTAAGGTATTAGGAAATATTCCAGATGGCACTACATATATAGATTCAGCAGGAAAAGAAGATAAAACAAAAAAAGAAATAGAATTTAATATTGAAGGTTTAGTACAAGGTGAAACTAAGACATTATATTATCAAGTTAGAGTTAATTCAGGATCAAAAATAGATAATGATATAACATTAAAATATGGAGAAATAATAAAAAAATCTAATAATGTTGAAACTAAGGTAAACAAAACTAATAGTGAAATATTAGTAACAATAAATTCTGAAGATGACGAGGGTATAGTATTAAGTGCTTATTTATATAGATATACAGTAATGGTAAAAAATAACTCTTCAAAAGATATAAAAAATGTAAAAATTAATATTAAAGCAGATGATGGATTCAATATAAGAAGATTAAGTTATTTACAAGAAGACAATATAAATTTTGAAGAAACAGAAAAAAATTATGTTGAAATAGATAAAATAAAAGCAGGAGAAACATTTATGTTATCTATACACTCAGAAATAAAAGCATTTTTTGATGCTGAGCAAAAAACAATAAATGTTTTAGCAGAAGTGATAGAAGATAATAAAACATATACATCAAATCAGTTAAATTTAATTGCAAAATCTGTAGATATGAATTTAGAGATCAACACTAATAAGAGTGATTACGTAAAATCAGGAGAAATAATTGAATATAGAACAAAAATAAGAAATAATGGAAGCATTCCTATAAATAATATTGAAATACAAAATAAAATATCAAATGAAACAAGCTTTATAGAAGTACAAAAAAACGGAGATAAACTAAATGAGGCAGAATATACAATAGACGAAAATAATATTAATTTTAGAACAAATTTAAATTCTAATGAAGAAGCAGAATATGTAACAAAAGTATTTGTAGAAAAAATACCAGATAATGAAGATGCTATGGAAATTTCAAGTTTAACAGCAGTTAGTGTAAACAATATTAAACTTAAAGAACAATTAATAAAACATATATTAGAACCAGAAAATAAGAATGACATTAAAAATGAAGAGGTTTTATCAGATTCAGATAATAATGAAAATGAAGAAAATGAAAATAAAAATGAGAATGATTTAAAAAGAGTAATTACAGGTATTGCATGGCTAGATACAAATTCAAATGGGCAAAAAGATGAAGATGAACAATTGTTAAGTGGAGTTGTAGTAAAATTATTAGATACATCAAAAAATGAATTTGTAAAAAATTCTAATGGAGAAGATATTAAGACAACTACCAATAATGAAGGGTTCTATAGTTTAAATAATATATCAAAAGGAGAATATTTAGTCATATTTGAATATGATACATCAAAATATATTCTAACAACATATAACAAAAAAGGTGTAGATGAACAAAAGAGTTCAAAAGCTATAATAAAAAATTTAACAATTAATAAAGAAGAAAAATCTGTTGGATGTACAGAGATAATAAAAATAGACAGTAAAAATATTGCAAATATAAATATAGGATTACAAGAAGCAAAAATTTATGATTTAAAATTAGATAAATATATTAGTAAAGTAACAATACAAAATTCAAAAGGAACTGTAACAAAAGAATATAACAATGAGACTTTAGCAAAAGCCGAAGTAAATGCTAAATTAGTAAATGGAACAACAGTGGTTGTTGAATATAAAATTAAAGTGACAAATGAGGGAGAAATAGATAGCTATGTTAAAAAGATTGCAGACTATTTATCCTCAGATTATAAATTTAGTTCTGAACTAAATAAAGATTGGTATCAATCAGGAAATACAGTTTATAGTACAAGTTTAGCAAATAGTAAATTGGCACCGGGAGAAAGCAAAGAACTAACTTTAATAGTAACAAAGAAAATGGCAGAAAATAATATGGGACTAATAACGAATACTGCAGAAATTGTTGAAAGCTATAATGAATTAGGATTAGCCGATAAAGATTCAATAGCAGGAAATAAAATAAAAAGTGAAGATGATACAGGAGTGGCTGACTTAATAATAAGTATAAGTACAGGTGAGATTGCTACAACAATAATACTTGTGATAATGGCAATAAGTATTATTGGAGTAATAACATATATAATTATCAAAAGAACTTCACATAGAAAAATAATATAAAAACAAGTAAGAAAGGAGGTAATAAATTAAATGAATAAGATAAAAAAATATGCAATACTAATGTTAGTAACAATAATAGCAACAATAATGTTTTTAACAACATCATCTAAAGCAGCAGGACTTGATGATATATTAGCAGGAAATGTTGGAGTAGGTGGGAGCGTTGCTGTAGATGCAAGTTCTTTAATAACTAGAAAAGACTTGTATTGTATACAACATGGAAAACCATTTTCAGGAACACATTCATTTTTAGTAACTAGACATATATATATTGAAGGAAATATGGCAACAGAAAATGGAGTAACGACAGAATCTAAAACAAATGGAGCTTTAGCATATATATTAGCAGGTGGTGGTAATTCAGGATATACAGGATATGGTTCCAATTTTGGAGTTTATAATGTAGCACAATTAGCTTTATATAGATACTTAGGAGTATGGGGATATAATTATGCAGGAAATGCTGGAGTTAATCCAGGAGATCAAGGAAATGCTCTTATAGCAAATGCAGAAGCATATGCACAAAGCTTAGTAGATGAAGGAATAAGTAACCCAGTAGCAAGAATAGAAGATAAAACAAATAAAGAAAATATAAAATTAACTCCATATGCTGGAGATAATTATGATGAATATATAAGAATGGGACCATTTAAATGGGATTTTAACGGAAAAATAGATAAAATAACATTAAATTCAGAAAATGGTAAAGTTTCGAATGCAAAATACAGTATATTTAAAAATGGTGAAGAAGAATTTATAGATATATCTGAAATACCATCAAATAAGAATTTTTATATAACAATAAAAGCAAGTTCAAATTATTCTTATATAAAAAATATAGATGTTAAAGTTAAATTAGATACTAAAGGGATATGCAAGTCTGATATATGGTTTCTAGAACATGGAGCACAACAAAATTTAATATTAACAAGAAATAGAATAGAACCAGTACATAGTGAAGCAGAAGCTAGCTTTAAATATAATATAAAACTTACTAAAAAAATAAAGATAAAAAAAGTAGACTCAAGAGATAAATCAATACCTTTAGAAGGAGTTGGATTTATACTAAAAAATAGGCAGATGAATAGATATGTAAAAGTAACAAATGGAAAAGTTACATATGTAAAATCTAGAGACAAAGCTACTGAATTTATTACAAACTCAAAAGGAGAAATTACAGTTAAAAATTTAGTAATTGCAACTTATGAGGCAGAAGAAACGCTAAATCCACACTATGGATATGTATTAGAAGATCAAGAAACTGTAATTATTAGTTACAAATTTGAGGGAGTAAAAACGATTACAAACTATCAAAGATATATAAAATTATCAGGATTTATATGGCAAGATATAAATTCTGGAAAAACAACAAAAAGAAATGACTATTATAAAACAAATGGCACACCAGATTCAGAATACATAGATGATAAAGACGAAGCATTTAATGGAATAATAGTAAGATTAAAAGATAAAAGGACTGGAAATATAGTAAGATCAGGAAGCAGTACAAGTAAGGAACTAAACGGAGAAAACCAAGAAACTATATCAGGAGAAAAAGCAATATATTCTGAAATAGAAGGCGGAGAATATATATTTGAATATGTAACAATAGATGAACTTGAAAATTACTATATAGAGTTTGAATATGATGGACTAATCTATCAATCAGTAATAGTTGGAGACCTAAATCATAATTATTCATCAAAGTCAACTGATAAGATAGAAAGAGAGATTTTAGATAGGAATTTCTCAAGTATAGATGCAACAGGAGAAAATAGAGTAGATATAGGTAATGGAAAATATTCTATAACATATAATGACACAGTAGATAATAAAACATCTATTAAAGATAGCAGTGCTTGCACATTACATGCAAACACAAAAGATACAGGATGCAATATAAGAAATTATTTTAAGCCTACAATGGAAGAAATAAAATATTTGAATTTAGGATTATATAAAAAGCCACAAGCAGATTTATCATTAACACAAGATTTGCAAAATGTAAATATAGGAGTAAATGGATATTGGCATGTATATAAATATGCACAAAGAACATTTCCGTCAAATAAATATGATGAAAATGATGAAAGTACATGGAATGTTGGTGTGAAATTCAAGAATTCATTTACAGGAACATATAAAAGGGCTGTTTATAAAGCAGACTTAGAATATGAAAGAGAAGATGATAGAAACAAAGAAATACAAGTATATTTAACATATAAAATAGCACTAACAAATGAATCATCATATATAACAAGAGTAAATAATATAGTAGATTATTATGATAATAGATATACAATTGCAGGTGTTGGAACAGGGTTAGATGAACAAAACAATATAATAGGAGATATTAATTATCAATCACCAGAGGCGTATAGAGAAAATCACCAGAAATTTATTATAAATGTAAACACTATATTACCATCTGGAGAAACAAACTATATATATATACAATTCAAATTAGAGAGAACAGCTATATTACAAATTATGAATAATGAAGAAACATTATCAAATATAGCAGAAATAAACTCATACACAGTATTTAAAGATAATAATGGTAATACTGTGGCTGCTGTAGATAAAGATTCTGTACCAGGAAATACAAAAATAGAAAATAAAGACACATATGAAGATGATACAGATATGGCACCATCTATACAATTAGAAATAGCAAATGCAAGAGAGATAGAAGGAACAGTATTTGTAGATAGTACAGAAAGTGAACTAAAAACAGGACAAATAAGAGAAGGGACAGGAATCTTTGAAGATGGAGAAACTACAATTGAAGGAGTTAAAGTAAAATTACATGAATTAAATAATTCAATACCAGATATGGAAACTACAACAGATACAAATGGACACTTTAAATTTCCAGAATACATCCCAGGACAATATGTAATAACATATACATGGGGAAATAAAACATATACAGTACAGAATTATAAAGGAACGATTTATAAAGAACAAAATAGAATGCAAAGAATAGATGCAAATAATAACCCATGGTATAAAGATGAAACACCAAGATATTCAGATGCAATCGACAATTATGAAACAAGAAAAAAGATAGATGAAGAAATGTCAAAAATTACAGATAGCACAATAAATAATCAAATTCAAGATGCATATAGTGGTGAAAACAATCATTCAGATGTTACTATAACAACTATGGACTCAACAACTCCAATAATAGAGTTTAGCGTAGAATATGATACTATAGAAACAAATGGAATGATACCTAAAAATGAAGTAAAATTCATAGTTAGAAATGTAGATTTTGGTATAGTAGAAAGAGCAAAACAACAATTAGATATGATAAAAAGAGTTAAACAATTTAAAATAACATTAGCAAATGGTCAAGTCCTAGTAGACACAACAGTTGATGAAAATGGAAAGCTACAGAATTCACAAAATTACGTAACATATATGGGACCAAGTATAAATAATGGATATTCAGATAGTGGATTTATTAAAGCTGAAGTAGACAATGAATTAATAGAGGGATCTACATTAGAAGTTGTATATGAAATAAAATTGATTAATAATAGTGAAATAGATTATATGTCTGAGGAATATTATAAATATGGAACTAAGACAGGAGATATTGTTACAATTACACCAGTGGCTGTAGTTGATTATTTGGATAAAAATTTGGCTTTTGAAAAAGAAAAAAATTCTAGTTGGGAACAAATAACAATAGATAAAGTAAAACAACTAAAAACAGGAAAGATAGAAAATGAAGATTTCTTAAATTCAAGAATTATGCTATATACAGAGGCAACTTCTAAAGCACTAAAACCTACAGAGACAGTTTCAATTGATTTAAATGTTTCTAAATTGTTAACAACTTCAAATGATTTAATATTTAATAATGATGCGGAGGTTGCTATAATTAAGAAACCAAGTTTACCTGTAGAACAACATAGAGGAAGTGTTGTGAAATATTTTCCAGCGGATAGTGCAGAAAAAGCGGAAGTTATAGCAAATACTGGTGATAATAGAGCATATATTATGCCTGTAATTATTGGGGTTGTGTCTCTAATAATATTAGGTGGAGGAGTAGTTCTTATTAAGAAATTTGTAATGGATATTGAATAAGAATAAGAAATTCAGATTATGTCTGGGTTTCTTTTTTATGGTATTGCATTTTTTGCTAATTTATAATAAAATATAGGGCAGAAAAAGAAAAATAATGTAATAAAAAAGGATTATATATCACAAATTGTAAAAAACTTTTTTAAGTAGGTTTCTAAAAAAGACAAAAAATACAAAGGACAAGTAGTAGAATAAGAACTATAAAAAGTTTAAGAGGTGGTAAGGATGTTTCAAAACATAAATGATAGTGCAATAGATGACAATAGTTATAAAGAGAATAGTAGAGAAAATAAAAAAATAGATTTATTCACAAATGTTTTTGCAATTAAAAATATACCAATATATATAATATCTTTTATGATATCTATAGTTGGGATTACAGGAGAAATCTCACCATTTAGTATTAGTATTTTAGGTGCATGTATTGCAAACTCAATTCCATTATTAGGAATAGTATTTTTTAGTATTATAGGAAATGCTATAAAGTTTGGAATGAGCGGAGCTTTAACATATATACTAACAGCATTAGTTTTAATTGTAACAATGTTTATAATAAAGCCAAGATATAATGAAGGCGAAAAAAATGAAAATATTAAACTAGCAAAAAATATATTCATAGCCTCATTAATAGTACAATTAGCGAAAATTGGAATATCAGGATTTACATTATATGAAGTATTATCAATAATATCAATTTCAATAATAGCGGTGGTATTTTATAAAATATTTGTAAATTCAATAATAGTAATTAGAGATTTTAGTGTTGGAAAGGCATTTTCAATTGAAGAAATATTAGGTGCAAGTTTAATGCTTGCAATAGCTGTAGGAGCTTTTGGAGAACTAAATGTTTTTGGATTTTCTATTAGAAACATTTTAAGCATATTAATAGTGTTAATATTAGGATGGAAAAATGGAGTATTAGTTGGAACAACTGCAGGAGTGACTATAGGTGTTACTCTTGGCGTAATAACTTCTTCTGATCCAGCAATGGTGGCTGCTTATGCTATATCTGGCATGATTGCAGGTATTTTAAACAAATTTGGTAAACTTGGTGTTATAATTGGATTTTGTCTAGGAAATATAGTTTTAGCATATGTTTCTAATGGATATACAGTTGAATTAATACATTTTAAGGAAATATTAATAGCATCTATTGGTCTTTTAGCTGTTCCAAAATCAATACAAATAAATATTGAAGAATTTATTGGTAATTCTAAATTTTTACCAGTATCTCCAGAAAGAGCATTAAATAAAAGCAAAGAAACAGCAGAAAGATTAAATAATGTATCAGATACTATACAAGAGATGGCTAAAACATATAAAATAGAAGAAGTTCAAACAAGTGAACAATCTATAAATAATAATAAAGAAATATTTGTATCTGAATTATTAGATAACTTAAATGGATATGAAAATAATATGTTATACGAAGATATTTCTAAAGTAGATGGACAGATAGTAAACGAAATATTTAATTTATTGATTGATAAACAGCAGATAACAAGAGAACAACTACTTGAAATTTTTGCTAAATGCAATAGTTATATTATAGGATTTGATGATAAAAAAGTAAGTCAATATTTAGAAGAAAATATAACACAAATGATTAAAGTAATAAATATGTCTTATAAAATTAGTAAATCAAATTTTGTATGGCAGAAAAAATTTGAGGAAAATAAGAAAAATATAGAAACTCAATTGCAGGGAGTATCTAAAGCAATATCTAATATAGCAGATAATATAGAAAAGAACATAAAAAGTGAAGAACAATATAATAATGAAAAAATACAAATAGTGCAGTTACTAAAACAAAAGGAAATAGAATTGAATGAAATTTCAATACAAAGAGAAGATAGATTCTTAATAGAGATATATATGGAGAAATCTAATAATACAGATATTGAGTATATAGAAAAGACTTTAACAGATGTTTTGAAAGAAAAAATAGTTTTTAATCCAGAAGCAAGTATAGGAACGAGATTAAACTTTTTATCTGACGATAAATTTGTTATGGCTATTGGAAATACAGAAACTACAAAAGCCAATAGTAATATTTCGGGAGATAGTATATTAAGCATAAGATTAAAAGATGGAAAGTATCTAGTTGCATTAAGTGATGGAATGGGATCAGGGGATGATGCGAAACAAAGTAGTAATAAAGCATTAAAAATGCTTGAAAATTTACTATTATCAGGATTTGATAGAAAAACATCTTTTGAATTAATAAATACTAGTTTAATAAATCAAAATGAGGAGATTTTTGCAACTTTAGATATTGCTATTATCGATTTATATAAAGGAAATATCGAATTTATAAAAAGTGGAGCTTGTCCAACATACATAAAAAATGGAAATAAAGTACAAATAATTAAGGCTAATTCTCTTCCAGCTGGTATTGTGAATAAGAATGATTTACAAACATTTGATAAAGATATTACTAATGGAGACATTATACTTATGTGTACAGATGGAATTTTAGATTCTAATGTAGAATATAAAAATAAAGAATTATGGATTAAATATTTGCTGGAGGATATTGAAACTTGTAATACTAAAAAAATTGCAGATTTAGTGTTAAATGAAGCTATAGATAATAATTATGGTATTGCTAAAGATGATATGAGTGTGGTTGTATGTAAGTTTTTAATTAAAGATTAAAAACTTACAATTTTTAAGTGATTTCCATATCTTTTAAGACCCTCTCCAATCACATTCGTCATTACATTCAAAATGAATATAAATATATATAGATTTAGCCTGAGGCTCATTTTATTTCATTAGAATTTGTTGATATATGTAAGGCAACCGAAATATTGAATAAATATTTATATAGTAAAATTTCTATTAATAAAGTAGAATATAAAATGTGGGATATTAAGATATTATAACTTTTTATATAAAGTATAGTATTAAAAAACCGAAACTGAAAAAACATATTTGTATTGACACTTGTAAATAAAAATGGTAAAATACTTATGTAAAATTAGTATATAAAAATAGTATATTTTCTTCTATAGGAGGTAGTTATTATGGCAAATCAAAAAAGTAAAAGGCAGTTAAAGGATCGGTTAGTAACTCCAACCAGCAAATTAAGAATTTCAAATGCACAACTATTAAAAATGCTAAAAAAACGACAGATACCATTAAAAGAGCTGACTCAAAGGGGAGTAACAGAGTATCAGCTAACAAAATTACGGAAGCTGAATTATAAAATAATGGAGCAATATGATCCAGAATATGATGACATAGTTTATTATGCACTTGAAAAAGGAGATGACCCATTTGTTATTCTTCCAGACAGTGAGAGCGAAACATTGAAAATTGCTAAGATGTCTGATATTCATTTAGGTAGCAATGAGATTGATGAAGAAGAGCTTATCGCACTGCTAACATATCTCTGGGAGTCTGGATATAGAGTTTTAACTCTTTCAGGTGATATTGTGGATGGATTCAATGTATACAGAGGGCATATTCAAAATATCTCATATTCAACGCTTGATGCACAGGCAGATTTGGTAACATCAATTCTTTCATTATTTGACTTTTTGTATATTACCAATACAGGTAATCATGATGCTTCATCAACAAAGAATTCGGGAGTTGATGTTGTAAGACTGATTGAACAAAAGATGTTAAATAGGGGGAAGAAATTCGTGTACCTCAAGAGTTACTCAGGCTATATTATTTACAAAGGTGTTGCTATTCAGATTATCCATATGGAGGGTGGAGGCAATAGTATAAGTGAGACATATGCAGGTCAGAAACTGATGGACAATATGTTTAAGACATCATACAAGTCCGGAAAATCAAATGTAAATTATGTGAAAATAATGAACAAGATGATACCTGTTGTTAATGTTATTACTGGACATTATCATGCACTTGCAAAGTTCACATATGGAAATGTAGTAGTAGAATCACCTCTTACAACACAACACACAACAGATTTTGTTAATCGAAGAGGTCTTCACTCTAAAACAGGTGCAAGAGTGTCGGAAATGAGAATTGAATCTGGAAAATGCATAAGTGAAAGAGGATCAATTATCTTTGGCAGAGATGTTGATGAGTTATACGAGTTAGGCAAAGCAAATATCATTGAAGATTATGCTAATACAAAGCCACAATACATTAACATGACAAAGAAACATTCAAAAAGTAACGCAGAAATTGATATAATAAAGGTTAACAAGGCACTTAAAGTACTCATTAGAAAAGGATATATGAAAAAAGAGGAACTGGGATTGACAGACCGCGAAATTGATTACATCAATGAGACATGTAACTACAATATCTATTCTAAGGACGATATAGTAGTATTTAAGAGTGATGATGAAAATACAGCAATTATCTACTCACCTATTCCACAGAGAGGGCTTATAACTTATTTGGAAATTTCTAACTTGCTTGTAGGCTCAGTATTCTTTAGTGAAAAAGCATTAAGATACATGTTAGACAAAGCAAAAGAGGCTGGAATAAAACATGTGCATATTGGAGGAAATGCAGTTTGGGGAATACCAAATAAAAATGATGCCGAGAAGACATTGTATTTTACTGGGCTTCAGCAGGCACAAGAACTGGCAAGAATTTTAAAGGATTATCCAATGTTCCATTATTTTACTATAAATGGATATTGCGAAAATTCCTTTATAAGGAGCAATGACGAAGAGCAGAGATTTAATCCAATGGAATATATTGAGAGGCAGCTTACAGACATTAAGTTTACAGCAATACATTCAAGTAAATGCGATTTCTTAATTGATGGAATTGTATTTAGAATGGTAAATGACAAAAAGGCTTTGAAAAATCCATATACAAGGGATTATGATATTGTAAAAGCCCAGAGAGCTCTTATGGCAAAGCAAGGAAATATTACTAGAATTAATGGCAAAGAATACAATATTGGTGCCATATTTTATGGCTATGTGCCAAACACATTTGAATCACATTCAGGTGGCATATATGTTACCTCTACAGGTGGACCTACAGTTGATAAAGATAATATGAGTAAAATCGTTCAATCAAATGCAGAGTCTGCTATTGTGAGGGCATTAGTTGACCATGGTGAGATTATTAAGTTTGAGCGTGAAGTAATTTCTCCAAATGTGTAAGAAAAATGTAAACAGGTAGTAGAGTATAAATACTTTATTACCTGTTTTTATATTATAGAAAAGTTGTATTTATGCATAAATATTTAATTATATCTTCCATAAACTTTCCTATAATATAAATACATTCCACAGAAAAATTGCTGAGCAATTTTTCGCGGGCGAACAAAGACGAGGCATGAAAAGCAATTTAAAAGGTCAGAAAATTTTAATCATGCCTCTTTTGTTCTTTTTCTATAATAAGAAAGTTATATTTCCCTATTATATAAAACTTAATTGTACAGAAATTTTCTAACGAAAATTTCGCACATGAACAAATTTACGGAAAGCTTTGCTATTTATAATTTATTACTAATTAAGATTTATAGTTTTAAATAAAATACTATAAATTTAGTAGCTTTCTGATTTGTTCTTTCCAAAATTTAAGATTACTCTAATATTAACAAATTCCAAAAATAGTTGATTAGCGAGTTTTTAAACTAAAAATAGAACTAGATTTATCGCAAACGAAGAAATCTAGCTCAATAAATAATTATATAAATATATGAATTTAACATGATTGTAGCAAAAACCTTAAAATAAGTCAATAAGAAGCAAAAAAATAATTATAAATTTAAGTCAAATATATCTAAATCTTTAAAAGCAGGATCATATATATTTTTTCCCATATAATCAAATCTAGAACCATGACAAGGGCAGTCCCAAGTTTTATCAGCGTCATTCCAAGAAAGTAAACATCCCAAGTGAGTGCAGATTGGTTTAACTGCAAATATATTTCCGAGAAGTATCTTTATAAATTCCTACTTTTTGATTATTAACATCTATAATTCCACCTGAATTATTAGAAATACTATCAAAAGATATATTTGAATCCTTTAATTTTTTTATAGCAAGTGAATTAATAGATTCAGTAACCATATTTTTAACTTCAGTTCTATTTTTTATAGGATTAATACGGGTAGAATCAAAAACATAAGCATATCTATTTTGTTTTCCTAAAATCATGTCACAAACAATATTAGCAGCAACATTAGAAGAAGTCATGCCCCACTTATTAAAACCAGTTCCAACATATAAATTATCTATAGTACTAGAAAAATGTCCTATATATGGTATTTTGTCTAAAGTAATACAATCACGAGTATCCCATCTAAATAAGATTTCGCAATTAGGATATGATTGTTTTGCATAATTTTCTAAAGTTTGATAACTATCTGCATAAGTAACAGGAGTTCCAGTTTTATGGTCTAATCCACCTAAAAGAAGAATTTTCTTGCCTTGATAGTTTGCAGTTCTGAAAGAATAAGTTGGAGAAGAAGCAGTTATATACATACCATTAAATAAAGTCTTTTTTGTATCAACACCAACAACATAAGATGAAGACTGATACATTTTAAAGAAATACATTCCAGGAAAGTTAATAAAAGGATAATGAGAAGCAAGTATTACATATCTGGACTTTATTGTTCCTCCAGTAGAAAAAGTCAAAAAAGAATTATTATCTTTTTTTACATCATAAACAGTTGTATTAGTATAAATCTTACCGGAATTTTTAATAATACAATTACATAAGCCATTTACATATTTAATAGGATTAAATTGAGCTTGATCTTTAAATTGAATGGCACCAGCAATATCAAAAGGAAGACCTGTTTTTGTAACAAAATTTGCAGGAAATCCAATTCTATTTACATACTCAACTTCTTTTTTTATTTTAGAAACTTCAGAAACATCAGTAGTATAAACAAAGTTAGATTGTCTCTCAAAATCACAATTTATATTTTCAGTATCTATAATGTTTTTGATATTTTCAATAGCTTCTTCATTTGCCATCAAATAATCCTTTGCAAATTGTTCACCATAAGTATCAACTAAATATGTGTAAATTAAACCATGCTGAGAAGTGATTTTTGCAGTAGTATGTCCAGTAGTTTTTCTTGCAATATCACTTTTATCTAAAATAACAACATTTAATCCAGAATTTGATAAATAATAACCACAAGAAAGACCAAATATTCCAGCTCCAATTATACAAACATCAGCAGATATATCATCATTTAAACTATCAAAATTTTTTACATTTGAATTTTCAATTAACCATAAAGAATTCATAATTACCTCCAATAAAAGATGTGTCCCCAATGGGACAAAAATGTCCCAAAAGGAAACGTCCCCAATGGGACATTTTTATTATTTGCAAAAAAAAATAATAAATACTAAAAAAAGTGGAAAAATATATTGTAAAGTGATATACTAAAAAAAATAAACAAAGGAGGATATCATGGAAGAAAGTTTAGAAAAAAATTTATTTATGAAAAAGGAAAATGGATGGGAAACAGTAGATGAAAGTAAAAAAGAAGAAATATTTAAATTCTCAAATGGGTATATGAACTTTTTAAATAAAGCAAAAACAGAAAGAGAATTTATACAAGAAACAATAAAATTAGCAAGAGAAAATGGATATAAAGACATAATGGAATTTCAAAAATTACAATCAGGAGATAAAATATATTTTATAAATAGAGAAAAAAGTATGTATCTTGCAATTATAGGTACAGAAAGTATTGAAAGCGGTCTTCATATAATAGGTTCACATGTGGATTCACCAAGATTAGATTTAAAACCAAATCCACTTTATGAAGATACAGATATGGCATATCTAAAAACACATTATTATGGTGGAATAAAAAAATATCAATGGACAACAATTCCACTTAGCTTACATGGTGTTATTGTAAAATCAAATGGAGAAAAAATAACAGTAAATATAGGAGAAGATGATAATGATCCAATATTTACAATAACAGATTTATTACCACATCTAGCTCAAGAACAAATGGAGAAGAAATTAAAAAATGGAATTGATGGGGAAGACCTAAATCTTTTAGTAGGAAGCATTCCATATAAAGATGAAAAAGCTAAAGAAAAAGTTAAACTAAATATTTTAAATATTTTAAATCAAAAATATGGAATAACAGAAGCGGATTTCCAAAGTTCAGAATTAGAAATAATACCAGCATTTAAAGCAAGAAGTTTAGGATTTGATTCAAGTATGGTTGCTGCATATGGCCAAGATGATAAAGTATGTGCATATACATCACTTGCAGCTATGATGACATTGCAAAATGTAAAGAATACAGCTGTATGTATTTTATCTGATAAAGAAGAAATAGGAAGTATGGGCAATACAGGAATGGAATCACATATGTTTGATTTCTTTATATCAGAAATATTAAATAAATTAGAAATTAATAAACCAAACTTATTAGATAAAGTATTCTGTTTCTCAAAAATGTTATCATCTGATGTTGATGCAGGTTATGATCCAATATATGCATCTGTTTCAGATAAATTAAATGCAGGATTTTTGGGAAAAGGTATTAGCCTAAATAAATATACAGGTGCGAGAGGAAAATCAGGAGCATCTGATGCAAATGCAGAGTATGTTGCTTGGATTAGAAATATTTTGGAAAGAAATGATATAAAATATCAAATTGCAGAACTTGGAAAAGTTGACATCGGTGGTGGGGGAACAATTGCATATATCTTAGCTAATAAAGGTGCAGATGTAATAGATTGTGGTGTCCCAGTTCTTTCAATGCATGCTCCATATGAGGTTACAAGTAAATTTGATATATATTCAGCATTTGAAACTTATAAAACATTTTGGATGGAATAAGATTAAAGAAAAAGACGTTTTTTGCAACGTCTTTTCAAATTTTTACATGTTTTCTAATAAGTCCATTATAGAAATAACAAAACTAATTTTATCATCAGATAATTTACTTGCTTTTTCAGATAATTGCATTTGAAGTCTCAAATCTTCATTAACAATTAGTTTATTAAATATTACATTCGGAGATATGCATAATATATTCATATAGTTTACAAGAGTTTCAACTTTTACTCCTCCAGTACCATTCTCAATTCTTGAAATATATTTTACAGATATTCCTAATTTTTCTGCAATTTTTTCTTGAGTTAATTTATTTTTAATACGATATTCTTTGAAAATTTCTCCAAGTATTTTATCAATATCAAGCTTTTTTAAAGATTTCATATTATACCTCCATGTTACTAATAAAACTACATATAAAGTATATCAAGCTGTTTTAAGGAATTGAACCAATTGGTAATATGAATTATAAATGCGAAAAATGTCGAAGAAATGTTGATATAACAAGGTAATTGACAAAATAAAAACAATATATGTATCATTATTAGTTATACCCATTTTGAAATAGAATATTTACATTGTTAAAATTCACAATATTAGAAGATATAATAAATATACTTAGATAGTATCAAAAGTAATACTATTTTATATAATACAAAATTTTCTTATTTAATCTTATTACACGACACTTTTTAAAATATAAATTAAAAATTTTTATAATAATATTTATATTCATTTTTCATTACATTCCTCGGTTCAATACGAGTTCTAAAAAGACCCTCTCCAATCACATTCGTCATTACATTCAAAAGGAATATAAATATTATGTATAAACTGTCGGGTAATAAGTTATTTAATAAATATCATGGTCTATATAACCGTTACAATTTATGCTTGATTACTCTACATTCACTTGAATTTCACATTTTTTATGATAAGCTATTGTCAGCAATTTAATTAAACTGTAAATTGTAAAATATGGCCAAATAATTTCCATGCAATTACCATAAAATGGTTGATAGATAGAATTATAAATGATACAATCATGCAAGATATAAAAGTCAATGACTTAGAGTAACGTTGGTAAAATAATTATAAACCTAAAACGAGACTTCAAAATAGAAGTCTCGTTTGCTTATCCTATAATCCTATATAAAAAAGCAACCTACAAACTTTATAGTTCGTAAGTTGTTATAATTTGGTGGGCCAGGAGGGGCTCGAACCCCCGACCCCACGCTTAGAAGGCGTGTGCTCTATCCAGCTGAGCTACTGACCCATAACTATCCAACAATAAATATAATAACATAAACATAAGTATATGTCAATAAAAAATGAGAAAAATTTATATATTTTGCTTCGCCAATGTTACAATTCACAGTTTAATTAAGTTGATGACAAAAGCTTATAATAGAAAATGTTCAAACAAGCTCGGGGCGAGCTAATCATCACAGAAATTCTAAATTGATTTTTTGGCACTCTTCCAAGACAAGCTTGAACTCTTTCCAAAAAATTAATTAAGAATTTCTAGCTTGATTACTCTACATTCGCTTGGTTTTCACATTTTTTATTATAAGCTTTTTAGATTCATTTTGGGTTGCTATGAATAGTAACTTGCGAATGGTTACTATGTGAATTCTTTGTGAAAAACTTTACTTTGAAAAATCAACATGATATTATAAGAAAAAATTAAAATGTGAGGAGGAATTTTTCGTGATAGAAGTAAAAAACATCACAAAGAAATATGGAAGTGTTACAGCCGTAGACGATATTAGTTTTAAGATAAATGATGGCGAAATAATAGGACTGCTTGGACCAAATGGTGCGGGGAAAAGTACAACAATGAATATGATAACTGGATATATAGAACCAACAGATGGTGAAATTTTAATAAATGAATATAATATATATAAAAAGCCTAAGAAGGCAAAGGAACAAATAGGATACATGCCCGAAGGAGTACCACTATATTCAGATTTAACTGTAAAAGAGTTTGTAACATATATGGCTGAGTTAAAAAAAGTCGATAAAAAAATAAGAAAAGAAAAGATAAATAAAATAATTGAACAAACGGGATTAAAAGATGTTGAAAATAAATTAACACGTAATTTATCAAGAGGTTATAAACAAAGAGTTAGTATGGCAGGTGCATTAGTTGGAGAACCTGAAATTCTCATATTAGATGAGCCAACAGTTGGATTAGATCCAAAACAAATTACAGAGATAAGAGAACTAATAAAAGAGTTAGGAAAAACACATACAATAATATTAAGTTCACATATATTATCAGAGGTAAGTCAAATATGTAACAAAGTTATTATAATAAACAGAGGAAAAATAGTTGCTATAGATACGCCAGAAAACTTGGAGAAAAAAGTATCAAATAATAATAGTATATATGTAACTGTTGAAGATAATGATAGCAAGATGGATACGATTAAAGAAAAAATAGAAGAGATAGAAAAAATTAAATTAGTAAAAGAAAATGAAGACGGGACTAAGCAATATGTTTTAGAATCAAAAGCAGATATAGATTTAAGAAAGATAATATTTTCAAAATTTGCAAAAGAGAATATAACAATATTTGAAATGAAAAAAGCAGATACAACTCTAGAGGATGCATTTATGAAATTAATAGAAGGAGGAGAAAAATAATGTGGGCAGTTATAAAAAAAGAATTTAAATCATATTTTTATACACCAATAGGCTATATTTTTATAGGTGTATTCTTAATAGCATTTAGTATATCATTCTACTTTAGTGTAGTAGGATATGGAAATGTCAATTTTGAATACATATATTATACTTTACCTACAATATTGGTGTTAGCTTTTATAATTCCATTATTAACAATGAGGTCTTTTTCAGAAGAAAGGAAAACAGGTACAGAGCAATTATTATTAACTTCACCAGTAAGTATAACAAAAATTGTTTTAGGAAAATTCATTGCTGCATTATTTATAGTATTAATAACTGAACTATGTACATTTATGTATTTTGGAATATTATGTCATTATGGAGTGCCAAAGCTAACTACAACATTTGCAACATTATTTGGATTTTTGTTATTTGTAATGTCATATATATCTTTTGGGATGCTTACATCAAGTATAACTGAAAACCAAATAATATCTGGTATTATATCAATAGGATTTTTCATAATTACATGGGTATTACCAGAATTTAATACAAATTTAGAGAGCTATTCTTTTATAAATATGTTTTATAAATATACTCAAGGGCAAATAGATATAGGAGATACAATTACATTTTTAACTTTTACAGTTACATGTATACTTTTAACAATAACAGTAATGCAAAGAAGAAAATTGGTAAAATAAGATGTCAATGCAATATATGCCAGAAAAATAGACATAATAGTTCTGAACTCTAATCTTTGATATCATACTTCTAAAAAATTAAGGAGGATTAAAGTGAAAAAAGAAAAAAATACTAAAAAAAATAAATTTATAGATACAATTAAGAAAAAATGGCTAATGGATAGTTCTAAAACAATTCTATTGATTATACTTATACTTGCTTTTTTTATTGGAGTTACAATTTTAGTACAAAACCTAAAATTAGCGCCTATAGATTTTACTGAAGGAAAATTATTTACTTTAACAGATGAAAGTAAAGAAAAAATTAAAAACATAGATAAAGATATAAATATATATTTTGTAGGATATTCAAATGATAATTCTACATTAGATTTGGCAAGACAATACACAAAAGTAAACGAAAAAATAAAAGTACAAGCCGTTACATCAACAGATAGACCAGATTTAGTAGAAAAATATGGAATAGAAACAAGTAGTGAAGGAATAATAGTAGAAGCAGGAAGCCAATATAAGGTTTTAGCATCAAATGATTTATATACATATGATTCTACAACATATGAGACAATAAATGTTGCAGAGGAAAAATTAACAGCAGCAATAAGATCTGTATCTGTAGAAAAATTGCCTAAAGTTTATTTTCTAAATGGATATAGTTCATTTTCATTAAGTAAAGGTATGCAATATTTAAATATGTATTTACAAAATGAAGTAAATGAAGTAGAAACATTAGATATATTAGCGCAAGCAAAGGTACCAGAGGATTGCGATACATTGATTATAACATCACCAGAAAATGATTTTGATGATATAGCTACAGATGCCATAATAAATTATATTAATAAAGGTGGAAATATATTATGGTTAAATGCAGCAATAACGCAAAATAAAAATATGAATAATGTAAATAAAGTTTTAGAGTACTATGGGGTTAAACCATTTGAAGCAGGAATTATAAGAGAAACAAATTCAAGTAAAATGGTTTCTGGATCACCAGATTTAATAATGCCAGATATACAATATACAGATATAACATCTAAAATGTATGATTCAGAAGGAGTAATATTTATAAATGCTACTAAAATAAACACAGTAGATGATGAAACATTAAAATCTTTAAATGTTAGAAAAACAGAATTGGTTAAGACAAGTGAAAATGCATATTTTAGAAATAATTTTTCGAATTCAGTAGATACGATCCAACAGGGAGAAGAACAGAATTCATTTTTAGTAGGAGCGGAATTTAGTAAAATAATTTCAGAAGAAAAAGAAGATACAGAAGAAAGTAAAGTAGAGTCAAAATTAATTATATATGGAGAAAATTTCTTTGTATCAGATTACCAATTAACACAGACAACGCAAACACCAATGATTGCATATAGAAAAAATAAGGACTTAGTATTAAATTCTATAGCATATTTATCTGATAGAGAAGAAGACATAACAGTAAGAAAAAGTTCAGGAAGTATTACATACACAGCAACAGAACAAGAAAACAGAATTATATTATTTATAATAACAGTTGTCCCAATTATAATTATTGTTGTCGGAATTATAGTTTGGATAAAGAGAAAAAGACAAAAATAAGAATGAAATAAATAAGGACCTCATAAAATAATATGGGGTTTTTTAATATGGAAATTTTAAAAGTTGTTTTTGTTATAATTGGAACACTAATTGGAGCAGGATTTGCATCGGGGCAAGAAATCTATTTGTTCTTTTTCTCATTTGGATTAAAAGGAATATTTGGAATAGCTGTTTCGAGTATTTTAATAGGAATAATAATATATAAGACTTTTAAAATAATAAAAAGAAATGACATGAAGAATTATAAAGAGTTTTTAGATTGCTTAATTAAAAATGAAAAAATAAAAGAAATAGTAAATATAGTAGTCAATGTTTTTATTTTAGCATCTTTTTATATAATGATAGCAGGATTTGGAGCATATTTAGAGCAAGAGTTTAATTTTAATTCCATTATAGGAAGCAGTATTTTAGCACTAATTTGTTTGATTTTGTTTAAAACTAATGTAAAAGGCTTTGTTAAAATAAATGAAATATTAATACCTATTTTAATATTTACAATCGTATTTATACGGTGGAATAAATATAAAAAATATACACTTTGAAAATATAACTGATTATCTTATACAAGAAGGTAATAGAAATTGGTTGATAACTAGTATATTGTATGCAAGTTATAATAGTGTCTTACTAATACCAGCACTAATTTCAATAAGGGAGTATATAAAAAATGGAAAAGATATTAAATATATAGCTAGTATTGTTACAATAATAACAATAGTGTTACTGAATATAATATTTTTATTTCTAATTAATGTTGATGTAAATATAGAAGCATTGGAAATGCCGGCAGTGTATGCAATTGACAAAATTTGTCATAGCATGAAAAATCTATATGGAATAATTATTTTAATATCAATTTTTACAACAGCTATTTCGTTAGGCATAAGCTTTTTAAAAGATGTATCAAAAAACAAAGACAGCTATAATAGACTTGCAATTTTAATATGTATAACTTCTGTTATATTTTCAAAAGTGGGTTTTTCTAATTTAGTTGGTTTATTTTATCCTATTTTAGGTGGATTAGGATTATTACAGATGGTGCAAATAATTTTTAAGCGATTGCCATAATATTATTGCTTTTTCATAATTCATATAGTAGAATATAATCATAAAAAATTAAAAGATATCTATTTAGAATTAAATGAAAGGAGAAAGGCTGTGAAGGATCTTTGGGAAGAGTCTAAGCAAAAAAAGATTAATAAGAAAAAAATAATAATGATAATATGTATATTCATAATTGTAATAGCCATTTTCTCTATAATTATTATGTATATGAATAATAAAACTACTAGAAGCTGGATTGACAAAAATCTATTCCAAAAGGAAAAGACTCAAAATAATTTACCTAGTATAGAGATAGATGAAATTAGCAATTCAAATATATATGCTTTTAATAGATATATAGGTATACTTAATAAAAATAACTTTAAAATATATGATAGCGTTGCTAGAAAAGAAAATACTTTAGATATAGAAATAACAAAGCCAATATTTGCCTCAAATAACAGATATTTAGTAATTGCTGAAGATAAAGGACAAAAGTTATACTTAGTAGAAGATCAAAATATATTGTGGGAAAGGAATGTTGAGGGTAATATTTCTCAGATTACTGTAAACAAAAATGGATATATAGCAGTAACTATAGTAGATACAATAAATAAAACAGTAATATCAGTCTATAATAATCAAGGAGAACATCAATTCAATGCAGTATTATCATCAACAAGAGTTATAGCAACTTCAATTTCAGATGATAATAAATATTTAGCAATTTCAGAAATTGATACATCAGGAACTATGGTACAATCAAATATACAAATAATGTCTATTGAAAAGGGGAAAAATGATGCCGAAAATGCATTAATAAAAGTATATAAAGGAGAAAATAGCGATCTTATAACAAATATAAAATATCAAGAAAAAGATAGATTATTGTGTATGTACTCAAATAAAATACTATTAATTAAACCAGATGAAACAACAGAGATAATACAAGAATATAAAGACCGAAAGGTTTCTTTTGCATCAATTAATTTATCAAATGCTTCTGTAACTGTTGAAGAAAAATCATCAGGAATATTTACAGCAGACTCAGTGATAAATATAGTAAGCTCGGCAAATAAAGCAGCATCATTATATACAGTGGAGGCTGTAACCAAAGATATATATACAAGTGGAAATACAATTGCACTTAATTCTGGTTCAGAAGTAGAATTTATAAATACAAATGGTTGGCTTTTAAAGAAATATATAGCCAGTCAGGAAATAACAAGTATAGTTTTATCTGATTCAATTGCAGGAATAATATATAGAGATAAAATTGAGATAATCAATTTGTAGTGATTAAGTAAAAGATTATATAAAAGGAGAGAATAGCAATGGGAGTTTTAATAGATATAATATTAATAGCAATAGTAATATTGTCAGCTTTTTTTGGGTATAAGAAAGGTTTAGTTAAATTAGGTGCAAAATTGTTTGCGGGGATAATTGCAATAATAATAACAATTATCATTTATAAACCAGTGTCAGAATTAGTAATTAATAATACACCATTAGATGAAAAAATTGAAGAAACAATTATCCAAAATACCACAAATTTTATTGATAATAATACAAAATCTAATATTGTTACAAGTAATATTGAAAATAATATATTGCCAGACCAAGCAAAACAAATGTCTAAGAATGTAGTACGTGCCATAACTGCAGTGGTATTATTTATAGTTGTTAAAATTGTATTAAGTATTGTAATATCACTAATGGATTTTATCGCAAATTTACCTATTCTAAAACAATTTAATGAGGTTGGTGGAATTATATATGGATTATTAAGAGGCATATTAATGGTAGGTATAGTTATTTTATTAATGGGAGCATATACAAAAATAAAACCTGAAAGCAAATTAAGTGGAGAAATTCAAAATACATATTTAACAAAAATTATATATAAAAACATTGTGAAATTTTAGTGAAAAAACGTAATTTAGTTGCGTTTTTTTTTAATATTTGCTATACTGTTGACATGATTTTTTAGGAGTGATTATTTTGAAAAGTAAACATATAGATGAAGTAAAAAATAAGAAGAACAAAAGAAAAAAGAAAAAGACAGGAAGAAGAATACTATTGATAATTATATTAATATTAATAATTGCAATAGGATGGTTTACTTATAAAACATATAAAAATGGTGGTGGATTAAGTGGAATGCTTGCAACTGCTATAGGACATGATGAAAATACAAAAAAAGATTTAAAAGAAATAAAAGTACTTTTACTAGGAGTAAGCACAGATATTGATTCGGAGTTGACAGATACGATAATGGTAGCATCTTATAATCCTAATACTCAGAAAGCAAATTTACTTTCTATACCAAGAGATACTTTTACAGGAAAAAATAAAAGCAGGGCATTAGCGTCACAAAAAATAAATGCTTTATATAATATGACTAGAGATCCACAAAAGACTTTACAAGCAGTAAATAATCTTACAGGATTAGATATAAAATATTATGTATTAGTAAGAACAGAAGCCCTAATTAAGTTGGTGGATGCAATAGGTGGAGTAGAATTTAATGTACCTATAAATATGTACTATACCGACAAAAAGCAAGATTTAAAAATAGATTTAAAAGAAGGTATTCAAAAAATAGATGGAAATAAAGCAGAACAATTATTACGTTTTAGACATAATAATGATGGAACAACTTACCCAATAGAGTATGGAGATAATGATTTAGGAAGAATGAGAACACAAAGAGATTTTATTTCTGCTACTTTAAAGCAAACTCTTAAACCAGGAAATATATTTAAAATAGGACAAATATTAGAAATTGCCAATGAAAATTTAGAAACCAATTTAGAACTTTCATTTGTAAAAGATTATATACCATATGCAGTTGAATTTAATACTGAAAATATGACAACAGCAACACTTCCAGGAACAACTCCAGATATGAAAGACACTAATAATGTAAGTATATTTGTAGCAGACAAAGAAGCTACTAAAAAGTTAGTTAATTCAATGTTCTACAATGAAGTTAAAGATGAAGAAAAATCGAATACTATTGTGAATAATGGAACAACAAATAATAGTACCTATTCATCACAAATAAAGATAGAATTGTTAAATGGAAGTGGAAATAAAGCAAGTTTACAAAGAGCAAAAGATATTTTAGAAGAAGCTGGGTATAATGTTACAAAAACTGGAACAACTTCTTCAATTTCTAAGACTATAATTACAAATAAGAAAGACATATCAGATGAAGAACTAAAAGAAATAAAAGATAAATTAAGTGTAGGAAATATTTCAACAAACAGGTCATCTACCAGTTTAGTTGATGTAAGTATAGTTATAGGCAAAGATTTTTAAAATAAGGGCTGTAAAAAATAGTTACTTTTTTACAGCCCTAATAAATAATAATTATTTTTTTCTGTGGTTTCTATAGTTATTATTGTATTTACTTCTATGACTTTTTTTATAGTTTCTTCTACGTTTTTTATTCCTAGAAGCAGTACTAAATAGAAGTTTATATAATAAAAATAATATAATAAGTATTACTGGTATTTTTATTATAAATGTAAATGTGCTAGATTTTTCAACATTATGTGATGCAACTATATCTGATGAATACTCAATATCATTAATATTATATGTTATTTTTCCAACAACTTGATTTTGAGCTATAGGAGCAACTAAGTTCTCTTGTATACTTATTTCAGGAGAGAATTCAGTTTCCATATCATCTTGAGAAATTAAAGCAGTTATATCATTTGAGAGTAATAAATCCAAATTTTTTGTTTCTTTAGTTCCTTTTTTTACTTCAATTTGTTTTGCAATAGCATTTTGTTCTCTTAATTTTCTTAAAGTGTAATTATTATATCCATATTCAAAAATAGTTTTTGTATCTACAAACTTAGCACTTAAACTGTTAGGGTATAGCCCAACAGATAAAACTACAGATATTAGTTCTAAGCCATCTTTGTTAGAAACAGAAACTAAGCAGTTTTTGGCTTGAGAAGTATACCCAGTTTTTCCAGCAATTGCATATTTATAATAATAGTTACTTTTAACATCTCTACTATCATATATTAATAGTTCATTCGTAGTACTAAATACTCTTTCTTCATATTTATTTGTAGCAGGTATTTTACAGTTTTTTAAGTTTGACAATTTTCTAAATACAGGATTTTTCATACAATATTTCATTATAATTGCCAAGTCGTGAGCTGTTGTATAATGATTTTCGTTATGCATACCACTTGGATTTGTAAAATGAGTATTTGAAAGACCCAATTCTAAAACTTTATTATTCATTAAAGATGCAAATCCATCAATTGAATTAGAAATATGATATGCAAGTACATTTGCTGCGTCATTTGATGAATGTACTAATAATACTTGTAATAATTGATCAACTGTAAGTTGTTCGCCAACTTGTAAAGCTGCAACCGAATATCCAGAAGGAATTGATGCAATTGCTTCATATGGGACTGTAACGATATCTTCTAAATTACAATTTTCTATTGTTAAGATTGCAGTTAGAATTTTAGTAGTACTTGCAGGATACATTTTTTCATTTTCATTTTTTGAATATAACACTTTTTCACTTGAGCTATCTATCAAAATAGCAGCTTCAGCTAATACTTCTGGCGGTTCTGATGCACTAAGACTTGCTGTTAAGTTTAGTGTAAATATTAGTATAATTAGTATTGTAAATATTTTTTTTATTCTCATTTTAGTTCTCCATATAATTTAATCATAATTTAGTTTATATTATAATATTTTGTAAAAAAATTCAATTGTTTAATAAAAAATTTATTGAAATAGTTTAAAAATTATTTGGTCATATAGACCATGACATGAGGAATGTTCACAGAAAACCTCTATATATTTATATTCATTTTTCATTTCATTCCTCGGTTCAATACGAGTTCTA
>CAQUBD010000021.1 GCA_948891265.1 uncultured Clostridia bacterium | reverse complement strand
TACAATTTTTAAGCTTACGGTTTTATGCTTTCTCAACTAACGAAAATATTCTTAATTTAAGTTTCGTTTTTATTCATATTTAAACTTAAAAGAAAAAAGTATAGAAATCAATATAAAATTTCTATACTTATATGGTATCAAAGTTATAATATATCATAATTTTCTTCTTTATTATTTGAAAAAGAATTATAAATCTGTTTAGCAACATATAAGAACGGAGTATCTATAATTGCAACTACAAACTTTATAACATAAGTTACAAAACACAAATCTATTATTACTTTCCATGAATAAATACCTACAAAAGAAATAATAGTAAATAATACACTATCAACTAATTGACTAATCATTGTAGAACCATTATTTCTAATCCACAAAAACTTATCTTCAGGAAATCTGTTTTTTATAAATTCATACAAATATGTATCTAAAGTATTACTAATAATATATGTTAATAAACTTGCAAAGCAAAGCCTTGGCATAAATCCAAATATTATATGCATAGAATCATTTACCAAATCTTGAGAATTCGGAATAAACAATAAATCAATTTGTGTTAAAATTGTAAATACTATCATAGAGAAAAATCCAACTCTAACAGCACTTCTAGCCTCTTTGCCTCCATATATTTCACTCAAAATGTCAGTAGCTAAAAACACTGTACTATATACAACATTTCCAAGTGTTACAGATAGTCCAAACATATCTACACATTTTGTCACTTCTATATTAGCAATAATAGTAGATATTGCAATCCATATAAATAATCCTGTTTTTTTAAAGAACTTATATGATATTAAAATTCCTATAAAATTTATTAAAATCGTTACTATAAATAATATTTCATTCATTTTTTATCACCTATCCATATAGAATAATCACAAATGGTTGATATGTTAATTATTTCATTTCCATAATTAATTTCATTTCTTCACTTCTCTTGACTTTCTTAGTTGTAGTTTTAATTAATTCTTTATCTGTTAAAATCATATTCATTATATGTTTATATCTTGGTACAGTTGTATTAACTTCATTTTTAATTCTATTCCAAATAATATTTCTAATTTCCTCTTCAGAAATATCACCATATTTTTCTTTAACCTCATCTTTGTTATATACAACTTTAATAGAAAGCTTTACATCATTTTTATCATCTTTATCTGGCATACCAAATACCATACATTCTTCAATCAAATCAATTCTATTTGCTAATGTTTCTATTTCCTCTGGAAATATTTTTTTACCATTTTTAAGTACTATTAGATTTTTTTCTCTTCCTGTTATAAAAATACATCCATCTTTGTCTATATATCCTAAATCTCCTGTATAAAACCATCCATCTTTTAAAACTTTATTTGTTTCTTCTTCATTTTCATAATATCCAAGCATAACATTAGGCCCTTTTACTCTTATCTCCCCTACTCCATTAGCATCTTTGTTAACTATTTCAACTGTTACATTTTCCATAGGTACACCTATTGATCCCAATTTTGTTATAAAATCATTTTCAGCAGCTATAACTGGTGCAGTTTCTGTAAGTCCATAACCTTGAACCATTTTTATTCCAAAATCAATAAACCCTTTTTCTATTTTTGGATCTAATGGTGCTCCTCCTGATATTACAAATCTCATTTTACCACCAAGATTATCTATTATTTGTTTGAATAATTTTCTTCTTATGTCAATATGTAATTTTAATAATACATTACTGATTTTTGTTGCTGTTTTAATTAATTTCGTTTTTCCTTGTTTGTCTATTTCTTTCATAACTTTATTATATATAGCCTCAACTAGAAGTGGAACTCCTACAAAAACAGAAACTTCATATTCTTTTAAGTTTTGTGCTACATATCTTAGTCCATCAGGGAAAGATGTTCTTACACCACATGCAAGCATCATTATCATACATGTTGAGCCAAATATATGGTGAAACGGTAAAAATGCTAAATTTGAATCTGTACTTCTTATATCTTCTACTCTTTGCATTGCATAAATATTTGAAGCTATATTTTTTTGTGACAGCATGACTGCTTTTGATTTAGCTGTTGTTCCTGACGTGAATAATAATATATTCATTGCATTTTCATCTATTTCTGCTGATATATATTCTTTATTGTCTTGTTCTAACAATTTCTGTCCTTCCTCTTTTAGAGTATGTATATCTTCATATCCTGATATTTTTGACATACATATATATTCTTTTAAATTCGTATTGTTTCTTTTTTTTATTTCTTCTATTTTATCAAGATATTTTTCATCAAAGAAAATACTATCTGCCTTGCTTCTTATTAGAGAACTTTCTAGTTCATCTACTTGCAAATCTTTATCTAGTGGTACAGATACTATCCCACCTAGTAAATTTGTTAAGTGCCCTAATACCCATTCATATCTATTTCGCCCTAAAACCGCTATTCTTTTATTTTTAAGTCCCATATAATATAACTTAGTACCTAAAGCATTAATTTCTTCTAAAAGTCTTTTATATGTCACATTTTCGTATGTTTTATTTTTTCCTTCTTGATGTTTTATTATAAATGCTATTTTTTCAGCATATTTTTTTGCTGAATGATAAATTATTTCTTTAATGTTTTGAAATTCTTGTACTTCTCTTTCTTTTTTCATATAAACTCTCCTAATATTAAAATGGATAACTAATTTACTGTCATCTACCTCATAATACACTATTTAATTAAAAATGTCCATAGGCTAATTGGTCAGTTTTTAATATACATATTTTAACATAATTTTATTGCATAGCAATTGATTAAAAATTATTTTGTCATATAGACCATACACTTTTTTATTGTATAGGAAAAAATCAATTTTTCCTATACAACAAAAACACATTCCACAGAAAATTGCAACGCAATTTTCGCGGGCGAACAAAAACGGGGCATGTAAGTAAGCTAAAATGTTAAAAAATTTTAATCATGCCCCTTTTGTTCTTTTAAATTTAATAAATATAATTAATATACAGCTGACGCTTGAGTGGAATGAGACTTAGAATTTGTAATACTGTAACATGAGGAATGTTCACGGTACTTCGAGCTTTGCGAGAAGGGTCTGAGTGAAAGAGGCGCATGGTACAGTATTTACAAATTCTTGTTGAATGCAAGGAACAGGAAGCGAAATATTAATTATATTTATTAAATAAGAAATCACTTTAAAACCCTCATGGTTTATATGATCAAATAATTTTGAAGAGATTACCATAATTTCGTTGACTTGTATACATAATTATGGTATAATACATATCGTAAACATTAATTAGCAAAACATTTAGGAGGCAAAAATATGGCAGTAGAATTAGAAAACATCAGGATACAGTGTAATAAAATTCATAAAAACCGTAGAGACACTGTTAAACAAATGCTTATATTATGGCTTGAAAAACAATTTATTTATGAACATCATCGCCCCTGGAAAGCAGTATTAGGAAATAAACGGTTTAGGCCTGTTCCAATTCACAGAGATTTTTCTTCTGATAAGATAAGGAACTTAAATTGTGTAACAAATCCATCTCTCTACTGGCCTGAATTACCAGATGAAGAAATTCTATCAATTATCAAAGATTTGGGGTTTAAAATTTGCTCTGTTAACACAGAGCTTGATGATAACAACAAATCAGTGGTTCTTGATGAGCTCTGTCTTTATGTCCTACCACCAGAAGAAGGTAAGCCACTTACATTTGCTCAAGAATGGGTAAGGAAAATTAACAACGCTTATTCAAAATATGTACGTGAAGAAAGAAAGATTGCTAAACAACATTATTTTGAAGTGTTGTCAGATTTGAATGGGCTTTGTAGTAATGATTACGCCGACTACATAAGATTTGGCGATGACTGCGTTATCATTGAAAATTACGATTATTCCGAATATATGAGCAAAATTTGTAGAGCTCATGTCACCAGACTTTTGGCGAAAGATGGAATTACGTACCATTGTAACGAAGATAAAAATTTACCTGAAGTACATGTTGCCTTAAGCCTAAATAATTAAAAAACATTTAGCATAACCCACAGTATAGATTAGTTATTTCTATCTATACTGTGGGTTTCCTTTTACGTACAATTTTATATTAATATAACATATAATTTACTAATTAATAATATTCTTAAATGGTGAGTAATTTTGAGAAAAAAAAGTAAATTATTTTTTATAAATGGCACTATTTTAACAATTACAGCATTATCTATGAGATTTGCTACACTTATTTTTAATATATATGTATCAAATCAGATTGGAACAGAAGCGGTTGGCGTATTTAGTTTAGTAATGGCTGTATATCTATTTTTTATAACAGTTGCAACTTCTGGATTAAATATAGCTGTAACTGTTATTGTATCTGAAAAGTTTGCAATAAATAAAGAAAAAACAGGCATTAAAGCAATTAGAACATGTATTTTTTTTAGCTTATTATTAGGAATCGTTTCTGGCGGATTGATTTTATTATTTTCAGATTTTATAACCGATAAATGCTTACACAATATGGTTTCAGCAAAAGTTCTTTTTTATATTGCAATAGGTCTTCCTTTTATAGCTATGTCATCTTGTATAACAAGTTACTTTACTTCGGTAAGAAAAGCTTATAAAAATGCAATTGCTCAAGTATTTGAATTCATTATAAAAATAATTGTAACAATAGTATTGTTACAATTAAACATTTCAAAAGGTGTTGAATATATATGTATTTCACTGATTCTGGCTGATGTAATATCTGAAATTTGTTCTTTTAGTTTGATATTTATTCTTTATGTTATAGATATTAAATTGAAGAAGCTCAATAATGTTCGCTCTTTTGGGCAAAGAATCAATATTGTAAAAATTGCTTTTCCTGTTGCGTTGACTTCTTATATTCGTTCAGGTCTTTCAACTTTAAAGCAATTAATTATTCCAACTCAACTTGAAAAATCAGGCCTTTCTTGTAGTAATTCACTTTCAAAATATGGAATTATTAATGGGATGGTTATGCCTGTATTGACATTTCCTACTGCTTTAATAAATTCATATAGTATGCTTTTGATTCCTGAATTTTCAACATACCTAGCGCAAAAAAATTATAAAGCAATTAACTATATAAGTGGTAAAATATTTAAGTTAACATGTGCTTTCTCTGTTTGCATATGTAGTATCTTCTTATTTTTTTCTAATGAACTTGGATTAGTAATTTATAATAATATAGAAACTGGATATTACTTTAGACTTCTTGCTCCTTTAATATTTTTTATGTATATGGATAATATTATTGATTGTATATTAAAGGGATTAAATAAGCAATTTGGTGTTATGTGTTGTAATATTTTGGATTTAAGTGTTACTACATGTTTTATTTATTTTTTACTTCCAATATATGGAATTAGCGGATATATTATTTCAATTTTTATAAGTGAGTTATTAAATTTTAGTGTTAGTTTATTACAAATGATTAAATATGCTAAAATAAGAATTAACTTTATTGATTGGCTACTAATTCCATTAATATGTAGTTTTAGCTCTTATGTTATAATTAATATTTTTAATTATAAATTTGTAAATTTAACTGTTTATTTATTTGCTAATATTTGTACTTTTTTATTAAGTTACTTATTAATGTTTTTATTTTTAAATAAATTAAAAATAAAATTCGACAACAATTGACAAAAACAATTTTTTCTTATACACTTATATTAAGAACATATATAATTTCTGTGTGGGAGGAGGGAGTATTATGATGAATCGTTCTAAAACACCTTTTCAAGTTTATCTCCCTGAAGATATAGGTATTATTGACAACATATATGCTCACATACAAATTCGGGATGAAAAACTAGACATAGAAGCTTATCATAGTGGTCGGTATATTTCATCGACTGGATGTGAGTGGCTTAAAGTATTTTATACAGATGGTGGCGAAGCCTTTAAAAGTACAACATTTGACTCTAGTTCATTCTTATTCTATTTAGATACATGGAATGGAATAAAAGGAACTTTTTACTTATCTTTTTCAGGATGGAAAAACGAAACCTTAACATCCTATTACACAGAAAGAAAGAATTTTGCAAAAAATCAGAAATTGATTATTTGGTAAGAACAAAAGGGGCATGATTAAAATTTTTTAATCATGTCCCTTTTGTTCTTTTAACCATTCTGGGTTTGCTAAATACCAATCAATAGTCTTAACAATACCATCTTCAAATTTAGTTTTAGGTTCCCAACCTAATTCATTTTTTATTTTAGTTGGGTCTATAGCATATCTATAGTCATGTCCTTTTCTATCAGCAACATGTTCAATTAAATCTTCTGATTTTCCTAATCTTTCTAATATTAGTTTAACTATTTGTATATTCCTTCTTTCATTGTGCCCACCAATATTATATCTTTCTCCTGCTACACCTTTATGGAACACTAAATCAATTGCTTCACAATGGTCTTCAACATATAACCAATCTCTTATGTTCTTTCCTGTTCCATATACAGGTAATTTTTCATTATTTAAAGCTAATTTAATCATATGTGGTATCAATTTTTCATTATGTTGATATGGTCCATAATTGTTTGAACAGTTTGTTACATTTACATTCATTTTGAATGTTTCTTTATAAGCTAAAGCAACTAAATCTGAACTTGCTTTTGAAGAAGAATATGGGCTGCTTGGTTTTATTGGTGAAGTTTCAGTAAAATATCCATCTTCTCCTAAAGAACCATAAACTTCATCTGTTGAAATATGTACAAATTTATTTGGGCTACCTTCTCCCCATACTTGTTTTGCAGCTTCTAATAAAGTATGTGTTCCAATTACATTTGTTTGTGTAAATACAAATGGATTTTTAATACTATTATCAACATGTGATTCTGCTGCAAAGTGAATTACACCATTTATATCATATTTCTTGAATAAATCTAATACAAATTCAAAATCACAAATATCTCCTTGTATAAATGTTATTTTATCCATTACTTTTCTTAAGTTATCTAAATTTCCTGCATATGTTAATTTATCTAAAACTATTACATTATAATCAGGATGTTTATTTACAAAATATTCAGCAAAGTTTGCTCCTATAAATCCTGCTGCACCTGTTACTAATACATTATTACTCATTTTATACCTCTTTCTGTCCCATTGGGGACGTTTCCTTTTGCATAAGATATCTGTAATTCGCTTTGCTCAAACAGCTATCTTAATTTTTGTCCCATTGGGGACACATCTTCTTTTTAAATCACTATTTTAATTTTTAAAAGAATAGTTATATTGCTAGGCAAACAAATTTAAAATCTATGAGGCATGCGTTTGCATGTTGATTAGATTTTAAATTTAGTTTAACGAAGCAAGATGGCTATTATTTTAAAAATTTGAATAAATCTGTTTCTTTTAATTCTTCTAATGATGGCCATTTTGCATCTTTTTCAGATGTTAATAAATCTTCTGGTTTTAAATCTCCCATTGGCCATTCTATTGCAACATCTGGGTCATTCCAAGCAAGTCCTCCTTCTGCTTCATGGTTATATATATCATCACATTTATAAGCAAATTCTGCCTCATCTGACAATACTAAAAATCCATGTGCAAATCCCTTTGGTATCATAAACATTTTTTTGTTTTCTTCAGAAATTATTACACCTTCCCATTTTCCATAAGTTTTGCTACCAGGTCTTAAATCTACTACAACATCAAAAACTTCTCCTTTTATACATCTAACAAGTTTTGCTTGTGTATTTTCTTTTTGGAAGTGCAATCCTCTTAAAACACCTTTTTTTGATTTTGATTGGTTGTCTTGTACAAAATTATAATTTAGTCCAATTTCTTCAAAATCTGGTTTGCTATATGTTTCCATGAAATAACCTCTGTTATCCCCAAATACTGTTGGTTCTATTATGCATACACCTTCTATTGATGTATCTATTCTTTTGAATTTTCCCATGTTAAGATCTCCTTTTATTTTATTAGTTCCTTTAAATATTTTCCATAATCTGTTTTCATATATTTATCTGCTAAAACTGATAATTGTTCAGCTGTTATCCATCCATTTTGGAAAGCTATTTCTTCTGGACAGCATACTTGCATTCCTTGTCTTTTTTCTATTGTTTGTACAAAACTTGCTGTTTCAAGAAGTGCATCATGTGTTCCTGTATCGAACCATGTCATCCCTCTTCCAAATGTTTCTACATACAATTTGTTTCTTTTCATATATTCTTCATTTATAGATGTTATTTCTAGTTCTCCTCTTGCTGATGGTTTAATATTTTTTGCTATTTCTATTACATCATTTGTATAGAAATATAGTCCTGGTACCGCATAATTTGATCTTGGCTTTTCTGGTTTTTCTTCAATTGATATAGCCTTTCCTGTTTGGTCTATTTCTACAACTCCATATGCTCTTGGATCCTTAACTGCATATCCAAATATTGTTGATTCATTTTCTCTTTCATTTGCTTTTTTTAGCATTTCTGATAAGTGAGAACCATAAAACATGTTGTCTCCTAATATCATTGCAACATTATCTTCTCCTATAAAGTCTTCTCCTATTATGAATGCTTCTGCTAGTCCATTTGGTTTCTCTTGAATTTTGTATTGGAAACTCATTCCCCATTGTGATCCATCACCTAAAAGGGTTTTAAATGTTTCTGAGTCTCTTGGTGTTGTTATAATTAATACTTCTTTTATTCCTGCTTCCATTAATACTGACAATGGATAATATATCATTGGTTTGTCGTATACTGGCATTATTTGTTTTGATATAGCATGTGTTAATGGATATAGTCTTGTTCCACTTCCCCCTGCTAATATTATTCCTTTTCTATTTTTCATTGTTTTTCACTCCACTTCGTTAGTTGTTGTCAAAAAGGCACATCCCCTTTTTAACATTTTCTTTTTTCTGATTTTGATTCGGAAAAGAATAGTTATATTTCTTCTAAATACCTTCTTAATGCATCTTTCCACTCTGGTACTTCTATTCCTTGTGCTATTAATTTATCTTTTGATAATTGTGAGTTAAATGGTCTTTTGGCTTGTGTTATTTTCATCATTTCTATATATTGCTCTGTTGTTACTGGATTAACTTTACATTCAATTCCTTGCTCTGCCAATATTTCTTTTGTAAAATCATACCATGTTGTGTATCCTTGATTTGTTGCATGATATATTCCATATGGTATTTGTTTTTCTATTGCTTGGTATATCATTTGAGTTAAATCTTTGGCATATGTTGGACTTCCGTGTTGATCTGATACTACATTTATTTCATCTCTATTTGTTCCTAATTTTGTCATTGTTTTTACAAAATTGTTTCCACCAATTCCATATAACCATGCTGTTCTAAATATGTAGTATTCTTCCATATTTTGTTCTATTCCTTGTTCTCCATGTAATTTTGTTTTTCCATATACTGTTACTGGTGCTTTTTCATCGTCTTCTTTGAAGTCTTTAGAGATATCTAAGTCTCCACCAAATACATAGTCTGTTGATATATGTACTAATTTTGATCCATTAGCTTTTGCAGCTTTTGCTAAATTTGTTGGTCCATCTCCATTTATTTTATCTGCTAATTCATAACAGTCTTCAGCTTTGTCTACTGCTGTAAATGCTGCACAGTTTATTATATAATCTGGTTTTAAGTTACTTACAAAATCCATTACTGCTTTTTCATCTGTTATGTCTAATTCTGCAACATCTGTAACAGTAAGTTCGTTTCCTTCAGCAAATTTTTCTCTTACTTCTTTAGCAAGCATTCCATTTCCACCTGTTATTAATATTTTCATTTTTTACCTTCTTTCCTATTTTAAAGATTTTATATTTTAAAATTTGTTAAATTCGCTAATATAATATCATTAAATATGAAAAAGTACAAGTATTTAAAAATTTAAAAAAATTTTTAAAATTAGAATATTTTTATTTTTTTTGGTCAAACTATATTTAGAACTTGAATGGAGGTGCATTTCAATGTCAAATAAGAATAAAAATAACAACAATAACAAAAATAATAACAACAATAATAATCAAAACCAAAATAATGAAAGACAAAATAATAATAACAACTGTAAATAAGTTTAATAATCAAAAGGTATGTTTAAAGGACAGCTTATTTAGCCGTCCTTTTTTCTCATTTCTGCATTTGCTTTAATTGTTCAACTTTTTTCATTCTGTCTTCTTTTTCATAAAGGTTATAGAGATTCATAAATGTGTCCATATTAATAATTTTATTTTGACAAATCTTATCATATATTTCTTTATATACCGATGTTGATATTAACTCTTCTCTAAGTTCTGAGTACATATCATAAATTGTTTCTGGTACATATTGTTGCCAAGATTTCTCATCATCAATTACTAAAAACGCTCTCATTTTAGTCCCTGAAACAGGAACTAAATCTCGTGGAACAATTAATTCATATGTATTTTTCATATCTTCTTCTTTGAACCATTTACTTCTATCTCCTTCACTTCCATACAAAATCAAATCTGGAAATTTTTCAAACTTAGTAATAATGTGTTCTTTAAGATATGTACCCCAACTTGTACTTCTATTAAGTTCATTAGACATATCATTTATTCCAGCAATAGTAAGTTTTTCTTCTGGTATGTCAGAATACATCTTTTTTATTACTTTTATTCGTGTTTCTACTGGAAATGGGTTACGCAATGTTCCTTTTTCTTGTGCAGAGCCTACTGCAACATACATTTTTTTGCAAAGCTCTAGTCCTTTATCCATAAGTAATTTATGCCCTAAATGTGCATGCCCATACCTGCCACAAACAAATCCAAATTCAAATGGCATATTTGTATTCATGTGTCTACCTCCTCGTCGTTAGAAATGATTTTTAATTCTACAAAGTTATTTTTACAATTTTAGCATTTTTTTATCTAAAAGTCAAACACATTATGTATATCTACTTGACTTTTTATGTAAATAACTATATAATATAACAGTAACCACAAACTTATTAGTGGATAATTAAAGAATGATTTTATCCACAATAAGCTAAAACTTAATAATAATGACATAAGGAGGATTTACAATATGAAACCAATTATTACAAGTCTTTTAGAGAATGACATGTACAAATTCAGCATGGGACAGGCTATCTATCATCAATTTCCAGATTACAAAACCACTTGGACTTTCAAGTGTCGGAACAAAGATGTAAAGTTCACTAAAGCTATGGTGAAAGAAATCAAGCATCAAATTCAGCAATATTGTAAGTTACGCTATACTGAAGAAGAGCTTACCTATCTTGATGGAGTCAGATGGATTCGAGGCTCTTATGTAGATTTTCTTCGCCTTTGGAAACCACGTTATAAGGACTTTGAGATTAGCACTAATGCAGAGTGCGGTCTTTCTATCGAAACAAAAGGAACTTGGCTAAATACTTCAATGTATGAAATGCCTGTCCTCTGTATCGTAAATGAAGTCTACTTCCGTATGAAGTACAACTATGATGAGCTATTTTCATCCTTCAAGGAGAGATTAGAGAAGAAAATTCAAGCTCTTATTGATGGCACATATGATATTGGATCATTTAGCGAGTTTGGCCTTCGCCGTCGCCTTTCTGCTGAAGCGCAGGATCTGGCAGTAAAACTGTTATGTAAGAACAACTCCAATTATCACAACTCAAAATGCGTGGGAACATCAAATGTGTATCTTGCAAAGAAATATGGAGTAACACCTGTAGGCACAATGGCTCACGAATGGATTATGTGTGTTGGACAGGGAAACCACAAACACAATCCTGCATATTCAAACTGGTACTCTTTAGAAGCTTGGGTAAAAGAGTATGGTATCCTAAACGGTACCGCTTTAACGGATGCAATAACAACAGATTGCTTCCTCAAGGATTTCCAACTGACATATGCAACACTTTTTAGTGGTGTTCGCCATGATAGTGGTGATCCTTATGAGTGGGGCGAGAAAATGATTACTCACTACAATAGCTTAGGAATTGATCCTTCTACAAAAACATTACTCTTCAGCGACAGTCTTAACTTCAAGAAAGCTCACGACCTCAATAAATACTTCACTGGTCGTGCAAAAGTTGCATTTGGTATTGGTACTTTTCTGTCTAACGACACCAATGTACCTGCTCTAAACATAGTCATGAAGACTACGGCTTGCAACGGTCAGGATGTTGCAAAAATCTCTGATACCCCAGGTAAAGGTATGTGCAAAAATCCAGAGTATGTGCAGTATTTGCAGAGGTGCATCGACTGGCGCATGGCTCATGTAGCATAAGTAATCAAGTATAAAAGCAAATTTAATAAGTTTTAGTAAAAGAGCGGAATTCTTAATAGAGTTCCGCTTTTTCTATGTCCAATGGGGACACATCTTCTAAAAATTTTTAATCTTTTTCTCTCCTATTTCCATAAGTTGTATGTAATAATTTCTCAGCCCTATAGCTTCCAGGAGCTTCTAGATATTCTTCATAAACATTTTTAACAACAGGATTCTCATGTGATTTTCTTAAGGTTGATTTTTCATCTATCGAATACAAACTATCAGCTCTTAATTTTCTAACATCAACTTCAGCACGAATTGTAGAATTTTTTATAGGTTGACCACCACCCATTACGCATCCACCTGGGCATGCCATAATTTCTACAAATTGATAATCTGCTTTTCCTGATTTTATTTCTTCCATAATTTTTTGTGCATTCCCTAATCCACTTGCCACAACCACTTTAATATCAGTTCCATTAATATTTACAGTAGCTTTTTTTATGCCTTTTTCTCCCCTTACAGCTTTGAAATCAATTTTCTCTAAATCATTTCCTGTCAAAGTATCTTGTGCAGTTCTCAATGCTGCTTCCATAACACCACCAGTTGATCCAAAAATTGCAGCTGCACCAGTAGAATCTCCTAATGGATTATCAAATTCGCTATCTTCCAAATTATCAAATCTAATATTTGCATATTTAATCATTCTAGCAAGCTCTCTTGTAGTTAATACACAATCAACATCTTGAAGACCTGCATTTGACAATTCTTTTCTTTGATTTTCATATTTCTTTGCAATACATGGCATTACTGAAACAACATAAATTTTTTCAGGATCAATATTTTCTCTTTTTGCATAATATGATTTTATCAAACTTCCAAGCATTTCATGTGGTGATTTACAACTTGATAAATGTGGTAACATATCTGGATAATTCATTTCTATATATTTTATCCAACCTGGACAACATGATGTCATCATAGGTAAATTGTCATGTTCTTTAAATCTTTCAATAAATTCATAAGCTTCTTCCATTATAGTAAAATCAGCACCAGTATTTGTGTCAAAAACTTTATCAAAACCTAATCTTTTTAATGCTGTAACCATTTTTCCAGTAACATTTGTACCAATAGGCATATCAAACTCTTCACCTAAGGCGACTCTAACAGCAGGTGCAGTTTGAACAACAACATATGTATCTGGATCTTTCAATTTTGCCCATACATCATCAATATTCTCCTTTTCATGTAAAGCAGCTGTTGGACAAGCTTGAATACATTGACCACAATTAACACATGTAGTTTCACTTAAACTTTTCCCATAAGAAGTTGATATATTAGACTCAAAGCCTCTGTTAGCACAATCAATAGCACCTATTTTTTGAACATTTTTACAAACAGCAACACATCTTCTGCATAATATACATTTATTAGGATCTCTAACAATTGCAGGAGACAAATCATCAATTGTGCACTCTTCTCTTTCGCCTTTAAATTCAATTGACTGTATATTAAATTTTTTAGCTAATTGTTGTAACTCACAATTTCCCATTCTACTACAAGTTAAACAATCTTTATCATGATTTGAAATTATCAAGTCTAATATTACATGTCTAGCCTCCATTATTTCAGGAGTATTAGTTTTTACAACCATACCTTCTTCAACTTTTTGAATACAAGATGTTGCAAAGCCTCTTCTTCCTTCGACCTTAACAATACACATTCTGCAATCGCCAATTTCATTAATATCTTTCAAAAAGCATAATGTTGGTATGTCTATTCCTGCTTGTTTTGCAGCTTGTAATATTGTTGTTCCTTTAGGTACTGTTATTTTTTGATTATCTATAGTTAAATTCACTAATTCTTCCATTATTTTTCCTTCCGTGTGACAAAGGGGGCGTACCTTTTTGTCACATCTATATTTTTATCATATTCACACATATTTAATAATTTAGCTATGTGACAAAAAGGTACGCCCCCTTTGTCACATTTATTTAATTGCCTTAAATGGACATTTTGTTAAACATGTACCACACTTAATACATTTTTCCTGATTTATTGTCCTTACTTCTCTACCTTCTCCTTCAATTGCATTTACTGGACAATTTCTTTGACATAGTCCACATCCTTTGCATAAGTCTGCTTCTATTTCTATTTGTGTTAAGTTTTTACATTCTTTGCTTCTACATTGTTTAAATGTAACATGTTCTTTATATTCTTCTCTAAAATATTTTAATGTACTTAAAACTGGATTTGGTGCACTTTGACCTAGTCCACATACACTTGATTCTCTAACATTTAATGCTAATTTTTCAAGTTTATATATATCCGCTTCTGTTCCTTCCCCATTACACATTCTTTCTAATATTTCATGCATTCTTTTTGTTCCAATTCTACATGGAGTACATTTTCCGCAACTTTCTGATACTGTAAAATCTAAGTAGAATTTCGCAATACTTACCATACACTTTGTATCATCCATAACAATAAGTCCACCTGACCCCATCATTGAGCCTATTTCTTTTAGTGACTCATAATCTATTGGTGTGTCTAAATGTTCTTTTGGTATACATCCACCTGATGGTCCCCCTGTTTGCGCTGCTTTGAATTCTCTATTATTTGGTATCCCACCACCTATATCAAAAACTATCTCTCTTAAAGTTGTTCCCATTGGGACTTCTACTAATCCTATGTTATTTACATTTCCACCTAATGCAAATACTTTTGTTCCTTTTGATTTTTCTGTTCCTATTTTGTTATACCAATCTGCTCCATTTATAATAATTTTTGTTATGTTTGCATATGTTTCTACATTGTTTATTAATGTTGGTTTTCCCCATAATCCTGATACTGCTGGATATGGCGGTTTTACTCTTGGATGGCCTCTTCTTCCTTCTATTGATTCTAATAATGCTGTTTCTTCACCACATACAAATGCTCCAGCTCCTAATCTTATTTCTATATCAAAGCTAAATTGTGTACCAAAAATATTCTCTCCTAATATTCCATATTCTTTAGCTTGGTCTATTGCTATTTGAAATCTTTTAACAGCTATTGGGTATTCAGCTCTTACATATATGTATCCTTTATCTGCACCAATTGCATATCCTGCAATCGCCATTGCTTCTATAACACAATGTGGGTCACCTTCTAGGATACTTCTGTCCATAAATGCTCCTGGGTCTCCCTCATCTGCATTACATACTACATATTTTTGATCTGATTCAACATTTTTAGTTGATTCCCATTTTAATCCTGTTGGGAAACCTGCACCACCACGGCCTCTTAAACCTGAATTTTTAATTTCTTCTATCACTTCATCTTGTGTCATATTTTTTAATACTTTTTCTAAAGCCACATATCCATCAAATGCTATGTATTCATCAATATCTTCTGGATTTATTACACCACAATTCTTTAAAGCAATTCTTTTTTGCTTTTTATAGAAATTAAGTTCATCTAAACTATTAACTTTAGTACCATCAATATCTTTGCAAAGAAGTCTTTCTACTTTGTTTCCTTCTATAATATGTGTTTGAATAATTTCTTCACAGTCATCTGGTGTAACCATAGCATAAAATGTATCTTCAGGTCTTATTATTACTATTGGCCCTTTTGCACATAGACCAAAACATCCCGTCTTTATTACTCTTACATTTTCTATGTTTTTTTCTTTAATTATTTTTTTAAAATTTTCTAGTATTTCTACTGATTTTGATGATGTACATCCTGTTCCATGACATACTAATATATGTTTTTCTCTTGTATCTAATTTTGTATTAACTCTTAATTCTAATTCTTTTCTTTTTTGTTCTCTTATTTTACTAATATCTTCTAATGTTTTCATAAGCATTACCTTTCTATTGTGCCAAAGGGGGCGTCCCTTTTTGGCACACTTTTAAATTATTTATTATACATATCTTTTAATTTTGACAAATTTTTAGATAATCCTATAATTTCTAATGGAATTTCATTTAATTTATCATCTTTCGCAACATAATTTATGATCTCAATATCTTTTAAATCTATTGCATTTTCTAATTCTTTTACAACATAGTGTAATTGTACACAATGTGGAGATTTGTCAACTGTTGCAAATATTAATCTTTTTACATTTTTTCTTGCTAGCATTCCTATTATTTTTGTTACAACCATATTTAAATGTGTTTCTTCTAAACATACTTCATAAATATTATTAGATATCTCTTGTAATTGCTTAAACGAATTTGGCGCCATTCGTTTTAAGCATGTTCCCATAATTACCATTGTTTCTTCTGTATCAAAACAATTTGTACTTAATAATTCTTTCATATTTATCCTCCATATTTGTGTGCAAAAGAGTTATTTCTTTTGCATTTTCTCTTATTTGTGCCAAAAAGGGACGCCCCCTTTGGCACACTTTTTATTTTAACAATTCATCTAAAACTTCATCTAATTTTTTAACAGTTGCTTTGCCGTATACCTCATCATTAACTGTAAATACAGGCGCTAATCCGCAAGCCCCAACACATCTAGTCTGGTCAATTGAAAACATTCCGTCTTCTGTTGTTTGTCCTGGTTCTATTTTTAGTCTTTCTTTTAATCTATCTAATATTTTTTGTGAACCTTTTACATAACAAGCTGTTCCTAAACATACTGATATTGTATATTTTCCTTTTGGTTCTAGTGTAAATCTTGAGTAAAATGTTATTACTCCATATATTTCTGCCATTGGTACATTTAAAAATTTTGATATTTCTTGTTGTGCTATTTCTGGTATGTATCCAAATTTGTCTTGAACTTCATTTAGTATTTGTATTAAATTGTCTTTGACTGGTAAATATGTTTCAAATATTTCTTTCATAAATCCTTGTATCATTTTGTCACTACAATTTCCTTTTTTACTTTCTGACATGTTTATTTTCATTCCTTTCCTTTAACACGTAAAATGCAAGTTTTTTAGCATTTATCTTCTATTTTTAATATATATTCTTGCCACTTATTATTAGTCATTAAAATTATATCAAAGTTGATTTTTTTATACAACATTTTTTTGTTTTTTATTTAACTTTTTTGTCGAATTTGCATTACTAATAAGTAATATGAATATATTATAAATTTTTATATAAATTAGAGCCTAAAAAAACGAAACTTAAAAGAAATTTAGCTATTTACTTTTATGTAAATTCATGTTATAATCTACAATATATTAAACTATATTGTTAAAATTTCACTTCACAGGAGGTAACTACATGGAAAATATGGATTTTAACCTTGATAAGGCATTAGAATTAAGCCTTAAGTACAAGCAAGAACAAAATAGTTATGCAAAATACAAGTTTATAAATCTTCTTATATCCCGTCAAAATATTTATGGAGATACTTCTATTTTAGGGCTTAAACTTTCAACTCCTATATATTACGGCAAGAATATTGTAGAAGATGTCTTGAATGATTTAGGTTATACTCTTGTAGACTTTAGTTATTCTAGATGTAAAGATTCAAATCAGCAGACTTATTTACTAAGTACAAATTTTTCATTCACTTAAGGAGGTATACCATATGAGTAATAAAAACTTTAACATTAGTAGAGCCTTCGAATTGAAGGAAATTTATAAGAAATCGCACCATTATGCTAAAGAGCGGTTTATTGAAGAACTTATATCTTATCAATATTTTTTTGGAAGTGACTCTATAGTAGGATGTAAACTTTTTACAAATCACAATTATCAGAAAAGAACTGTTGAATCAGTGTTAAACGATTTAGGGTATGAGCTTGTTACTTTTAGTCATACACGACAAAGAGGACTTTATGGTCAAACCTTTGGCTTAGATACAAACTTTTCTTTCACTGAAAAAGATTCCAATAAATAAGGAGGTAGACATTATGAAAGATTTTAACTATGAAAAGGCTTGTTGTTTGTTTTATACCTATACTAAAAATCGGCAAAAAGAAAAAGCTAGATTCATTTATGAAATTTTAGACAATTATGAATCTTGTAAGCCAAAAAGTATTTATAACTGTGATATTCTGCTAAGTAGAGTTTATAATTTTAATACAATTGAATCTGTTTTAACTGATTTAGATTGTTATCTCACTAAAATAGACACACAAGCTTATCACAGTTACTGGGGCTTTCCTATTTTGATAACATGTATTATCTCTTTTTGTAATGCTGAAGAGTAGTATATGCTGATTTAAGAAGGAATAATTGAAAATTACAATAACAAAATATTTTTACATTTTTGCTTATTTTGTTAATGGAGGAGAATATATCTCCTCCTTTTTTTAAATATTTTAAAAATTTACTAGACTGATTACATATTTTGTGTTATCATAATTTTATAAATCAAATGAAAAAATTTGGGAGGTAATTTATGAGAAAGGCAATAAAATTCATATCAATATTTTGTATGTTTTTAGTCACAATATTATTAATTAATACTAACTCTGTTAATGCTGTAGATTTAAATTTAACAGAAAATACATCTAATACTAATAATAGTGTAACTAATAATACATCTAGTAATACGAATTCATCAAATATAGAAGATGAAGATGAATATGATGAAGATGATTCAAGTTATATAAATACTAATTCAACAATTAATACTCCTTCAGCAACTGTGAAAACAACTAATGTATCTGAATCTAATTTAGGTCTGTCTAATATCTTAAACTTATTCTTAATTGTTATTGGTATTCTTTTAATTTTACTAGGTATTGCTATATTAATAAAATTAAAAAATTAATTCTAAATATAAAATTAGTATAAAAAACTAAAATTTTCTTTTATTTGAAGAATTTTAGTTTTTTTCATATAATAAGAAAGTCATACTTTCCTATTATATAAAACTTAATTGTACAGAAATTTTCTAACAAAAATTATTTACGGAAAGCTTTACTATTTATAATTTATTAATAATTAAAATTTATAGTTTTAAATAACATACTACAAATTTATTAGCTTTCCGATTTGTTCTATATAGGAAAATTATACATTCCTATAATCATTTTATATAATTAAAACTTGATAAAATCTAAATAAATTTATTATAATTTCCAGTAATTTTTTGTATGTATATTTTGTCCAAATTTAAAAATAATATTAATAGATTTATAAAATTTAAATCTATTTTTAATTTTTTAAGGGGGACTTTTATATGAAAAAGAAAGCAATTGTTTCTTTAGTTTTAACTTTGTCTGTCATCTTTTCTTTTACCTTTTGTTTTGCAGCTAATAATGGTTTTACTGAAGCTACTAACGGAGTAAGAAATTTTGTTGGAGGTGTAGAAAATACTGTTGAAAATGCAGCAATGGATGTTTCTAATACTTCTAAAAATATAACTGGTGATGTTGAAAATGGAATGAGTAGAAATGATAATAATGGTTTCATGGGTTCAATAGATAATGATAATGGTAGATATTCTGCTACAAGAACTTCAACAGATAATACTATTTTAGGAATGTCTTCAAATGCTTGGACTTGGCTTATAGTAGGTATAGCAGCTATCGCTATAATTGCTGTTATTTGGTATTACTCAATGCAATTTACACGTACTAATACACATCATGATGATGAATAATAGGTTAAAATATAAAATAGTCCTCACTCAAAATTTAAGTGAGGACTATTAATCTTACTATAATAATCAAATGAAGATGCATGCATCCTGATAAAGTTCTATAAGATACATTTGATTTTCGATTTTTTGGGCTTTATAAACTTTTCTCATATTAGAGTCTTCTAAAAATATTATGTCATTATGAGATATATAAAATATACCTCCACTTGACCAATTACTAATAACAAAATGTTCACTTTTCGCTTCATAGATTTTTAGTTTTTCTTCATTTAACTTATCAACAATTAGCATAATTTCTGTCTCCTCGTCATGCAGGTTATGCTGATCGATAGAATTGTAAACTTTAACCTCAAAAAAATATCTACTTTTTCTTTGTGTTTCATGTGCATATACATACGTCATTTGCATATCCTGTGGAGAATTAACTAATGGAATAATACAACCAAACTCCCCAAGTTGTATTGGGTTGTTTTTCCCTGCTTCCTTAGGGCAATAAATTCCTTGAACTATCTCAATTTCTCCATTCTCTGCTTTTTTCTGTAACCGAATAATTCTTGTTGCCATTTCCTTTCCTCCTTATAAATACTTATTTTTAGAAGTTCTTTTACATTTATATTATAATATTTAAAATTTTATTATCTTTTACATAAAATATCAATAGTCAAGCTAAAAAATGCTATATTTTTCAGTAAAAAAATTGCAGTATCTGTTTTTTCGTGATATACTATAAAAAAATTTAAGAGGTTATTTATATGGAAACTAAATTAATTGCGAAAAATCCTACTGCTTTTCATAATTATACAATTGATGATAAATTAGAAGTGGGTATTGTTCTTTTTGGAACTGAAATAAAATCTATTAGAAATGGTAGAGCAAATTTAAAAGATAGTTATGCTATCATTAAAAATGGCGAAGTATACATAGTTGGAATGCATATTAGTCCTTATGAACATGGAAATATTTTTAATAAAGATCCTTTAAGAGATAGAAAACTTTTGTTAAATAAACGTGAAATTAATAAATTGGTTGGTCTAACTAAGCAAAAGGGATATAGTTTAGTCCCTTTAAATATGTATTTTAAAGGTAGCTTAGTTAAAATTGAATTAGGTATTGGTAAAGGAAAAAAACTTTACGATAAACGTGAAGATATTGCAAAAAAAGATGCTGAAAGAAGAATTAGACAGCAAATGTCTAATAAAATTTAAAATAAATACGTAAAATTGTGTGCAATATATTTATATTATAAAGGAGCAACTATTACAGTTGCTCCTTTGGTAAATTAAAGTTACTTATTTCAACTGGAAATAAAATCCGTATTCTTTGTAATACTTATCTCCAATCTTTGCTTCTTTTGTCTTTACGATTTTGCCACCAAGTTTTTTATAAAACTTAATTGCATTTTCGTTGTCACTAAGACACCATACAATCATATTACTTTTGTCAAAAGTTTTTTTCAACTCTTTACAGGTTTCTAAAAACAATGCCGTTCCAATTCCTTTTCCAATTTCAGTTGGCTTGATATATAGACTAACAAGTTCTGAATCAAATTGGTCTATATTAGGAATAGGATTAAAACAAGCATATCCCAGAACCTCATCTTTCCTTACTGCTACAAAGACTAAATCTTTATATTCTTCAAAGCTAGCCTCATATCTCTTTGTTTGTTCTTCATAATTCAAAGTTTTTAAATATGAAGAGGCAATGATAGTATCATAGGCATTTTTCCAGCCGTCGACCTTAATTCTTGCCATCTGAGATTGATCTTCATACAAATTCTTACGAATTGTATAATCTTCTTTTCCTTCCAAAAGAAGAATTGCATTATGAATATTTAATATAGCTTTTATTAGTCTTTCATCTTCAATTGCAAATGTAACTCTTCCAACCAATTCATCTTCGTATGGCCAAGAAATAGATTGTCCAACCAAAAACCTCGTTCTTGATGTTTTATAAAAGAATTCCAGAAGGTCTTGTTCACTTCTTATTACATTTCCCTTGTATTTCATCCCTTTAAGCTTTGTAAAATCTAAAATTGCAAAAAATCCAGCCTCAGGCTCGAGATTTTCAGGAAAGTCTACCATTGGAATTCCAGATAAAACTTTGCAACCATCAGCAAACCCTAAAGTTTCAATTACTTTTTCTGTAACCTTTTTCTTAAATTTGGGCTCAACTGAATTAATCCCAGATACCATCGCTTTAAGCAGATTAAATTTATACACATATGTTTTTCTTAATTCATTAAAATACTCGTCATATGCTTTATATCTCTGCTCTGTGGCATTGAATGTTCCTCCAAGTGCGGTGCCTATAATGGCAGGTGCTGAATCCATTTGCTGAAAAGTTTTATTTATAATTTCTCGAATTATAATTTCATCTGCTACTACAAATCCAGCCCTTAATGCCGCCATTGAATAACTCTTAGAAAGTCCAAAAAGTGAAATTGTATTTCTGAACATACCTGGAATAGTAGCAATTGGCACTGCAATATTGTCTTTATCATAAGTGATATCTCTGTATACAAGATCATCAATTATGAAAACACCTCTTTTGTCACACACTTCAGCAATCTCGCATAAAAGTTGATATTGCTTTTTACCCATTACTTTTCCAGTAGGGTTGTTTGGATTAGCATTTAAAAATGCAACAACTCTTGGAACATATCCTTGCCTACGATGATAAGCTTGCTGTAAACTTTCATTTATTTGGTCAATTCGCTTTGCAAGCTTATCTGGATTTATTAAAAATCCATCTTCTTTCGTAAGTTCCAATTTTTCTAACTCTGCTCCTGCTCTTTCTGCCCGAATCGTAAACAATCCATAATTAGGGCCTGTTACTAAAACGACATCTCCTGGATTAGAGATTATGTTTATAATCTGGTTAAATAATATTGATGTAGAAGCTGAAAAAGTAATGTTATGAACAGAAAGTCCTTTTTCATCAACATCCTTGTAATTATATGGCGTTGTGTTTATAAAACCTTCCTTCTCAACATATTCAAGAAGCTTCTGCCGAATTCTATCATCTCCTTCTGTGTACGGATAACGATACATTAAATCGTTTTCCAACGATTCTTTCATAGCTTCTATTGCTGGTGGAAATGGTTTGAATTCCGTTGGATTTCCACTTCCAAGGTCAGTATCTGGTATTTCAACAATATTTTCATCTCTGACTCCATAACCATAAAAGTCAATTGCATCCGCAATTTCTTGCACTGCTGGATTAAATCTTTCTCCGTCATGCCGCCTTCCTATATCAGGTAGTCCAAATCTCCTTTCTCTTAAATGTGGCCGTTCTCTCAGTAATCTGTCTATTGCATGTGATTTTCTAAGCATTTAGTTTACCTCCTATAATTAATCTACATAATATTATATCATAAATATATATTAAAGTAAATACACAAACTACCTTTAAGTTTCGGTTTTTTTAAAACTATAATTTATATAAAAAGTTAGAATATATCATAAAAATCCGTTCTTTGCTGGTCGAACTAATCATATAAAGTTGTTTATTGAGCTTTCAAAAGAAGAATAGTTAATCTAGCTTATCTGTATAAATATAAGTTCTTCCAACTGCGCATCACTTCATTTTATGATATATTCTAACTTTTAAGTTTTAATATTAATAAAAAAAACGAAACTTAAAACAAACTGCCAAAAGGATTAATCCTCTTGGCAGTTTTCATCATAAATTTTTAATTTACCTCTTTTTTCTCCTTCAGAAACATATATGTTTCTAAGGTTTGTAATTCTTAATTTTAAGATATTACATATTTTTGAAAGGAATTGTTTTTTTGAAACGCTTTCTTCTTTTCTGTTTGATACATATTTAACATCAAAATCATCTAATTGATCAAAACATGTAAAGACAATATTAACTTCTGCTGGAAAACTCAAATTTTTTAAATCATTATTAATTCCATATGTAAGTAAATCAACATCAAGATTTCCAAATCTTAAACTTTCCTGAAATTCATTTGGTATATTTGTCAAATCAATGATTTTTCTATATGGCTTCCCTTCTACTTCTGTTGGAAATAATCCTCTTCCATGCCTTGTAGCATAACATCTAGAAATATAATAAATTTCCAGATTACCTTCAAATTTTAATGATTTAAGAACATCCATTACATTTTTTATTCCTGTATTAGAAGTAGTTACATTTGGCCAAAATCTTTCACATCCTTGATCTAACATCAAGCCTTGAGCTCCTTCAAAAACAACATTGTCAAATTTTTTTAAAATGAAGTCTCCCATAATTTGTACAGTTTCTAGAAATTCTTGAATATAGAAAATGGTCATATCTATATTTTCCTTATTTTCTAATAATTCTCTGTATTGTTTTGGAAGTTCCTCTATTGTAAGATTATACTTGTTTTTTAATCTTTGTGGAACATATTCGTTTTGTATTGTCTTGAGTTTTTCCTGTAACTTCTCAATCGAAAGTAAATCTCTAACAGTTATCCTATATTCTTCATATTTACTTCTGTGTACAGTTTCATTGATTCCCATACCACAACTGCCATGTCTTCCTTCTCCTCTTAGACATTCAATTGCTTGATTTATATACATATCCCAAAGAGTAGTTACTGTACAATTTGGATTTACATATACATTTGGATCGATTCCGAACTCATTAATTAGCTTCCGCCTTTCCTCACTAAAAGCAAATACATTAATAATAAAATCTTTGCTTAAATATGTTGTAGAATTTGCAAACGTTCCAGAACCAAAATGTCTAAAAGCATGTCTTTTTCCATCTGGAGTTACTACAGTATGTGATGCTTGTGCTCCTCCATTAAATCTAACATTTATGGTTGATGAACTCTTTGTACATAATATATCTGTTATCTTTCCTTTACCTTCATCTCCAAAAAGACTTCCTACTGTTATATATGCATTTTTCATGTTGTTCTCCTTTTTTGAAAGGAGAAGCATAAAATTTCTATGCTTCTCCTAAAATTGCTTTTATGAAACTTGATTTTCATAAGAATTAGAAAACTTCTAACTCACTTTCGCCATCGTTTACTTTTACCTTTTCATCAACAACATTTTTTTCATGGTCACACAGTGCTTCAGTTACTACCCGTCTTGTATGATAATCTTCAATAGATTGAATTGCCTCTGTTTTGGATGAGCCTTCATACATCTTTAAGATTGTACATACAAGTTCTGGTAAGCAATCATAATCTGATAAATCACAAGCGTGTCCGCCCATCAAATTTTTCCAATCATCAACCATACCATAATATCTATTATAGCCACTACCATGTAAAATGATATGATAACAATTGAATTTCTCTGACGCCATTTCTAAACAATCTGTTGCACTTAGTGTTCTTTGGGATAAGCCTTCTCTATCTCCAAAAACAGTTCTTAACTCATATGGAGTAAGTTTAGGTGTAGGTCCTTCATCTCCAAAGCTGAACATGAATCCTTTTTCTCCTCTTTTATTAAAGCAGTCCATCTTGCAATATTTAGCCGCAAAATACCAGCCTAATATATAACTTTCACTTCCATTTCCGCCTCCATATCCTTCAAGCCAGATTTTTTCTAATTGTTCCAGAATTCTTAAATCTGTCTCAAATTGTGTTGCCTGAAATGGTGCTTCATCTCCTGCCGCAACATCACCAACACATGCACACATAATATGGGGATTCCATGGAACTGTTGCATATATACTCTCAATCAATTTAGGAAATTGTTTCTGTATAAGACTTAATGAGTATCTTCCCATTGAGCCTGTGCCATCATTTTGCAAAATAATTCCTTTTGAATGCGGGCTCTGTGCTGAATCACATGCTTCTCTTGGCAGTTTCATTTTAGCAGGATTAAATTCGTCTATCATTTTTGTTGATTTAAATACTTCAGACGCATCTGTTATCCGCTTTTTTGGAGTTACGTCAATACTTTTACCCGAGCTGTAATAGCTGCTTGCTCCATAATAATCTCTTGAACGATAATGTCTTTCCATGTCGCTACTTCTTACTTGTGGTCCTCCCATTTTGCTACCTCCTGTTAATTGTGTTGTTAGTTGTTTACTTAGTTACTTTATATAGAAACGTCCATATTGACGAATCTATGCGCTCCAAAAGATGAAATAATTACTTTTTTCCAATTACAAAATTCTTGATAAGCATCTTTTGCAATGTTCTTATCATTCACCCAATCTAAAAATGGCTTTGGTGTATTTTTAATTTCTGTTCCTAACAATTCTTTTGCCAAACTTTTTATGGATAACTCATCTACTTCAAATGAAGAATATCCTCTATTTTTGCATCCATCTGGCATAACCTCATACACTTCTTTTGGAACTCCCTTCATTTTTTCTTCAAAGTAAGTTGTAAAAAACCATCCACCATAAACTCCTACAATGCGCATGTCATCTATAGTGTAGTTTTCTCCTTCTTCTACTTCTCTACCAGGTGTAAAAAACAAGTTATCAACTGTTAAAGCATTGTGGCTCATTTCCACAAGCCCCATATAACAAGTAAAATAGTACAGTCTTGTTAAAATTGATGATACATATTCTGGTTTAAGCCCACCTTCAAAGTATTCTAATATCTCTCTTAATGAGTACATTTCACATGGTTTTTTAACAAAAATTGCAAAATTGCCATCTGCACATTCAAAATTCTTCTCAACATTTGGAACCATGTATTGAACCATATTCCATATAGTCTTATCAGGTTTGGAATAATGTTTTGTTTTCTGTATATAATTTTCATAATATTTTTTGTATTGCTTATATACTATGTAAATTACATACTCTTTTGTTATATACATTTCTCCAAGTCGATGTGAAGAATAATTCATATAATGTACTTTAAATTGTTTTCCGTCTGCAGACTTAATGCAGATTTCTTTATAGCATTCTCTGTTTTTTCTACCTTCTAGGATAGCAATTGCCTGACTATATAATAGTAAGACCTTTTTTGTAATCATAAAATCTTTAATTTTGCGATATTCTTTAGGTTTAAATTCTTCAAGATACGCATCTTTTTCATTATCGATTACTTTTAAATCCATTGTGAATATTTCTTCTGGCCTATTGGCTACCATTATTTCTTGTTCAGACTTCCGTTTCATAAAACAACTCCTTTCTTTATTTTTTGTAAGATTACAATCTTACTTATGTTTATAAATTTACGTTAACCATTATATCATTTGCTTTATAAAAAATCAATAGTTTATAAAAATTTTATAAAATGTATTTACAATTTACATAATCCGTGATATAATCCCCTTGTTAATTAATTACATAACAAATTGCTTAATTATAGCAAAATAAAAAAGGAGGTATTAGAGCATGTCCTATGGCAAAAGTAGTTTGCTTCGGAATTTAGTTCCTAAAAGCTATCATTTTGATGGCTATAACGAAGTAAATTATCCGAACACTCGTGGCAAGCCGTTTTTTTCAGAAAGTGTAACACAAATTGGACAATATTATTTGACTACAAGAATTGATAAGTCAGGTAATCTTATACTTGAATATTCAAGTGTCTGTCCAAATGGGATCATATTTTTTAAGCCCTATACTCTTTCTTTCGAAAGTTTTATTGAGCTTTTAAGAGGATCCTTATCAGAAAATAGTGATTTCATTACTTTTGAAATCCAAATAAGTTACAAATATACAGATTTTTGCGAAAACTGTTTTTCAAAAAATGATGATTGTATGACCTTATTAAAAGAAAGACCTTCATCTGTTATGGCAGCAGTATCATTTGAAGTATCTGATATCAAAAATGCACTTTCAGTGTATTTTGGTATAAACAAACCAAACACCACTAAAGGAGGTAACAATATGAAAAATAACATGAAAAAGCTTTTTGGTATGAACTTTGAACTTGGTATGTCTAAAGATCGTAATATTGCATCAACACTTATGGGCGTTGCAGTTCGGAACCCGGAAAATAACAACTGGTATGTATTTGATCCTGTTAAACATACAAGAACAAATATCGCTGGCATGAAAATGGGAGATTTTCCAGTATTTTTACTTCCGACTAAAGTTTTAGCTGTTGGCGATCTGACAAAAATGGATGGAAAGTATTACTATGTGCAGGCAGTAGATCAGAACTATATTACCATGCTGGGTGCAGAAGATGGCGTTGTTCGCCAAATTCTTCCTAGTGAAAGTATCATTCCTGGAATGAACTTATTCACTAAAGTTGTAGCCTTTGACACAAAGACACTTATTGATCCTAATTCAAAGGAAAACTTATCTGGAAATATCCTGACAGCTATGTGTATGATGCAGTGGTCTAATGGTAATGGCAGCGAATTTTCGCTTGACAACATTGATGACAATTCATTTAATGGACTTGGTCAGCTGTTACCTGTACTTATGGCTACTGGCGGAGCAAATGGACTTGGTAATATGTTTGGAACTGCAGATGGTGGCATCAACCTTCCTTTACTCATGATGATGGGTTCTGGAAACGGCTCTGACGAAGCAAATGATATGGTTCAGATGCTGCTTATTTCTCAAATGCTTGGAGGCAATACAGGAAACAATCCTATGGGTTCTGTGTTAGACTCAATTACTGGAATGGCTGCTACCCCAGCAAATACAGAAACTGCTGAAGTTTATTGTCCAAATTGTGGCGATACTTATTCTTCTGATGTGAAATTCTGTCCAAAGTGTGGCACACACACAGCTGTTAAAGGAACAGTATGTTCTGGATGTGGAGCAACTCTGAAAGACGGAGCAGCTTTCTGCCATGTTTGTGGCAAAAAAGTAGGTGATGATACATGTCCCTCTTGTGGAACTAAAATTACACCTGATGCAAACTTCTGTCCTTCTTGTGGAGCAACATTAAAAGCAACTTCTAAACCTGAAGTTACTGTTGTTAAACCAGTGGAGACAGAAACAAAAAACACTGATACAGCAACTGATGTAAAAGAATAATTATGGGACTAAATGTTCGAAAACGAATTTTGCTTCAGGAAAAGGCAATAATGATTTGTTCAAATTGTAAGCTTGCTTATGATGACACTTCAAACTATTGCCCTTCCTGTGGCAAGAAACTTATCAAAAAGGTTTCGAAAGTTTATGCTAATTTTGGAAAAAGTGGAATAACTTCTATTAGTTATAAAACACCTGACGGAATTACAATTAATTCTAAAGGTCGTACCACAATACCTTTGGGCAACGGACTTTCTTATACCACAACCTCAAAAAAATAAATAGTAATAAGGAGGAGACATCTGGCTCCTCCTTTATTAATTTTCTTATGGTATATAATTAAATAATATCAATCTGGCACATTGCCATTGCTTTTAAAGCATTGTCATGGCTCTCAGGTGTCACACCTGCACAACATGAAGAATCTACCAAAATAGGAATTTCTGGGAATCGTGCCTTTAAAATCATTGCGTTAGAAATAACGCAAATGTCAGTGCACAATCCAACTAATTCAATAGAAACAACATTAGGCAGGTTACTTATTGTATCTGCTAATTCCAAGGAACCAAATGATGGTTTATCAATAATAACTGCTTCTGATGTATCAATTTCAGAGGTTATTTGCCATCCATGACTTCCCTTAATGCAATGTTCTACTGCCAATTTTCTTCCTTCTGCTGTATTAAGGTAATTCCTTCCATGAGTGTCTCTTGTAAAAATAATTCCATTTCCTGATTTCTTATACTCCATAATCTTCTTGTTAACATTTCCGACTATAGCCTGAGCTTCTTTTGTTCCAAGTGCTCCATCAATAAAGTCATTTTGCATATCAATTACTACAAGTACTTTCCGTGGAATATTGTTGTACAATTTCATAATGTTATACCTCCTTGAATTTTAGATGTTTGTTTGTGCTACATAATATTTTTAATTACTAGCTAGCTTAAATAAAACTTACTAGCTAAAACAAAAACTAATTTAGTTACAACTATTTACATATCCCATCACATCAATATCCATATAATGAATCATAGGATGTTCAATGCTCATAATTGATTTACTTGTGTAAATCTTACTTATCGGTGTGCCATCTTTTAACAGCTCTCCTTCAAACACTTTTCTCTCACAATGTGTAACTACAAGAACTATTTCGCTTGCGCCGAGATTTTTTAAAATATTAGCCGCTCTAAGCATAGTCCCTCCAGTAGCACAAAGATCATCAATAATGATACATTTGCTACCAGATTTAATTGTCCCTTCCTTCAGATGCAGATCCTCAATCCATCCAGTAAAAGGATTTCTTCTTTTCTCCATTACACAGACATTTTTGTACCCGCAATCACTATATCTTGCAACTGCTCCTTTGTCAGGAAATACTATCTGGGCATCGTCTCCCAGTCTTTCTGGTTTTATCCAATCTTTTACAGGATAAACTGCAGTTGCACGTTTCAACATCTGCATTGTCTTGTCCGAATGAGGTTCCATCACAATAACTTTTTCAAAGTTAAGCCAATTAATAAAATCACAGATATACTTAAGATTAAATAAGTCTCCCTCAATTTTTCTGTCCATCCGGCTATATGACATATACCAAATAAACAATGTACATGGTACCTTGAATTCATCAATCCTCTTTTTTACAAACATTAGTAAAACCAAATCCTCGTCATTAAAGTATTTGAATTCGAGAATGTTTTCCTTCCCCTTTTCTAAAATGTGATGTTCAAAATCCTTTACTCTGGTTTCATTGTTGGGAAACCGTTCTGTTTGGATTTTATAACCGTTAAGCTTAATCATTTAATTTCCTCCTTTATAAGTCTTTGTTTTTATTTGCTACTTCTTACATTTCTGTAAACATATTGGTATTATATCAAATTTATAAAGAAAAGTCAATTATGTAAAGTCTTTAATTTGTTTTATTTGTATGTCAATCGCTTAAAAGTTATTTGGTCATATAGACCGAAATCGTTTTGAAGCAATTTCTTATTTAATAAATATAATTAATATTTCGCTTCCTGTTCATTACATTCGATAAGA
>CAQUBD010000020.1:10427-32177 GCA_948891265.1 uncultured Clostridia bacterium | reverse complement strand
GATATCCGTATCTCATTTCATTTCGAACGGCTATCTCAATTTCCATCTGCCAAATATTGCTTACGAAGCCTTATTGTTATGCTATTATTTACTTTATTCATTGTTGTCCCAAATTTTATGATAATAATATAACATTTAACTTATAAGTTTTGAAGTAACCTTTTGATATAAATAAATCCATTAGTTAAATAAGGGCATATAATATAAAAATTTATAAGTTTTTTTAGAATTGTATAAGAAAAAGAGAGAAAATTAAAGAAATAGCGAGCAAAAAAGAGCAAAAAATAATATTATGAAAAGAATTGTAAGCTCAAAATACAAAAAACACTACAAATACAAAAAATTATGAATACATAATTTGCAAATGTGCAGAATATATAGTATAATAAACTTTAGTCGCGTAAAAAAAGAAGAAGGAGAGTGGATTTTATTAGTATAAGAAAGTTTAAATTTTATACGAAAGAAACATTAAAATTTTTTAACATAGCTTTATTAGCTTTAGGTTTTATTATCGCGATAATAATAATAAAATATAAACCAATGTATGAAGTAAAGATATCTGGAGAAGAAGTTGGATATACACAAAATAAAAAAGCTTTAAATGAAATGGTAAGGAGTAATATAGAAAATCTTAGTAATAATAATATAGATAATGTAATATTAAAAAAGTCTCCAGAATATGAGTTAAAATTAGTAGAAAGAACAAAAGAAGATGACAAAAATGATATTTTAATAGCTGTACAAAAAGAATTGGAAATAACATATAAATACTATGAAATTGCATTAAATGGAGAAGTAATAGAAAAGGTTGATACTATACAAAATGCAGAACAAATAGTAAAAGAAATACAGGATGATACAGATCAAGAAATAATATTAACAGTAAATGAAAAGATAACTCAGAATGTTGAAGATATGAAAACAAATACACTAGAAACAGCAAAAACGAATATAATAAAAAAATTAAATATTAATACTACTGAAGAAATAGCTAATATAAATGGAATAAAGATAGCTACATTACCTGTAACTGGAGTAATATCTTCAAGATATGGTGCAAGTAGTAGTATTAGGTCATCAAGACATACTGGATTAGATATAGCAGCTAAAACTGGAACACCAATTAAAGTGGTTGCAAATGGAATAGTAGCATTTGCAGCAGAAAGTGGTTCATATGGATATTTAGTAAAAGTAGATCATGGAAATGGAGTAGAAACTTGGTATGCACATACAAGTAAAATGTATGTAAAACAAGGACAAAAAGTAAAGGCCGGAGATATAATTGCAGCAGTTGGGAATACAGGTAATTCAACAGGATCGCACTTACATTTAGAAGTTAGAGTAAATGGTCAACATGTAAATCCACAAAAATATTTATATAAGTAGAAGAGGATGTAAAAATAATTACTTTTTATATCTTCTTTTTACTTTATTGACAGATTTCCCTTTACTTTATAGAAAAAATATGATATTATGTATAGTATGTGAAATTAATAACTATTAACAACAATACAATAATTTGTATGGAGGTATGACTATGGAAAGATTAAAACGTAATCAGATTCTTGTAGAAGTTTCAGCAGACAAGAAAAAGGTAACAATTCAAAGTGGTGTATTTTGCTATCCAATAACATTTGATTCTTGCCCAGCAAAAGTTACAGAAAATTTAGGTAATGCAGTAAATGCCTACATTGAGCAAACAGGACTTGAAAATATTCCTGAATGGGAGAGTGAAATGTGCGGATATGAAGGTGGAACTGGAACTTGTAGAGACTGCAACTAACAGGAGAAAAGTGATGAATACTTTAAGGAATGAAAATTGTTCTGTAGTTTTATGTGAGTTAGATGATGCATATGCAAATCAATTAAAACTTTGTTTTAGAATTGTAGATTTGCTTAAGGAAATAGGAATTTCTACCCAAAATAAGGGATTCATGTATTTAAGAGATGTAATAATTGATGATGAAGATTTGGATATAGAAGAAGAAATGTTATATCCTAAAATTGCAGAGAAGTGGAGGACCACAGCTCTTAGCGTTAAGAATTACATGTGTAGCGCAATATGTAGTGCTTGGAGAAATGATAAGCAACCATTCATAGAAAAGCTAGGATTTTCAGAAATGCCTACAGAAAGAGAATTAATTGCTATGTGTAGACTTTATTTACAGGTAGAATAAACCAGTTATATAAGAAAAAGGCGAAAGAAGTACTTTCGTCTTTTTTTAATACATTAGGAAAGTCATACTGACTTTCTAATTTGTTCGCAATGTATAATTTGCTTGACATTTTTTTCTAATAATATATAATAATTAGGATAGAATAATACTAAGGAGAAAAAGTTTGGAAAATCAAACTAAATTCGTGCCTTGAGAAGGGAATGAAGAAAAATGCAAGAAAATTTAGAAGAAGAAAAAGTACAAAAGATGATAGATGACTTAATCGTAAAAGCAAAAAAAGCATCAGAAGAATATCTAAAATTAGACCAAGAACAAGTAGATAACATAGTAAAAGCAATGTCAATGGCAGGCTTAGAGCACCATATGGAGCTTGCTAAAATGGCAGTAGAAGAAACTGGAAGAGGAATATATGAAGATAAAATAACAAAGAATATGTTTGCAACAGAATATATATATCATAGTATAAAATATGAAAAAACAGTTGGAGTTATAAATGAAAATGATGAAGAAGACTATGTAGAAATAGCAGAACCAGTAGGAATAATAGCAGGAGTAACACCAGTTACAAACCCAACATCAACAACAATGTTTAAATCAATAATATCAGCAAAAACAAGAAATGTAATAATATTTGGGTTCCATCCATCAGCACAAAAAAGCAGTTCAGAAGCTGCAAGAATACTAAGAGATGCAGCAGTTCAAGCAGGAGCACCAGAAAATTGTATATTATGGATAGAAGAACCATCAGTTTTAGCTACAAGAGTATTAATGAATCATCCTGATGTAAACTTGATATTAGCAACAGGTGGAACAGGTATGGTAAGAGCAGCATACTCATGTGGGAAACCAGCACTAGGAGTTGGACCAGGAAATGTATCATGCTATATAGACAAAACAGCAAAATTAAAAACATCAGTAAATGACTTAGTATTATCAAAAGCATTTGATAATGGAATGATATGTGCATCAGAACAAGCTGTTTTAGTAGATAAGGACATTTATAAAGAATTTGAGAAATTAATGAGAGAAGCTGGATGTTATTTTGTAAATCCAGAAGAAAAAGAAAAACTAAAAAATTCAATGTTTGAATACACAGAAGAATATGGATTTAAGTTAAAATCACATGTACCAGGACAATCACCATATATAATAGCAAAAGAGGCAGGATTTGAAATACCAAAAGACACAAAAGTAATAGTAGTATATGAAGAAGGAGTAGGAAGAGAATATCCATTTTCAAAAGAAAAATTAAGTCCAGTATTAACATACTATATTGTAGAAAATGAAGAAGAAGGAATAAATAAAGCAGAAAGACTATTAGAATTTGGAGGACTTGGACATTCAGCAGTAATTCATAGTGAAAACAATGAAACAATACTAAAATTCTCAGAAACAATGAAAGCAGGAAGAATAATAGTAAACTCTCCATCAACACATGGAGCAATAGGTGATATATACAACACAAATATGCCATCATTAACACTTGGATGTGGTTCATTTGGTGGAAATTCAACAACAGCAAATGTATCATCAGTAAACTTAATAAATATAAAAAGAGTTGCGAAAAGGAGAGTTAATATGCAATGGTTTAAAGTCCCAGAAAAAATATATTTTGAAGCAGGTTCAATAGCCTACTTAGAAAAAATGCCAGATATAGAAAGAGCATTTATAGTAACAGACCAAGGAATGGTAAAATTAGGATATGTAGATAAAATACTATATCACTTAAGAAAAAGACAAAAATATGTACACTCAGAAATATTTAGTGATGTAGAACCAGACCCATCATTTGACACAATAAAAAAAGGTGTTGAACAAATGAATAATTTCAAACCAGATGTAATTATTGCAATTGGTGGAGGAAGTCCAATGGATGCTGCAAAAGGTATGTGGCTATTCTATGAACACCCAGATGCAGACATTGAAGGATTAAAACTTAAATTTATGGATATAAGAAAACGTACTTATAAATTCCCTAAATTAGGAGAAAAAGCAAAAATGGTAGCAATACCAACAACATCAGGGACAGGATCAGAAGTAACATCATTTGCAGTAATAACAGATAAAGAGAAAAATAAAAAATATCCATTAGCTGATTATGAATTAACACCAGATGTAGCAATAATAGATCCAGATTTAGTAATGAGCTTACCAAAATCAGTTACAGCAGATACAGGGATGGATGTATTAACACATGCAATAGAAGCATATGTATCAAACATGGCATCAGACTATACAGATGGATTAGCAGAAAAAGCAATTGAAATAGTTATGAATTATTTAGAAGAAGCATATAATAATGGAACAAATAAATTAGCAAGAGAAAAAATGCACAACGCAAGTACAATAGCAGGGATGGCATTTACAAATGCATTTTTAGGAGTAAGCCATTCAATAGCACACAAAATAGGAGCAGAATTCCATATTCCACATGGAAGAATAAATGCAATATTATTGCCATATGTAGTAAAATATAATGGAAGCAAACCTTCAAAATTTGTATCATTTCCTAAATATGAATATTATATAGCAGATGAAAAATACAGTCAGCTAGCTAAAAAATTGGGACTAAAAGCAGATACAATCCAAGAAGGAGTTAATAGTTTAGTTGAAAGAATAAAAGAGTTAAATAAGAATTTAGGAATTCCAAAATCGTTTAAAGATGCTGGAATAGATGAACAAGAATTTTTAGCTAAATTAGATATACTTGCAGATAGAGCTTTTGAAGATCAATGTACAACAGCAAACCCAAGAGTTCCATTAGTAGAAGAAATTAAACAAATTATGTTAGATAGTTATTATGGAAAATAGAAAATATTCAATTTTTTATTGACAATTAATATAAAATAATGTATTATAAAATAACTCTGGTGGTGATAAGCGCCACTTGCAGATACTTACACTAGAAATTGTAGTGTAAGAAAGATCACTGTAGGGAAGGCTACAGTGGCAGGAGTCCTTTCGAGGGCTCCTTTTTTAAAATTAAGAAGGATTTATGTACAATATGTTGAATATTATAATAAGTAAAAGGAATTAGGTGAAATAGATGAAAATATTAGAAAAAATACGAAAAATAAGAAAAATAATAATGGAAGATACTCCAGAGCAACTTGCACAAGGGGTAGTAGATACATATTTGGAGAAAAAAGAAAATGGAGAGCAAAACCCTGTTGATGATACAGTAAAAAAAGCGTTAGATATTATTGAAGAGACAAATGACTTAAATAAGGTAAAAGACTTTTTAAGAAGCCTTGCAGAAAAGTCAATTGAAGAAAAGGATGTATCAGAAAAAATTCTTACAAAAACTAGTATTGCAGTTTCAAAAAAAGATAATATTCCAAATAATGTAATAGCAGAAGCAGTTCAAGAAGCAGACATAGAAGTGCCAGATAAAGTAATAGATACAATAATAGAAGAAGGAGATATTAACCATTTTAAAGAAAGAATTAAGTTGATTCAAAATGTAGATAATAAAAAAATTATAGTAAAACGTGTAAAAGATGAATTGAAAATGGTATATAATGGTTGTGATAACAAACAAGATTGGGAAATAGCAAGTATAGTAACAGAAATATTAGGATTATTAAAAGAAGAAGACAGAACTACAGAAATACAAGAGTTAGTTCATCGAATAGTAGGCAGAAAGATGGCAGAAAATTATTATGATGATAAAAGAAGAGGAACGAGGATATATGAATTATCTAAAATTATGTCATATGAAGAAATGATGGAAAAAGACTTACCAGAAATAGTGCAAAGAGAATACAGAATATTAGAAGAGGAAGCGGGAGAAAAAGAAGATAGATTCAGCAAGACAGATTTGACTAAATTAATTTTGGATAAAATGGCAGATAATATAGCAATTAAATATAAGGAAACAGGAATATTTGCAATACCTCAATCAAATAATATGAAAAATTTAACACCAGAAGAAGAAAAAAGATTTATAAAAACAATACAGAGTTTTTCGAGAGAAGAAATAACAGAGGATGAAATAAAAGATATAAGAGAGCAAATAAGAGGAAAAGTTACAAATAAACAAACTAGAGAAGATATACTTATAAACTTTATAAAAAAATTGCCAAACGAAAATAAAAGTGAAAATATAGATTTATTGATAAAATTAGTAGAAGGTGACAAGACATTAGAAATGATAGCTATGTTAGAAAGTTCTAATGTATTAGAAAGATTAGAAGCTATTCCTGAAGAAAAAAGAAAACAATCTATAGAATCTATAGGTGAAGTATTAGAAAAAAGAAAATTTATTACTCAGACTGTGAAGTTTGGACAAAATAATGAAAAAGAAATTGATGTATATATAAAAGAATGAGAAGATGTGAGATAGATAAATCTATCTTTCATCTTCTTTATAATTTTATTTCAATATTTTCCTCTAATTGGAGTTTTATTAAATCACTAGTTAATCTGTTAACGACCTTTTTATTATAATCATTTAATTGAGAATAATTTTCTAAGAATTTATTATCAATTATATTTATGAATTCAGATGAACTAGTTTCAATAAGATCATTAAACAAAAAATCTGAAGATATATTTAATGCCTTACATAGTCCAACAATAGTGCTAGCACTGCCAAAAGCTATGCCACGTTCTAACTGACTAATATATCTAGGAGATAAAGATATTTTTTCGGCAAGAGCTTCTTGAGTGTAATTTGTTTTAGATCGTGCCAGTTTAATTTTCTTTCCGATATTTTTTCTTAAATTCTTTTCGTTTTCTGTCATATAATCCTCCCAATATTTTAATATCATTTTAATATTCTAGTAATTTTTGAATATTCAAATTGAGTATAACAATGAAAATAGAAAAATAAAATGAATTGTTAGTGCGAAAATGTTTTGTAAATAATACTAATAATATTATAATATTTTACTTCTACAACATAAAGCAAAATAGAATTATAATTCTAATGAAATAAAATGAGCCTATTTCACTCAGATTTCCCGTGAGCATTTGTAATTTTATTTTAAAACTGTTACCCCGCGCAGACTTTAAATAATATCGCTGTGAATAGTAACAATAATATAAATAAAAATAAAAAAATTTGAAAAAACTATTGCAAAATAAAGAAAAGTGTATTACAATTTACATGAAGTGGAGAAAAGTGGTACAAAGTGGTAGAAAATAGAAAAGAGGTGAAGACCATTGCTAATGGGAGAATATGAGCATTCTTTAGATGCTAAAGGAAGATTAATAATGCCAGCAAAATTAAGACAAGACATTGGAGAGAAATTTGTTATAACAAAAGGATTAGATGGATGTCTATTTGCATTCTCACAAGAAGAATGGTTAAACTTTGAAACAAAACTAAAATCACTACCACTATCAGATAAAAATGCAAGAAATTTTGTTAGATTTTTCTTATCAGGAGCTACTGAATGTGAAATTGATAAGCAAGGTAGATTCTTAATCCCAAATAATTTAAGGTTGGCAGCAGAATTGGAGAAAGAAGCAGTAATAATAGGAGTAGGTACCAGATTAGAAATATGGAACAAAGAAAATTGGCAAAAATGTGATGAAAATATATCAGTAGATGAAATTGCAGAAAATATGACGATGTTAGGTATATAACTTGCAAAAGCTTATATAAAATACAAAAGAAAAGAATACAAAAGATAAATATATGATGAACAAAAGATAAAAATTAATAAAACTACAAAAGAATGATTTGTCTTTTTAAAGACAAAAACAAAAGATAAAAGTACATAAGATAAAAAAACTAAAGAAGATAAAGGGAAGAACACAAAAGACAAATATACATAAGAAGATAAATATATAACAAAAGAAAAGATTAAGTAAAATGCAAAAGATTCTTGTGAAAAGAGTAGATTTACGAAAGAGTAAATACAAAAGACAAGTCTACAAATGATATAAAAAGATACCAAAAGAAAAAACATAAAATAAAAACAGCTGGTAAATTTTGCTAGCTGTTTTTTACATAATAGGAAATATCACAAGGGGTGGAAAATTGGAATTTAAACATAAACCAGTAATGCTAAAAGAATGTATTGAAGGACTAAATATAAAGACAGATGGAATATATGTGGATGGAACTCTAGGAGGAGCAGGACATAGCAAAGAAATTTTAAAAAAATTATCAAAAGAAGGACTATTAATCGGAATTGATAGAGACGAAGAAGCATTACGAGCTGCAAAAGAGAACTTAAGAGAATTTGAAAATATAAAATTTATAAAAGATAATCATGATAATATAGAACGAATATTAAAAGATATACAAATTGAAAAAGTAGATGGAATACTATTAGATTTAGGAGTATCCTCATATCAGTTAGATGAGAAAAATAGAGGATTTAGCTATTTAGGTGAAAATGAACTTGATATGAGAATGGATAGATCCCAAGGCTTATCTGCTAAAGAAGTTGTAAACACATATAGTGAACAATGTTTAGCAAATATAATATATGAATATGGAGAAGAAAAATTCTCTAGGCAAATTGCAAAAAATATATGTGAATATAGAAGAGAAAAAGAAATAAGAACTACTAAACAATTAGTAGAAATTATAGAAAAATCTATTCCAAAGTCAAAACAAAATGATGGACATCCAGCAAAAAGAACATTCCAAGCTATAAGAATAGAAGTAAATGATGAAATAAAACCATTATATAGTACAGTTAAGCAGTGCATAGATTGTTTAAATCCATTAGGAAGACTATGTATAATAACATTTCATTCTTTAGAGGATAGAGCAGTAAAAAATGCAATGTTAGAAGCAAAAGGGAAGTGTACTTGTCCGAGTGATTTACCATATTGTGTATGTGGAGCTAAAACTCTTGGAAATATTATTAATAAAAAACCAATAATGGCCACTATAAAAGAGCAAGAAGAAAATTCAAGAAGTAAAAGTGCAAAACTTAGAATTTTCGAAAAAATATAGTTATATAAAAATTTTAGAATTATAGATAAAGGAAAGAGAGGTGAAAGAACTTATGACACAGGGAAGGTATCAATATGAAACAAGCCCAAGAAAAATTAATCCTGATTATGATAGAAAAACAAAGAAGTTACCTAAAAAAAGACAACTTAAAATTGTTGAAGATTTACCAAGAAAACAAGTAAAGGTATCAGCAGAACAAAGAAAAAGACAAATGAAGACAACAATAATAGTTGCAGGATTATTTTTACTATTATTAATCATAAGTTGTAGAAACTCTCAGATAGATAAACAATTTATTCAAATTCAAAATCAAAAGAAACAATTAGCAACTCTTCAAAAGGAAAATGAGCAATTAAAAGTAAATATAGAAAATAGTTTGAATTTAAGTAATATAGAAAAGATTGCGAAAGAAGAATTAGGAATGCAAAAATTAAGTAGTAAGCAAACAGTATATGTTTCACTTCCTAAAAAAGACTATGTGGAGTCTGCCTCAGAAAAAATTGTTATAGAAGAGGAAAAAAATTGGTGGGAGGAATTTATTGATAAGTTACTAAAAAGATAACTGAGTTTTATATAAGAGAAAAGGATGACTTTTCTCTTATATATGAATAAAAAAGAACATCTCTAATAAATATTATTAGAGGTGTTTTTATGTTAGAAATAAATTTGTCAACTAAAAAGAGAATGAGAACAATGTTATTTATAATATTTTTTATAATGGTAGTACTAATTGGAAGAATAGGATATATTCAATTAATAGATGGGAAAAAATTATCACAAATGGCATATGAACAACAAACTCTGGACAGAGCCATTAATCCTAAAAGAGGAACAATATATGATAGTACAGGCCAAGTATTAGCTCAAAGTAGTACAGTTGAAACTGTAACTGTAAACCCAGTAAATATAGCAAAAGAAAATAAAGAGATATTTGCAAAAAAACTTTCTGAAATTTTTGAATTAGATTATGAAAAGACATTAAAAAAAGTGTCTAAAAGAAGCTCAATTGAGACGATAGCAAAGAAGATTGACAAAGGAAAAGCAGATGAATTAAGAAAGTGGATGCAAGAAAATAATATAACTACTGGTATAAATATTGATGAAGATACGAAGAGATATTATCCAAATAATAATTTAGCATCACAAATAATAGGATTTTGCGGAAGTGATAATCAAGGATTAGACGGAATTGAAGCTAAGTATGATAAAGTACTTTCAGGCACAAAAGGCGCAATAAAAAGGCATACAGATGCAAAAGGAGGAGAAATTGGAGAAGAAGGAGAAAAATATGTATCTGCTATTAATGGGGATGATTTAATTCTGACAATAGATATGAATATACAGTCAATAGTTGAAAAATATTTAGAAGAAGCTTGTATAGATAATAAATGTACAGATGGAGGAAATATTATTGCAATTAATCCACAGAATGGGGATATATTAGCAATGGCAACATATCCAGATTATAATTTGAACGAACCATATGCAGCATATACAGATGAGTTAAAAGGAATTTGGGATACACAAGAACAAGCAGAAAAAACAAAAAGTCTACAAGCTGTTTGGAGAAATAGAGCTATAACAGATACATATGAACCAGGTTCTACATTTAAAACAATTACATCATCAGCAGCATTAGAAGAAGGAATTGTAACAGATATAGATAAAGAAGGACAATTTGCTTGTACTGGAGGAATTGAAGTTGCTGGAGTAAGAATTAAATGTTGGAGGTATTATAGACCGCATGGAGCAGAAAGCTTAAGGCAGGGATTAATGAACTCATGTAATCCAGTGTTTATTGGATTAGGACAGAAAATGGGTGTGCATGCATATTATAGTTATTTACAAAAGTTTGGGTTATTAGAAAGAACAGGAATAGATTTACCAGGAGAAGCGGGAAGCATCTTTCTAGCTGAAAATAAAGCAGGACCTGTTGAACTTGCTACAATTAGTTTTGGCCAGAGATTTGAAATTACACCAATTCAGCTAGCTACAGCAGTATCTGCAATTGCAAATGGAGGGGATTTAATTCAACCAAGAGTTGTAAAAGCCATAGTTGATAGTGAAACTGGAGAAAGAAAAGAGATAGATAAAGTAGTAAAATCTCAGGCTATTTCTAAAGAAACTTCAGAAAAAGTTTTAAGTATGATGGAATCAGTAGTTAGTGAAGGAACTGGAAAAAATGCTAAAGTTGCTGGATATAGAATAGGTGGTAAAACGGGAACATCAGAAGATGGCGTTAATACTAATAAATATGTAACTTCTTTTTTAGGAGTAGCACCAATTGAGAATCCGCAAGTTGTTCTTCTTGTTACGTTATATAATCCTACAGGAGAAGGGGGACACCAAGGAGGTGCGTGGTTCATTTTGTCGCTACATTTTAAGCAACATTCAAAAAGCCTTACAATTTAGGCGAAAAATAGAACAATCAAATCAAAGAGAAAGTAGTTTTGTTTTATAAATTACTTTCTCTTTAAAAATATAAAAGGAGGACATGATATGTCAAAAGAAAATATTATTGGTACAAATTTTATAATGACTAACAGAGATTTGATAACTAAATTCGGAGTAAATTCAGCTGTAATGCTAGGCGAATTATATGGGAGAATGAATTATTTTAGAAAAAGAAATGAATTAAAATTTGGTTACTTTTTTGCGACGAAAGAGAGCATAGAAAAGAATACAAAATTAAGTCCATATAAACAAAGAAAAGTAACATCAATTTTACAAACAGAAGGAATTTTAAATATAAAACATATAGACATTCCACCAAAGACTTATTATAAAATTAATGAAGAAAAACTCATGAAAGTACTGAAAAATTCAGTAGTCGAAAATATCGACAACAAGAGATTGAAAATTTGAACAACTAGGTGTTGAAAATATCAACTACAGTATGTTAAAAAATTTAACACAAATAATAATAAGTAATAATAATAAAAAAATAATAAATAATAACACACACAGTAAAGTTTGAATTGAAAAGTATGATTGAATATAAAGTGGGACAAGTCGTCCTAGATGAGTATATCTTTACAGAGAGTAAAGGTATATGGAAAAAATATGATTTATAAATAGTTAATTATAAAAGAAAAAAGTGGACAGGTTGTCCACAATTGATATAATTTTACAAAGAGTAAGGCTAAATATATTATAAAAATGTATGCCTTTTTGTAATACATTTTTGTAGAAGTAATACTATTAGAAAGCTTTGCTTTCAAAGGTTGTAAGGGGAGATGTAATACATCTATTCTTGCACTAAAATTTAATGTCATAAACACTTTATTTTTGAGTTTAATTATGATAAAATTAAAATAAATTTAAAAGGAAACATTCGTGAATAAAAATTATAAAATAGATTATATAAAAAATGAAAAGAGAGGAAAAAAGATGTTTATTAATTTGAGTGAAGAAGAAAAAGAAAATAAATTTCAAGAATTAGTTACTTTTGCAGAGAAAATAAAAAACAGTTCTTTAAGGAATGCTTGTATAAGTATTCTAAAAGACTATAAAGGAAAGTTATTTGTTAGAGGTGCAGGTCATGATGGAATTGAAAATATAAAGTATAATAGAACACATCAATGTTTTGAGGGTGGATTGATTGATCATATACTTAATGTTACTAAAAATGCATATAATATTGGTTCTATATATGATAAAAGTGTAGATATGGATTTAATTCTATTTGGAGCTATTTTGCACGATATTGGAAAAACTAAGATATTTGATGAATGGAATGAGAAAAGTGATATCAAATCAAATCTAAATTATTCGTATCTTTTAGTTGATCATATTTATATTGGTGAAAATATAGTAGAAGAATATTTAAATAAAGAAAATATTTCTGAAAAATTGAAATATCAAGCACTTCACATTATTGCAACACATATGGATACAATGGATAAACATATGGCCGAAAGCTATATTGTTAGTTATGCTGATTCTATTGATGCAGATGTAGAAAATATTATAAGTTATCCAAGAAATGATATGAATCCTATTTTAAAAAGTTACATGTATGAAAGTGTAAATGATTATAAATAAGCGATTATCAGATTATATAATTTATAGAAAGTGAGATGATAAATTTGAAAATATATCATGGTAGCACATTTATTGTAGAAAAACCAAGTTTAGAAATATTAAATTATAGAACAGATTTTGGAAAAGGTTTTTATACAACAACAGATATTAAACAAGCAAAAAGATGGACAAAAATAAAAAAAGGAAGAATGCAAGAAGAAAAAAGAGATGAAAATATAAAAAGATATGTTAATATTTATGAATATACAGAAAATGAAGACCTAAATATATTAAACTTTGAATCAGCAACAGAAGAATGGTTGAAATTTGTATTTAAGAATAGACAGAGTAATGAACTTGTACATAAATATGATATTGTAATAGGACCAGTAGCTGATGATAATTTATATCAAGTTTTAGTAAGTTATGAAAATGGAGTTTATGATATGGAGGAAACAATAAAAAGGCTTAAGACATATATATTATCAAATCAAATTTCATTTCATACATTAAAATCTTTAGAATGTATAAAATATATAGAAACGATTGAAGTAGGTGAAGAAGATGAGTGAAGGTAAATTTACTTGTATGATGTTTACAATAGTACAAACATTATGTGATAGTATTAAAAATTACTTTAATATTAGTTATGAAGAGGCAATGAATTTATTGTATCATTCTAAACTATATAAAGCATTAGAGAAAGAAGAAACAAAAATGTGGTATTATAGTAATTATGATTTATTTAGAATGTTTTTAGAAGAAAAAGAAACAGGAAAATATACTGTTTATGGGGGATAGTATGGAAAAGAAAATAAATGATTTTATTGTATTTTGTATTGAAATTTTCAAAGAAGAAAATAAGCTTACAGGAAAAGAAGTGTATGAACTGTTTGAAAAGTATGGAGTATTAAAGTATTTATACGATGGGTATGATATGTTACATACACAGGGCGATAGATGGCTTATGAATGATATAAATGAATTTTTGAAAATTAGAGGATATAATGGAAAATAAAAAATGAATATAAATAACTAGAAGTTAGTAAAAAACTAATTATCTAGTTATTTTTTTGTGAATTTTTATAAAAATTACCGTTTTTTAAGTTATTAGTGACATATACCTAGTAGAGAAAAAAGTAATAATTTTTTTCTTAACTAATAAAATTAAATATCAAATAAAAGAGGTAATGAAAATATGAAGAAGAAATATAAATGCTTAACTAATAATAACGATTCATATCAATTACAAGTTGGAGATATGCTAGTAGAAATGAAATATTCTAGTAATAAAAAAATGGAAGAATGCATATTGAGTATTTTAAGACAAAAAATAGGAAAGTAAAATTACTTTGCAATTTTGCATACTGAAACTGTAAAAGATAAATCTTAACAGTTTCAGGAAATTGAGCTGATTTTCTAATTTGGACACGTTATACTATATAGAGAAGGGAGGAAAGAAACAATAATGGCTGGAAGAAAATCAAAATATTCTTCAGAAAATTCAAATGCAAAAGGAACAAAAATATGGTCAGTTGCAGTATATATAAGGCTTTCACAAGAAGATAGCAACAATGGAGAAGACAAGCAAGAAAGTAACAGTATTACGAGCCAAAAGGCATTATTAAATGAATTTATTGAAGAACATGATGATTTGATTGTTTATGATACTTATGTTGATGACGGTTACACAGGAACCGACTTTAATAGACCTGGATTTCAAAGATTATTAGAAGATATGAGAAAAGGAAATATAAATTGTGTTCTAGTTAAAGACTTGTCAAGACTTGGAAGAAACTACATAGAAGTTGGTAATTACATAGAGCAAATATTCCCACTATTTAATATTAGGTTTATTGCCATTAATGATAGTGTAGATAGCTTTAAAAATCCTACAAGTACAAATACTATATTAGTACCATTTAAAAACTTAATAAATGATGAATACTGTAGAGATACATCAATAAAAATAAGGTCAGCACTAAATGGAAGAAAAAAGAAGCGGAGAGTTTGTAGGGGCATTTCCATCTTATGGCTATATAAAGAGTCCAGAAGATAATCATAAATTAATCATTGATAAAGAGTCAGCCGAAATTGTAAGAAAAATTTTTGAATGGAAAGTAAATGAAGGTTTAGGAAATTTAAGCATTTGCCATAGATTAAATGATATGGGAGTTTTAAATCCAACAGGATATAAAAAGAAAAGGTTAAATCAAAATTATAATAATGTGCAAATATTGCAAGAAGATTATTCTTGGTGTCCATCAACAGTTAGAAATATTTTAAAAAATGATATTTATATAGGCAATGTAACTCAAGGTAAAAGAAGAGTAAAAAGTTATAAAGTTCATAAAGTAGAGCAAGTGCCAGAAGAAGAATGGATTACAGTAAAAAATATGCATGAGCCTATTGTAGATAAAGAATTATTTGAAAAAGCACAGGGGATGAGAAAAGTTGATACTAGAGTACAAAATAGTGGAAACTTAAGTATGTGGGCTGGAATACTAAAATGTGCGGATTGTGGCAGGGCAATGCATAAAAAATATTGTAAAAATAAAAGTGGTACTGTTTATGAATATTACATATGTGGCACATATAGAAAAAAGTCAAATAAGTTATGCACAAAACATACTTTAAAAGTGGAAGAACTAGAAAACGCTGTATTGGAGGCTATTAAATTACACATAGAATTACTTGTGGATACTGAAAAATTATTAAAGCAAATTAATAAATCAAACACTAAAAAATTGGCGAATGAGAATATGGAAAATATTAAAAGAGCAAAAAAAGAGGAGATAGAAAAAATAAGTAATTTAAAAAGATGTTTATATGAAGATTGGAAAAATGACTATATAACTAAAGAAGAATACTTAAACTACAAGCAAAAATATGAACAAGATATAGACAAAATAAAAGAAATTATTATTAATTTAGATAAACAAAAAGAAAAACAAGAAGAAATTATAAATGGAAATAGCCTATGGATAGAAAACTTTAAAGCACATAAAAATATAACTGAACTAGACAGAGATATTATAACAGAATTAATTGATTACATAGAGGTACATGAGAATAGAAAAATAACCATTTATTTTAAGTTTATAGATGAATTAAGTAAAATTCTTAAATACATAGAAGATGAAAAGAAAGTGAGTATCTTTGAAAAAGTAAAAGAAGCATAGAACTAAATTTACAATCAATGCTAAAATTAAGTTTAACTTTTTGTAGTGACAAAATACACCAAGGAGGTGGTGTTGCAGCACCTGTAGGAGGTCAGGTTTTTAGTGAGATTTTACCATATTTGGAGGTTAGCCAAGGAAATAAAGATGAAATCGAGGAAGCGCAAGAAGTTAAAACTCCTAATATAGAAGGATTAAATCTTAAAGAAGCACAAAAGATTGTTAAAGAGTTAGGTTTAGAATTAAGTATAGAAGATTATACAGAAGAATTAGATAAGGAAAATACTATGATTGTTGAACAGACACCTAAAGAAGGAATTAATGTAAAAAAAGGTAGTAAAATTTATTTAAAAATAAAGAATTGATTCTGTATTTACAAAAAATCAACCTAATTATTAAAAGCTTAAGTTTTGGTATTTTAAAATATAATGAATATTACAAGAAAGATATATATTTGAAAGCTTTGCTAAATATATATCTTTCTTCTATTTTTACAGCTCTCATTTTTCAATTTTTCCACAGGCAATTTTTGTACCAGAATTTCCGGCTGGGCTGAGAAGTAAAATCATCAGGCATATCATGGATAATAATAACTTTTCCCAAAATATCTTTTATAGTAAATTTATTTATTAAAACACTCATATAGGCATAACCATTGTTTTCAATTAATGGGGGTAAATTTCCAATATGAAAAGGGTGAGGACAATTTGTAGGATTTAAATGAGACTTGGCATTCGAAAACTCATCACTTGAATTCCCAGTGCAACTATTTCCTTCATGGATATGAAAACCAAAAAATCTTCCATTACAATAATCTTTAGATTGTGGTAGTCCATTAATTTTAGCAGTAACTAAAACACCATCTTTAGTTTCTTTAAAATTAACAATTCCAGATATTTTAGGATATTTTTTTCCACCACTTATATGTGCTTTTGCATTATTAAAAACATTTTTGAACATAATGAACACCTCTAATAATAGTATATTCTAAAATTTAATTTTAGTTTCGTTTTTTAGATTATAATTTATATCTTAATACTAGACACTTTTCAGCTTCTTTCCAATCACATTCGTCATTTTATTCAAAAGGAATATAAATATATATAGATTTCCTGTGAACATTACTCATTTTATGTACTGATCAAACTAATCATATAAAGTTATTTATTAAATTTTCAAATTAAGAGAAATTATAAAATTTCTATAATTATAGTAACGAAAAAACGTTGAGTAATAGGAAAAATATAATTAAAAGTGAGATAAATTTACATAAAATTGGACAAATTTTCAAAAAACTATTTACAATGTAATAATTTTGTAATATAATATAAAAGGACGACTGGAAAGCTTAGGGAAATATGGAAAAAGTAAGAAAAACAGTCAGATACTTAAAAATAAATAAAATTATATTAAAAACTAGCAAATGTATATTTTCCGTAAGAATATACGTTTTAATAGTTTAATAGGGGGGTAAAAAATGAAAAGAATTCAAAAAAGGTTTATAGGAATTATAATTTCAATGTTAATTATGATATTTGTATTACCATCACAAATGGTCAGTGCAAATACAACTAAACAAAGTACACCTGATATAGATATACAAATTATAAAAAATGAAAGCAAAAAAGGTAATGACGAAAATGACATATATTTTATTATGTACATAAAAGGATATTTAAAAGAAAATTTTAAATATGCAATATTAAATAAAGAAAATGCGAGTGAAATGGAAATACACTACAATGATGCTGAACAAGATAAAGATGGAAACTATGTAGCAAAAGTTTCTGAAGCTGATATAGCTAACCAATATTTATATCTAAAAACAATAGAATCAAATAATGAAGCAGAAACAAAAATAAAAAAAGTTGATTACGGAACAGCTTTTTCAGTAAAAGATATGAAATATGTGGAAAACACAACAAACAGAATTAAAACACAATTGAAAACAGATATAACAGCAAAAGATGAAGAAGTAGATGGATTAAGAACAACAATAACTGTTGGTGGATTAATAATAGAAGGAAATGAAGATTCTAAATATTATTATAGTACAACAAAATTACCAAATAAAGATTATGATAGATTAAAAGAACTAGCAGACAAAATAAATAGTGACTTTGAAAATTCAGAAATAGATATGTATTCAAAAATAGAAATTGCAAACGAATTTAAAAAATTATATACAGAATTAGCAGAAAAACAAGAGTGGAAAGATGTTAATAGAGATTTAACAATTGTACAACCAGAAAATGCAGAAAAAGATGAAGAATACATAGTGTATTTAAAAGAAGAGGATTCTAATGGAAAAGAAATATCAACAGATATAAAGATAATGAAGTCATATAGAACTGATAAAGAAGAAACAATACCTGGAAAAACAGAAACAAAAGTAGTTAAGGAAACAACAAAATTACCAATTACAGGAGACAGCATTATTCTATTCGTAATATTAGGAATTATTATATTAGTAACTATTATAGTATTTGTAAGAATGAGAAAATTACAAGCAAATGGTAAAGAAAAATAATAAGGGAAAATAATATAAAATGAAATTAAAAATATATAAAGTTTTATTTATAATCTTAATTATTTTAGCAATAGTAACTATATCATTTATTGTTATAAAATATGCCAAAAATTATGAAGCAGAAATAGAAAATAAGAAAACAGTGGAGACATTTTCAAGAGTTATAGAAAGTGAAGAGAAGCAAGATGTAACAATGAATGGTTATAAAATAATTCGGAATAGTAAAAATTCCAAAGATAGGAATAGAATATCCAATTGTGGATATAGACACATATAACCCAGAAGAAACAAAGGAACCTATGAAATTTGCAATAGTTAAATACTGGGGAACAAATGTAAATGAATATGGTAATTTATCAATAGCAGGACATAACAAATATGATGGAACAATGTTTGGAAAAACTAAAAATTTAGAAATTGATGATATAGTTGAGTTAACAGATTTAAATCATAAAACATTACAATACAAAATATATCAAAAATTTGTAACAGATCCAAATGATGTTACTATATTACAAACTACAGATGAAAATGTAAGAGAAGTAACATTAATAACATGTACAAATGGAAATAAACAAAGACTTATATTAAAAGCAAAAGAAATAGTATAAAAGGAGGAATTTTAAATGGCAATAAAACGTTCAATGCCAAATAAGAAAACAGTCATAGCAATAGCAATTGCTATAATACTATTAATTGTAGCTGTGTCAGGTACAGTAATTTTCTTAAAGGATAGAGGTAATACACAAGCTGCTGAATTAGAAACTATGCAACAAAGAGAAGAAAATCAAGATAACCAAAATGATGGAAATCCAGAACAAGGAAACGATAATCAAGGAACAAATCCAGAACAAGTACAAGGTGATAATAATACACCAAGTGTAGAACAACCAGTAATAGAAAATGGAGATAATAATCAAAATGTTGGGCAACAACCAAATGCAAATGGAAATCCTAATGTGCAAAATAATGGTAGACCAGCTCAAACAGATAATATTCAAGAAGCAACAATAGAAAGAATAGAAACAGTAGAAGTACCAGAAAGAAAAACATTTGAAGGTAGTTTTATTGGATGGACTCCAATGGAATTAGTAGCAACAAATATATCTGATAAAATGAATACAGAAAGTAATAATGGTAAAATATCAATTTCTAAAAAAGCAACAACTACATCAGGAGAAAATGTAGTTAAAGCAGGAGGAGAAATTTTATATACAATAACAGTAACAAACAATACTGAAAATAAGATATCAAATGTAGAAGTAAAAGATATTATTCCTGCAAATACAACATATGTTGAAAATTCAGCGGATAATGAGGCTACAAAAATTGGAAATGGTTTAATGTGGACAGTAGACATAGAAGGAAAAGCAACAATAGAGCTAACATTTAAAGTAACAGTAAATGAAAATATAACAGGAGAAATTACAAATATTGCATATGCAAATAATGAAGAAACAGAACCAGTTAAAACAGCAATTATAAAAGCAGATAAAATAGCAGTAGTAACAGATGAAGATGGAAATGAAAAAGAAATAGCAAGAGTAGGAGACACAATTAACTATACTATTTCTGTAGAAAACACAGGAGATATAGAAGGTACAACAAATGTTCAAGATGCTAAATTAAAAGAATATATAGAAAAAGGTATATTAGAAATAGTTACAGAACCTAGCAACATTTCTTTAGATGAATTATATGCAGGAAAAGAAATGAGAATAGCTAGTAAAGACACAATGAAAATTGAATTTTCAGCTAAAGTTATAAAAGTAGACGGGGAAATATCTAATACAGCAACAATAGGTGGAGGCGATAAAACAGCAACAGTAGAAACAAGAGATATGGATATTAAAAAAGAAGCAACATTAGTAAAAGGTACAAATAATAAGAATGAAAAAGCAGAAGTTGGGGATACAATTAATTATGCCGTAACAATAAAAAACAACGGAAGTGAAGACTTAACAGTAACAATAAAAGATAGCATGTGGAAAGCTAACAAAATTATAACTGTAAAAGCAGGAGAAACTGTAACTGAAAAATATTCACATACAGTTGTTGCAGCAGATATGGTAAATGATAATATTAAAAATATAGTAACTGCAACAAGTGATGATTTAAAAGAAGAAGATAACACACATACTCCAACAAGAAGAGATTATGGATACAGAATTGAATATTATTATGACAATGAAATAGATAGTACTTTAACAGAAAATGGAACAGCAGAATATGGAAAAGAAGTTAAATCTACTAACGTAGACACAAACAAGAAAATAGGTTATAAAGAAGCTGATAATAATGTAACAACAGTTACAATAACAGAAAATGAAGAAACTAATGTAATAAAAATATATTATGTGAGAGATGACTCACAAACAAAAACATTAAAATATACAGTAAGATATTATAAAGATAATACTGAAATAGTAGCAGACAAAATAGAAGTAAAACAAGATGTATGGGTAAATGCTGAAGACAAATTAACAGTACAACCAGTTAATAAATCAGATAACAAATATATTGGATACAGATTTAGTACAACAGACCCAGCAATAATACCAGAAAAAATAGACAATAATGGAGAAATCAAAGTATACTATGTAAAAGATGAAAATCAAAAACATAGTGTAAAAGCACAAGTAGAGTATTACTATGGAGACACATTAGATGCAGCTAAAGCAAAAACAAAAGCAGATGCAACAGAAGAAGTAGAAACAGCAGAAACATGGATAGGAGAAGTTGCAACTGTAACAGTAACACCAAATGTAACAGACAAATTTATAGGATATAAATATGAAACAACAGAAGGAAACTTAAGCTATAGTGTATTAGAAAATGTAGAAACAGATGAAACATTACATATAGTAAAAGTATACTATGTAAAAGATGAAAATCAAAAACATAGTGTAAAAGCACAAGTAG
>CAQUBD010000020.1:0-10327 GCA_948891265.1 uncultured Clostridia bacterium | reverse complement strand
AGGAAACTTAAGCTATAGTGTATTAGAAAATGTAGAAACAGATGAAACATTACATGTAGTAAAAGTATACTATATAAAAGATTCATTTGGATATACAGTAAATTACTTAGATGAAGATAACAACCCAATATCAAATTCAAAAATTGGAGAAAAGAAATTATTTGATACAGAAGTAACTGAAAATGCAAAAGCTATTGAAGGATATGAATTAGTTGATGCAAGTAAAACTTCACAAACAATAAAAATAAGTGCAGATGAAAGCAAAAATATAATAAACTTTATATATAAAGCAAAAGATTGTGAATATACTGTAAATTATTATTATAATGGAAAACTTGCAGATGTTAATGAAACATTTAAAGCATCTTATGGAACAATAATAAGTGGATATACACCAAAAACAAATTATAAAGGTAAAGAATATACATTTGATAAAGAAGAAACAACAAGTGCAGATAAGAAAATGCCTTTAGTTATAGGATTAGCAAAGAATATAATAAATGTATATTATACAAGACCAGAGTTATCAATTAAGAAAGAAGCTGTAAAAGTAATAAATAATGGAGAAACAATAAGCTATACTATTACAGTAACAAATACAGGAATGAGAGAAGCAACTAATGTAGTAGTATCAGATGAATTACCACAACAATTAGATATGACAAAAATAAGTAATATTTCTGACGATGGAAAATATGAAAAAGGAAAGATTACATGGAATATTGCACAAGTAAATGCAAAAGGTACAAAGACATTAACATTTAATGCAAAAGTTAAAATAGATACAATAGGAGAAAATATTGTAAATAATGCAACAGCTAAATTTGGAGATGAAACAATAACAACAACAGATTCTAATAATGCTAAAACAAAAGTAAATGACAAAACAGTAACTGTTAAAGAAATAACAGAAGGAAAAGATGCTGATAACTTAAATATTATATTCATTATGGATAACTCATCAAGTATGAATGATCCAGTAAATGGAGTAACTTATAAAAATAGCGATAGTTATTATGTAGCACCTGGTGATGTAAGTAAAACTAGAATATATGCGGCTAAACAAGCTACAAAACAATTTATTACAGAGATTTATAGTGATCCAAAAATGACTAATACAAATATGAGTGTTATAACATTTAATAATGAAATATCAGTAACAAAAAATGAATATAAGATAGGAAGAGGACCATTAACAGTGGTTGAACCAGATTATTTCTGGCAAGGAGTAACATATAAAGATTCAGAAGGAAATACAGTTAATAGCAGAAATGTTAAACAGGCAACAGATGGAAAATATTATGAGATATTAGATAATAATATTAAAACAGGTACTATTGAAGTAGGTTCAGGAACATCAGCAAATCATGCTTCATTATTAACTAAGGTAGAAAATATTTCTATTGGTTCAAGAATTGAAGGATTAGCTACATACATTAATCCAGCATTAGAAAAAGCTAATACTCAAATAGTTAATTACAAAAAGGAAAATAATAATAAAAATATTGTAATAGTTTTAGGAGATGGAGCTATTAATGATAAGGAACTATCAAACTTAAATACTTTAAAACAAAATGCAGATGATATATATTGTATAAGATTTGGAAATGAACAAAAAGCAGATGCTAACCTAACTACAATATCAACATCAACTAAGGGAACATCTGATAAATTATATACAGCAGGAAATCAAGCAGAACTTATTGAAAAGTTTAAGTCAATATTAGATGCTACAAAAACTGATCCAGTTGATAGAAAAACAGGAGATGCAAAACAAAATGGAACAAATTTAGTTGCAAATATAGAATCAGGAGAAATAGTTGCAAAAACATCTAAAGCAATAACATTTAATAGACCATTAGTTATAAAAAGAAATGGAACACCAATAATTACTTGTAATTCAGCAAACGATTTAGCAAAATATGGAATTAAGTATGATACTACAAATAAAGTTTTAAGATGGGATTTAAATGAATGTTTAAGAAATGACAATGGAATATCAGATTTATCTGGAAAATTAGAGTTAGATTATTATATTCCTAATAACTAATATAAAAAATAAAAGATTAGAATTTTCTAATCTTTTATTTTTATTTTGAAATCAGAAATATGCGATATATCTTGTTTTGTATACATTTGTAAAATTTGCTCTTTATTAGGTTCTATTTCAGATGTGTACGCATCAAAAGTTATAACTGATTCGTTTTTAGAATCAACAAGCAAAATGGATAAAATTAATTTTGGACATATTTCAGAAGAAGTATTTTTAATGGTTATAGAAACTGAAGATTGTCCCTCGTCAACTTTAATTTTTAAATTAGAAGCTTCCAAAGTTTCATAATTAGTAATTTTTTTAGTGCCATTTTCCAAATCTAAAACTCTAGTTTTTTCATCAATAATTGAATTATTGTCAAAAGTGCTTTTAATATTTTTGTAAAAAAAAGTATAGTATAAAGCTATAGTAATAAGTATAATTAGTAATATAATAATAAAAATATAACTTTTTTTATTAGGTGATTCTTTAAATCTATTAGTACCAATAGATTTATTTGTTTTATTTATATTTGATTTTTCTTTAAATCTTTTTGCATTTTGACTTTTCATTTTTATCCCCCTTTAGTGCACATAAATTTTATTATAAAATTTATTAAAAGTCAACAAAAATCGCCCTAATTCAGTTATTAAGGCGATAAAATATATATATTATATCTAAACAAAAACATTTGCGATTGTTAAAAATAGGACATATAGTAAAGTTTTCCAAGAAATACGAACTGTATTAGAAGTAAACTTTTTAATAACAACTAATCTATGTTCTTTTCTAACTGTTAATGCTAGACAATTTGAAACTGGTTTATATTCACGAGTATCCATAATAATCAACTCCTTTGTTCTTTCGTGTATTTTATAAAATTTTAGCTTATGTATAACAATTTTTATCTTTTATAATTTAATTATAATTTAAGATATTACAGATGTCAACACTTTTTGTAATAAAAATGTAATAAAAGTGTAATATTTGTCATTGAGTTGTAAAAAACAAACTGAAAATTAATAGAAAAAAGTCGAAATATAATCCAATAAAATATTGATATCTAAATGCTTTAGGGAATTTTAGAATAAATAGTAAAGAAATAGAATAAAAAAATATTATAATAATAGAATTAAATATAAAGAATTCCTAAAAACTCTATACAAAAAAACAAATTAGTTATATAATAATAAAAATTATAGGTGGAATTTTGTCTATAAGATATATTAAATTGGAGGGATGATTCTAAATGGAATTAAAAAAAATATTAATAGGATTAGAAGGAATAAAAGCAAAAGGAAATGTAAATCTTGATATAAAAGGAATTGAAAAGGATTCAAGAGAAATTAAAGAAGGATATATGTTCATAGCTATAAAGGGATTTTCAACAGATGGTCATCAATTTGTGGAAAAAGCAATTGAGAATGGAGCTAGCTGTGTAATGTTAGAAATAGGATGCGATTTAAAATCTTTAAGTATACCTGAAGATGTAACGATATTAATGGTTAAAGATACAAGAGAAGCATTAGCAGTATGTTCATCAAATTTTTATGGAAATCCATCAGCACAATTAAAACTAATAGGAGTTACTGGAACAAAAGGAAAGACAACAACAACATTTATGATTAAAGAAATATTAGAAAAAGCTGGGAAAAAAGTTGGATTAATAGGAACAATTGCAACATATATAAATGGAAAGAAAATAAAAGATAATGATAGAACAACACCAGAGAGCTTAGAATTGCAACAAATATTTAGACAAATGGTAGACGAAGGTGTAGAAGTAGCAGTAATGGAAGTTTCTTCACAAAGTTTAAAATTGCATAGAGTTGATGGATGTCAATTTGATATAGTTTTATTTACAAACTTTTCAGAAGATCATATAAGTGAAAAAGAACATCCAGATATGCAAGATTATTTCAATTCAAAATTGAAATTATTTGAAATGTGTAAAACGGGAATTGTGAATGCAGATGATTTATATTCTGCAAAAATTCCAAGATTATTTCCAGATAGCAATATAGTAACATATGGAATAGACAATTTTGCAAATGTTTTAGCAAAGGATATAACTATTACAAATTCATATGTAGATTTTAGAGTTAAAATAACAGATAGAAATGAAAGAGTAAAAACAGGGATACCAGGAAGATTTAGTGTTTATAACTCATTAGCAGCAATCTGTGTTGCGCAAAAATTTGGAATTTCATCAGAGATAATAAAAGAAGCGTTAGAAGAAGTTAGAGTTCCAGGAAGGTCAGAATTGATAGACAATAAAATGGAATTAACTATAATGGTAGATTATGCACATTCACCAGAAAGCTTACAGAATATATTACAAGCTGCTAAAGCATATACAAGAGGTAGAGTAATTTCAGTATTTGGCTGTGGAGGAGATAGGGATTCTGGGAAAAGACCTATAATGGGCGAAATATCAGGCAAAATTGCTGATTATACAATAATAACATCAGACAATCCCAGAACAGAAGAACCTGATAAAATAGTTTACCAAATAGAAGAAGGAATAAAAAAGACAAAAGGAAAATATGAAGTTGTGATAGACAGAACACATGCTATTGAACATGCAATTAAAATGGCAAATAAGAAGGATATAATTATTTTAGCAGGAAAAGGACATGAACCTTATCAAGAAATAAATGGTGTTAAATATCCTTTTGATGAAAGAATTATTGTAAGAAATATTATAAATGAAAAGATTAAATAATTTATAATAAGATTTGGCAGACGAGAATTGAGATAGCCGTTCGAAATGAAATGAGATACGGATATCTTATGCAAATAAGTGATAGCGAATTTGTAACCGCTAAAAAAATGACGATGAGCGAAACGAAGTGAAAAGGCTCCGAAGGCAAGATTTGGCAGACGAGAATTTTGAAAAAATTCTTGGATGACGATGAGCGAAACGAAGTGAAGCGAAAGGATTGGTAAAGTTGGATTTTGAAATAAAAGTATTACTAATAACATTTGTAATATCAGTAATATGTGGGCTAATAACAATACCAATATTAAAAAAACTAAAAGTAGGACAAATAGAAAGAGATGATGGACCAGCATCACATCTAAAAAAACAGGGAACACCCACAATGGGGGGAATAATAATGATAATTACAATTATTATTTCTGTTACTCTTGCATATATATATTTAACAGCAATTGGAAATACTAACTTAGCTAAAAAATTGTTACCATTATTATTAATTACAATAGGTTTTGGGATGATAGGATTTGTAGATGACTTTAAAAAATTAGTTTTGAAAAATACTAAAGGTTTAAAGCCAAGTTATAAGATGTTTGGACTATTAATAATAGCAATAGTATATGTATTATTTTTAGTACTTGTATTAAATATAGGTACAGAAACATACATACCAATTTTAAAAGCATATATTGGTATTCCAATTTATGTTTATATTCCACTTGCAATTATAGTAATATTAGCAACAACAAATGCTATAAACCTTACTGATGGAATAGATGGTTTGTCATCAAGTGTTTCTGCAATTATTATAACGTGCTTAACAGTAATAGGTATTACTAATCAAATATATGAAGTATCTATATTTGGAAGTATGGCAATAGGAGCAACATTAGGATTTTTAATGTTCAATCTGCATCCAGCAAAAGTTTTTATGGGTGATACAGGATCTTTAATGCTTGGAGGTGTAATATCAGGAATAGCTTTATATTTAAAAATGCCACTATTATTACTTATAATAGCAATAATTCCTGTATTAGAAACATTATCTGTAATAATACAAGTAGCATATTTTAAAAAAACAGGTAATAGAATATTTAAAATGGCACCTTTACATCATCATTTTGAATTATCAGGATGGAGAGAAAACAAAGTAGTTGTGATTTTTTCACTAATAACATTGGTTACATGCTTTGTAGGACTAAAAATTGTATAAACTGTTAGGAGGATTATAGATGGCAAAAAAGAAAAAAGAAAAGAGTTTTTCAAGTTTCTTAAATAATCCAATAGATTTTACACTAGTAATAACAATATTATTATTACTAGGTATTGGATTAGTAATGGTATTATCAGCAAGTTCACCATCAGCGCTTTCAAAAAGTGGAAATAGCTATGCATATTTTTCAAAACAATTAATATTTGCCATTCTTGGATTAATAGCAATGGCATTTATTTCTAAAATTGATTATAGATTTTATCAGAAATTTTATAAACATGCTTGGTGGATTTCTTTATTACTATTAGCAGCTGTAATGATAGTGGGAGATGAAGTAAATGGGGCAAAAAGATGGATAAAAGTTACTGAGACATTATCATTCCAACCATCAGAAATTGTTAAGTTTTTAATGATAGTTTTCTATTCAGGAATATTAGTGAAAAATAGAGATGAACTAAAATTATATGGAAAAGGATTTATGAAACATTGCTTATTTTTAGGACCAATAATAGGCTTATTGCTATTGGAACCACACTTAAGTAGCTCTGTTGTTATATTAGGAATTGTTTGTATAATGATGATTATTGCAGGATGTAAATTTAAACATTTTTTATTTACTGGTCTGGGTGCAGGAGTTCCAGTATTATCAGCTCTAATTGCGTTTTCACCATATAGATTAGAGAGATTTATTACTTTCTTAGACCCTTGGAAATATTCAACTGACGAAGGGTGGCAAGTTATTCAAGGATTATATGCTATAGGGTCAGGAGGTCTTTTTGGAGTAGGACTTGGAGATAGTAAACAAAAGTATCTATACATACCAGAGCCACACAATGATTTTATATTTTCAATATTAGCAGAAGAAGTTGGTTTTTTAGGATGTGTAGTAGTGTTAGTGCTGTTTGCAATATTTATATGGAGAGGAATTTTAATAGCAATGAAAGCACCAGATATGTTTGGAAGCTTATTGGCAATTGGAATCACAGCATTAGTTACTATACAAGTTATAATAAATGTTGCAGTTGTTACTTCATCAATGCCAGTAACAGGAATGCCACTTCCATTTTTTAGTTATCGGTGGTACTGCATTATTTATATTACTATGTGAAATGGGAGTATTGCTTAATATTTCACGTGCAGGTGCAAAATAAAAGGAGAAAATTATGAGAGTTATTATTGCTGCAGCAGGAACAGCTGGACATATAAATCCAGGACTTGCGATTGCAAATAAAATAAGGGAAGAAGAGAAAGACTCAAAAATTATTTTTATAGGAACAACAAGAGGACTAGAAAATGACTTAGTACCAAGAGCTGGATATGAATTAAAAACAATTGAGGCATATGGACTTAGCAAAAAAATATCAATAGAAAATATTAAGAAAATGTATAAAACGTTTAAAGGATATGGTGAGTCAAAAAAAATAATAAAAGAATTTAAACCAGATGTAGTAATAGGTACAGGAGGATATATCTGTGGAGCTACAATTTCTGCTGCTCATAGTTTAGGAATACCTACTGTATTACATGAAAGTAACGCATTTCCAGGTAAAGCTGTGAAAATGCTTGCAAAAAAAACAGATACAATCCTAGTATCTTTTAAAGATGCTAAAGACAGAATAAAGAAAGCAAAAAACATAGTCTTTACAGGAACACCTGTTAAAATAATTAAAAAAAGTTATAATTTGAGTGAAAAAGAAAAAATAATAAAGAACTCTGGGCTTAGTAAAGACAAACCAATAGTTTTGATTTTTGGTGGAAGCCAAGGAGCACAAAAAATTAATGAAGCAATATTAGGAATATTAGAAAATAAATTAAATAATAAATATCAAATAATATGGGCTACTGGGCCAAAACAATATGATGTTATTAAAGAAAAATTACAAGATAGAAATATTAGTATAAATAATATTGAAAATGCAAAAATAATTCCATATATATATAATATGGAAGAAATTATGAATGTTTCAAATTTAATTGTATCAAGAAGTGGAGCAATGACAATAACAGAAATATCTAATTTAGGAAAGCCTTCTATATTAATTCCACTACCTAATGTAAGTGGAAATCATCAATTATATAATGCAAAAGTTTTAGAAAACATAGGAGCAGCAAAAATAATTTTAAATGATGAATTAGAATATAAAAAATTAAATACATATATTGAAGAAATATTATTAAACAAAAATATAGAAAGACAAATGTCAATAAATGCATTAAAAGTTTCAACAAATAATGTAGAAGCTAAAATATATGAAGAAATATTAAAGGTATTTAAGGAGAAGAAAAATGTATAAAAACGTAAAAACAAAAATAATATTGATTTCAGTTATAACAAGTTTAATATTAATAGGAAGTTTAAGCTTTTTATATTTAAATTCTATAAGCAAGATTCAAGATAGTATAAATTTAGATAATAGTACTTTGGAGCTTGCTAAAAATGTGAAATATATCCTTTTAAATGCAAGAATATCAGTAGTTACTATAATAGTTTTATTTATATTAATTACTATTCTAATAGTAGCATTTTTAGCAAGATTTGTAATATGCCCTAAAAATAAATATATAAGAGGGGATGAAAGAACTGAATTAAAAGATAAACTTAATGAAGTTTCATCAAGAAAAAATCAAATAGAAACTATTTTATTGCATATGACAGATGGCATAATTGCTTTTAATATGGAAGGAGAAATAATATTAATAAATCCAGCAGCAAAGAAGTTTTTAAGTATTAGCCCAGAAGATAATGGCTTTTATGATATTTTTGGTAAGTTCAATTTAGATATAAATATGGAAAAGGTAATTTATTTAGAAAACTGGACGTCAACAGAACAAGTGATACAAGTAGATGATATATATGTAAAAGTTTTATTTGCGCCTTTTAAAAATGAAGAAGATAGACCAGATGGAGTAATTGCAGTTATTCAAGATATAACAGAACATGTAAAGCTAGATAATATGCAAAAAGAATTAGTTGCTGATGTATCACATGAATTAAAGACCCCAATTACATCTATTATGGGGTATGCAGATACATTATTAGAGGGAGGTTATGATACAGAAACACAAGAAAAATTTTTAAATGTAATTGCTTCAGAATCTAGAAGAATGGCAAGGCTAGTAACAGATTTATTAACACTTTCTAGATACGATAATAATAAGAAAAAAACTCAAAAAGAATCATTTGATTTAGGAGAACTAGTAAAAAGATGCCAAGAAAAACTTGCAATAGAAATAAAGAAAAAGGGGCATAGTGTTAATTGTTTTGTAACTGCAGATGTTCCGCTAGTGTATGCTGATAAAGATGATATTGAACGAGTTGTATTAAATATTTTAACAAATAGCATTAAATACACACATGATAATGGTGAAATAAAAATTTATGTAGGTTTCGTTTATAATGATGCTTATATAAAAATATTTGATAATGGTATTGGTATACCAGAAGAAGATTTATCGAGAATTTTCGAGAGATTCTACAGAGTTGATAAAGCTCGTACTAGAGAAATGGGAGGTACTGGATTAGGATTATCTATTGCAAAAGAAATTTTAGATAAAAATGGTGGTAGCATTGATATTAAGAGTAAGGTTGGAGAAGGCACAGAAGTAGTTATAAGAATTCCTACAAAACAAAGTTAAGAAATAAAGTAATAATTATCAAGTAATTACAGGATAATTATTATTTTATTTTTAGTAATAATTTTCCTAATGAAAAAAGTCTGAAAAAGTTTAAAAAAATGTATTGACATAGCAACTACAATATGTTATTCTAAGTAAAGACTTAGTTGAGAGATAAAATAAAAAATATTTTAAAAATCTATTGACAAGAGTCGACAGAATGTGTTATTATAAATAAGAACTTTGTTGAAAGAATAAAAAGTCAACAAATGAATTAGTAATAAAATTGAGCAAAAATAATAAACTTTAATTACTAATTTTTATTTTGACAAAAAAAAATTAAAAAACTTTCAAAAAAGTATTGACAAAGTTTCGAAATTTATAGTATAATAAGTTTCGTTCCATACAAAGAGGAACAAAAAGTACATTGAAAAGTAAACAGTAAATCCTTTAGAGAATAAACCGAAGCGGTATAAGGAACGTAAAATTCTAACGAATTTTACGCTAGTTATCTCTAAGAAATCAAAGATTTCAAGAGCTAACGTCGAGTACCGAATAAGTAATTTTTTAAAAAATAAAAATAAGGAAAGTAGAAATCTAACGATTTCTACATAAGTTATTTGTAACAAGCTAAAACTTGAACAACTAACTTAAAAAATCAAGAAGTTTTAAGAGCTTGATAAAACACTTAAGTTTAGATTTATAACATTCGAAAGAATGAAATATAAATACCACAAACAAGAGAGTT
>CAQUBD010000019.1 GCA_948891265.1 uncultured Clostridia bacterium | reverse complement strand
TTTTTATTTACAAACGAATTAAAAATTTGGGACATTTTCACTTACTAGTCACACAGTATACATAAAAAATGTAAAAAACTATTGATTTTTAATAAATAGTGTGCTATACTATATATAGTTTGTATATATAAAAAGAAAAAGAGGTGAAACTTAAAACGATAAGTTTTGAGAATAATATGAATAATGAAACAAATTTATTAGAAAAAAATTATGAATTTAAAATATCATTCGTTACATTCTTTAAAGACTTTTTTGGAACATCAAAAGGAGATGAATATGTAGAAAAAGTAGATAGTAAAGTTAAAGAAGTAATGAAAAATTCAGATATTACATATATAGAAAATTTAGAAAAAGGAATGAAACCTGTAATAGAAACAGAAAAGAAAAATAGAAAGAGAAACATTCAGGCTAAAGAAGGAATAACAATGGAAAATTCTATACATGTAAAAGAAAATACAACTGAAATAAGCGATAATGGAGAAAATGAATTATCATTATGAAGTTAATTATAAGAAACATTATGAAATTCTTATTTAATAATATAAAGATAAAATATAATCAGTGTAAAATAAAAAACGCAAATTTTCTTGCGTTTTTTTATTTGTTCGCTTTAATATTACGACAAAATATGATAAGATAAGCTAAAAATTAAAGGGATGCCAAATAATATTCAAGATGTGTCCCCAATTTAAATGTAAGTAGAATTTGTTTCACAAATTCTGCATAAGTCATCTGTAGCAAGCGAAGCTTTAACAGCTGACTTAAAAGGAAACGTCCCCAATGGGACATGGAGGCCAAGAAATGAAAAAACTAAAAGAAATATTCAGTGATTACGAAACAAAATCAAACATAAAAGAAGCCTATATAGGAGCGCTAAACGTAATAAAAAAGACAAACACACTAGGAATAATCCTAAAAATAGACGAGTATATAGAAGTAAAAGAAATATGGTATTTTGAAAAATTCCTAATAGAAAGATTCAAATTTTCAAATATAGACATGACAATACAATACCAAAAAGACACACAGCTAAAATCAATAAAAGAAGAATGGAGAAACATCATATGTTACATGGCACACAAATATCCATTAATGAAACCAATGCTTTTAATGAAAAGTGACATAGAAATAAAAGAAGAAACAAATACAATAGATGTAAAAATGCATATAAAAGGAGCAGAGTTCTTAAAAGCTAAAAAGACTGATAAAGAATTAGAAAATGTAATTAAAAAACTATATGGAAAAGAATACAAAATCCAATTAGAAGAAATTGTTAAAGAAGAAGACAAAATTGAATATGAGAAAAAAATAAAAGAGATTGAAGAAAATGAATTAAAAATGACAACATCATATATTCAAGGACAAAATGAACAAGAGCAATATCAAGATAATCTAACAAATTCAGTAGGACAACAAGTTCCAGAATACAATGACCCAGATTATATGCCCCCACAAGACATACCAGATGGATATGTACAAGATTTACCACCAGAAGAAATGGGAATGCCAGATATATATGATGAAATTCCAGAAGAACAAAATTATATAATGGGAAAACCTTCAAGAGCTAAAGAAAAGCTAATTAAAATTAAAGATATAACAGCAAATGATGGAAGGGTAACAATAGAAGGAAGAGTTATAAACTGTGAATGTAGAGAAACAAAGTCTGGAAAAGGCATGATTATAATTGATTTATATGATGGAACAGGAACAATTACATGTAAATCATTTGCAAAAGATATAAAAGAAGGAAATGATATAACAGAAACAATAAAAAATGTACCAGGTATAAAAGCCACTGGAAAAGCAGGACTAGATACATATGCAGGAGATGTAACAATAATAGCAAATACAATTATTGAAATAAAAAATAATATACCAGAGCTTCCAACAGAAGAAGAACAAGAAGACACACCACTAATTTTAGGAAAAACAATGAATATAACAGCACCACTAACAAAAATCTCAGATTTAGGGCCGGAAGATGGAGCAGTTTCATTAGATGGCGAAATTATATTCATGGAAGATAGAACATTGAAATCTGGTAAAACATTACTAAGTTTTGATGTATATGATGGTACAAGTACTATTTCATGTAAAGCATTTTTAGAAAAAGATAAAGCAAAAAGAATTATAAAAAGACTTGGAAGTGTTAAAGGAATTAAGCTTGAAGGAAATGCACAAATGGATAATTTCTCAGGTGAGCTTACAGTCATGGCAAATACAATAATTGAAGGAGAAGGTGTTAAGAAAACAACAAGACAAGACAACGCACAAGTAAAAAGAGTTGAGCTACATATGCATACAAAAATGAGCCAAATGGATGCAGTAACATCAGCAACAGATTTAATAAAAAGAGCAATGAAATGGGGAATGAAATCAATTGCAATAACAGACCATGGAGTTGTACAAAGTTTCCCAGAAGCATATCATTTAGTAGGAGATGACAATCCAGATATCAAAGTAATATATGGAGTTGAAGCATATCTAGCACCAGATAATACAAAATCAATTTATAATGGAAAAGGACAAGATATAGATACAACATATTGCGTACTGGATTTAGAAACGACAGGATTTTCAGCAACAAATGATAGAATTACTGAAATAGGAATAATGAAAGTAAAAAACAAAGAAGTAATAGATGAATTTAGTTGCTTTGTAAATCCAGAAAGACATATACCAGAAAGAGTTACAGAAGTTACAAACATAACAGATGACATGGTAAAAGACGCAGAAACAATAGAAACAATATTCCCTAAAATGTTAGAATTTTTAGGAGATGACAAAGAAACAGTAATTGTAGCACATAATGCAAATTTTGATGTTGGCTTTTTAAAACAAAATGCCAAAAGATTAGGATATGACTTTAATTATACATATTTAGATACACTAAGTTTAGCAAAAGATTTGTTCCCAAATTACAAAAAATACAAATTAGGAAAAATAGCAGAGAATTTAGGAATAAAAGTAGAAGTAGCACACAGAGCCTTAGATGATGTTGATACAACAGTAAAAGTATTTAATGTCATGATAGATATGTTAAAAGAAAAAGGTGCAAAAAAAATAGAAGACATAGATGAAGTTGCAGCAGACGCTGAAACCAAAAAAGAAGAATACAAAAAACTAAAAACATATCATGCGATAATATTAGCAAAAAACTATGTAGGACTAAAAAATCTATATAAATTAGTATCATATTCACACTTAGACTATTTTTATAGAAAACCAAGAATTCTAAAAAGCATGTTCAAAAAATATTCAGAAGGACTAATACTAGGAAGTGCATGTGAAGCAGGAGAATTATATCAAGCAATTGAACAAGGAAAACCAGATGAAGAAATAGAAGAAATAGCAAATGACTATGACTACTTAGAAATTCAACCAATTGGAAATAATCAATTTATGATTAGAAATGGAATGGTAAGAGATGAAGAAGACTTAAGAGATATAAACAGAAAAATTGTAGCATTAGGAGAAAAACTAAACAAACCAGTAGTTGCAACATGTGATGTTCACTTCATGGATCCACAAGATGAAATATATAGAAGAATACTAGAAGCGGGTCAAAAATATGATGATGCAGACAATCAAGCACCACTATATTTAAGAACAACAGAAGAAATGCTAGAAGAATTCAAATACTTAGGAGAAGAAAAAGCATATGAAGTAGTAGTAACAAACACAAATATGATATCAGATATGTGTGAACAAATAAGCCCAATATCACCAGAAAAATGTCCACCACATATCCCAGGATGTGAAGAAGACATAAAAAATATAGCATATGAAAAAGCACATGAAATGTATGGAGATCCATTACCAGAAATAGTAGAAACAAGACTAGCCAAAGAACTAGACTCAATAATAAGCAATGGATACTCAGTTATGTACATAATAGCACAAAAACTAGTATGGAAATCAAATGAAGACGGATACATAGTAGGATCAAGAGGATCAGTAGGATCATCATTAGCAGCATTTATGACAGGAATAACAGAAGTAAACTCACTACCATCACATTATAGATGTCCAAACTGTAAATACTCAGACTTTACAGATTATGGAGTACAAAACGGATTTGACTTGCCAGACAAAGACTGTCCAAAATGTGGACATAAACTAACAAAAGACGGAATGGACATACCATTTGAAACATTCTTAGGATTTAATGGAGACAAAGAACCAGATATAGACTTAAACTTCTCAGGAGAATATCAAGCAAAAGCACATAAATACACAGAAGTAATATTTGGAAAAGGAACAACATTCAAAGCAGGAACAGTAGGTACAGTAGCAGAAAAAACAGCATTTGGATATGTTAAAAATTATTATGAAGAAAGAGGCATACCAGTAAACAAAGCAGAAGTACAAAGACTATCACAAGGATGTACAGGAATAAAAAGAACAACAGGACAGCACCCAGGTGGAATTATAGTTGTACCAAAAGGAAGAGAAATATTTGAATTCACACCAGTACAACACCCCGCAGACGATCCAAATTCAGACATAATAACAACACACTTTGACTACCACTCAATAGATGCAAACCTATTAAAATTAGATATACTAGGACACGACGATCCGACGGTAATACGTATGTTACAAGACTTAACAGGAATAGCTCCAACAGAAATACCACTAGATGACAAAGAAACAATGTCAATATTCAACTCAACAGAAGCTCTTCGGAGTAACACCAGAACAAATACACTCACAAGTAGGAACATATGGAATACCAGAATATGGAACAAAATTCGCAAGAGGGATGCTTTTAGACACAAAACCAACAACATTTGATGAGCTAATACGTTTATCAGGACTATCACATGGTACAGATGTGTGGCTTGGAAATGCACAAAGCTTAATAGAACAAGGAATAGTAACTTTGCAAGAAGCAATATGTTGTCGTGACGACATAATGATATACTTAATGAAAAAAGGATTACCACCAGACAAAGCATTCAAAATAATGGAATCAGTACGTAAAGGAAAAGTAGCAAAAGGAAAAGAACCAAAATGGAAAGACGAATACATACCATTAATGAAAGAACACGATGTACCAGACTGGTATATAAAATCATGCGAAAAAATAAAATACATGTTCCCAAAAGCTCATGCAGCAGCATATGTAACAAACGCATTCAGAATAGCATGGTTCAAAGTACACATACCACTAGCATACTATGCGGCATATTACACAATAAGAGCAAAAGCATTTGACGCTGGGTATATGATATTCGGAAAAGAAAAAGTAAAAAACAAAATGAAAGAAATAGAAATTAAAAATCAAAAGAAGGAAGCAACAAAAGCAGAGCTAGACATGTATGACGACTTAGAAATAGTGCTAGAAATGTATGAAAGAGGATTTGAATTTTTACCAGTAGACTTATATGAATCTGATAGCACAAAATTCAAAATACAAGATGACAAACTAAGACCACCTTTAAATAGTATTCCTGGTTTTGGTACTGTTGCTGCTCAAGGTATAGAGAACGCTAGAAAAGATGGAAAATTCATGTCAATAGATGATTTAAAGATTAGAGCAAAGATTGGTAATTCTGGTGCTGAGTTACTTAAAGAGTTTGGGTGCTTAGAAGGCATGAGCCAAAGTAATCAGCTAAGTTTGTTTGGGTGATTAAGTCAGCTGTTAAAGCTTTGCTTGTTACAGATGACTTATGCAGAATTTATGAAATAAATTCTGTAAACACTAGGAAGGGGACGTTTCCTAATGGGACATTTTTGTCCTTTCGCTTCGCTCATCATAAAATAAGAAATTTTCAATTTCTTATTTTACAAATTAAGGACAAAGCTTTAAGCTATAAATAATATAGCATCAAACAAAAGATTATGTAAAGTATTGAAAAATATGTTGGAATATGATATAATAATGCACAGTAATATAATAACTAAATAGTTTTGTAAAAATGAAAAGGAGAATGCGTATGAAAACAAAAAAATTTTTGATTTTATCTGTTCTTGTAATTATGGCAATGTTTATGACAGGTTGTAGCCATGATATCACAAACGAGTTTAAAGGCTCACAAAAAGTAGCTGAAGATTTTTTAACAACTAAGGGATATGAAGCACCTAAAGGGTATGAGGTTCGGTATGTAAATGAAAGTTAAAAGCAGCTTTGCGTTAATGTTGGGAAATATTCAATAGTATTTGATATTATAGGGGATAAGCCTGAAATGAGATTTATTGAAGATTCAGAAGATGTCAGTATATCTAAAACTTCTATAAATGAGATTAAAGAAGTAGGACAGGATTTCCTTAATACAGCTGGATATCATATTCCTAAAGAGTATAGCATTAAATATCTTGGAGACAAAAAGAAATTGGAAGTATCAAAGCAAGAAGAAGAGATAAAAATAATAGTTACTTTTGATATTTTAGAGGATGAAATTGAAATTTCAGAAGTGAATTATTATAAGGATGAATCATCAAAATATTTATTCTTGGTTTATGTAGGAATTATTGTAGGTGCACTTACTATAGTGAAAAAATTGTGATATAAACAACTAAAATATGATAGCGAAGAAAAGTGAATATGAAAAAATACTTTTCTTCGCTACTTATTATGAAAGAAGGTATAATATGAATAATGATTATTTAAAAGAACAATTAGCAAATTTTAATGAAAAAACATCATTAAAAGAATTTCAAAAATATATAAATGATATGATTGAAATAAGAGGATTTAGTCGGACAAACACCAGAAGAAGTAATGCTATTTTTAACAGAAGAAATGGGAGAACTAGCAAAGGAAGTAAGAAAACTAAGAAAATATAAAATAGATATAAACAAAAAAGAAAATAGAGAATTAGATTTAGAAGGAGAGATAGCAGACATTTTTATTTATTTACTAAGTATGTGCAGAGTTACAAATATAAATTTATTAGAAGCATTTAAGAATAAAGAAGAAAAAAATTGTAAAAGAGAATGGAAATAAATGCTAATGACTCATATTACAAAAAATAATGAAAGGAGAAATATATAATGGAAGAAATATTTTCAACAAAAAATATAGTATTATATTTTATTATAATAAATATAATAGGATTTTTAATAATGTACATAGACAAAAGAAGAGCAAAAAAAGGAAAATGGAGAATACAAGAAAGAACACTATTTATAGTAACAGCGTTAGGTGGAGGAATAGGAACAATAGCAGGAATGTACACATTCAGACACAAAACTCAAAAAGTAGCATTTGTAATAGGATTTCCACTAATTACAATATTAGAAATAATTACAGTTATATATTTGAAATTCTTTTAAAAAAATAATTTTAAATGATTCAATATTATGTTTAATAGAACAAAAATAAAAAAGTTGTAAAGCTTGAAAAAAGCCAAATGCAACTTTTTTATTTTTTTAGATAAAGCAAAAAAATAAGTACACATAAATGTAAAAAGATAATGTAAATAATTGGAAAAGATAAAAAATAAAATACAAATGTGTATAACTTAAAAAATAAAAAGGCCAAATTTGAGTTATTCACAAAGTTATCCACAGTTTCCACAAAAAAATAAGATTGCAAAAATAAAAGAGAAGTAAACAAAATAGAAGACATAATTCGGGCGAAGTAACATAATTGTAATATTTTTGAAAAAAGACTGTAATAATTTGGTAATATTATAACCTTTAAGTTTTGTTTTTTTAAATCTATAACTTCTAAGGTTGAATATGAATAAAAAACCGAAACTTAAATTATAACCATATTGAAAAAATGGAATATAATATTATAAAATAATATTAGGAGAAAAAGATGTTTAGAAGATTTGCATATATAATACAAAAAAATTTAGATTTAAAAAGAGATTTCAATAACCAAAAAGACATTAATAAAGAAGAATTAGAAACATATGTAAAAGAAGGAGCTACAATAATTGATGTAAGAAGTCCACAAGAATATAAAGAAGGACATATTGATGGAGCGATTTGCATCCCAGATTATCAAATAAAAAGAGAAGCACCAAAAAAACTAATAAACAAAGAAGAACTTATTGTAGTATATTGTTCAACAGGACATAGAAGCCAAAAATGTCAAAGAATATTAGAAAATTTAGGATATATAAACGTTTATAATGTATATGAAGGGATAATAATATAACCCATTAACATTTTACACAAATGCTAATGGGTTAATATTAAAAAACTAATCAAAACAACCAAGTGCAAATCCTATGAGAAAACTTATAACAAAGGTAATAGCAGCTACCAACAGAAGCGTAAGAGGCAATGAAGTAATATTTGCTGAGTAAACACATATAGAAGTTATTTGGCAATCTTCTGCAGTATAAGTTCCGACCAAATCTTTCAATACATAGCTTTGAGAAACATCTGCAGCTATGTAAAGATTCTCGGATGTCCATGAATATGTCTCACCATTTTTTTCTAATTCAAGGCTTAAAACAAAAGCATTAGAATATGGTGATGATACAGTGATTGTTTGATCATTATTAGTTACTTGTATGTCAGAAACATCAGTTGGTTCCTTACAACCTGCTAAGCAGGTGCACATAAATACTGCTAAAAAGACTGACAATAATAACCGTTTAAATTTTCTTTTCATATAAATTACCTCCAAAATTTTTTGATGGGAACCTCCTAACTAATAGGAGAAATGAATAAGTTTCTACTAGATTATAACATAATTAACATAAAAAGTAAATAGAAAATGCAAAATAAAGGAAATAGTTAGTGATAATTCAGAGGTTATTTAATTTTTTCTAAAATTATAACTTTTAAGTTTAAATGTGAAAAAATCCAAATTTAAACAATTTTTATACTTGTAGTTTTAAAGCTTGTATGTTAAAATATGAAAGAATAAAAATGTGACAAAAAGGTACGTCCCGATTGTCACACTGGAGGGAATATGAGTAACAGACAAGAACATATTAGAAATTTTAGTATAATTGCACATATAGATCATGGAAAGTCAACACTTGCAGATAGATTGATAGAAATGACAGGGGTACTTTCTAAAAGAGAGATGGAAAGTCAAGTGTTAGACAACATGGATATTGAAAAAGAGAGAGGAATTACAATAAAATCTCAAGCTGTAAGAATGATTTATAAAGCTAAAAATGGACAAGAATACATATTAAATTTAATAGATACACCAGGACATGTGGATTTCAATTATGAAGTTTCAAGAAGTTTGGCAGCATGTGATGGAGCAATCTTGGTTGTTGATTCAAGCCAAGGGGTAGAAGCACAAACACTTGCAAATGTATATTTAGCAATAGATAATAACTTAGAAATATTACCAGTTATAAATAAAATTGATTTGCCAAATGCTAGACCAGATGAAATTAAACAAGAAATAGAAGATATAATAGGAATTCCAGCACAAGACGCACCATGCATATCAGCAAAATCTGGATTAAATGTTGAAGATGTTTTAGAAAGAATTGTAACAGATTTACCAGCACCAAAAGGAAACGAAAATGATAAAACAAAATGCTTAATATTTGATTCATATTATGATAATTATAAAGGTGCTGTCGCATATGTAAGAGTGGTAGATGGAAAAGTAAAAGCCGGTGATGAAATAAGATTAATGGCAACAAACAAAGTATATACTGTTGCAGAAGTTGGATATTTTGCACCAGGTGCATATATGCCAGCAGATGAAATAAAAGCAGGAGAAGTTGGATATATAGCAGCAAGCATAAAAAGCTTATCTGATATACATGTAGGAGACACAGTAACACAAAATGAAAATCCAGCAGATGAACCATTACAAGGATACAAAAAAGTAACACCAATGGTATATTGTGGACTATATCCAATAGATGGAAGTGAATATGAAAATTTAAAAGTAGCATTAGAAAAACTACAATTAAATGATGCAGCACTAGAATATGAAGCAGAAACATCAGCAGCATTAGGATTCGGATTTAGATGTGGATTTTTAGGATTATTGCATTTAGAAATAATTGAAGAAAGGCTAGACAGAGAATTCGATTTAGGTTTAATTACAACAGCACCATCAGTTATATATAAAGTACACAAAGTAACAGGAGAAGTAGAAGATATATACAACCCAACAGACTTACCAACACCACAAGAAATATCATATATAGAAGAACCATTTGTAACAGCAAATATATTAACACCAAAAGAATATGTAGGAAATATTATGGATATATGCCAAAAAAGAAGAGGCATATATATTGATATGAAATACTTAGATGAAAATAGAGTAACACTTATATATGAAATGCCATTAAACGAAATAATATATGACTTCTTTGATAATTTGAAATCAAAAACAAAAGGATATGCATCATTTGACTATGAATTCAAAGAATATAGACAATCAAAATTAGTAAAATTAGATATACACATAAATGGAGAACCAGTAGATGCACTTTCATTTATAGTACACAAAGACAGCGCATACAACAGAGGAAAGAAAATGGTAGAAAAACTAAAAAAAGAAATACCAAGAAAATTATTTACAATACCTATTCAAGCAGTTGTAGGTGGACAAGTTATAGCAAGAGAAACAATATCAGCAATGAGAAAAGATGTACTTGCTAAATGTTATGGTGGTGATGTCACAAGGAAGAAAAAGCTTCTAGAAAAACAAAAAAGAGGTAAAAAGAAAATGCGTGAAATTGGAAATGTTGAAGTACCACAAGAAGCATTTTTATCAGTTCTTAAATTGGATGATGAATAAAATGTCCCATTGGGGACGTTTCCTTTTGGGACATTTTTGTCCTATTGGGGACACATCTTGAAATAAAAAGAAGGTCGTTAGACCTTTCGATAAGTTAAAAAGTAAAGGGATTTTTAAATATGAAAAATAATTATAATACAAGAAACAAAAATAGAAACACACAAAAACAAAAACAAAACCATGAGCCAAAAGAAGAAAGAAACTATGATGATCAAGTAGAAGGAAGAAACTCTGTACTTGAACTATTAGAAAGTGGAAAAGACATAAACAAAATATTTGTAGCAAAAGGAGAAAAACACGGTTCAATAAATAAAATAATAGCAATAGCAAAAGAAAAGGGAATTATAATAGTAGAAAAAGACAAAAGAAAAATGGACGAAATGGCACAAAACCAAAATTATCAAGGAGTAATAGCAATAGTGCCACCATTTGAATACTGCGAAATTGAAGATATATTAGAACAAGCAAAACAAAAAAATGAAGATCCATTTGTATTAATATTAGATGGAATAGAAGATCCACACAATTTAGGTTCAATAATTAGAACAGCAGAAACAGCGGGAGTACATGGAATAATAATACCAAAAAGAAGAGCTGCTGCAGTAAATAGTACAGTAAATAAAGTATCAGCAGGAGCAGTAGAACATATGAAAATAGCAAGAGTTACAAATGTATCAGACTCAATACAAAAATTAAAAGATGAAGGATTATGGATATGTGGAACACATATAAATACAGATAAATATTACTATAATCAAGACTTAACAGGACCTTTAGGAATAGTAATTGGAAATGAAGGAACTGGAATGAGTGATAAAGTAACAAAAAACTGTGACTTTTTAGTAAAAATTCCAATGAAAGGAAAAGTAACATCATTAAATGCATCAGTATCAACAGGTATAATTGTATATGAAGCGGTAAAACAAAGAATTTCAAAATAAATATTGATAAAAAATATTAAAAAATATATAATATACTTGATGATACTATTAAATATATAACTAATAATATAAAGTAAGCTTAATATTAAATAGTTATCAATAAAAACTAGGAGGAAAATTTATGATACCAAGGAAAAAAAGAATTGCTATTTCAATAAGTGCTATTGTTTTAATAGTTTTAATAATTATTGGAATATTAGTAGCACTATATTTGAAAACAGATGCATTTAAATCAAAAGAAACATTATTTAGAAAATATTTAATGCAAAATTTTGATATTATAAAAATATTTAATAATAGCAATAATTTAGAATTAGAGAATACATTAAATAATAGTAAGTATCTATCACAAATAGAAGGAAAAATACAATATATTGAGAATATAGAAGATACAGGGAATACAGAAAATCTAGTAGATGAGCAAAATACAACAACTACAGAGAATGTAGCAAATGAAGTAACTACAGAGAATAATAATCCTATAAACAATGTTAAAATAAAAATAAATAGCAATATAGACAAAACAAATAACTATGATTATAAAGATATGTTGATAGAAAATGGCGATGAAAAGATAGCAGGATTTGAATATTTGAAAGAAGATAACATGGCAGGAATCAGATTAAATGGAATAAAACAATTTGTTTCTGTAAAGGAAAATGAAGAAAACCAAATATTAAATTTACTACAAATAAAGAATATACAGAATTTGTCAGAGAATATCGATATTAGTTCAATATTAAATTTTACAGAAGAAGAAAAACAAACTTTAGCAAATACGTATGTAGGAATAATACAAACAAATATACCTAAAGATAGATATTATAAGCAATCAAATTCTTTAATAACTGTAAATAATAAAGATGTTAAAACAAATGCATATGGAGTAAAATTAACTATAGAAGAATATAATAATTTACATATAAAAATATTAGAACAAATTATGCAAGATGAAATTATTTTAACTAAAATAGATTTGATTGAAAATAAATTAAAAGAAGAGTATTCTGAAAGTCAACAGCAAGAAGGATTAAGACAGACTTTCATAAATGATATAGAGGATAAAATAGAAAAAATTAAAGATAATAATATAGGAAATGATGAAGTAAAAATTATTGTATATGAGAATAAGGCAAAAACAGTAAGAACAGCAATTGAAAAAGCCACAAATAAAACGACAATAGACTTATATAATGATTCGTCAGTAAAAATAGATAACATTGAATTAGGACAAAGCACAAAAGAACAATTTATAAAAATAGAAAAACATAATAATCAGTTACAATCAAATATATTAATAGAATACCAAGAATTAATAGATAATGAAATTACAAATAATATAAAATTAGAATATAATCAATCTGCCGAAAATAATCAGATATCTAAGAATATAGAATTAAGTATTGTTAACAAAAAATATGAAGGAATTTTGGATATAACAAATAATATTGAAATAGTTCAAGAATTTGAAAATGAAATAACATTTAATGAAGAAAATATTAAAATGGGTGAGTTGCAACCAGAGCAAGTTGAAGCTATAAATGCGAGATTACTTGAAAATATAAAATCACAATTATCTAATCTAACTACTAAAGTAAATATAATGAACTATAAAATAATGTTACAAAATCTAGGAATAATAAAAGCAACTTCAGTACAAATACCAAGTGAGGGAGAAGTAACAGAACTTGAAAGAAGAAGATTTAATTCACAATTTGAATTTTTCGTAGGAGAAAATTTAGAGAGTGACAATATTGAAGACTTAATACAAATAGTTGAAACTAATTTTGAAGATATGAAAATATTAACAAAAAATCAGACACTTGAAGACTTAGACTTAAATAGATTAGATGGATATAATCAAGAGACAAGAGAATACAAAGAAAATATGGAAGAAATGGTTATTTTTATAAAAAGAAATTCTAAAAATGAACAGAAAAAGCAAGATATATTACAATATTTAGACAAAGAAAAAGATAATAAATATGCAATTTCAATAGAATATGATAATGATGGATTAACAAGGTATATAAGGATGAAAATCCAGAAGAAATAAAGATAAACTCAAAAAAATAGAAGGAGGAGTTTAATGATAACTTTAAAAGATGTTAAAGAAAATCCAGAAGTTGATGCATTAATTAGAGGATCACAGAAACAATTAAACGCTTTAGGATATACAGAACATGGACATAGACATATATCTATAGTTTCAAAAAGAGCAGGAGATATTCTAGAAAAATTAGGATATCCAGAAAGGACAGTAGAACTTGCAAGAATAGCAGGATATATGCATGATATAGGAAATTGTATAAATAGGGTGGATCATGCACATAGTGGGGCAATTCTTGCCTATAACATTTTAAAGGACATGGGAATGCCATTAGATGAAAGAACTGAAATAATGATGGCAATAGGAAATCATGATGAAAAAACAGGAAATGCAGTAAGTGATATTTCTGCAGCATTAATATTAGCAGATAAATCAGATGCACATAGAGATAGAGTTATAAACAAAAATTTATCAAGATTTGATATTCATGATAGAGTTAATTATGCCGTAACAAATGCAAATTTAACATTAGATGAAAAAGAAAGAAAGATAATTTTAGAATTAACAATTGATACAAAAATATGCCCTGTATTAGATTATTTTGAAATATTTATGGAAAGGACAATGATGAGCAAGTATGCAGCTAAATTTCTAAAAATATGGTTTGAATTAGTAATAAATGATACAAAATTGTTGTAAACCATATAATCTAGAATAGTTGAAAAATGCAAAATACTAAAAATTTTAGTGTTATTTTCAAAAGAAAATAGGAATTGAGAGGAATGAAATAAATGAAAAAGAAAAATGAAAAAGCAGAAAATAAAAACAGAATGAAAATAATAAAAATATCAACAATAATTTTATTAATTGTATTAGTAACAATGATAGGCTTCTTTGGTATATACAGTCAAAACAGAAATCAAATAAGCAATAATGTAAAAGGATATTCATATGCAATGGATATAAATGGAGCAAGAAATATAAAATTGCAAGTGAATAGTGAAACAACTCAAATTATAAAAGATAGTCAGGGAAATATAATAGAAGAAGCAACTGACGAAGAAATAAAACAAAATGGATATACAAAAGAAGAAGTACCAAATAATAGTCAAGATGTAAAAACAGAAGAAAACTATAAAAAATCTAAAGAAATAATAAGTGAAAGACTAAAAAAATTAGGAGTTCAATATTATAATATAAGTTTAAATGAAAAAACAGGAGAAATGACAATAGAAATTCCAGAAGACCAAAACACAGATACAGTTTTATCAAATTTTGCTAAAGTAGGAAAATTTGAAATTATAGATAGTGAAACAAAAGAAGTTTTATTAAATAACAGTAATATAAAATCATCTAGTGCATTATATAATACATCAACATCAGGAACAACAGTATATTTAGAAATTGCATTTAATAAAGAAGGAAAAAAGAAGCTAGAAGAAATAAGTAAGACATATGTAAAAATTGAAAATAATACAACAGAAAATAATTTGGAAGCAGGAAATGCTACAGAGAGCACAAGTAATGTAGTAGAAGAAACATCATCAGATGAAGTTAAAACAGAAGAAAAGAAAGTGACAATGAAAATTGATGATGAAGAAATAATGACTACTAATTTTGATGAAATTATAACAACAGGAAAAATACAATTATCAGTAGGAACAGCATCAACAGATACAAAAACAATACAAGACTATATAGCACAAGCACAAAATATCGCAACATCACTAGATAAAGGAAATCTACCAATAAAATATGATATAATAAAAAATCAATATGTTTTATCTGATATTACAGAACAACATTTATTATATATTGCATTAGCGATAATAGGATTCGTGATTATTGGAATTATTATTTTAATAATTAGATTTAAAATAAATGGATTATTAGCAGGATTTGCATATATAGGATTATTTGCCTTATATACATTACTAATTAGATATGCAAATGTAGTAATATCAATTGAATCAATATTTGGAATTATAACTATGCTAATATTAAATTATATATTTACAAATATGTTACTAAAAAATATAAATGAAAATAAAGAAGATATAGTAGATAAATCTGTAATAAAAACATATACAAAATTCTTTAATAGAATAATACCAATTTGTATAATGGTAATAGCATTTTGTTTTGTAAAATGGATACCTATGAGTAGTTTTGGAATGATATCATTCTGGGGACTAACATTAATTGCAGTTTATAATGCAGTTATTACAAGATGTTTATTAAAGATAAATATTGAGAGCAAATAGGGGGTATATAATTATGAAACAAAAAGAAACAAAAATTTTAGTAGCTATAATAGCTATAATTCTTATAGTAGGTACTATTATAGTATTTACAAAAGGATTAACATTTGAATTAAAATATCAAAATAATAAAAAGATGGAAATACATTTAGGGAAAGAATTTGAAGAAAAAGATATAAAAGAAATAACAAAAGAAATATTTGGAGAACAACAAGTTATTATTCAACCAATAGAAGTTTATAAAGATGCAATAAGTATAACGTCTACAGAAATAACAGAAGAGCAAAAAGCACAACTATTAACAAAAGTAAATGAAAAATATGGAACAGAATTATCATCAGATAATATAACAGTAGAAGAAATATCACATATTAGAGGAAGAGATATTGTTAAACCATATATTATTCCATTTACAGTTAGTACAGTAATAATATTAGCATATCTAGTAATTAGATATAATAAATTAAATGTATTAGAAGTATTGACGCAATCAATTGGTATAATTGTATTAGCACAGTTAGTCTTACTAGGTATAATTTCAATTACAAGAATGCCTATTGGTAAATTTACAATACCTTCAATATTACTAGTTTATATGTTATCAACATATATTTGTACAACTAAGTTTGATGGTGACTTGGAGAAAATAGAAGATACTAAAGAAAAGAAATAAATTTTATGTAAAAAAGTGATTACTAAAAGTAGTCACTTTTATTGTGTTTTTAGATATTCAGATATATAATAATTAAAAATAAAATATTATTAAATTTTCAAAAATGCTCATTCAAGCTAAATTCCAAAGAAAGTCTAAATAAATTTTATGGAGCCCTTTCACTTAAGTGTTGCTTCGCGAACATTTTCCATAAAATTTATTAAGATCTTCTAATTCAATTTACTTTCAATGCGTTTTTTCAAATTTTATAATAGTTTATTTTAGATAATATAAAGAGAAGTAATATAAATGATAAAAATTAATTTAAAACAAGCAAGCTATTTACAAGTGACTTATTTATAGATATAATAAATTATATAAGTATGATAAAAAGATAAATGGAAAAAATATACATAGGAGGAATGAAAATAGAGATGGAAAAAATACATAAAAAAGAAAAAGGAATAACAATAATTACATTAGTGATAACAATAATAATACTTTTGATATTAGCAGGGATAAGTATAGCTGCATTAGTAGGAAATGATGGATTAATAAATAAAGCTAAAAAGGCAAAAAGCGATTATGAAAATGCACAAGAGGAAGAATTAGCTATGCTAGATGAATATGGTAATTTTATAGATTCTAAGAGTATAACTAGTGAAAATAATGAAAGTAATAATGGTACGTCAGATGAGAAGGTTTTAGAAAGAATTAGCAGCTTAGAAGAACAAATGAAAAATTTGCATAGTAATACATTTTTATTAGATAAAGTTTATCCAATTGGGTGTGTATATATAAGTATTAGTAATACTGACCCATCAACCTTATTTGGAGGCACATGGGAAACTTATGGACAAGGGAGAACTTTAGTAGGCGTAGGAACAGGAAATGATGGAAGTATAGATAAAACTTTTACCGCTAATTCTACAGGAGGAGAATATAATCATATATTGAGTGTATCAGAAATGCCGAAACATACTCATCAAAGTAGAGTATGGGTGCCAGGATCTTTTAGTGCAACAGATATTACTTCTGGTAGATTTAAAGGACTTGCAGGGATAAGATGTGAATCATATTATTCAGAGATTATTAATGTTTATTCTGAAGGTGGAGATATACAAGGCGGAGGAACAGGAGTATTATATTCTGGTGAATCACAGCCTCACAATAATATTCAACCATATATAACAGTCTATATGTGGAAGAGAGTAAGTTAATTATAAATATATAAATTTTTAAGTTTAGAACAGAAATGTCGAATTTTGCGATGAAAAAATTTGTACAAATACAAATAGTTATTGCAAAATTCGATTTATTGTTGTATTATAAAAGAACTTTTAATAATCCAAAAATTTATTCAAATTTCAAATATTAAATCAAAAGATTATATCTAAAAAATTTAAGAAATCCAAAAAAACAAAAAATTTAAAACACAAAAACAAAAAGTGAAAAGGAAGGTGGTATTATAAGGAAAATAGAAAATGATATTAACTACAAAATAAATATTGACAAAAATATAAAAAACAAATATAATAGAAGCAATATATCAATATTTATTCCAGAGAGTTATATATATTCCCTTAAAAGGAACAATGAAAATGAATTATTAACATTAAATGATGTAAGTGAAAAATATATAAATACAAGTAAAGAGTACATAGATGAAAGTGAAAAGCTAGATATAGTAAATAATGAACATGATAAGATAATGAGGATGATATTAGATAATAAAGAATGTGCAGCAGAAATAATAAATAAAGTTCTAAAAAAAGAAGTATATTCAAATGAAATTGAAAAATATAATAGTAGTTATATAACAAGAGCATTAAAAAATAGAGAATGTGATATTGTATATAAATTAAAAGATAAAGAAATATTTTTCTTAATAGAACATCAAACGAAAATAGATTACAAAATGTCATTAAGAATGTATGAGTATTCACTTGAAATAATAAGAAGTGCGATAAGAGGAAAGAAGATAAATAACCAAAAGATAGAGCTACCAGCAGTAATACCAATAGTATTATACACGGGAAATAAAAAATGGGATGCATCAAAAAGAGTATCAGAAATACAAACAAAGTTATTAGGATATAATCAAGAAATAGATAGATATAATGTGGTAGATGTAAATGAATATACAAATGAAGAATTATTAAAAGGAAAGACCTTTATAACGAAGGCGATGCTACTAGAGAAGACAAAGGACTCGGATGAATTAAAAAAGATATTAAGAGAAATATATGCAAAAGTAAAAAATAAAGAAGAGCGAGAATTGTTAGAAATGATGACAACAATAATATTGGGAAAGACAATGAAAAGAGAAAGCATAGAAGAAGTTATTAAAAATTTAAGGAAAGGGGATGGAAATATGCTAGCTGTAATAGATACCTTAATAGCAGAAAAGAAAAGAGAAAGAAGGTTAGGTAAACAAGAGGGCAGGATAGAAGGAAGAAGAGAAGGCAGGACAGAGGGTAGAACTGAAGAAAAAATGGAGATTATTAGGAATATGCTAAAAGAAAAGCTTTCAATAAATACAATTGCAACAGTTTCCGGAATGAATGAAAAAGATATTAAGAAAATAGCGAAAGATATACTTTAAAAAAGTATAGTAAGTTTAAATATAGGAGATTTATGTAAAAAAGTGATTACTAAAAGTAGTCACTTTTATTGTGTTTTTAGATATTGAGATATATAATAATTAAAAATAAAATATTATCAAATTTTTAAAGAATGCTCTTTCAAGCTAAATTTCAAAGAAAGTCTAAATAAATTTTATGGCGCCCTTTCACTTAATCGTTGCTTCGCGAACATTTTCCATAAAATTTATTAAGATTTTATAATATTTTATTTTAGATAAAATGATAAAGATTAAATTTAAAACAAACGAGCTATTTACAAGTGACTTATTTATAGATATAATAAATGCATAAAATAAATTATATAAGTATGATAAAAAAATAAATGGAAAAAATATACATAAGAGGAGAGAGTGTATAGATGGGAAAAGTACATATAAAAGAAAAAGGAATAACATTAATTTCGTTAGTAATAACCATAATAATTCTATTAATATTAGCAGGAATAACAATATCACAATTAATTGGTAACGGATTATTAGAAAAGGCGAAATTAGCAAAAGAAAAGTCACAGATATCAGAATTAATAGAGAAAGTGAAAATGGATATATTTGAAATTCAATCAGATAGTGAAGGGAATATAACAAAAGAAGAATTAAAAGAAATATTAGATAAATATTTTATAAATGTTCCTGAAGCAATTACAGATGAAATATTTAATTTGCAACTAGAAGCAGCAAATGAATATGGCGGATATAAAATAAAAATATCAGATATTTATAATGGAAATTTATCAGATGAAATAAAAAAGGTATATAAATTAGCAAAAGATGTATTAATAATAAATCCAGATGCAGAAGAATCAGCAGTTAAAAGCCCATATGTAAGTTATAATGGAAGGCTATGTAGAGTATTATATGATGCAAATTCAGAATATGGACTTCAGATAATTACAGACAATAATATAGACTCTGGAAATTTAGGATCAGGAGACAAGGATGTATCAGCAGCAGATTTTAATTATACAGGGCCTGATACAATAGATGATAGTTTTAGAATATCAGCCGTATCATACAATAAAATTGTAGAAACATTGAATAATAGAGCTAAGAAATATATGGATAATAAAGGTATTGCAGAAAAAGCAAGAGCAATGGGATGTAGTCCTGTTTTTGATGAGCAGGATACTGTAGGAATGTACTCTAGTGGTACTACACATACATTTATGGAATCACGAGAATATAATGGATTATTTAAAGTAGGTGATTTTAAATATGAAAAAGATGTTAGTCAAGTTTATAAATTAGGAATTAATTTAACAGGAGATAATACTAGACTTGCGTCAAGAGTTTTAGTTGATTGGTATTCTGGTGTTATAGGATTTGGTAGTAGAGCTGTACTGCCTTCTGATAATGATGTAGGATATGAAATTTCTTATTCAGGAAACTGTCATGTATATGATGAAGCTCCTGATAAATTTGCAAGTGTTAATTTACATGGAAAAATTCGTCCAATTTTTTTAATATCAGATAATGCAAAAATTATTGATGGTAAAGGGACAAAAGAAGAACCATATATATTAGAAAAGTAGTTAAATTAAATACAAAAATAAATAGAGCTCTTAGATAAGAGTTCTATTTATTTTTTATTAAAAATACTATACAAAATAAAAACAATAATGATATAATAGCATCAAATAATAAAACGATAAATTTGGAGGATAAATAGATGGGAAACATAGTTTTACTAGATGATTTAACAATAAATAAAATAGCAGCTGGAGAAGTTATAGAAAGACCAGCTTCAGTAATAAAAGAAATGGTAGAAAATTCAATAGATGCAGGAGCTAATAATATAACAGTTGAGATAAAAAACGGAGGAATATCATTTATAAAAGTAACTGATAATGGAAAAGGAATAGCTGCAGATGACTTAGAGATTGCGTTTGAGAGGCATGCAACAAGTAAAATAAGAAGTGCAGATGATTTGAATTTAGTAACATCAATGGGATTTAGAGGAGAGGCATTAGCAAGTGTTGCAGCAATAGCAAATGTAGAAATGATATCAAAAACAGAAAGTCAAGATACAGGATATAAAATTATAGTAGAAGCAGGAAATGTACTAGATAAACAAGAAGTAGGATGCCAAACCGGGACGTCAATTACAGTTAGAAATTTATTTTTCAATACACCTGTAAGATATAAATTTTTAAAAAAAGATTATACAGAATCAGGATATGTGGAAGATGTAATTACAAGAATAGCTTTAGTAAATCCTAATATAGCGATTAAATTAATAAATACAGGAAAAACAGTAATACAAACAAATGGTAATGGAGATATAAAAAGTGTAATTTATAGTATATATGGAAAAGACGTTGCAAATGGTATTTTGCCAGTAGAATATTCTTATGAAGATATACAAGTTACTGGAGTTATTGGAAAACCAGAAATTGCAAGGTCAAATAGATCTAATCAATTATTCTTTGTAAATAAAAGATATATAAAAGATAAAACTCTAACAGCAGCAACAGAACAAGCTTTTAAAGGATTAATTCCAATTGGTAAATTTGGATTTGTAATATTAAATATAAATATGAATCCATCAAAAGTTGATGTAAATGTTCACCCTGCAAAATTAGAAGTAAGATTTGAAGAAGAAAATAAAATTTTTCAATCAATATATCACGCAATAAAAGATACATTATTAAAAAACGAATTAGTTGCAAATACTGAAAAGCAAGAAGAAGTAAATGAAGATAAACCAAAAGGATTATTCGATTTTAGAAAAAATGAAACTGAAAAGATTGAAAAGTATAATGATGAAGAAAGCAAAATAAAAACAAATGTTATAAATGTAGGGCAAGGAGGACCAATAAATACAGCAGATGTTTTAGAACAATTAAAAAAGATGAAACAAGACTTAGAGAAACAAGTTAAAGAAGATCCAAATATAAAACTAAATTCAAGTTATATTGAAATGCAAAAAGAAGAAGAAAAAATAAAAATTGATGAAAAAGCCACAATCGGAGAAAAAACTGTGGAAAACCCAGAAGAAAGACAGGAAGAAAAAGAAGATAATGAACATAAAAATAGTGATGAAATAGTAGATGAAATCAAATTAGAAGAACAAGATGATAAACAAGAACCTAAAGAAGAACAACAATCACAAATTAACAATACTGAACAAATAGAAGAGCAAAGTAATAATCTAGAGAAAACATCAACACCAGAAGAAAAATTAGAAGAAGTAAAAGAACAGATAGAACAATTAGAAAATATGCAATATGATGAAACAACTAAAGTAGATTTTAATGAAATGTATGAAAAATTATTTGGCACAAAGGTAATAACGAATGCAATTTCAGATAATAAAGAAGATAATCAAATTAAAGCAATAGACTTAGCAAAAAATAGCATATCATTATTTGAAGAAAATGAAGAATATAATAAACCAACATACAAATTTATAGGAATAGTATTTAATACATATATAATAATTGAAATGGAAAAAGAAATGTATATATTAGATCAGCATGCAGCGCATGAAAGAATAATGTATGAAAAAGTTAAGAAAAATTATTATAGTGAAGAAAACAAAGACTCTCAAATGCTATTATTGCCAGATGTAATAACATTATCCCATAAGGAAATGCTAATAGCAAAAGAAAATATGGACATGTTTGAAAAAGCAGGATTTACTTTAGAAGAATTTGGAGAGAATACAATAAAATTAAATGGAGTACCAACAGTATGTATAGATATAGACAACAAAGAATTATTTTTAGAGACATTAGATGAAATAGATACTGTTGCAAGAACAGCAAAACAAGAAAAAGAAGAAAAATTTATAGCAACAGTAGCATGTAAAGCAGCCGTTAAAGCTAATATGGTATTAACAAAAGAAGAGGTAGAAAGTCTTATGGACAAACTATTTGAATTACCAAATCCGTTTACATGTCCACATGGAAGACCAACTGCTATAAAAATGTCTAAGTATGATATAGAAAGAAAATTTGCAAGGAAATAAAGGAGAAAGTTATGCCTGTAATTTTTATAATAATAATAATTTTATTTTTAGTTTTAATTGGTTGGACATGGCATAGTTTAGGAAGCATAGAAAAGAAAGAAAAAACTATTTGTATTATTGTTGGGATAATAATTGTATACTTAATAACATTTGTAATTTTTAATATATCTAAAATAGGAATTTATTATGAAGATAAAACTGTTATGAAAGTAATACGTAATGTATTTGGAATAATATTTACAATTGTAAATGGATATATGATATTGCCATATATATTTAAAAAATTAGATCAAATAAAAAATGATGAGATAGAGAAAAAACAATTAATAAAAAGCTTAATAATATTGATAATAGTAATTGTTATAATAGCAATATTCGAAACTAGGTATCTAGGAAATATACAAAAAGGAATATTGGAAATAATGAACAGATAACAAAATGTCCCAAATGGGACTGTCCCCAATGGGACATGGAGGAGAAAATGGAAAAGGTAATAGTGATATGTGGACCTACTGCTTCTGGGAAAACAGCTCTTTCAATAGAACTCGCCAAAAAAGTAAATGGAGAAATTATATCAGCAGATTCAATGCAAATATATAAAGATATGAATATAGGAACAGCAAAGCCAACAACTGAAGAGATGCAAGGTATAAAACATTATTTATTAGGATATGTTTCACCAGAAGAAAGATATAGTGTTGCACAATATAAACAAGACGCAAAGATTGCTATAAAAGAAATATTACAAAAAGGAAAAGTTCCAATAATAGTAGGTGGAACAGGGCTATATGTAGATAGTCTAATTTATGAAATTGAATATAATGATATAAAATTAGATGAGGAGTATAGGAAACAGTTAGAAAAAATTGCTGAGAATGAAGGACTAGAAGTATTATATAATCAAGCAGTAAAAATAGATAAAGAGGCAATGCAAAAAATAAGTCCAAATGATAAAAAAAGGATAATGAGAGTGTTAGAAATATACAAAGCAACAGGAAAAACAAAAACTGAACAAGAACTAGAATCAAGAAGAAATCCAGTAGAATATGACTATAGAGTTTTTGCCATAGATTGGGATAGAGAAATATTATATCAAAGAATAAATAAGAGAGTTGATATAATGATTGAACAAGGATTAATAGAGGAAGTAAAGGGAATATTAGAAAAATATATCAAATTTCCTACAGCAATGCAAGGACTAGGATATAAGGAAGTAGTAGATTATATAAATGGTGAATATACAAAAGAAGAGATGATAGAAAAGATAAAAATGGAAACAAGAAGATATGCAAAAAGACAACTAACCTGGTTTAGAAAAAATAAACAAACAGTATGGCTTGATGGAACAAATGATATACAAGAAAATATAAATATTATAATAAATAACTAGATTTAAGCCTTAAGAGGGGAATGAAAATTAAATTGGAAAAAAAAGAAATAGATAATAAGAAAAAAGTAAATAGAAAAAAAATAATTATATATATATCATTTTGTCTAATATTAATATATTTAATATATGCAGTATATTTACTTGTAAAGCAACCAACTAACAAAGTTACAGTTGAAGAGGGAACTTTATACCTTGAAGAAACAAATATTGGATATATTATAAGAGATGAGCAAGTTGTAAAAGGAAATAATTATAAAAATGGAATGGAACAAATAAAAAGTGAGGGAGAAAAGACAGCAAAGGGATATTCTATATATAGATATTATAGCAAAAATGAAGATGGACTGAAAAAACAAATATCTGATTTAGACTTACAAATTCAAGAAACATTAAAGGGACAAAAAGGTATATTTTCTTCAGATGTAAAACTATTAGAAAATCAACTGGACGAAAAGGTAGAACTATTAAGTAAGACTACAGATTTATCGAAAATTACGGAATATAAAAAACAAATAGAAGATTTAATAAATAGAAAAGCAAAAATATCAGGAGAATCCAGTGCAGCAGGTTCATATTTAAAACAATTATATAATCAAAGAGCAAAACTTGAAGAACAACTAAATTCTGGGGCAGAATATATAAAGGCACCTATAAGTGGAATTGTATCTTATAAAGTTGATGGGTTAGAAGAAATATTAACACCTAATAACTTTTCAACTTTAAGCAAAGAATTTTTAAATGGGCTAAAATTAAAAACAGGACAATTAATTGCGACAAATGATGAATGCGGGAAAATAATAGATAGTTCTAAATGTTATATTGCAACTATATCAAGTTCAGAACAAGCAAAAAATGCAAAAGTAGATAGTAAAATAAAAGTAAGATTATCAAATAATAAAACCATAGATGCAAAAATAGCATACATATCACAAGAAAATGAAGAAGAAACACTAATAATTTTAGAAATTGATAAACAAATAAGTGAATTAGCTAATTATAGAAAGATTTCTTTTGATTTAATTTGGTGGAGTAACACAGGTTTAAAAGTACCAAATCAAGCAATTATAGAACAAGATGGATTAAATTATGTGGTTAGAAATAGAGCGGGATATTTAAACAAAATATTAGTAAAAGTTACAGGAAAAAACGACAAATATTCTTTAGTTTCTAGCTATGATACAAAAGAACTAAAAGAATTAGGGTATACAGAAAACGAAATATATTCAATGAGAAGAATTTCTATATATGATGAAATAGTACTAAATCCAGATTTGAAAAACACAGAATAAAGTGTTACAAAAATATTACAATAATATTAAAAGTAAATTACATTTGGAAAAACTATTGACAATAGTAAAAAAAAAGTAGATACTTATAACAAGTTAACTTAGCTGTTTAAAGAGATAATGACAGCTATTTATACAAAAAAATAAAATTGTATATAACAATATGTAAAAGAGTTTTTAGGAGGTTTTTTTATGTCAGGAGCATTAATGAATAAAGTATGGGATTTATTTGGAATGGACTCAGCTGAACCAGAAGAATATGAAGATGAAAACATATATGATTATGAAAATGAAGAATATGATGAAGAAGTAGAAGATAGAAGATTATTTGGAAGAAGAAATAATAAAGTTGTAAATATGCCACAAGCACAAAATCAAGCAATTAAAATGGTTATTTCACAACCTACAACATTTGAACAATCAGATGAAATTTGTAGTTTCTTAAAAGAAAAAAAATCTATAATAGTAAATTTAGAATATGTAAATAAAGATGTTGCTAGAAGAATAGTAGATTTTATTAGTGGTGGAGTATATGCATTAGATGGATATATTCAAAAAGTATCTAACTCAATTTTCTTAGTTGCACCATCAAATTATGAAATAACAAATGAAATGGCAAGAGAAGAAATGAAAAGCAAATTATCTGTTTCATGGTTAAGAAACAACAATGTAAATAATTAGTTTTTGTAAAGAACTTTATAATATTTAACACAAATTAGGAGGAAAAAATGATAACGCCTTTAGATATAGAAAATAAAAGATTTGCAAAACAAATGATGAATGGTTATAGTGTAGAAGAAGTTGACGATTTTTTAGATGAATTAACAATTGATTATACAAAGAATTACAAAGAAGTTAATGAATTGAGAGCTAAAGTAGATGAATTAAATAATAGTTTAGTACAATATAAAACAATAGAATCAACACTTCAAAATACATTAGTAATGGCTCAAACAACAGCTGAAGAAGTAAAAAATGTAGCAAAACAAAAAGCTGACCAAATAGTTGACGAAGCAAAGGCAAATGCTCAAAAGAGAGTTGATGAGCTAAATAATGAAATAATTATTAAACAAAAAGAATTAGATGATGTAAAAAAACAATTTGATATATATAAAGCTAAAATGGAATCACTATTGATTTCACAATTAGAATTATTAAAAGATGTGAATAAAGAAGATTAATTATATAAAAAGTGTCCTATTTTAGGTCACTTTTTCTGTAGTGGGAATGAGATAGGAGGAGAAAATATGAGAATTGTGGAACCATGGGTAAAAGTAGAAAAATTTGATGGTAAAGACATAATGAAAAGAATTGAAAGAGCATGTAGAACATGTTATCGTTCTGAAGGTAAAATGACAGAAGACAGTTACAAGAATTTGATTAAGAATTGCATTACAAGTGGACATGAATCTGTATTAGAACATGAAAAAATAACTGTTAGAATTTATAATGACATAGGGTCATATAAAGATTTAACAAGACATAGATTTGCAAGCTTTTCAGTAGAATCAACTAGATATTGCAGTTATGATAAAAATAAATATGGAAATCAAATTTCAATAATGAATCCAGTATATATTGAAGATAAAGAAGTATATGAGACATGGAAAAAAACAATGGAAGATATGGAAAAAGGATATATGAAAATGAAGGAGTTAGGTGCTACTACAGATATGTGTAGAAATGTATTACCACACTGCACAGCGGCTGAATATACAGTAACAGCTAATATTAGAGAGTGGAAACATATTTTTAGCTTAAGGGCAAATAATCATGTTCACCCAGCAGTAAGGCAAGTTATGATACCATTACTAAAATATTTTAAAGAACAGATGCCAGAAATATTTGATGAAGTACCATATGATGAAGAATTTGATCCTAAATATTATGCTAAATTATCAGTAGAGGAATTTTAAAATAATAAGCTCGAATATTATATATATAGTTAAAAAAATTTAAATAATATAATTTATTAAAAAGGAGAAATACAAATGTTAAGTATAATAGTAGCAAAAGCAAAAAATAATATAATAGGAAAAGATAATAGTGTACCATGGAAATTACCAGATGATTTAAAGAGATTCAAAGAAAAAACAATTGGGCATACAATAATAATGGGAAGAAAAACTTTTGAATCATTAGGAGGAATATTGCCAGATAGAAAACATATCATATTAAGTAGAAATCCTGATTTTAATATAGATTCAGATTATGTAAAAGTTGTACATTCATTTTTAGAATTACAAGAATATATGGATGATGATGAAGAACACTTTGTAATAGGTGGTGCAATTATTTATAATTTATTGATGCCATATTGTAAAAAAATGTATGTTACACAATTAGACAAGAATTTTGAGGGAGATAGTATATTTCCAAGAATAAATGAATCAGAATGGGAAGAAGTTTCAAGGGAAAAAGGACCAGATGATGGAATAAATGAATTTGATTATGAATATATAACATATATAAAAAAATAAATAAAATAAAAGCTTTAGGTTAAACTAATTATAATAAGCGAGCGAAGGGAGAAGAATTATGTTTAAGCCTAAAGCTATTTATTTTGAAAAAGAAATTGAAAACTATGAGTTAGGAAAGCAATTATTAAAAAAATACAAAGATGTACCAAAAGTAGAGATAGAAAATCATAATAACATAGAAGAAATGAGAAAAAAGCAAAATAGTGAATTTATGGACATGAAAAGGAATTTAATAATAGGAACAAGAAAGACACACAAATTTGTAGAAAATCACAAAACATCAGATTATTTAGTGCCATATACATCATCAGGATGTACAGCAGCTTGTATGTATTGTTATCTAGTATGTAATTATAATAAATGTGCATATTTAAGGTTATTTGTTAATAGAGAAAAAATGCTAGAGAAGATAATAAAAGTTGCGAATAAGTCTGAAAAGAATTTAACATTTGAAATTGGAAGCAATAGTGACTTAATTTTAGAAAACACAATCACAGGAAATTTGCCCTGGACAATAGAAAATTTTAAAAATTCACCTAAAGGGCATCTAACATTTCCAACAAAATTTGATATGGTAGATGATATATTAGATGTAGACCATCAAGGGAAAGTTACTATTAGAGTAAGTGTTAATCCTGAACAAATTATAAATAAAGTAGAATTTGGAACATCTAGATTAAAAGGAAGAATAGAAGCAATAAATAAATTAAAAGAAGCAGGATATAAAATAGGAATTTTGATAGCACCAGTTATAATGGTAGAAGATTGGAAAAAATTATACTTAGAACTAATAAAGCAACTAGAAGAAGGTCTAACTGAAAAAGTAAAAAAAGATGTATTTTTTGAAATTATTTTTATGACATATAGCTTTGTCCATACAAAAATAAATGAAGAAGCATTTCCAAATGCAATTAATTTATATAATAAAGTGTTAATGACAGGTAGAGGAAAAGGCAAATATATGTATAAAAATCAATATAGAGAGGATGGAGAAGAATTTTTTAGAGAACAAATGAAAAAATATTTTCCAAATAATGAGATAATGTACATTGTTTGAAATGTTTGTATAATTACATTTCTTTTATTAAATCAGTTTTTTAGTTTCGGTTTTTAAAAAGTATAACTTTTTAAGTTTGAATATGAATAAAAAACTGAAAGTTAAATTTAATTAATGTTGACATAAACACCATAATGAGATATAATAGTAAACATAAAAATGTATAAAATATCATTCAACAAGGAGGAAAAACTATGATAGGACAGAATGAAGTTTTAGTGGTAGAACATCCCGTATTTGGAAAAATACGGATAGAGGAGAAGTTTCGGAGAGTATTAGAATTAAAGCCTTTTAGAGATTTAGCTTATAAGAGTCAATTAGGGACAAAGATATTTTCAAGTCAGCTTCTTAATACCAAACATACAAGACTTATGCATTCAATAGGTGTAATGCACCTTACAAGCTATTTATTAAATATCTGCGAAGAAAAGTTTAGCAAATATTTTCCAATTACACTTAAAGATAGGGAGACACTTAGATTAGCTGCGCTCGGACATGATTTAGGGCATATAGCCTTTTCACACTCATTAGAAGACAAAAAGATGAAGACACATGAGCAGAGAACTATTGAATATTTTGAAGAGTATTCTGACGAAATCAATGAAATCTTTGGATATGATATTGTATCAAAAGTTATACAAATATACAAAGATAACATTGGAATTGAAGGTTCAGATGTATTTGTTAATTCAAATGAATTAAACATGTTGTTCATATTCAAATCTCTCCTTATAGGAGCAGTCGACTGTGATAGAATGGAATACATTACAACAGACCGGTTCAATGTATATGGAGAGAGAGTAAACTATCAAGATATATTAAAATATATCACGATAGTCCTTCTTAATGGTTCACCCACAGTAGGATTTGAAAAGGCAGCAGTATCAACGATTGAAGATATGTTATTTACAAGATTCAATCAATACCTCGAGATATATTACGATGATGAATCAACTTTAACAGAGATGATTCTAAAAGAGTATAAAGAGATCGAAGGGTGGGATGAGGCCGAGACAGTAAATAAGGCAGAATATGAAATACTTGCAGAATTAAAAGCAATTCTTTCGGATTTTGAAGAGAAAGGAACAATTAGATACAGAATTGCTCAAATAATTCTCGAAGGAAATAGAGAAAATATAATGCTTAAAAGATTTGAAGATAATGCAGAATTTGAAAATTTCCTGCAAAAGTTAGAGAAGATTACTAATCGAAAGGATATAATAAAGTTATCAAAGAAAAAATTGACGATGTATAATCCTAAAAACAAAGTTCTAATAAAGGATGATGATGGAGTAGTAAAAGACCTTATGGATGTAAGCTACAAAATAAAGGATATTACTATAAATTGTAATTACATCATGGTTGATTTAGACCCAGTCTATGAAATCAGCGAATCGGAAGAAAGAAAAATAAGAGACTTATTCTCAGAGAATCCAGTAGAGATAGAGAAAAAATTTATCTCAAAAGAAGATCTTTGCAAAAAAGAATGGCATGAAAGAGTAAATTCTGTTCTCAAATCAATACCAAATATTCAAATAAAAGAATTTTCAGAATGGGAAAAATTAGTAAATGATGATTTATATTTTGAAGCACCAAGATATTTACCACCTGAGGTAGCAATGCGATGCCGTAAAACAGGAGAAGAGAAAATCTACTATCTAAAAATTCCCGCAGATGATGGAACATCAATAACTAAAAGGTATGAAAATAAATTCCATTGTCAAAATAATGAAGATTTCTTTAAAATAGTTAAACCATTATTAAATAGTTATGGTTATGCCTATTATGCAAAAGGATTTGAAATTGAGAAAGGAGTAAGAATAACAACAGAAAGATATAAGACCCTAGCTCAAGTACACGATTCAATAATTGAAATTGCATGTGATTTTTCTATATATGAGTATGCAAATAAAACAGGGATTTCAATGATGTTAGAATGTGAACTTAAGAAAGGAGATGAAATTTCTCTTTGGTATTTAGCTGAGTATTTAACCAAGGCAGGATTTACTGAAACGAACAAGTCCAAAAGAGCAATTGCAAAAGAAAACTTAAGAATTGAATAGAAAGATATTTTATGGGCGCAGAATAAATTTTTGCGCCTATTTTTTCTGTTCGAAATAATCATTTTATGATATATTGATAATTATTAAATTGTGTAGTAATATTATATTGTATATAAGGAGGAAAATATATGGATAATAAATTAAATAAAAAAAGAACAGATTATATAAGTTGGGAAGAATACTTCATGGCAATAGCAAAGTTATCAGCAATGAGAAGTAAAGATCCATCTACACAGGTAGGTGCATGCATAGTAAGTAATGATAATAGAATTTTATCAATAGGATATAATGGAGCACCAAATGGATTTAGTGATGATGAATTTCCATGGGATAGAGAAGGTAAAAATTTAGATACAAAATATCCATATGTATGTCATGCAGAATTAAATGCAATTTTAAATTATAGAGGAAGCAAAAAAGACTTAGAAAATGCAAAAATATATGTAGATTTATTTCCTTGTAATGAGTGTGCTAAAGCTATTATTCAATCAGGAATTAAAGAAATTGTGTATTTATCAGATAAATATGCAGATTCAGAAAACAATATTGCATCTAGAAGATTATTTGATAATTGTGGTATTTCATATAAAAAATTGAAATTAGATAAAGAAAAAAAGATAGAAATAGAATTAAATTAAAAAATCTTATTACCCGACACTTTTTAAAATATAAATTAAAAATTTTTATAATAATATTTA
>CAQUBD010000018.1 GCA_948891265.1 uncultured Clostridia bacterium | reverse complement strand
ACCCTCTCCAATCACATTCGTCATTTCATTCAAAAGGAATATAAATATATAGAGACTTTGCCTGAATGAAATAGACCTATCATGGTCTATATGACCAAATAATTTTTAAGCGATTGCCATGCAATGAAAAAACAAAACTAAAAAAACAATGTTGAAAAGTGTAAACAAGTATGATATCATTTCCATAATAAATTATAAGGGGATATAAAATGAAATTAAATGAAAAAATATATGATTTTATAGAGAAAGAAAAAAACATAATACTTTTTATACTGATAACAATAATGGCATGGTTAGTAAGAATGTTTTTAATTAATTTTGTATCAGGAGATTTTCAGGCGTTTATAGGAAACTGGTTCTATGAATTAAAAGAAAATGGAGGCTTGCATGCACTTAATATTAATATTGGAGATTATAATTCACCATATATTACAATATTAGCATTACTAACATATTTACCAATAAATCCTGTAATATCAGTAAAGATGGTATCAATTATTTTTGACTATATTTGTGCATTTGCAGTAATGAAAATAATTAATATAATATTTGATAAAAATCAACATAGAGAGTTATATGGATTATTAGCATATGGAGTAATTTTATTTTTGCCAACAGTAATTTTAAATTCAGCATGTTGGGGACAAGCAGACTCTATATATACAGCTTTTGTACTAATATCTATAAAATATTTATTAGAAAAGAAATATTTGAAATCTTTTATTTTTTTAGGAATATCTTTTGCATTTAAGTTACAATTTATTTTTATATTACCAGTATATATTTTAGTATATATAGCTGATAGAAAATTTCCAATATATTATTTTCTAATAATACCAATAGTAAATCTAATAATGTGCATACCTGCAATAATATTTGGAAAATCTATATTAAGTTGTATAAATGTTTATATAAATCAAACTTCTGAATGGGCAGAATATTTATGTATGAATTTTCCAGGAATATGGAGTTTATTATTTCCAATATCAAAATACAATTATGTAGTACAACCAAGTGGAAATATAGCTAAAGTAGGAATTTTAATTACAATTTTTATATATGTACTAATTGCTTTCATGGTAATTTATAAGAAAATAAAATTTGATAAACAAAGAATTATTGAATTTTCATTATGGTCTATAATGATAGCAACATTTTTCTTACCAAGAATGCATGATAGGTATTTATTTATGGGAGACATATTAAGTATATTATACTTTATATATAATAAAGATAAGATATATGTACCAATAGGAATATCTATGGTATCTACATATTGCTATTCAGTATATTTATTTAATAATAATACAATTTCTATAAAATATATTAGTCTAGTATATTTTATATTAATAATATTAGTCTCAAAAGATATATGTAGAAAATATTTTGTACATAAAGAAGTTGAAAAGAAATAATTGATTATAAAAATATAAACAGGGTAAATTATAAAAAAGGAGATATATATGATTATAACTATCATTAAATTTATAATTTGCTCTGTTTTAATAGTAGTAATATCAAAATACATACTTGTAGGTACACTGAGAAAGTTAGCAGAAAGCCTAAATTTGAAAGCGAAAACAGTTGGAGATATTGCAGGATATGCAACTTCTGTACCAGAACTTTTAACAATAACAACATCAAGTATAAGAGGACTAGCAGGAGCAAGTATATATAATATATTAAGTTCTAATATAATTAATTTAATACAATATTTAGGTGCAATTATAATAAATAAAAATGGACAGAAGTTGAGAAAAAAGGCTATTAAAATAGATTTAATTTTAGTAATTATGACAATAATAATACCAATAATACTATTAAGATTTAATATAGAATTAAATTTGGCTATAGTCCCAGCTTTTATAATATTATATACTTTTTTTAGGTTTCTAAATAATAATGTTCATAAACTATACTTACAAAAAGAAGACAAAGAAATTGAATTAGAAATAGAAAAAGAAAAAAGATGGGAGAAAGGGAATAAAAGAAAAATAATTAAATATTGCATAATATTAGTTATAACAGGAGTATTATTATTTATAATAGGAGAGATATTAGGTAATACACTTGAAAAATTATGCAATATATTCAATATATCTGAAATAATAATTGGAACATTATTAGGATTTATAACAAGTTTACCAGAATTAATAACATTTTTTGAATCACAAAAACATCATAAAAAAGAAAATGATACTATGCTAGGAGTAGTTGAGGCTACAAATAATTTATTAACTTCTAATATTTTAAATTTGTTTGCAATACAAACAATAGGGATTTTAATTATAGCAATAAGAAGTGCATTTACATGATAAAACAGGACAAGCCATTTTAGGCATGTCCTGTTTATGGTCTAAATTAAACCAATTTTTGTTGCTTTTCCATCTTCTTACACCATATGTTACTTCTGCAATAGCGACTTTTTCTGTATCACTAAAGAGATGCCGACGATAGATGTAGTAAAGATGATTGTTGATAGTGGAAGCTTCAATTTTGAATTTCAAAAAGTAGATTTAAATCTAATAGCATGAATTGTAAGCGTTCACAAAAAATTCACAAAAAATTTTAGCAGATTGTATTGACAAGTGCTAAAAAAGGATATAATATATAACAAGATTAGCAATCAAAAATGAAGAGTGCTAAAAAGAGGTGAATATATGCTAGAAGAAAGAAAAAAGAAAGTACTACAAGCAATAGTTGAAGAATATATAAATACAGCAGAGCCTGTAAGTTCTAGCGCATTAACAAATAACTATGATTTAAATTATAGTAGTGCAACGATAAGAAATGAAATGGCAGATTTAGAAAAATCAGGTTATTTAGAAAAAACGCACACATCAAGTGGAAGAATACCATCAGAAAAAGGCTATAGGTACTATGTAGATGAATTATTAAAAGATGACAATATCAGTTTAGAAGAAATCAAATACATAAGTGACAAGCTAGAAACAAAAGTAAATGAAATTGAAGACTTAACCAAAATTGCAACAACAACAATATCAGAAATAACACATTATACAACATTAGCAATAGGACCGAGTACAGAAAACTTATTAATAGAAGAAATCAAATTTGTGTTATTAGGACCAAGAATGTTAATGGCAATAATATTAACAAATACAGGAATGGTTAAAGAAACAATAATAAAATTTGATGAAGATGTCTCTGAAAAACAAGTAGAAACAATAAACTATATGTTCAATCAAAAATTAAAAGGACAGCCATTGGAGATAATTGATGCACCATTAGAAGAATATTTGATTAATGAAATGAAATATAGTGTAAAAGTGATAAAGCCAATAATAGAACAGATAAAGAAAGTTATTTCGGAAGATAGAAAACTATATCTGGAAGGTACAAATAGAGCATTCGATTTGCCAGAATTTAATAGTTTAGCTGTAGCAAAGAATTTTGTAAATATTATTGATGAAAAAGATTTAATGACAGATATATTAAATTCGGGATTTGCTAAAGATATAAATGTGTATATTGGTGATGAGAATGAAAAACAAGAGCTAAAGGATTTTAGTGTTATTACATTTAAACATAAAGTGGGTAATAAAGACTTAGGGACAATAGGAATTATAGGACCTAAAAGAATGGATTATTCAAAGGTTATTTCAGTTATGAAATATATAAATAAAAAAATGAAAGATGTAGAAGAATAAAAGAAAGGGGCAATATTATGTCAGAGAAAGAAGAAATAGTTGAAGAAGTAGTTGAAAAAGATGAGACAACAGAGCAAAATGAACTACAAGCAAAACAACAAGAGATTGATGAATTAACAGATAGATACAAAAGAATACTTGCAGAATTTGAAAATCACAAGAAGAGAAGCCAAAAAGAAAGGGAAGGATTATACAATTCTATATTGTCAGATATAGTAGAAGTAATGCTTCCAGTATTAGACAATCTTGAAAATGCATTAAAAGTTGAGACTTCAGATGAAAATTATAAAAAAGGAGTTGAACTTGTATTAAAACAATTTCAAGATGTTTTAAAGTCAAAAGGTGTAGAAGAAATAAAAGCTTTAGGAGAAACTTTTGACCCAGAAGTACATGAAGCTGTTAGTAGTGTTCAAGATGATTCTAAGGGGGAGAAGGAAATTGTGCAAGAGTATAGAAAAGGTTACAAGATAGGTTCGAAGATTGTTAGGCATTCGATGGTTGTTGTAGCAAATTAATAAGTTATTAATTTTGAAAGTGATGATTTGGGGACGGAGTAAAAATCATCACCTTAAGAAAAGATAATATAATATATAAAATGATGATTTTTACTCCGTCCCCAAATCATCAAGGAGAAAGGAAGAATTTAAAATGGGAAAAATTATAGGAATTGACTTAGGAACAACAAACTCATGTGTAGCAGTTATGGAAGGAGGAGAGCCAGTAGTTATACCAAACGCTGAAGGAAATAGAACAACACCATCAGTAGTAGCATTCTCAAAAAATGGAGAAAGACTAGTAGGACAAATAGCAAAACGTCAAGCAGTTACAAATCCAGACAATACTGTTATATCAATCAAAAGAAAAATGGGAACAGCTGATAAAGTAACAATAGAAGGTGACAAATTTACACCACAAGAAATATCAGCAATGACATTACAAAAATTAAAGGCAGATGCTGAAAATTATTTAGGACAAAAAGTAACTCAAGCAGTTATTACAGTTCCAGCATATTTTAATGATAGCCAAAGACAAGCAACAAAAGATGCAGGTAAAATTGCAGGTCTTGAAGTATTAAGAATTATAAATGAACCAACAGCTGCAGCTTTAGCATATGGAATGGATAAAGAACAAGATCAAAAAATATTAATTTATGACTTAGGTGGAGGAACATTCGATGTTTCTATACTAGATATAGGTGATGGAGTATTTGAAGTTTTATCAACAAGTGGTAATACACATTTAGGTGGAGATGACTTTGATAACGCAATTATTGATTATTTAGTAGATGAATTTAAAAAATCAAATGGAATTGATTTAAAAGCAGATAAAATGGCAATGCAAAGATTGAAAGAAGCTGCTGAAAAAGCTAAAATAGAATTATCAGGTGTACAACAAACGCAAATCAACTTACCATTTATTACAGCTGATTCAACAGGACCAAAACACTTAGATGTAACATTAACAAGAGCTAAATTTGAAGAATTAATTCATGATTTAGTAGAAGCTACAGCAGGACCAGTTAACCAAGCATTAAAAGATGCAGGATTATCAGCAAATGATATTCATAAAGTATTATTAGTTGGTGGTTCTACAAGAGTTCCAGCAGTTCAAGAAGTTGTTAAAAGAATAACAGGAAAAGAACCAGATAAAGGAATAAACCCAGATGAATGTGTTGCAGTTGGTGCAGCAATCCAAGGTGGTGTATTATCAGGAGATGTAAAAGATTTAGTATTACTTGATGTAACACCATTATCTTTAGGAATTGAAACATATGGTGGAGTATTTACAAAATTAATTGAAAGAAACACAACAATACCAACTAAAAAATCACAAATATTCTCAACAGCAGCAGATGGTCAAACATCAGTAGAAGTACACGTTTTACAAGGTGAAAGAGAAATGGCTGCATATAATAAAACATTAGGAAGATTCCAATTAACAGGAATTCCAGCAGCGCCAAGAGGTGTACCACAAATTGAAGTTACATTTGATATAGATGCAAACGGAATAGTTCACGTATCTGCAAAAGATATGGCAACAGGAAATAGCCAAGATGTATCAATTACAGCATCAACAAACTTAACAGATGAGGATATCGATAAAGCTGTTAAAGATGCAGAAGCTCATGCTGAAGAAGATAAAAAGAAAAAAGAAGAAATTGAAGTTAAAAATAATGCTGAAAGTTTAGTATATAACAGTGAAAAAACATTAAATGACTTAGGAGACAAAATAAGTGGAGAAGAAAAAGCTAAAATTGAAACAGAAATTGAAAATACTAAAAAAGCATTAGAAACAAATAATACAGAAACAATTAAAGAAGCTACAGAAAAATTAACAAAAGTATTCTATGAAATGTCTGAACAATTATACAAAAATGCAAATCCAAATGGAGCACAAGGTGCAGGAGTTGATCCAAATGCAGATGCTGGAGATGCTAATGCTGCAAATGGTGATAATGGAAATGTGTATGATGCTGATTATAAGGTTGAAGATGACAAATAAAATCGAATGAAAAACTTCGTCTTACTTCGTTAAGCTACGAAAAAAATCTTTCGATATACAAATGTATTATCTTAAGATTTTTTTCTTGCTTGCCTAGTAATACTTGTTTTTGATTCGATTTGAAAAAATAGAAGGAAAGGGCAGGATAATACCTGCCTATAAATTAATTTGAAAGTATAAAAATAGGTAAAATAAATGTCAGAAAAAGATTTAAGTATATCAGAAATGCAAAAAATGCAATTAGAATTATATGAAGCTAATAAAGAAAAATGGAATGATATGGAGCCAAATGCTGCCAAAAGTCATATATTATTTATGATTGAAGAAATAGGAGAGTGTATTTCTATTATCAAGAAAAAAGGTATAAATGCAATAATGGAAGATAAAGACATAAGAGCAAGATTTGTTGAAGAGATAACAGATGTACAAAATTATTATATTGAAGTTTTGAATAGACTTAGAATAACTCCTGAAGAATATTCAAAAGCATACATAGAAAAACATAATTCAAATATGAAAAGGAATTATGAAAAAGATAATAAACAAAAGTATAATAAGAAGACATTTTAAAGAAGGGAAAGGTTACAAATGGCAGGAAAAAGAGATTTTTATGAAGTTCTAGGTGTTAATAAAAATGCAACAGATGATGAACTAAAAAAAGCATATAGAAAAAAAGCAAAGCAATATCATCCAGATGCAAACCCAGACAATAAAGAAGAAGCTGAAAAAAAATTTAAAGAAGTAAATGAAGCATACGAAACTCTTTCAGATCCACAAAAAAGAAGAATGTATGACCAATTTGGACCTGACGGTCCACAAGGATTTGGTGGCGGTCAAGGACCTTTTGGTGGAGGATATTCTTATACAACTTCGGGTTTTGACGGATTTGGAGACTTTGGAGATTTAGGAGATATTTTCTCATCATTTTTCGGAGGAGGATTTGGAGGTAGACAATCTTCTAGAAGGAATAATGGACCTAAAAAAGGTGCAGATTTAAACTTAAATATGGATATTACATTTGAAGAGGCATTTTTAGGCGTTGAAAAGGAAGTTATTATAACAAGGAATGAAACTTGTGATAAATGTCATGGAACAGGTGCAAAACCTGGAACAAATCCAATTAAATGTCCAGACTGTCATGGAACAGGTCAAGTAACACAAGTTCAAAATACAATACTTGGTCAAGTTCAAACAACTAGAACATGTGGAAAATGTCATGGAACAGGTGAAGTTATTACAGAAGTGTGTGAAAATTGTAAAGGAAAAGGTAATGTAAGAAAACAACCTAAAATAAAAGTAAAAATACCAGCTGGAATTGATGATAATCAAACCGTAGTGTTAAGAGGAGAAGGAGAGCCAGGAACAAAAGGTGGTCCTAAAGGAGATTTATATATTACTCTTAGAATTAAAAAACATGGTATTTATACAAGAAAAGGTAATAATGTTTTGTGTGATATACCAGTTACAATAACACAAGCAACTTTGGGTGCAGAACTTGAAATACCAATGGTAGATGGTTCAAAAGAAATGTACAGAATTCCAGAGGGAACACAAACAGGAACTAAGTTTACAATTAGAAATAAAGGATTTAAGTATGTAAATTCTAATAATGAAGGTGATTTTATATTTACAGTGCAAGTTCAAACTCCTAAAAGATTGACTAAAGAACAAAGAGATTTACTTGTTCAGCTTGCTAAGACTATGAATGAGCAACCACCTGTGAAGAAAAAAGGAATATTTGGATAGAATTTTTATAGGCAATAGCTTTTGTGTTATTGTCTATTTGTTTTTACATAAACTATTGAAATTATGTAAATTCTATGATATAATTCATGAACAACAAACAAAGTATATAAATAGCTATTCTAATAGAATAGCTAAACCATGAAAGGAGAGTTCATCATATGGCTAAATTATCACTTTCTAAAAAATTCAAACATTTTGCAGAAACACGGGAATGGTTAAAAGAAGAAAAACATATTGAGGGATTTTATCCAGAACTACAAAAATATGGAATCAATTTGTATTCTGTAACTAACGAAGAAACAGGAAGCATATCTTATCGTATAACTAATTTAATAGGCTCAACGTCTAAAATTGAAATCCATGAAGTTTCCAATATAAATCCTAATTATTCAAATCGAGATATACAAATTCAGGAGATTGAAGGAGATGGATTGTACTTTTTTGGAAACAAAGGAATTTTCTATAAAAGTATGCAGAGTGAAAGGATTGAAGAAGTTTTTGTATTAGAAAACTCTACAATTAATAGAATTAAACTTTTCTTAGACAAAAAAATAGCAATTATATTAGGATGTGAAAAGGATTTTATTGTAAAGTTTGAAGCAGGTAAAGTAATCAAGAAAATAGAAAATATCCAAATTTGGTACATCAATAGAGAAAGAGTATGGAAAACAAGATACTTTCATAATGAGTTGATGTTTCCACTGCATAATAAGAAGATGTTGATTATTTTTAATGATGAAGGCAGATTCGGATTTTACAATATTGGTGAAGATATTGTAAGAGAAGAATTGTGGCTTGAAAGCTTAGATGAATTAGAGAAACTTTTTAAAGGACATTTGGCCAAAGCATATGACTCAGAAAATGGGTATTATGAACTTATATCCTATGAAAATTATAGTAATAGAATAAGAAGATGGTATGATTTTGATGTTTTAGAGCAAATTGATGAAAATTATTATTTTGCATATGACATCGACATAGATTTTGCGACCATTATTATGAAACAAGAAGATAAAAGCTGCAAAAATGTAGAATTTTTTTCTATTGGTACTACACCAAAAGGAGAATATGAACATGTTGCGGATATTTTGGGGATGAAGATTTTCAAAATGAAAAAAAATGGGGCAGTTATTGTTCTTACTATAATAGGAAATAAAGTAAGGTATAAGTGCTATAAAGACGCAATAGATGTTGAAATACTTCTGGATGATAAATTAGTTTCAGACAGAATTATGTATTTAAATCCTATAATTCCACACTATGAAGAATCATTGGATAATTAAGATAAAGGAAAGGCTCAGTTATTCTGGGCCTTTCCGGTTTTACAAAAAACTCCCTAGCACAAAATTTATCGTGTTAGGGAGTTAAAATTATTTGTTAAAAGTTTAATTATTATTAGTTACTTATAGGTTCAGGTTCTGTTACAGTTACAGGTGTTGGACTTTTATTAATGAGAATATCATAAATAGGTGAATCCTTATCAATGGTTATAGTACCACCATTAGAGAGAGATTCCTTCATAGCATCCAGTCCAATAATAAAGTTGTAAAACTCCTTCCTTTCAGGTGATGAACTATATGCATCTGCAAGAATTTTAAAATATTCGCTATCACCTTCAGCTTTTGCATTTGCAGCTATAACCTGAGCTTCAGAAACCAACGTTCTTACTTCAGCATCGGTTACACTTCTGATATTCTGAGCATTTTTATTACCATTTGCAGTATATTCTGCTGCAATTGCATTACGCTCGGAAATCATACGATCATAGACTGCTTTTTTATTGGAATCTGGCAGATCCAAAACTTTTATTTCATTAGCAGTAATGGCGATTCCATATTTTTCCATGGAGATTTTTTTCAAAATAGTATCCCCAAGAGAACCATCTTTTCCACTAATAACTGTATCCTGTGAAATAGAACTGATCACATTTTTCATAGCATTATACACTGCCACATCAATCCTGCCCTGGGCAACACTTTCAGAAGAAAGAGTTTGATAGTATTTTTTGGGATCAGTTATCTGCCATGTTACATAGCAGTTAGCAATCATGCTTTTCTTATCTGAAGTTATTACTTCAGAAGCGGGGACATCATAAAGTTGCTCGCCTACATAAATGGATTTTGCTTTCTGAATAATCGGAAGCTTAAAATAAATACCAGTTTCCGACTTTGTATTAACAACTTCTCCAAACTGTAAGATTAAAACATTATGATTTTTGGTATTATAACCAAAAAATGAAGTCCCGACAATAATAATAAAAATTGCAAATACTGTAAGAATAATTGTTTTTGTAGTTTTTTTCATAGGACAATAACCTCCTGAAGCATTTATTAATTGTTTGGTTAACAGAATTCACATCAATAGTATTATTTTGCTGTATCTTTATCTTTAATATATACAACTTTTGCATCTTCACCAATAATGATATCCATATTGGGTAAAATTCCCTGCAAAGTTTCATAATAAAGACGTTGTTTTACAGTTTCAGGATTATTTCGATACTCATTAAAGAGTGCTTCAAATCTAGCAACCTCTTCTTTTGCTTCATTAATGCGTTCTGTTTTTGAAGCATTTGCTGCCTGTTTAATCTGCTCAGCTTGGGCTTCAGCAGCGGGAAGCTGTGTATTCTTATATGAATTAGCTTCGTTAACAGCAGTTTCAGCGTTTGATTTAGCATTACTTACTTCCATAAAAGCCGAAGAAACAGCAGAAGTAGGTGGCTCTGCATCCTGAATTGTAACATTAACAACACTAAGACCAGTATGATGTTTGGAAAGTTCATTTACCATATCATCAAATACAGCCATCTCAATTTGAGTCTTTCCAGTTGTCATGACCGAATCTACATCGTATAACCCTACGGTATTACGAATAGATGATTGCGCAATATTGTAAAAGAGAGCCTTAGGATCATTTGAACCATAACGATATTCAATTGGATCAGTAATACGATATTCAATGTAGAAATCGATATTGACAAAATTGAAATCTGATGTAATCATCAAGCTATCTTCAGGAACAGTTTCCTCTGAATTTTTTTCAGAGTCTTTATCCAAATCTTCTGTGTAACCAATAGGCATACCCTGAGTTGTTGCGTCATAGATGTGTTTTTTACTTAAGAATGGTACTTTAAAGTGCATACCAGGACCTTCGATCATGGTATTAGTACCAAACATACTTGTGAAGCCAATTTCCTGCTCATTCGTAAAAAATATTGAGCTACACAAAAGTATGATAGCAACAATAATGCCTAATATAGCATAGGCAATTGGCTGAAATCTTAGACATTTCTTTTTGAATTCCACATAGGGCTCATAATTGTCTTCAAAATCTTTTGAAGGAATGCTATGCCGGATAACAGAGAAACCAGCAGTTAAAATTACAAATAAGATTACTATAAGTTTGATAGCTAACATATTTTGCACCTATCCTTTCAAAACAAAGTTGACAGTAACAATAAAAAACTAATAACCTCCTTTTTTAAATTTGAGAAAAAACTCATAAAAAAAGTATAACACATTATGTAAAATAATGCAATATGTTTTTTAAAAAATAGAAAACGGATACCCTAGTTTAGGGTATCCGTCAGGAACTACTTTAAAGCATAGATGACAAAATTTCAAAAGCTTTTTTTGCCATCTCTGGAGAAAGAGTCTTCTCAAATACATCCTTGTAGCCCAATATTATACTTTCGTAGCCATAGCCCGGCTGAGAAAGTGCCACTTTAGCCACTTCATTGTATTTCTTGATACAGCTAGTGGCCAGTGTAGCAGCAAAAAGAACATACTCTGCATAAGTTGTGCAGTACTTCATTTTATCAAACATCTCTCCAGTAGAGAAGTGTTCAAAAACAAAGTCAGAAACAAATTTCTGGTCTGCACTAGGATCTGCTGCAATGTATCCTTTTGCATCAGTCTCAACCTCTTTTACAAGGTATGAGACACAGCTACATGCATTTTCAAAAGTGTCAGCTGCTGTAATTAAATCAACATATTTCTTGCTTTCAAAACTTAAGTTAGCAAGCTGACTCCTGCCATGGTACAAAATTACATCACGGAGAATCTGAATTGATTCATCAATTTCCTCATTTCCAGAGTTTATCAGAAAACGGTCAATACGGTCGATTCCCAGAACATTATGAGTTACCATAGTATCCCAGAATTTACCAATAAGCTCAAACTGATTTACTCTGCCGTCATCGTGATGCTCAGCACAAATGGAAAGGAAATACTTATCAACATCTGCGTGCTGAAACTCAGCAATTGCAAGAGCTGTAGATCTTACGTTTTTTATATGCTCTTGCTTTACAAGGAGAGGCTCTTCTCCCCGAAAGATGTCAAAGTATCTGTTTGCCTCATGATAAGATGCCAAATGTTTTGAAATTTTAATTTTCTTCATGTCTAGTCCTCCTAATATTAATATATACTTATATTATAGCACAATTAATAAGAAAAGTAAAAGAATTATGGAAATTTCTAATTAAAATAATAGAAATTTAATAATGTAAAAACCTAGACAGGAGAATATAATAAATGATATAATGAATAAAAAATAAAAGAAAAAAGGAGATAAAAATGAAAGAATATATAGAGAAAGTTTATAAAAAAGACAAAGAAGAATTTTATAAAGAAGTAGAACAAAAATTATTAAACGAAGAAAAGACTTTTATAATCACAGCAAACCCAGAAATATTAACAGTAGGTGATAAAGACAAAGAATTTGACAAAATTTTATTAGATCAAATTACTACAATTATTCCAGATGGAATAGGAGTTGTTAAAGGGGCCAAAATGTTTGGAATAGATTTACCTGGAAGAATAACAGGTGTAGAACTATCAATGGAACTTATTAAATTATGTAATAAGCACAAAAAAAGTATGTATTTATTTGGTGCAACAAAAGAAGTAATGAACAAAATGAAAATATTAATAGAACAAAAATATTCAGGAATAAATTTAGTAGGATCACAAAATGGATATGTTGAAGATAAACAAGCAGTTATGGAAGATATAAAAATGAAGAATCCAGATGTTGTTTTAGTAGCATTAGGAGTACCAAGACAAGAAAAGTTAATATATGATAATTTACAAGGTTTTGATAAAGGAATATTTGTAGGAGTAGGAGGAAGTTTTGACGTTATTTCAGGAAGCAAAAAAAGAGCTCCAAAAATATTTATAAAATTAAACTTAGAATGGCTATATAGAATAGCATTTAGTCCATCTAGATGGAAAAGATTTTATGAAGGAAATATAAAATACATATTTAAATTAAAAAGAGAAGTGAAAAGGGCGAATCGAAAGGAAAGAAAATAAATGATAGATGTAATGGTAGTATTTGGAACAAGACCAGAGGCCATAAAAGTAGTACCAGTAATAAAAGAATTAGAAGCTAGAAAAGATACAAATGCAATAGTTTGTGTAACTGCACAACATAGAGAAATGTTAGATCAAGTATTACAAGAATTTAATATAGAACCAAATTATGACCTAAACATTATGAAAGAAGGACAAACTTTAGCCGAAATAACAACAAATGCTTTAGTAGGATTAGAAAAGGTTATAAAAGAAGCAAAACCAGATATAGTCTTAGTTCATGGAGATACAACAACAACATTTGCAGGTGCATTAGCAGCATATTATAATGGTACTACAATTGGACATTTAGAGGCTGGACTTCGTACTTATGACAAATTTTCACCATATCCTGAAGAAATGAATAGACAAATGGTAAGTTGTTTAGCAGATATTCATTTTACGCCAACAAATAAAAGTAAACAAAATTTGTTGAAAGAAGCTAAAGAAGATAATATATATGTAACAGGAAACACAGCAATAGATGCATTAAAATTAACAATAAAAGAAAATTATCAAAATTCAAATATTGGAGATTTGAAAGATAATGAAAGAATTATACTATTAACATCACATAGAAGAGAAAATATAGGAACTCCAATGGAAAATATATTTAAAGCAGTAAAAAGAATTGCAGATGAATATGAAGATGTAAAAATAATATATCCTATGCATAAAAATCCGAAGGTAAGAGAAATAGCAAATAGAATTTTAGAAGAAGACACCAAAATAAAGTTAATTGAACCATTAGATGTAATCGATTTTCATAATTTAATGAATAAAAGTTATATGATTTTAACAGATAGTGGAGGAATTCAAGAAGAGGCTCCATCACTTGGAAAGCCAGTACTTGTATTAAGAGACACAACCGAAAGACCAGAAGGAATAAAGGCAGGAACTTTAAAATTAGTAGGAACAGATGAAAAAGAAATATATGAACAGACAAAAACATTGTTAGATAATAAAGATGAATATAATAAGATGGCAAAGGCAACAAATCCATATGGAGATGGTTTTGCAAGTAAGAGAATTGTAGATGCAATAGTAGATTATTTTCAATTTTAGATTTTAACAATAATTGGAGGAAAAAATGCAAAATAAAGTAGATGTTTTACTAGCAACATATAATGGAGAAAAGTATCTAGAAGAACAAATTGAAAGTATATTAAATCAAACATATAAAAATATACAATTAATTATTTCAGATGATTGTTCAACAGATGGTACAAGAGATATATTAAAAAAATATGAACAAGATGAAAGAGTAAAAATATTTTATCAAGAAAAAAATCTAGGATATATTAAAAATTTTGAATTTTTATTAAAAAATGTAGAGAGTAATTTATATATGCTATCTGACCAAGATGATATATGGAAAAAAGAAAAAATTGATAAGTCAGTAGAAAAACTAGAAAAAGAAAACTTAGATCTAGTATTTGGTGATTTGGAAGTTGTAGATGGAAATTTAAATACAATATATGAATCATTTGATAAATATATGAAATTAGATAGAAAAATAAATAAATGCATAGGAAATTATAAATTGCAATATTTATATAATTGTATGACAGGTTGTACGATATTATCAAAAAAGGAATTATTAGATAAGATATTACCATTACCAACAAAGTCGAAATATATGGTACATGATTATTGGATAGGATTAATGGTTGCATTAAATGGAAAAGTGGGTTATATAAAAGAACCATTAATAAGATATAGGCAACATGGAAATAACCAAATAGGCACAGGAAAAGAGACGTATAAATATAAAAAATTAGAAAATGTAAGAAATTTATTTATAGAAGTTAAATTAGGAATATTTACAGCATATGTAGAAAATGAAGATAAATTTCCAAATGATTTAAAAAAGCAAAACAAAGAAGCACTAGAATATTATAAAATGATACTAAAGAAAAAGAATTTTAATTTTAGAGGATGGAATATATTTTTTAAATTATATAAAGATGAAACATTTATGTATTTTATAGAAAATTTTATAATATTAAATATGCCATTTTTAGGGAAAATAGCATTTGCAATAAGATATAAAATTTTAAAATTATTAGGGAAAAGGGATTAAAGAAGGATTATGAATGAAGATAGAATTATAAATCCAGAATTAGAAGGTGACAAAGAAGAAATACTTGAAAATACAATAAGACCTAAAACTTTAGCAGAATATATTGGACAAGATAAAGTTAAAGAAAATATGAAAATTTATATAGAAGCAGCCAAAAAAAGAGGAGAAGCTTTAGACCATGTATTATTATATGGTCCTCCAGGTCTTGGAAAAACAACCCTTTCAAATATTATTGCCAATGAAATGGGATCAAATATAAAAATTACATCAGGACCTGCAATAGAAAAGCCAGGAGATTTAGCATCATTATTAACAAATTTAGCAGAAAATGATGTTCTTTTTATTGATGAAATTCACAGATTAAGTAAAAATGTAGAAGAAATATTGTATCCTGCATTAGAAGACTACACAATTGATATTATTATTGGAAAAGGACCAACTGCGAGGTCAATAAGATTAGATTTACCAAAATTCACATTAATTGGAGCAACAACTAAAGCTGGTTCACTTACAACACCTTTAAGAGATAGATTTGGGATTGTTAATAGATTAGAATTATATTCTGTAGAAAATTTAACAAAAATTGTAAGAAGAACAGCAAAAATTCTAGGTGTAGAAATAGAAGAAGACGCAGCAATAGAAATAGCGAGAAGGTCAAGAGGAACACCTAGAATTGCAAATAGACTATTAAAAAGAGTTAGAGATTATGCATTAGTTTTAGGAGATGGGAATATTGATTTAAATATTTCCAAAATAACATTAGGAAAACTGGAAATTGATGAATTAGGATTAGATGAAATAGATAGAAGATTATTAGAAACAATGATAGTTCAATATGCAGGAAGACCAGTTGGATTAGAAGCTTTAGCTGTTACTATTGGGGAAGAAACTGACACAATAGAAGATGTATATGAGCCATATTTAATTCAAATTGGATTTATTGCTAGAACCTTAAGAGGAAGAATGGTATTGCCACCAGCATATAAACATTTGGGATATGAATATAAAGAATGATGTTTGTTTTGGGCTATATAAAATAGAGAGGGAATAAAAAATGAAGAAAAATACTATTATAGGGAACATAAAAATATATAAAGAATACATTCTTATAGCTATTGTGATTTTTATATTATTTTTAATAATAGTAAATTCATCACCATTATATAAAGGCTTATCTGAAGTAGATTCTTCAGTATTTCAAGTAATGGGAAAAGGAATGTTAGAAAACAAATTAATTTATAAGGATTTATTTGATCACAAAGGACCAATAATATATATAATAAATGCATTAGCAATCTTAATTCATAACAAATATGGGTTATTTGTAATAGAATTAGTCCTTTTTTATATAGGAACAATATTTATATATAAAACATCTAAAATTGTAATGAGTAAAAAAACATCGTTATTTATATGTTTATTATATATTTTAGCCTCATTAAAATGCTTTGAAGGCGGAAATTTTACAGAAGAGTATGCTATTACATTTATAAGTATAGCAATGTATTATATGACAAAGATATTATATCAAAAGGATGATAGTAAAAGAATATATTGGATTATAATAGGAGCTACATTTACAATAAATTTATTGATAAAGCCTACATATATTTCAATATGGATAGCATTTGGAATTGTTCAATTAATTTCAGCTATAAAAGATAAGAAAATAAAACAATTAATAAAAAATATTGGGCATATCATAATAGGCATTTTAGTAATATTAGTACCAATAATTATTTATTTAATAGTAAATAATGACTTTAATGATTTTATTGAAGCATATATCAATTTGAATATGAAATATTCAGAGAGCACAGTAATTGAAAGAGCTATAGCATTTAAAAAAATAGTAAAAAAGTGTAAATATACAAAATTTATATTATTAATAATAATTAGCAATATAATCATTTTATTAAGCCAAAAGATAATTAATAAAAGAACCAAAAGTTATATAACATTATTTTCATTGTTATCTATAATTCTTACAGCATGGGCTCCAAATGTATATGGACATTATTTAATACAATTATCTCCATGTATAGCAATAGAAGCGATTTTTTTAATTTATGTGATTAAAGAAATTGTAATGAAAAAAGATATAATGAATTATAAAATAATACAAGATATACCCTTAAACTTTATATATTATATAACTATATTAATATTTTTAGTAGACTGTACAATTCCATTAATCAAAGAAAAGGGGATATTTTCAGCCCAAATGAAAAGGGAAGAGAAGATAATAAATAAAGTTATGGAAGTTAGTGATTATATAAAAGAAGATGATAATATTTTGATTTTAGGAAATAACTCCTACTACTATCTTTTATTTAATAAACAACCAGAATTTAAATATTTTTTTCAATATCCAATAATAAAATATGATGAAAAGATAAAAAATGAAACTGAAAAATATATAATAGAAAAGAAACCTAAAGTAATAATAGATCAAAAATATAAAAGTCATGACGTTTGTAAAGGCGAGACATTTGAAGGAATGTATGGAAAAAGAGTATTAGAAGAATTAAAAAGATATTATAAGAAACATGATATTGGTATAATGGATTACTATGTACTAAATAAGGAGATATAAAATATGAAAGTAGCAATAATAGGTGGAGGATACAAAAAGTGGGAAAAATGAAGAAAAGTTTGATGTGATAGTCTCAACAATAGATTATATAAATTCTGAAAAGATATTTAATAATTATATGAAACAAGAAGAAAAAGAAAAAATAGAAAAAATAAAATACACATCAGCAAGAACCATGATAATGATAACAGATAAAAGCTTATCACCATTTTATTGGATAAATATAGGGGATAATAGAATACCTTTTGGAGGCATAATTGAACATACTAATTTTATAGATAAATCAAATTATGGAAATAATCATATAATATATATTTCTAATTATATGACAGAAGAAAATGAATTATATAATTTGTCTAAAGAAGAATTGTTAGAAAAATATATAAAACATTTGTCAAAAATCAATAAGGATTTTAAAAGAGAAAATGTAAAACAATGTTTTGTTTTTGACGAAAAATATGCTCAACCAATAATAGAATGTAATTATTCAGAGTTTATTATGAATGATAAAATTGAAAATGAAAATATTTATTTATGTACTATGCCACAAATTTATCCAGAAGATAGAGGAATGAATTATGCTATAAAAAAGGGAATAGAAGTTGCAGATAAAATCTTAAAGGCCAATAATTTTTAAAAAGATAAGATAAATCTTTTAATGATATTGTGTGGCTAAATAAAAAATATTGAGATAAGAGATAAAATAATTAATAAATAACAAGGAAAGATGTAAATGAATAAGAAAAGTATAGAAACATTATTAATGATTGATATAATTATATTGGTGATTATATTATTTATAGCTATAATAAAAATTGGTGAAAAGAGCAATGAATGTACTAAATATGAATATAATCCAATTTTGGGAAATGAAGATACAGGTAGTCTTTTCGATCCACATGTAATAATAGATTCAGATGGAATATATAGAATGTACGTATCTTGGAGAAAAAAGAAGGCTATTGCAGTAACGACAAGTAATGATGGAATAAATTGGACACCATTAAAAATAGTTCTAAATAGAGAACTATCAACAGGGTGGGAAGATGAAGTTAATAGAGCTACTGTAATTTATAAAGAAGGAATGTATCATATGTGGTACACAGGTCAAGCAAATAATATTAGTAGAATAGGATATGCTATAAGTAAAGATGGGTATTTATTTGAAAGAAGATCAGAACCAGTAATTTATAACGAAGAACAGTGGGAAAATGATTCTGTTATGAATCCAGATGTTATATATGATGAAGAAGAAAATATATTTAAGATGTGGTACGCAGCAGGTGAGACATATGAGCCAGATGTTATAGCATATGCAACAAGCAGAGATGGGGTAAATTGGAATAAATATAATGAAAACCCAATACTAAAAGCAAATGAGAATAAAAGAGCTTTAGATAATTTTAAAGTAGGGGGATGTGATGTGCATAAAATATCAAATAACTCATATATAATGTTTTATATTGGCTATACTGATATTGATACAGCAAGAATATTTATAGCAAAATCACAAAATGGAATGAAATGGGAAAGAAATGGTAAAGCAGTAATTTCGCCACAAAAAGATAAATTTGATTCAGAAGCATGTTATAAACCTACAGCAATTTTTGACAGTAAAAATAATAAATGGATGATCTGGTATAATGGAAGAACAGCAAATAAAGAATACATAGGTCTAGCAACATATAATGAAATATGAAAAAAGGAAAATGAGTATGAAAAAGAAAAATATATTATTATACATATTTATATTTTTAATAATTTTTTCAATAATAATAATTAAGCCGATAAATGATTTAGATGAGATATGGAATTATAATACAGCAAGAGTAATTTCAGAAGGATTAGTTCCATATAAAGATATAAGTATGATAACAACGCCATTACTTCCAATGTTAACAGCTATATTTTTAAAATTAATTGCAAATGAAATAATAGTTTCAAGAATTTTAACAGCAATATTATGGGCAGGTATTTTATTTACAATATTTAAAATATTTAAAAATTTGATTGAGGAAGAAAATATATGTTTAATACTAACAGCTTTGATAGGAATTTTATGTAGAGATATTTTCTGCATAGATTATAATATCTTTGTATTGTTTATAACTCTAATTATTTTATATCAAGAATTGAAAAGCACACAAATTACTAGAGAAAATGAGAAAAAATATAATTTAATAATACGGAATACTTGCAGGAATTGCTATTTGTACAAAACATAGTATTGGAATAACACTTTCTGCAATTGTAGTATTATACAAAGTATTATTCATAGAAAATAAAGAACAAATAAAACAATACATAAAAGAAATATTGCTTAGAATTATTGGAATATTAATACCTGTAATAATATTGGTGATATACTTAAGTATTTCAGGAGCAATTTTAGATTTTATAGATTACGCAATTTTAGGAATAAGTACATTTACAAATAAAATATCATATTTTGGACTATTTCAAGATGAGAATATAGAAATAAGAATATTATCAATATTAGTGCCAATGACTATTGTAACAATGGCTATTATATTAATAATTTCAAAATTTGTAAAAAAGGAAAATAAAGAAATACAAAATATATTAACAATATTTATTTATAGTTTATCAATAATTGTTGTAATGTACCCAATATCAGACAAAATACACTTCTTAATAGGTAGTTTTATAGCGATAATTGGTCTAGCTTATATAATATGTTTATTAGTCAAAAAAATATATAATAAAATAAACTATGAAAAAAAATATAAATTATATAAAATAGTATCATTATTGGTTTGGCTAGGAATATTTGTATGGATAACAACGACAGGAGTTAATAATATATATAAATATGTTAAGATAGAAAAAAATATAAAAATTCCACATTACAAAAATATTGAAGTATGGGAAGAACTAACAGATAAAATAAATAGCATAGATAATTATATTTTAACAAAAGAAAAAGAAGGAAAAAGTGTATATATTTTAGATGCAGAAGCAGCAATATATATGATACCACTAGATAAATATAATAAAGATTATGATATGTTTTTAAAAGGAAACATTGGTAAAGAAGGCGAAGAGGGGCAAATACAAAAAATTAGACAAAAAAAAGAGAATGAAATTTATTTAATTAGAAATAAAAATATAAAAGCCAATTGGCAAACACCATTAAAAGTAACACAATATATAAGAGATAATTTGGATAAAACAGGGGAAATTGAAACATATGAAATTTATAAATAAAAATAAAAAAGATATATGGATTTTTATAATGATATTTATTATCACAATGATAATATATCAAGGTTATATAAGTGGTCATTATGCAACAGATACATATAATGTTATAAATAAGGGATATAAATTATATGCACTTAATAATTCTTTTATAGATGGAAGAATTATTATGGGAGCATTAGATGTTGTAGCGGATTTTATAAATATTCCTATAAATATATTAGTAATGCTTTTTACAGTAATTGCAGCGGTAATATCATGTATAGCTGTTATTATATTAAAAAATATGATTTTAAATATGAAAAAGTCAGATAGTATTTTTTTAGAAATGATAGTGACAATAATAGCATATATTACAATTTTTAATTTTATGTATGTAGAAAATATGTATTTTATAGAATCCATAGTAATGGCTATAAGCATACTAATGTATACATTAGCAGTAAAAGAAATTATACAAAAAAGAAAATGGTATTATATAAAAGCGTTGGTATTAGCTATTATAGCAACATTTGCATATCAAGGAACAATAGGATTATTTTTAATATATGGTTTTGCATTTTGCATAATAAAAAATAAATCGAACAAAAAAGAAACATTAAAGGATTTAGTAATAATTTTAACAATAATGTTAATTTCGTTCCTTTTAAATATAATACAAATTAATCTAACAACAATGTTATTAAATACTAAACAAGGAAGGTTAGAAGGAATAAGTAATATAGTATTGAATACTAAGAATATATTGCAATACTTTCCAACAAAAGTAGTATATGAAATTATAATAAACTGTTGTGGACTATTTCCAAAAACATTGCTAATAATTTTTATTATAGCTATTAATGTAATTGTTTTAATTTATGAAATGAAAAATAAAGAAGAAAGTTTATTAATTGGAATGCAAGAAATTTTGATATTAACAATATTAGTCTCAATTGCAATGTGTATAATAAGTTTAGGAGCATATAATACTGGTAGAATACATAATGGAATAGGTGCATTAATGGGCATAATATTTATGTACATATATTGTAATAGTAACATGTTTTTTAGAAATGGAAATACAAAAATATTGCTAACTTCGATATTAGTAATATATACCCTTATTACATTAGTTAATACATCAAATTTAATAACTCAACATAAGATAGTAAATAACATTGAAAAAGAAAAATGCGAAAATCTAGAAAAATACATTAAAGATTATGAAAAAGAAAATAATATTACAGTTACCGAAGCAAGATATTTTAAGATATATTCTGAAGAAAACTTATTTAAATATATGTGTAATAAATCAGTAGTTACATATAATGGAATGGCATGCTCATGGTCTTCGATTGGTACAATAAATTTTTATACAAAAAGAAATTTTAAAGATCAAAGGTTAAAAATACTAGAGAATAAAGAGAATTTTAATAAATATGTAGAATTAAGAAAAGAAGGATATGATAACAATTTTGTAATAATAGATAATATTCTGTATTATGCAATATTTTTATAAAAGGAGAAAAAGATGAAGTTATTAATGCATACATGTTGTGCACCATGCAGTGTGTACTGTATAGATAGTTTAAGAAAAGAAGGAATTGAGCCAACAGTATATTGGTATAATCCTAATATACATCCATATATGGAATATAAAGCAAGAAGAGACTGCTTAAAGGAATACACAAAAGAAATAGGGATTGAATCAATATTTGAAGAAGACTATGGATTAGATGAATTTTGTAAAAATGTGGTAGGAGATTTACAAAATAGATGCAAAAATTATTGCTATAGAGTACGTTTAGAACAAACAGCAAAATATGCAAAAGAACATGGTTATGATGCTTTTACAACTACTCTTCTAGTAAGTATATATCAAAATCATGAAGCAATAATAGAAATTGCCAACGAAATGGCAGAAAAATATGACACTAAATTTTTATATAGAGACTTTAGAATTGGTTTTAGAGATGGACAAGCAAAAGCTAGAGAATTAGGACTATATATGCAGAAATATTGTGGTTGTGTGTTTAGTGAAGAGGATAGATATAGTAAAAAAATAGAAAAAGATAAGGAAAATATAAGGAACACTATATAATTGAGAAAATAGAATAGAAAGAGATAAATATGAAAGATATGAAAATAAACAAAAGAGATATATTAATTTTCATAATTACATTTTGTTTAACATGCATAATTTTTATACCATTTTTAACAGGACATTATGCAACAGATACATACAATATAGCAAATGTAGGATATGAAAATTATGCAATAAATTGGTCTTTAAAAGATGGAAGAATATTTATGGCAATATTAGGATTTATAGCAAACGCGACAAATATACCAATTGAAGCATATGTTTTTATAACATTATTTTGTGCACTAATAATATCTAATATCACAGTAATTATTTTAAGTAATATAATACAAAAATATAAGAAACCACAAAATATTATGCAACAAGTTATAACAATAATTCTAAGTTATATAACAATATTCAATTTTATGTATTTTGAAAATATGTATTTTGTTGAAAGTATTGTTATGGCAATGAGTGTATTGCTATTTATAATTTCAGCATATATGTTAGTAGAAAAAGAAGAAAATTATAAATTAAAAAGCTTAATTCTAACAATTATAGGAGTTATATGTTATCAAGGAACAATAGGAATGTTATTTGCTTTTTTAATATTATTTACAATATTAAAAAATAAAAATAATTTAAAACAAATAGTAATTGATTTAATAGAGAGTGGACTTGTGGCTTTAATAGCAGTAATAGGAAATATATTAACAGTAAAAATAATAGGTAATATTTTTCAGATGGAGCAAACAAGACTTGGACATATAGCAGATATATTTAATAATATAAAAGTGATATTATATACATTACCAAATATTTTACAAGAAACTTGTAATTTATTTCCAAAAAATTTATTAATATTATATTTAGATATATTAACAATTATTGCTATTATATATAATTTAAAAAAAGCAAGTTGTAAAAATGCCTTTATATATAAATATTTAGCAATAGTAGTTATAACAATAGTAGGTAGCTGTACAACATATATACTAACCCTAACAAGCTTCTATACAGGTAGATTAAGAAATGCATTAGGGGCATTAATTGGAATAATATTTATATTTTTATATGTAGAAACAGATATTTTTGAAAAAAAGAACAAATTAAAAATAATATCAATCATAACACTAATATCATTTTTTATTATAAACATGGCAAATATTGAAAGCATAATGCTACAACATAAAGAAGTAAACAGATTGGAAAGACAAGAAGTAGCAGAGATACAGAGATATATAGAACAATATGAAATAGACTCGAAAACAGAAGTTACTAAAATAGCTAAAGTCCCAATATATGGAGAGACAGACAAAACATATTATCCAAATACAAAAAACAAAACATCATTTACACATAATGCATTAAGAACAAGTTGGGCTGCAGATGGTGTAATAAATTTTTATACAAAAAGGAATTTAGAATCATATATAGTTTCAAATGAAGAAAAAGAATATTATATGAGGCATAGTAATAAAGAAAGCGAATATCAATGCATTAATGATACACTATATGTGAATATATATATGTATTGATTATTGTATTTTTATAATTGATAATGTATAATTAAGAAAATAAGAAAGAAGGGAAAGTGATTTAATATGGAGAAGAATACACTTTTAGGAAAAGTAGACCATACATTATTAAAACAGCAATCAACATGGGAGGAAATTAAGCAAATTTGTGATGATGGAATAAAATTTAAAACAGCATCAGTATGTATTCCCCCATCATTTGTAAAAATGGCAAAAGAATATGTAAAAGATGAAATGAAAATATGTACAGTAATAGGATTTCCTAATGGATATAACACAACAGCAACGAAAGTATTTGAAACAAAAGATGCAATAGAAAATGGTGCTGACGAAATAGATATGGTTATAAATATTGGAATGTTAAAAGATAAAAAGTATGATGAAATATTAACAGAAATAAACGAAATAAAAAAAGCATGTGATGGAAAATTATTAAAAGTAATAATAGAAACATGTTTATTAACAGAAGATGAAAAAATAAAAATGTGTGAAATTGTTTCAAAATCAAATGCTGATTATATAAAGACTTCAACAGGATTTTCTACAGCAGGTGCAACACAAGAGGATATAAAATTATTTAGCAAACATATGGATAAAAATAAAGGAATAAAAGCTGCTGGTGGAATATCTTCATTTGAAGACGCTGATGAATTTGTTAATAATGGAGCTACAAGATTAGGAACTAGTAGATTAGTAAAATTAATGAAGGATTGTTAATATATATAACAAAATTTGAGATAGAGTTGCAAAGATTTTAATGAAAGTATAGACATATTATGTAAAATGGTATATAATATGTCTAATTTATTGTAGTTTATTAATATTTCTTTTTAAATAAGGAGGAAAAAGTATGAATACACCGATCAAAATGAGTAATATTACTGCAGATACGTCAATTTTTAATGGAAAAAGGATTGAAAAATTAGAGGATTATCCACGGATAAGCGACTTAGAAAAATGTATTAAGGAGACTGTAGTAGGACAGGATGAATTAATAAAATCAATTGCGACATCAATGTATAATTCCATATTTATGGGAGTTAGATGTGTGGAGTTAATTATTGGAGGAACAGGAACTGGAAAAACTCTTACAATGGAGAATTTTTGCAAAGAATTTGGAATGGCATATACTATCGAAAATGCAACACAATATACCCAAGAAGGATATAAAGGAGATAGTGTAAATCAAATGCTTACAAATCTAGTAAAAGATGCGGGAGGAGACTTTGAAAAAGCCGAAAACGGAATGCTGATAATTGATGAAATTGGAAAGAAAACATCAAAGGGTAGAGGAAATAATGATGGAAGAGATATAAGTGGAGAAGGCGTTATAGACTCGCTGCTTCCCATTCTATCTGGAGCAACCATTAATATAGAGGTAAACAATAGAACATTACCTTTTGATACTAGTAATTTAAGAATCTTTCTGATGGATGCTTGTTCAGGACTTGATGAAATAAAGAAAAATCGTTTAGGTGATAAGTCACTGGGATTTATAAAAAGCGTTAGTCGTTCACCAGTATTGTCTTCAGAGGGCAATGTTTATACGAAAGAAGATTTAATAGAATATGGATTTACGCCAGAACTTGTAGGAAGAATAAATGGCATACATGTTACTAACCCAATGGACGAAGATATACTAATACGAATTTTAAAGGAATCTAAAAATTCAGTATTATTAAAGTATATGAATGGATTAGAAAAGATGGGAATAAAACTTGAAACATATCCCAATTTTTATAACGAAGTAGCAGGAAAAGCGATAAGATACAACACTGGAGCAAGAGAACTTGAAAATATTGTTAAGTATTCATTTAGAGGTTTGATGTATGACATATATGATTCTGAAAAAACAGTGAAGACGGTGAGAATTAAAGAAGGAATTACAGAAGATAATACCAAATATGAATTGATATGTGAATAAAAGATAAGAGCATCCCAAATAATATTATGGGGTGCTCTTAAAAAATTGTAAATTATAATAGATTTATATTCTAAAATATGATATATTAAGTTAAAAATGTTATAATACAAGTATATAAATAAAAAATGGGAGGAATAACTTGAAAAAACTAGTTTTAATAGATGGAAATAGTATAATGAACAGAGCTTTTTATGGAATAATGGGAAGTAAAACTCTAACAACAAAAGATGGTAAATATACAAATGCAATATATGGTTTTTTAGCAATTCTATTTAAATTAATAGAAGATGAAAATCCAGAATACTTAGGAGTATCATTTGATTTAAAAGGACCAACAGCAAGGCATAAAATGTATGAAGGATACAAAGCAAATAGACATGGAATGCCAGATGAACTTGCAGAGCAAATGCCTATTATTAAAGATGTTTTAAAAGCAATGAATATTGATATAATTGAAAAAGAAGGATATGAAGGTGATGATATAATAGGAACATTATCAAGATATGGAGAGAAAAAGGGACTAGAAGTAATAATACTTTCAGGAGATAGAGATACTTTTCAATTAGCAACAGATAATGTTAAAATTCATATTCCTAGAACAAAAGCAGGAAAGACTGAAACTGAAATATTTGATAGAAGTAAAGTAAAAGAGGTTTATGGAATAGAACCAAAACAATTAATAGAAGTAAAAGGATTGCAAGGAGATACATCAGATAATATACCAGGAGTACCAGGAATAGGAGAAAAAACAGCACTGTCATTAATACAAAAATATGAAACAATAGACAACTTATATAAAAAATTAGAAGCAGGAGAGTCAGATTTAAAAGGAAAACAAAAGGAAAAGATAGAACAAAATAAAGAATTAGCATATCTTTCAAGAACATTAGGAGAGATAAATACTGAAGTACCAATTGAAGATACCCTAGAACAATTAAAGGTAGAAGAATGGGACAAGCCACAAGTATTGAATATATTTAAAGAACTGAATTTCAAAAGATATATTGAAAGATTTAATTTGTTTGATAGTGGAGAGCGGAAGTGAGAAGTCAGCAGGTAATGAAATAGAAAAATTATATAAAGTCGAAAATAAGTCTACTGAAGAGGTTAAGGCCTTTTTACAAGAGCAAAAAGAGATGATTTTTTGTATAAGTACTTCCAAAGATGAAAAAGAAGAAAAAATCATAAAAGAAAAAATAGATGGAATAGGTATCTTTAATAAAAAAGATAATGAGGCATATTATATAAAATTAAAAGAAAATGGAAAGATTCAAGAATTAAAAGAAATTTTTGAAAATGAAGAAATATCAAAAATAGGAATAGATTTAAGTAAAACTTATATATTATTAAAACAAGAAGGAATTAATTTAAGAGGAATAAAGTTTGATATATCAATAGCTGCATATATTTTAAATCCAACAAATAACAAATTGAAAATAGAAAACTTAGCAGAACAATATTTAGAAATAGATGTAAATGAATTTTTGGGAGAAGATACAAATAAAAAGCCAGAACAAATTAATCTATTTGATACATTAGGAGAGGGAAGTTTATCAAATTCTGATATAAAGAATAACGAAGAAAATAAAAAAAATGAACAGAAATATACATTCTTTGCACATTTAATTTATAAGTTGCAAGAAATAACCAGCAAACAATTAAAGGAAATAGGCGCTATAAACTTATTTGATAATATAGATATGCCAACAGTAACAGTATTAGCAGACATGCAATGGAATGGAATGTATGCAGATGAAGAAGAACTTAATAGCTTTGGTAATAAATTAAAAGAACAGTTAGAAATAAAAACAAAAACTATATATGAGATGGCAGGAGAAGAATTCAATATAAATTCAACAAAGCAATTAGGAGAAATTTTATTTGAAAAAATGAAATTGCCAGTTGTAAAGAAAACTAAAAGTGGATATTCAACAGATGTAGATGTACTAGAAAAGCTAAAATCAGAAGACCCAATAATATCAGAAATACTAGATTACAGACAATTAATGAAATTAAATTCAACATATGTAGAAGGACTAAAACAATATATAAATCCTAAAACAAAAAGAATACATTCATTCTTCCACCAAACAATTACAGCAACAGGAAGAATAAGCTCAACAGAGCCTAATCTACAAAATATACCAACAAGATTTGAACTTGGAAAGCAAGTAAGAAAAATATTCAAACCAGAAGAAGGAAAAGTGTATATAGATGCAGATTATTCACAAATAGAATTAAGAGTATTAGCACATATGTCAGAAGATACACATATGGTTCAAGCATTTAAAGAAAATCAAGATATCCATAAACAAGCAGCATCAAAAGTATTTAAAACACCAATAGAAGAAGTAACAAAAGAACAAAGAAGTAATGCGAAAGCAGTAAACTTTGGAATAGTATATGGAATAAGTGATTTTGGACTTGGAGAACAATTAGGAATATCAAGGAAAAAGGCAAAACAATATATAGATGAATATTTAGCAGAATATGAAGGTATAAAAAACTTTATGGATAATACAATAGAAAAAGCAAAAGAGATAGGATATGTAGAAACATTATTTAATAGAAGGAGATATATACCAGAACTAAAATCAAACAATTATATGGTAAGGCAATTTCGGAAGTAGAGCTGCAATGAACACACCAATACAAGGAACTGCAGCAGACATAATGAAAATAGCAATGATAAATGTGTATAATGAATTGAAAAGAAGAAATTTAAAATCTAAAATTGTTTTACAAGTACATGATGAAATGATGATAGAAGCACCTATTAAAGAAGCAGAAGAAGTAAAAGAAATAATAAAAAGACAAATGGAAAATGCAATTAGTCTAAAAGTTCCACTAATCGCAGATGTTTCAGAGGCTGAGAACTGGTACGAATGCAAATAATGTCCCATTGGGGACGTTTCCTTTTGGGACAAAAATGTCCCATTGGGGACACATCTTGAATTGTATTTTAAAAATTGAGAGAACAGGATAAATATTACTTTGACAGGAAGGGAGTCGTTTGAAATAGTTATTATAGACAAAAAGATTATAGTTATTTTATTAATGATAATAATTACAAGTATAGTATTAGCAATTATAAATGTTCCAGTGAGGGTACAAAAAATTATTTACAAAAAAGAATATTCAGAATATGTAATAAAGTATGCAAGCCAATATAATGTAGATGAAAACTTGATTTATGCGGTAATAAAAGCAGAAAGCAACTTTAATCCAGAAGCTAGATCAAATAAAAATGCAATAGGACTAATGCAATTAATAGAAAGTACAGCAAAAGATATAGCCAGAAGATTAGATATACAAGTAATAGATGAAAAATTAGAGAATAAACTAAAAGAAATAGATTTTAATATAAACTTAGGAACAAAATACTTAGCAATTCTAATAGAAAGATATAAAAATATAGAGATAGCTATTACTGCTTATAATGCGGGAATTGGAACAGTTGATAATTGGATTGAAAAAGAAATAATAAAAGAGGATGGTTCTGATATAGAAAATATTCCATATAAAGAGACAAATAATTATGTTAGAAAAATATTAAGAGATTATAAAATTTATAGTAATTTACAAAGTTAATTAGAACAATGGAAACAATCAAATTTACTTTACATGAATAAGTAATATAATAACCTCTGAATAGTCAGTTACAATTCACAGCTTTAATAATGCTTGTCCTGAAACGGGGAAAAGTTTTAAATAATATGGATGTGAACTGTAACAATAGTTATGCTTTTTTTCTGAAAAAAGTCGAAAATGCTAGACAAATAACAAAAAATGAAATAAAATAGTAAAGACCATAAAGCAAGATTTGGCAGACAGAAATTGAGATAGCCGTTCGAAATGAAATGAGATACGGATATCTTATGCAAATGAGCGATAGCGAATTTGTAACCGCTAAAAGGATGACGATGAGCGGAACGAAGTGAAAAAGCTTCGAAGGCAAATTTTGGATGACGATGAGCGGAAAGAAGTGAAAAAAGCTTCGAAGGCAAGATTTGGCAGACGAAATTTTTGAAAAAATTTTGGATGACGATGAGCGGAACGAAGTGAAGCGAAAGGAAAAAAGTTATGATTTTAGAACAATTAATATTTGCAGTATTATCATTTGGACTATTTGTTTATATTTTCTTCAAAATGATAAAAAGAAACGATACAAGTTATATAATAATATTAATATTACAAGCGATAGGAATATTACTAAACTTTATAGCAGTATTAGGAAAGATACAATTAGCTTCAAGTGTAATTATAATAAAATATATATTTGGAATTATAATACCTATTTTAGTAATAATTATGGAAAAAAAGGGAATCTCTCTAATTCAAGTATTAAATGTATCTAAGGCAATTATATATCTAAAATTTGGAAACAATAAAAAAGCAAAAGAACAATTAATAAATTTAGTAACAAAATATCCAGAAAATTATATAGGACACAAAATGCTAGCAGAAATATATGAATTAGAAGGTGGAATGAGAAAAGCAATAGATGAATATGTACAAGCTATTGATATAAACAAAAAAGATTATGATTCATATTACAAAGTTGCAGAATTACTAAATAACTTAAATAAATCAGATGAATCAGCAGAAATGTTATTCAATTTATTAAACAAAAAGCCAGACTATTATAAAGCTACAGTATTACTAGGAGATATATTAATAAATAAAGAGATGTATAAAGAAGCCGCTAATATATATCAAGAAGCTTTAAAATATAATCCACTAAGCTTCGACATAAATTATAATTTAGGGATTGTATATACAATGTTGAATGACTTCCAAAATGCAAAAATATTCTATGAAAGAGCTGCAGAAATAAATTCTCTTATATATAATTCAAAATATTCATTGGCCGAAATAGCATTAATATATAGAGAATTAGAAGAGGCAGAAAGATATTTTATGGAAGCAGTTGAAGATGAAGAATTAGCAGCAGATAGCTATTATGAATTAGCGAAAATATCAATGATTAAAGGAGATAAAGAAAAAGCTATACAATTTGCAAATATTGCAATAGATATAGATGCACCTAAGGTTGTTCCTAAAATAAAGAAAGATCCAATATTTATACCAATATTTGCAAGAATATCAATACCATTTAACATAGAAAATATAGAGATAAAAGAAAGTAAATTAAGCAAAAAAGAAAGAAAAGCAAAAAAACATTTAGAGAATATGTTTGAAATAACTAGAAATTTAAGTTATGATGATATTAAACTATTAAAGAAAGAAGGATCTGGAAAAAAGAAGAAAATAATAGAACAAAATGAAATTGAAAATCAAAAAGAAATAGAATAAAACTATTTTAAAAAGTCATATTTGATACGAAACCTAATATAATTTAATAAATAAATTTATTGGAGGAAATATCATGGAGAATATGAAAATAAGTGATAATAAATATACTAAAAATATATTAAAAGGAGTGGGAATATCATTAATAACAACACTAATATTATTAATGATATTTTCAATATTTTTAACATATACCAATATATCAGAAACTACTATTAATGCAGTAATAATGGTAATAACAGCAATTAGCATATTAATAGGAAGTTCGTTAGGAAATATTAAGATAAGAAAAAATGGACTAATAAATGGTGCTATAATAGGAGCTAGTTACATAGTAACAATATACTTAATATCCAGTATATTAAATTGGAGATTTTCGCTAAGTATTCAATCATTAATAATGATAATAGTAGCTATTATATTTGGAGTTTTAGGAGGAATAATAGGAGTTAATAAAAGATGACACAAGTGGGACAGAGGAAAACTGTCCTATTCTTTTGTCACATTTTGTCGAAATGTTTTTGTTGACAAATGAGTATTTTGGAAGTATAATCTTAATACATTTTCATATTTTTTATAAATTTTAATTCAAAAGCAGTTCAAAAGAACTTTGCTTAAATCAAATCGAAATCGAAAAAAATCCAAAAAACAAAAATTAAATAAAAGGAGGAATGCTATTGAGTAAAAAGAAAAAAATAGTATTATTAAGTATTGCATTAATAGCAATAGTTGTATCATTTATAGGAGGACGTGCATATGCCAAATACATGTCGAGGGTTACTGGACAAGGAACAGCAGATATAGCAAGTTGGAATTTTAAAGTAAATGAAAAAGAAGAACAGCTTCAAACAATTTCTTTAAAGTCAACAATAAATAATGAAACATTAGTAAATAATAAAATTGCACCAGGAACAGAAGGAGATTTTAAAATTAAAATAGATGCTACAGGCTCAGAAGTCGGAATCAATTATATCATTAAATTTGAAAATGAATCTAAAAAGCCTAGAAATTTAAAATTTACATATGAAGGAAATACATATAATTCAATTACAGAATTACAAGAAGTATTGTCAGGAGTAATAAATGCAAATGACCAAGATAAAGTGAAAACACTAACAATAGGTTGGAATTGGAAATACGAAACTGGAACATTACCACAAGAAATTGAAGCAAATGATATAGTAGATACCAAAGATGCTAAAGAAATAAATAATTATACTTTTGATGTTATTGTATCAGGAATACAAATGATACCACAAAATTAAAAAATAGAGTTTGTTAATATAAAAAATATGGAAATGTATTAATTTAATAAATATAATATATATGGACAAAAAAGATATGATAAAAGTTTTAAAATTAATCATAACTTGTTCAAAATTATACAAGGAGGTTAAATGAAAAAAATAGAGAATGCAAAATATGCAAATTTACCAATAATAAGTAAGGAGAAAATTATAAAGGATAATAAAAGTTATGGAAAAAATTCAAAAACGATTACTGCTGTATTAATAATATTTATAATAATCTTATTATTGCTTTGTGGATATAGTATGGCAAAAACAATAGAAGAAGTAATTATAAAATCAAATGCGCAAATAGCAAATCCAATTTTAGTAGTAGAAAATAATCCTAGTATAGATATAACAGCTGCTAATAATCATGGAATATACACATTTAAAATAAAAAATTTTAATGAACAAAATAAAGTGACAGAAACAGATTTAAAATATTATATAGAAATTTTATCAAATATTGATAAATCAATAAATATGGAATTATATCAGGGTGAAAATAAAATAGAATTAAACAATAATAAAACCGAATATATAAAAATTTCAAAAGATAAAAAAGAAGAAAAAGAATACAAAATAAAAATAACATATGATAAAAACAAAACAAACTCGATAACAGATATAATGCAAAAAATTCAAGTTAAAGTTCATACTGAACAGGTGAAGGCGTAAGGTGATAGTATGAAGAAAAGAAAAATCTTAATCTTATTTCTAATTTTAATTATTCTAATTATAACAATATTTTTTCTAAAGAGATTTCCAAAATTACAAAAATATGATGATTTTTTATTTTTAAAGCTATATTCAAAAGGAATATTAAATAAAGATATTAACCTACAGAATGATAAAAAGCATAATAATAAAAAAGAATATCACTTTAAGATTGACTATAAAAATACTGATTTAAAATCGATAGATTTAGCTGAAACAATAAATAAAGAGAGCCTTATTTATGAAAAAATTGCACCTGGAACAAATGGAGAATTTAGCATAATATTAGATTCAAATCAAAAGCTAAAGTATAAAATACAATTTATTAGTATAAATGAAAAACCAAAAAATTTAAAATTTAAAGCATTAAAAGATGGTTCTATAATAAGTGAAGCTACTACATTAGAAGAATTAACCCAAAAATTAACAGGAAATATAAATAGAAACGAAAAAATAAATATTATAATAAAATGGTATTGGGATTATGAAGATAAAGAAAACGAAAAGAATGTAGATATGCAAGATACAAAAGACTCAGGAAATATAAAAAAATATGAATTCAATATATACACAATAGGAGAAGAATTTAGTTAGGAGGTGACAAGTATAGAAATCAATTATATAAAAAGCAAAAATGTGATAAAGTTATTGAGCATTTTAGGAATCATGGTGTTAATTGTATCAATAAATACAATTATAAATGCAAAGTATATAATGCAAAATGAATTTTGTATTGCAAATCTTAATATAGATAGAACAAAACCTAAAATAGAAATAATAAATACATCAAATACAAATAAAGGATATGAAAAATATGCTAACAAAAATCATATAATAAAAGTAAATATAAAAATAACAGATAAGAATTTGAAAAATGTATATTGTGATAAAGAACATGTAAAAATAAAAATTAATAATAACTACGTAAATATTCAAAATATAAAATTTACTAAGACAAAAGATACTAATGAAGAGAAAATATACGAAATAGAACTAAAAAATATAGTAGAAAATGGTAAATTAAAAATTGACATATTAGAAGGGACTGCAATTGATGCAGGAGATTTGAAAAATGAAAAAGTTGAATATGATACAAATATAACAATTGACAATATTGCGCCAAATGGAAGTTTTATAGAACAAGGAATATCAGGAGGAAAAGTTAATGCCATTATTAATTTGAGTGAGTATATAAGAAATCTAGAAGGGTGGAAAGTATCAGAAAATAAGTTAAAAATAGAAAAAGAATTTACTAATAATATTTCATATAAACTACCTATAGTTGATTATGCTGGAAATGAGTCTACTATAAATATAAATATTACAAAAGCAACATTTATAAATATAATTTATGCTTCTCATAATTCAAACATTGGATGGACATTTGGATATGGAAATTATGATATAGCAGGTGCACAAGCAGTAAAGACCAATTCGATATTAAAGACAGAAGCGTTAGCTTTTAATGTAGAAGGTAATATAGCAAATGATTTTGTACAAGCAAACTCATATATTTATACATATTGGGGAGATGGAGGAAAAGCTAGATGTAGAACATCAAATATGATATATAATCATGGATATAATCCAAGTAACAATACATATAAATCAATGAAATCAAGTGATTTAGTAACGATACAGAACAAAAAATATTTTCAGTTTGGTGGTGCAGGAATTAATGCAGTAGGTCAAACTGATATAAATGGAAGAAATCCTATACCAGATACTAAAGAATATTTCAAATATGGAATTTGCGGAATAAAAATGCAATTAAAAGATTACTCTCAATTTTCAATTGTATATCAAATATTAGTAGATGGAAGTGGATGGATTAAGGCATGTTCAGATGGACAAGAATGTATAAATAGTAAACAAAAACCAATGTCAGCATTTAGAATTGCTTTAGTACCGAAATCTGAAAAGCAATATGTTTTAAATACATGGAATACTGATGTAGGAACATATAAAGTTACAAGATAATGTAAAAGGAACTTACTTAAGTACATTAGTACTTTCATAAGTTCCTTTTCTTAACCATCCAGTCAATACCGGTGGTTCGTCATGTGAAATTACCACATGGAAAATTCCCTCTATAGGGATGGAATACAATATATCATAATATAATTTAATTGTCAACGAAAATTGCAAAAAATTTGTAAAATTTACAAACCGACTTAAAAATTAAGACATTTTCACGTACTAGTCACACAGTATACATAAAAAATGTAAAAAACTTGTGACTAGTAAGTGAAAATGTCCCAAAAAAATATTGTATTTGTAAATAAAAA
>CAQUBD010000017.1 GCA_948891265.1 uncultured Clostridia bacterium | reverse complement strand
TCGAATGTAATGAACAGGAAGCGAAATATTAATTATATTTATTAAATAAGGAATCACTTTAAAACGATTCTGGTCTATTATGGCCAAGTTAATTTTTAAGCGATTGCCAAACAAGAAGGGAAAAATTATGGAAAAAGTTATAATATATACAGATGGTGCATGCTCAGGAAATCCAGGGCCAGGAGGTTGGGGAGCGATATTAATGTATAAGGGAAATAAAAAAGAAATATCAGGAGGAAGAAAAGACACAACTAATAATGTAATGGAACTTACTGCGGCATTAGAAGGATTAAAATTGCTAAAATTTCCATGTGAAGTAGACTTATATAGTGATAGTGCCTATTTAGTAAATGGATTTTCACAAGGATGGATTTATAATTGGAAAAAAAATAACTGGAAAACATCTAATAAGGAACCTGTAAAAAATAAGGAGATTTGGCAAGAAATTTATAATTTAACAAAAGTTCATAAAGTTAATTTTATTAAGGTAAAAGGGCACAGTGATAATGAGTTCAATAATAGATGTGATGAACTTGCAAGAAATGCTATTGAAAAATCATAATTGTAACAAAAATGTAATAATTAGATTTCGACAAAATTATTGAAAAAGAAGAACAATTAATTTATAATAAAATTGTATGAATATATCTACATATGAAAAAATAGCATGGAAGGATGTATAGGTATGGATACATTTGCTGAATATATTTTAAATGAAAAAAACTTAGCTTCAAAAATGGAAATAGCATATTATTTATCAAAGAAGGAAAAGATATTTTTTGATAAATCAGTTATTATAAAGACAGAATTAGCTAGACTATTTTTAAAATATAACAAATTAGATTTAGATGAAAATTTAGTTTTAACAGCCTGTTTATTATGTAATTGTAAGAAAGTAAAAAATGCTAGAACTCTAGATGAGATAAAAAGTTATGCAAAAAATGGAGCAGAATATTTAGGAACAATAGGATTTGATAAAAAATTCTGTAAAATATGTGAAGAAGTAAATAGATATAGTGGAAGCAAGCCAAGAGAAAGAGAAAGTGATATACTTGAATTAGTTGAACAATTTGGAGGAATGATTTTAGACAGACCAGAAAGAATAGGATTTAAGCCAGACGAAGCACTTGTACTGTTAATACATAGGAATTTAAAAAATGAATATAACAGGTATTCTGAGATATTTCCTAAATTTATAAATATGTTAGAAGAGATTAATATGGGAGATATTACTGAAATAAAACCTCTTAAAAAAATAACAAATATCTATAATGAAACAGATGATTTAATTAATTTCATAAAAAAAATTGTAAATATATATGAACCACAGATAGATGGTTTAATAGATGCAAAATATAAAAAAATAAAACAAGATATGTTTGAAAAAGTTGAAAAAAATAATAGACCATTATTTACAGAAGAAACGACTAAAAATATACTTGAAAGTTTGCAAGAAAAGAAACAGGTTATGACAAGTCAAAAATAGATAATATGTAGAAATTAGAAAGATAGAGGTAGAAAAATGTACGAAGTATTTGCAGATTTACATATACATATAGGAAGAGCAGAAAATGGAAAGCCAATTAAAATAACGGCAGCAAGAAGTCTAAACTTTGCCAATATTGCAAAAGAATGTGCTGAAAGAAAAGGTATAAATATTTGTCGGTATAATAGATTGTGCATCACCATATGTAATTGAAGATATAGAGAATTTTTTAAAAACAGGAGATGCGTATGAATTAGAAGATGGAGGAATTATATATAAAGATAAAGTATGTATTCTTTTAGGAAGTGAAGTGGAAACTTCTGAGGAAGGAAGAAATGGAAAATGTGGAGCAGCTCATAATGTATGCTTTTTTCCATATTTAAAAGATATAAAGGCATTTTCAAAAGAAATGAGCAAACATATAAAGAATATAACATTAAGTACTCAAAGATTAGACATATCAGGATATGAATTAATAGATATAGTAGAAAAGTATAATGGAATATTAATACCTGCGCATATTTTTACTCCCTTTAAGAGTTATTATGGAAATTGTACTGATAGAATGAAAAACATATTTAAAGAGAAATATGATAAAATTTTTGCAGTAGAATTAGGTTTAAGTTCAGATACGTTTTTAGCAGATCAAATATCAGAATTAGAAGATAAAACATTTTTAACAAATTCAGATGCACATTCTCTTCCTAAAATAGCCAGAGAATATAATAAAATACAGGTAGAAGATATATCTTTTAAAGAAGTAGTAAAGGCATTAAAAAGAGAAGATGGAAGAAGAATTATTGCAAATTATGGATTAGATCCAAAACTTGGTAAGTATCATAGAACATTTTGTGACAATTGTAATAATGTAATAGATACAAAAGAACCGATATTAGTGTGTCCTAATTGTGGAAGTAATAAAGTTACTTTTGGTGTTTTTGATAGAATTGAATTAATAAAAGATAAGCTAGAAACAAAAAGTCCAGAGAATAGACCACCATATATATATCAAATTCCACTTGGATTTATACCAGGAGTAGGTGGAAAAACTATAGAGAAATTATTAGATACTTTTGAAACTGAAATGAATATTTTACATAAATTATCTAAAGATGACATAGAAGCAGTTGTTGGAGAGAAGGTAGCAAATTCAATAGAGATTGCAAGAAAAGGTAAAGCCACAGTCCAATCTGGTGGTGGAGGAAATTATGGAAAAATAGAGACAAAGTAATATTTGTCTCTTTTTTTTATATAATAGGAAAGTCATACTTTCCTATAATATAAATACATTCCACAAAAAAATTGCTGAGCAATTTTTCGCGGGCGAACAAAGACGAGGCATGAAAAGTAATTTGAAAGGTCTGAGAATTTTAATCATGACTCTTTTGTTCTTTTGTGTTCTAAAAATTTTCTTATTGAATACACATTATGTATAAATATGTAATTAAATAAGGAGTTTTTTATGAACAAAAACAAGAGATTAAATATAAGAAATACGATTTATAAGCATATAGTTAATAATAGTAGAGAATATATTTTAGTTACACTAATATTTGTAATAGGAATTTTTTTAGGAGTAATGTTTATAAATAATACACAAGATGCACAAATGTCAGAAATAGCATCATATTTGAATAATTTTATAGATAGACTAAGAAATATGGAAGAATTAAATAGTATGGAGCTTTTAAAAACAACAATATTTGAAAATATTATTTTAGCAATAACACTATGGTTTTTTGGAACAACAGTAATTCGGAATACCAGTAGTATTTGGAATTATACTATATAGAGGATTCTGTTTAGGTTATACCATATCATCCATAATAGCAGTAATAGGAATGGGAAAAGGAATATTATTTATTTTTATATTATTAGTATTACAAAACATTATATTCATACCAAGTATAATTGCAATAGGAGTAAGTCGGATTTAAATTATATAAATCAATAGTAAAAGATAGAAACAAAAATAATGTTAAGATAGAAGTTCTTAGACACACAATGTTTTCAGGGATTATGTTGGCACTTTTATGTATTTCTGCAATTATAGAAATACTAATTTCTACTAATATTCTTAAAAATTTTATAAAATATTTTTAAAAATGTCTTTACATTTTTGAAATTGTTTGATATAACATATACATAATTTATGTAAAGGAAATATTTTGATATAGGGGTAGGGGAATATGGAAAAACAATTAAAACTTTTTTTTGAATTTTTAGAGAGTGATAAGAAATTATCAAATAACACATTACAATCATACAAAAGAGATTTAAAACAATTTAGAAGATATATAGAAGGATGCGAAGTTTTTTATAACAAAGTAGATGAAGAAGTAATGAAAAACTATATTGAATATTTAGAGGAATTAGGAAAGAAGCCTTCAACTATTTCAAGATGTATAGCTTCAATAAGATCTTTTTATCAATATGTATTAAAAAAAGGAAAAGTAAAAAAAGATCCAACAAGAAATATACAATCTCCAAAAGTAGAAAAAAGGACACCAAGTGTTTTAACTTCTAAAGAAGTTGAATTATTATTAGAACAACCAAAAGATATTGACTTAAAAGGTATTAGAGATAAAGCAATGTTGGAATTTGCTTATGCTACAGGAATGAGAGTTACAGAAATAATATCACTAGATATAGATGATATCAATTTTAATGAAGGATATGTAAATTGTAGAAAAGCAAATAAACAAAGAACAATTCCATTAGGTAAAATGTCTTTAAAAGCTTTGAAAGAATATACTGACAATGCAAGAGATATATTACTTAAAGATGAAAATGAAAAAGCTTTATTTGTAAATATTAATGGACAAAGATTAACAAGACAAGGATTTTGGAAAATAATAAAATATTATAAAGAGCAAGCACATATAACAAAAGATATCACACCACATGTTTTAAGACATTCATTTGCAACACATTTATTACAAAATGGTGCAGACTTAAAAGCAATACAAACAATGTTAGGACATTCAGACATTTCTTCAACACAAGTTTATATGCAATTTCAAGATGAGGGATTAAAAAATATTTATCAAAAAGCTCATCCAAGAGCGTAATTTAGTGATATAAAAGAACACTAGATATTAGAAAATAAGAGCTATCAAGCTCTTCTTTTTCTATTAATGATACCATCTAATTATATAATTTTTCTATAGATTATATAGAACTAAATTAAGAGGAAGTATAAATATATGAATAAAGAAAAAAGTATAGGAATATTTGATTCAGGAATAGGTGGAGCAACAGTATTAAAGGAAATATTACAATTACTGCCAAACGAGAATTATATATATTATAGTGATTCAAAAAATAATCCATATGGAGACAAATCAGATAAAGAAATATTTAATATGTGTGATAAAATTATGAAAAAATTCATACAGCAAGAATGTAAGGCAATAGTTATAGCATGTAACACAGCAAGTGCAAAAGCTGCAAAGTTATTAAGAGAAAAATATCCAGAGGAAATAATTATTGCAATAGAGCCTGCATATAAAATGGTGCATGACTATGCATATGAAAAATCAACATTAGTAATGGCAACAAAAGGGACCATGGAAAGTGAAAAATTCCATACATTATATGAAAAGTATAATAATCATAAAACATATTTAATGCCTTGCAAAGGTTTAGCAGATATCATAGAAGAAGGAAATGATGAAAAGATACAAAAATATTTAAAGAATAATCTTGCTCAATATGCGAATAAAACTCAAAATGTTGTTTTAGGATGTACACATTATCCATTGATACAAGAACAAATAAAACAAGTATTAGGAGATGTTAAATTTTTTGATGGAGCACCTAGTCTTGCAAAACATCTAAAAGAAATATTAGAAGAAAAAAATTTAAAAAGCGAATCAGAAAAACATGGAGAAATCTATTTTATAGATTCAAGTAATTCTGAAGATAAAAAATACAGATTTTTTACATATTTACATAAATAAAAAAATTGGTTGACAAAAATTAGGATATATATTATAATAAATATAACTTTAATTTAGGAGGGTCTAATGGAATTAATAGAAACAATAAGAAGTTTTATTGTTTTACTAGAGACGATAATGGATCCCAAATGGGCAATAATTTTATTACTTGTTTTAATAATAAGTTGTATTTGTCCATGTGAACTGACTAATAAGGTTGAAGCAGAAGAAAAAGACGGAAAAACAATATTCAAAATTTTTCGTTATAGATAAAATTAGAGAACAAACGGGGCATGATTAAAATTTTTTAACATTTTAATCATGTCCCGTTTTTGTTCGCCCGCGAAAATTGTGTATATGAACAAAGAAGAGGGACTTACAACGAAAGAAAATCAAAACGAAAAAAAGTTTGCCAAAAGTATTGACAAGTTAAAATTTAAAATATATAATAAGACCGAACAAAAATTTTATGATTTTTAGGAGGTCTTTTTATGATATCAACATTACATATAAAAAATATAGGAATAATAGGTGATTTAAATATAGACTTAAATGAAGGACTAAATGTATTAACAGGAGAGACAGGTGCAGGAAAAACACTAATAATAGACTCTTTAGGCATAATATCAGGAGGAAGATTTTCTAAAGAAATGATAAGAAAAGGAGAAACAAATTCATTTGTAGAAATATGCATGTATGAACCAGAAGATGAAAACTCAATAGATGGAAATATAATTGTATCAAGAGAAATTAATTTAAATGGAAAAAATATGTGTAAAATAAATGGAAGAATGGTAACAGTAAATGAACTTAAAGGTTTTATGAGTAAATACATAGAAATACATGGACAAAATGATAATCAAAGTTTATTAGACAATAGATTTCATTTAAAATATTTAGATGGATATGTTGGAAAAGAACTAAACAACATAAAAAATAAATATAAAGAAAAATATCAGAGATATTTGGAAATAAAAAAAGAATTAAAAGCAAATTATGGAGATGAAAAAGAAAGAGAAAGAAAACTAGACTTATTAAAATACCAAGTAAATGAAATTAAAGAAGCAAACTTAAAAGAAAACGAAGAAGAAAAGTTAGAAGAAAAAAGAAAGATAATGTTAAATTCAGAAAAAATATCAAAAAATTTAAATGAAGCAGATATAGCAATTGGAGAAAGTAGTATAGATAGCTTAAATACAGCAATAAGAGCACTAGAAAAAATTGAGAACATAGATAATGTATATGAAAAAATATCAAGTGATTTAAAAAACATATATTATGAGCTACAAGAAATATCAAGAGACATTTCCAATTACAAAGAAGATATATATTTTAATGAAGAAGAAAGAAATGAAATAGAAGAGAGATTAGATTTAATATATTCATTAAAAAGAAAATATGGAAATGACATAAAAGAAATAATTGCATACAAAAATGAAATACAAGAAGAAATTGAACACATTGAAAATTTAGATGAATATAATGTCAAACTAAAAAAAGAACTGAAAGAAACAAAAGAGCAAATGACAGTATTAGCAAAAGCAATGAATCAACTAAGAAATGAATATGGAAAGAAATTAAGTAACAATATAAATGAAGTATTAGAAGAACTAGAAATGAAAAATGCAAAAATAAACGTACATATAAATTACAATGAAGAAGAATTTTTTGAGAATGGAAAAGATGAAGTAGAATTTTATATAAGAACAAACTTAGGAGAAGATGAAAAGCCACTATCGAAAATAGCATCAGGTGGAGAAATGTCAAGAATAATGTTAGCTATAAAAAAAGTATTAGCAGACACAGATAAAATGCCAATATTAATTTTTGATGAAATAGATACAGGAATAAGCGGAAAAGCAGCAAATGCAGTAGCAGAAAAATTAAATAAAATATCAAAAAATCATCAGGTATTATGTATTTCACATTTACCAAGCATTGCAGCAATTGCAGATTATAATTATTTTATTAGTAAAAAAGTAGTTGAAGATAGAACTAATACTAATATAAAATTATTAAATGAAAAAGAGACAATAGAAGAAATTGCAAGAATTTCTTCAGGAGAGATAAATGAAGCAACAATAAAATATGCAAGGCAGTTAAGAGATAAAAGAGCAAGTTAAAAAAGAATTAATAAATATTGACAAAACAGGGTTTGCATAATATAATAACTGTATTCTAGATAGTTCTAGACTTAATATTATACTCCTGTTTTCACAAAGGGTTTATTATAAAGCAACTATTGTAAAAAATTTTTTTAGGAGGTGTAGATATGAAAACAAATGAAGTTATATTTGTAACACATAACAAAGGAAAAATAGCATCAGCCCAAAAAGACTTAAAAGAAATTAACTTTAAAATATTTGAATATGAACTAGAAGAACCAAGAAGTGATGATATAAAATATATATCAAAATATAAAGTAATGGAAGCATATAAGTTAGTAAAGAAACCATGTATATCATTAGACTGCGGATTTTGGATTGATGAATTAGATGGCTTTCCAAGAGCATTTGTAAACTTTGCATTAGATACTATAAAAATTGAAGGAATACTAAAATTAATGGAAGGAAAAGAAAATAGAAAATGCAGATTTACAGAATGTTTATCATATTATGATGGAAAAGAATTACATCAATTTATGGGAAAACATGAAGGAACATTAGCAAAAGAAGTACTAGGAAATGACACAGATAAAAAATGGTCAGATTTGTGGTATATTTATATACCTTATGGATATGATAAAACATTGGCTCAAATGACTGATGAAGAAAGGAAAAACAGAAAAAAATATGGATCTGTTGACTCAATGGAAGAATTTGCAAAATGGTATAGAGAGAACAAAAGCGGACATTAATAACATTATTTCCGTTTTAAACATTTTAAAGTCCGCGTCTTTGTTCTTGTGCCAATTTTACAATAGTAAAATTGTGTACAATGTTTGATGTTATAGGAAAATCTGCGATTTTTCCTATAACAGAACAAAAGCGTACATTAATAGGTTTTAAAGCATTATTGTATGTACACCAAATTCCCGCATGGAATTAATCCATGCGGGAAAAAATTATTCTTTTGATTTAAAAACTTTTTCTCCAATCTTATGAAAAATAAAAGCAATAATAAGAATTAATTCTAATATAAAGACAATTGCCAGCCAAATAAGACCTGATACCAGAACTGGAAAAATAATAAAGTATGCAATGGAATTACTAAGAATAAAACTTAATTTGTTTTTTATATTTCTTGTAATATTAATATCTTGCTTATCTGTATTGTAATCTGAAATTGTAGCAGTTATAGAAACATTACTACGATCAACGTTCTTCAAAGTAAGTGATAATGAGTTTATTACATTGTTGTAGGTATAGGTACATTCGTATTCTGTTCCAAGATTGTGTGTGTGTGCCATTTTTGTGGCTTCATTTTCAAGAGTTTGATAAGCCTCTTCAGGATATGTTAATGATGTAGACCATTTTTGCTTAACAGTAAATGATATTACTGTTGATATAAATAAAATAATCCAAAGTATCCCAAAAAGTTTAATAATATTTCTACTTTCCCAAAAGGAATAGTGAAATCCTTTTATTTTTTCATACATAGATTTTATTCTCCTTTCTTCTAATTAGAAGTATTGATAGTTTCATATATGTTAAGCTCAAACTGTATAAAGTTTGAGAATTACAAAAGGATAAAATTAGTTTTCATAAAGTATACCACAAAATTATAGAGTTAGCAACTGTTTTACAAATTTTTTGTATAAGAATTGGAAAAATTGTATAAAATATCTAAAAGATTTGGAGGTATTTTATATGAAAGATTTTTTAGGCATAAAAAATATAGAAGCATTAGAAGTATTAGACTCAAGAGGTAACCCAACAGTGCAAGTAGAGGTAGTAACAGAACGGAGGATTTTCAGGGATTGCTATTGTCCCATCAGGAGCATCAACAGGAAGCTTTGAAGCGGTAGAATTACGTGATGGAGATAAAACAAGATATTTAGGAAAAGGTGTAAGTAAAGCTGTAGAAAATGTAAATAAAAAAATAGCAAAAAAGCTAATTGATATGAATGTATATGAACAAAGAAAAATTGATAGAACATTAATAGAATTAGATGATACACCTAACAAATCAAATCTAGGGGCGAATGCAATACTAGGAGTATCTTTAGCAGTAGCAAAAGCGGCAGCAAATTCATTAGGAATGGAATTATATAATTACATTGGAGGAATAAATGCAAAACAGCTACCAATTCCAATGATGAATATTTTAAATGGGGGAAAGCACTCAGATAATAATATAAATATACAAGAGTTTATGATAATGCCAGTAGGTAGTATAACATTCGCAGAGAGACTAAAAAGAGGAGTAGAGGTATATCATACTTTAAAAAAAGTACTAAAAGAAAAGGGGTACGCAGTAGGAGTTGGTGATGAAGGTGGATTTGCTCCAAATTTAGAAAATGAAGAACAGGCATTAGAGGCAATAGTAGAAGCAATTAAAAAAGCAGGATATGAACCTGGAAAAGATATATGTTTAGCACTAGATGTAGCTAGTACAGAAATGTATGATGAAGCTAAAAAAATAGGAAAAGATGGATACTATTTTTGGAAAACAGATGTATACAAAACCAAAGAAGAAATGATAGAATATATAATAAATTTAGCAGAAAAATATCCGATAATATCAATAGAAGATGGATTAGCAGAAGAAGACTGGGAATCTTGGAAAATGCTAACTGAAAGATTAGGAAATAAAATTCAATTAGTTGGAGACGACTTATTTGTAACAAATATAAAAAGATTACAAAGAGGAATAAAAGAAAATGTAGCAAATTCAATATTAATAAAACTAAACCAAATTGGAACTTTAACAGAAACTTTAGATACAATTCAAGAAGCCAAAGAAAAAGGATATACAACAGTAATTTCCCATAGATCGGGAGAAACAGAAGATACTACAATTGCAGATTTAGCAGTAGCTGTAAATGCAGGGCAAATAAAAACAGGAGCGCCTTGTAGAACAGATAGAGTTGCTAAATATAATAGACTTCTTAATATTGAGGCACAATTATGAGACAATGGAGGCAGTGCAAAAATGTCTCACGCATTTGTCGAGAAATGTCAAAAAATTCTCTTATTTAATGAAATAAGAGAATTTTTAGTATATAATAAATAAAGAAGGTGAAAGTAATGAAAGAAGAAGTATATAAATATTTGTTAACAATTCCTAAAGGAAAAGTTGTAACATATAAACAAATTGCAGAATATTTAGGAAATCCTAAATTATCAAGAGTAGTAGGGAATATTCTTCATAAAAATCCAGATGAAAATAAATATCCTTGTTATAAAGTTGTTAATAGCAAAGGCAGATTATCAGAGAATTTTGCTTTTGGGGGAATACAAGCTCAAAAACAAAAATTAGAAGCTGAAAATGTAAAAGTTTTAAATAATTCAGTTGATTTAGAAAAGTATCAATATAATAGTAAGATATATTATACATATATATTAAGATGTAAAGATAATTCATTATATACAGGAATAACAACAAATTTAGAGAGGCGTTTAAAAGAACATAAAGAAAAAGGAGCAAAGACTGCAAAATATACATTAAGACATGAAGTAGAAAAACTTGAAATTGCATGGGAATCAGCAAATAGAGTATTAGCTTCAAAATTAGAATTTTATATTAAGAAATTAGTAAAAAAAGAAAAAGAAGAATTAATTAAAAATCCCCAATTATTAAAAAAATTTTTAGGAGAGAAAATAGAAACACAATTATATAAAGTGATTAAAGAAGGGTAACTATTCAACCCTTCTTTGTCCATTTCGCTCATTACTACCAGAAGAATTACACATTTTTTCATATTCCTTACATTTTATTTTATAATCCATTTGCATGCATAAATATCTATAATACAAATATGCTTGCTCGTATTGTGCCATTGGATTAAACATAGGATCACGATAAATGTCATTCATATCGGGACCTCCCATAGGAGAAACTTGTTGAAATGTAGAAAAATCCATAAATGGTGGTATATTATTAAAATCTTTATCCATAAAATCAACTCCAATCATATTAATAAATATATATTTTAAAACTTTACAAATATTCACAAATTAAAATTAAAAAAAGGAAAAACACTAATAACAACAAAAGTATAAAAAGCAGCCAAAACACCATGCAACAATTTTCCATAAATATAAGGCTTTATAGACAAGTCAGTTTTTGATGTAATACTCAAAACCTGAAGCAAAACAGATAATCCACCAAAACCAAGTAAGAAAGCAGTCAAAATAATATTAATAGAAATATTCTTAATATGAACATTACAAATAGAGCTAATACCATTAGTAATCTCCAAAAATCCAGTCAAAATACCATAAATAAAAGAATTATCAATATGTAAAAGATCAAAGACTGGAGTCAAAATAATAATTAAACTATGCAAAATTCCACTAGCATTCAAAATAGAAATAATGCTAGAAAAAATAACAACAAAACCACCAATCATTAAAACAGTTGAAATACTATTAGTAATACTTGTTCCTAAAACACCACCTAAATTAGAAAAAGTAACATTATTATATTTTTTACAATTAGAATTTTTATTTCCAACATAATTAGGACTATAAGAATTAAATTTCCAAAATCTAAAAATAATTCCAACACTTATACATGCTAAAATATGAGTAATCAATAAAAGCAAACCAATAGTAGAATTACCAAACATACTAATACCAACAGTTCCAAGAATAAATAAAGGACCAGAATTATTTGTAAAGCTAAGTAATCTTTCACATTCTTCCTTAGAACAAATATTATTCTCTCTAAAATCACACGCAATTTTAGCCCCAACAGGATATCCACTAATTAATCCCATAATAAAACCAAAAGAGCCTTCACCTCTAATATTAAACAAAGGCTTCATAATTTTATTTAAAAATCTTCCTAAAATATTTACAAAATTAGTATTCATTAAAAGTTCTGTTGCTACAAAAAAAGGAAAAAGTGAAGGAACTACAGAATTAGCCCAAAGTGATAAGCCTTTTTTTATAGCAGGTAAATTATTACTTGAAAATAGCAGTAAGCTTGAAGCAAATGCCAGAAATAGTAACACTAATATATTTCTTTTAATTTTTATAATAAAAAAATTACATTTTGAAAACATGAAATCACCATATTAAAATATATGTTTAAAAAATAGAAATATGTAGTTATTACAATTTATTTAAGTTTCAGTTTTTTAAAATTATAATTTATATAAAAAGTTATAGTATATCATAAAATTCCGTTCTTTGCTGGTCGAACTAATCATATAAAGTTGTTTATTAAATCTTCAAAAAAGGAATAGTTAATATAGCTTATCTGTATAAATATGTGTTCTCCCAACTGCGCATCACTGCATTTTATGATATATTATAACTTTTAAGTTTGAATATAAATAAAAAACCGAAAGTTAAAACAATTTATTCTTGTAAATTGCTGTAAACGATGCTATAATAGTATACACAAAAATAATTTTATAAATTATACAAAGAAAGGAGTTGATTATTATGTCTGAAGCACAAATACAGGCAATAAAAGATGTAATTAAAATGACACCACGTCTTAACATTGATTGTTTAAATTCTGTTAAAGTTTTAATGGAAAAAGCAATAGACTATGAATTATTAAGACTAGAACCATCTATTATATTAGATAATATGGATATTACTGAAAAGGTAATGTATTTAGACTATATAATGGAAAGCAAAGCAACAAAAGAACAAGAGTTAAAAGATGCAGTATCATTTGAAGAAATACTAAAGAGAGAGGGGTTGACTATAGATGATTTACAAGATTAAGATTAGACCTAAAGCTCTTAAATTTATTGAAAAGCAGGATAAATATCAAAGATTAAGGATTTACAAAGCAATATACAACCTGCCGAATGGAGATATAAAGAAAATGGTAGGTTGTAAAAATGAATATAGGCTTAGAATTGGAAATTATAGAATTATTTATGAACAAATTCAAAATGAATTTATTATTTTAATTACGAAGGCAGAAAATCGAGGACAAATTTATAAATAAAATTTTTAAATCAAAAAAATCCTAAAACATTTTTTTCTAAAGGATTTAAGTTCCCTAAAAATATATAAATAAAATCACTAAAAATAAAAAAAAAGAATAAAATATACAAAATATATAAGGAGGATATTTTGTATGAAAAATAAACTATCAAAAATTATTATTTCTTTTTTTATATTTACAATAGCATCAATTAATTACATATATGCACTATCACCACAAAGCGAATTAAGATACGAAGGAATTGATGTAAGTGATTGGCAAGGATATATAGATTATAATCAAGTTAAAAACTCAGGAATTGATATTGTATATATAAAAGCAAGTCAAGGCAGTAATATTAAAGACCCATACTTTGATATAAATTATGAAAATGCAAAAGCAAATGGATTAAGAGTTGGATTTTATCACTTTTTAACAGCAACAAATATAGAAGAAGCAGAAAGGCAAGCAAGATTTTTTTCATCTATAATATCTGGAAAGCAGTCAGATTGTAAATTAGCTATGGATTATGAACAATTTAATGGTGTCGGAAGAGAACAGATAAATCAAATTGCAATGGCTTTTATGCAGAAAGTGAGAGAACTAACAAAAAAACAAGTGATTATTTATAGTGATTTATATAATAGTGAAAGAACTTTTAGTCCTGAACTTGCAAGTCAAGGAGAATTATGGCTTGCATATTATGGTGATTATAGAAATTTACAAAATGTAAATGCTAGTTGGAATACATTTATAGGCGTACAATATACAGATAGAGGCGTTGTGCCAGGAATACGTGGAAATGTTGATAGAGATTTATTTTCAGAAGAAATTTTTTTAGATGATAACTCAGAAATTCCAAGTAATGAAAATCCAAATGGAAATTATAATACAGAAACAATATATTATACAGTTCAAAGAGGAGACACTTTGTGGGCAATAGCAAGAAGATATGGAACTACAATACAAGAAATTGCTCAGATAAATGGAATTAGAAATGTTAATTTAATATATCCAGGAGAAGTATTAAGAATACATACAAATTCTAATATACCAGGAAATGAATCAAATGCAACAGGAAAGACATTTTATACAGTAAGAAGGGGAGATACATTATGGGGAATAGCAAGAAGATATGGGACTACTGTGCAAAATTTAGTAAGCTGGAATAATATACAAAATCCTAATTTGATATTCCCAGGTCAAAGACTAATTTTATATAGAAACTCAGGATCAAATTCTAGTTCAAGAGTTAGTAAAAATGTAAATTCAAATTTAAGTCAAACTTCATATTCAAATATAAATTATGCACAATATACAGTTCAAAAGGGAGACTCATTATGGAGAATTGCAAGAAGATATAGAATATGTCCAAAAAGACTTGCAAGAATAAATGGAATTACAAATCCTTATATGATTTATCCAGGATTAGTTTTAAAAGTATAATGTATATAAATCTGAAAAAAGCACATACTTAAGATAGCTGTTCGAGCGAAGCGAGTTACAGATATCTTATGCAGAATTTATGAAATAAATTATGCATACATTAGAATAGCTGTTTGAGTGAAGCAAGTTACAGATATCTTATACAAAATTCATAAAATAAATTTTGTATATATTGGGAGGTATGTGCTTTTATGAATAACAAGAAAGATTTAGGAAAGCAAATAAGAGAAAGTTCAGAAGAAGTAGGAGAAGATTGTACAAAATATGGAGAATTTGTATCATCATATTTTGCATGGGTACCATTACCAGAACAAAAAGAAAAAGTAGAAAAGTTAGAAAATATAACGAAAAAGAAAGATAAAGGAAGATAAAACAAGAAAATATAAAAATAAAAGTCAAAGAAAGTCAGAAAAGGTCAAATAATACAATTGATTTATTTTAAAAAGAGATTATAATATATATTGTAAGTCAAAGAAAGTCAAAGATTAAAAATTATTAAACAACAATTTATTAAGTAAAACGCATAAAAGGACAAGTTTTTTAAAAGGGGGCTGATATAATGAGAATGTCAGATGTAATAGAAGAATTTATAAAAGATTTATTTGAAGATGAAGAAAGCAACTTTATAGAAATTCAAAGAAATGAATTAGCACAACATTTTAATTGTGTTCCATCACAAATAAATTATGTAATATCAACAAGATTTAAACCATCACAAGGATACTATGTAGAAAGCAGAAGAGGTGGTGGTGGAAACATCAAAATAAAAAAAATAAGTAATACAAAATCAGATTATATAATGCATATTATAAATAATATAGGAAAAACAATCACAGCAAATGAAATTGATATTTTGATAAGTGATTTTTTAACATACAACATAATAACATCTAGTGAAGCTAAGCTTTTAAAGGTCGCTACAAGTGATAATGTGCTTAAATTAGATTTGGATATTAAAGATGAAGTGAGAGCTAGGATATTAAAAAATATGTTGTTAAATATAGAATAAAAATTTCATTTATTTTAAAAATGTTACCATGCATGGACATAGAATAATAAGCTATGAATAGCAACAAAATTTTAAGAATAGGAGTGATTTATATGTTATGTGAAAATTGTAATAAAAGAGAGGCAAATGTAAGATATTCAGAAAATATTAATGGTGTAAGAAAAGAAATGCATTTATGTGAAGAATGTAGTAGAAAATTAGGAATAACAGATAATATGGATTTTAGAATGCCAAAATTTGATTTATCAAATTTCTTTGGAAGTTTCCTAGAAGATTTTAGTAGTTCACAAGATTTTATGCCATTGTTAAGTGAAGTAAAACAAATAAAATGTGATAGTTGTGGGTCATCTTTTGACGATATCATAAATACTGGGAGATATGGTTGCGCAAATTGTTATGATGTTTTTGAAGATAGAATGGATCCGATTTTAAAGAAATTGCAAGGTGCTAATAGACATAATGGAAGATTAGGAAAAATTTCAGATAATAAAATTAAGTTTGAAAAAAATGAAAGTAATAAAAGTATTAATAATTCTGAAAATAAGCTAGAAAAATTACAAGATGATTTGAAAAAGGCTATTAAAGAAGAAAGATATGAAGATGCTGCTAAAATTAGAGATGAAATTAAGAAAAATGAAAGGGAATAAATATGAATTGGTATTTACAAAGTGGAAAAGAATCAGATGTAGTAACAAGTACAAGAATCAGATTTGCAAGAAATATACAAGGATTCAAATTCAATTTAAAAACAAAAACAGAAATAGACAAGCTAAAAAACAAAATAAAAGAAAATGCACCATCAATAGGATATGGACTAAAATACTTAGAGCTAAAAGACATGGACGATATAACAAAAATGAGTTTAGTAGAAAAGAATTTAGTAAGTGCAGAATATGTGCTAAATAAAAATGAAACAGGAGCAATACTAATAAATGATGAAGAAAATATTTGTATAATGATAAATGATGATGATCATGTAAAAATTCAAGTATTTAGTTCAGGACTTGAATTAGAAAATACATTGAATTATGCAATAGAATTAGACCAAAAAATAGAAGAAATATTAGGATATGCAACAAATAAAAAATATGGATATTTAACAAGTTTGCCAACAAACTGTGGAACTGGATTAAAGGCTTCAGTTATGGTACATTTGCCAGCATTAGAAAAAATAAGAAATATAGATAAAGTATTTTATACCATAAACAATTTTGGTGTGAACATATTAGGAGCATATGGACAAGATGATATAAATAATCGAAATATATACCAAATATCAAATAAAAGAACATTGGGAATTACAGAACAAGAAATAATAGAAAATATAAAAATTGTAGCAAATAAATTGGTTGAACAAGAAAGAAAAGCAAGAAAATTTTTAGCAAAAGATACAATTGACTTAGAAGACACAATTTATAGAAGTTATGGAATATTAAAAAATTGTAGAAAAATTTCTTTGGATGAGTCACAAAAATTAATTTCAAATATAAAAATGGGAACAGATTTGGGAATTTTGAAAGAATTAAATGATAGTAAAATTCAAAAATTGATTTTATATACTAAACCTGCAAGTATGCAAAAATATTTGGGAGAACAATATGAGCCTTTAGAAAGAGATATAAAAAGATCAGAAGTTGTAAAACAAATAATGGAAGAAAAATAAAAACCCCCATATGGGGGAACTACTAGTCATCTAAAACCATAAAACCAATAAGCGCAACGGCTACAGCACCTAAAACGGAACCTGTAAAGCCAACAATTGCAATACTAATTGCTGCAACTGCTAAGTAACCAAGACCTTTATTGATGTTTTTCATAGTTTTTACCTCCATATGGGTTGAGAATGTGATATAACCTATCACGATAATAAAGTTACTAAAATAATTATATAATATTTAACATAAAATGTCAAATAAAGATGTGTCCCCAATGGGACAAAAAGGAGAGGGTAAAAATGACATACAAATTTACAAACAGAGCAAACAAAGCGATAGAAATCGCAAATGATATAGCCTTAGAGCTAGGACATAACTATATAGGAACAGAACACATATTATATGGACTAGCCAAAGAAGGAAATGGAATAGCTTCAAAGGTATTAGAAAATCAGCAAATAACAGCTGATGATATATTAAATAAAATAGAAGAATTAATAGGACGAGATGAGCCTATTGAAAATATAGTAGATTTTACACCAAGAACTAAAAGGGTAGTAGAGTCTGCATTTATAGAAGCTAGAAAGTTAGGATATAATTTTATAGGAACAGAACATCTTTTAATAGGGATATTAAGAGAAGGAGACTGTATAGCAGCTAAAATTTTATTAGATTTGAATGCTAATATTCCTAAATTATATAATGAAATTGTAAATGTTATTAATGAAGGAGAAAATGGTAATTCAAATAATGAAGGCACTTCGAATTCTTCAAAATCTAGACAAAAAGGGAAAGGAAGTTTTAATCAAACCCCAACATTAAATCAATTTGGAGAAGATTTAACTAAAAAAGCAGAAGAAGGGAAACTTGACCCAATTATAGGCAGAAAAGAAGAGATTGAAAGAGTTATACAAATTCTATCAAGAAGAACAAAAAACAATCCATGCTTGATAGGAGAGCCAGGTGTTGGAAAAACGGCTGCTGTTGAGGGTCTTGCTCAAAAGATAGTTGCGGGAGATGTTCCAGAAATATTAAAAGATAAAAGAGTTGTAACTCTTGATATTTCAGGAATGGTTGCAGGTGCTAAATATAGAGGGGATTTTGAAGAAAGAATTAAAAAGGCATTAAATGAAGTTAAAAAAGTTGGAGATATAATTCTTTTTATAGATGAAATCCATACAATAGTTGGTGCAGGGGCAGCAGAAGGTGCAATTGACGCAGCTAATATTTTAAAACCATTACTTGCAAGGGGAGAAATCCAGCTAGTTGGAGCTACTACTTTAAATGAATATAGAAAATTTATTGAAAAAGATTCTGCTTTGGAAAGAAGATTTAGCCCAGTTACTGTAAATGAACCATCTGAAAAAGATACAATTCAGATTTTAAAAGGTATTAGAGATAAATATGAAGCGCATCATAATGTAAAAATAACAGATGAAGCAATTGACGCAGCTGTAAGTTTATCTGTTAGATATGTAAATGATAGATTTTTACCAGATAAGGCAATAGATTTAATAGATGAAGCTGCTTCTCGTGCAAGGCTTAAGACTTTTACTGAGCCTGATAGTTTAAAAGAATTACAAGAAGATATAGAAAAAATAAAAAATGAAAAAGAAGAAGCAGTTATAAACCAAAAATTTGAAAAAGCTGCAGAATTAAGAGATAAAGAAAGAACTTTAAAAGAAAAATTTGAAAAAGAACAAAATAAATGGAAAAATAAAAATACGAAAGCAATAGTAAATATAACAGATGAAAATATTGCAGAAGTAATAGCAAGTTGGACAGGCATACCAGCTAAAAAAATAACAGAAGATGAAAATCAGAAGTTAAAAAATCTCGAAACTGAATTGCATAAAAGAGTAATAGGTCAAAATGAAGCAGTAGAAGCGGTTGCAAAAGCAATAAGAAGAGGGAGAGTTGGACTAAAAGATCCAAAAAGACCAATAGGTTCATTCCTATTTTTAGGACCAACAGGAGTTGGAAAAACAGAATTATCAAAAGCTTTAGCAGAAGTATTATTTGGTGACGAAAATTCAATGATAAGAGTAGACATGTCAGAATTTATGGAACCACACTCAGTATCTAAATTAATTGGATCACCTCCAGGATATGTAGGATTTGATGAAGGTGGACAACTAACAGAAAAGATAAGAAGAAAACCATATTCAGTAATACTATTTGACGAAATAGAAAAAGCACATCCAGATGTAATGAATATGTTATTACAAATATTAGAAGACGGAAGACTAACAGACAGCCAAGGAAGAACAGTAAACTTCAAAAATACAGTAATAATAATGACATCAAACTTAGGAGCAAGAGTTATCACAGACAAGAAATTTCTAGGATTTACAAATAATACATCTGAAAATACAGCAGAAAACCATAAACAAAATGAACAAAAAGAATATGAAAATACTAAAAAAGAAGTTATGGATATCCTAAAAAAAGAATTAAGGCCAGAATTTATAAATCGTATTGATGAAATAATTGTATTCCATAAATTAAATGATAATGAAATTGGTCAAATTATTGATATCATGCTAAAAGAAGTTGTTAACAGATTAAAAGAACAAAAATATGATATTGAATTAGGACCAGAAGTAAAAGAACTAGTTGCAAAAGAAGGGATTGATAAAAACTTTGGAGCTAGACCTTTAAGAAGAACTATTCAAAATTTAGTTGAAGATAAATTAGCAGAAGAGATTTTGGATAATAAATTGAATAAAGGAAAATTAGCTAAGTTTACTGTAAAAGATGGAAAGATGAGACAAGTGTGACAAAGGGGACGTACCTTTTTGTCACACTTTTTGTTACAATTCACAACTTATATAATCAACAGTACTCGGTATATATTAAAATAGCACTCCACAGAGTTTATTAGATTTTAAATTGACTGTGAATTGTAACCACTTTTTATCACATTTTTAATATTTTGTTCTAATATCTATAGACAATTTAATAAAATAAAGGTAAAATAAACAACGTAAAGGATGTGGTAAAATGAATAAATATGATGTAATAATTATTGGAATGGGACCAAGTTCAATATTTTGCGCATATGAAATGACGAAATTAAACAAAAATAAGAAAATATTATTAATTGAACAAGGAAAAAGAGTTGAACAAAGAAACTGCCCAATAGAAAAACTAGGAAAATGTGTAAAATGTAAGCCATATTGTAATATAACAAGTGGATTTTCAGGTGCAGGTGCATTTTCTGATGGAAAATTATCATTATATAATAAAGATGACGAGGATATCTATGTTGGAGGGAATCTTCATAAATATATAGGAGTAGAAGAAACAAAAAAACTAATAGATTATACAGATGAAATCTATCTAAAATTTGGAGCTGATTCAAGACTAGAGGGAACACAATATCCAGAAGAAGTAAAAGAATTAAAAAATAAAGCGAAAAAAGAAGATTTAACATTAATCGATATACCAATAAGACATTTAGGAACAGAAAAGGCACATGAATTATATGGGAAATTAGAACAATATCTAGAAGAAAATGGTATAGATATGATGTTTGAAACAAAAGTAGAAGATTTAATTATAAAAGATGGAGAAGTAAAAGGTGTAAAAATAATAGATGCTAAAAACAATAATTTAAAAGATATAAAAGAAGTTTATAGTGACAAAGTAGTAATAGCAATAGGGAGAAAAGGTGCTAATTGGTTAGTTGATATGTGTGAAAAGCATAATATAGACACAAAAGCAGGAGTAGTCGATATAGGTATAAGATATGAGCTACCAGACAAAGTTATGGAGAAAGTAAATAAGTACATGTATGAAGGTAAATTTGTAGGAAGGCCAGGGCCATTTAAAGACAAAGTTAGAACATTCTGCCAAAATCCAAGTGGATTTGTATCTGCAGAAGTATATGATAATAACTTATCATTGGTAAATGGACATTCATATAAAGAAAGAAAAAGTGAAAATACAAATTTAGCAATATTAGTATCACATAATTTTACATATCCATTTAATAAACCAATTGAATATGGAAGAAATGTTGCCAAAAACCTAAATGAATTAGGAAATGGAAATATTGTAGTACAAAGATTAGGCGATATTTTTAGAGGCAAACGTACATGGGAAGAAGAATTAAAAAACAATAGTGTAGTACCTACTTTAAAATCTGCGGTTCCAGGGGATATAACATTTGCTATAGGATATAGAACAATGACAGATATACTACAATTTATAAGATCATTAGATAAAGTTGTAGAAGGGTTTGCAAATCCTGACAATTTATTGTATGGACCAGAAATAAAATTTTATAGTAATCAATTAATAATAGATGAAAATTTTGAGACTAGTATAAAGGGACTATATTCAATCGGTGATGGTGGAGGAATGACAAGAGGATTAATGATGGCTTCTGCATCAGGTGTACAAATGGCAAGAATACTTAATGATTAGAAAACTATTACGATTCACAGGGTTAAATATTACCTGCCCTACAACGAGCAAAGCATAATAAAATTTGTAACACTATAGGAACACAGAAAAATTTTACAAAAAGATATTGCCAAATTAGCTAAAGTGTAGTATACTATTCAAGTAAAACAAAAACCTTTTACTTAGCTTTTAAGAAAAGCACCAAAACTAATAGCTCAGTTAAAGGTGAAACAATGTATAAAATAAAAATGGAGGTGTAAAGAATGACAAAGGAAAGAAAGCAAGAAATCATTAATACTCATAAAAGAGAAGAAAAAGACACTGGTTCACCAGAAGTACAAATAGCTCTTTTGACACAAAGAATTAATGAATTAACAGAACACTTAAAAGTACATCAAAAAGATAATCACTCAAGAAGAGGATTGTTAAAAATGGTAGGTAAAAGAAGAAACTTATTAAACTACTTAGCAAAGAAAGATGTACAAAGATATAGAGACATCATTGAAAAATTAGGATTAAGAAAATAATTTCATATAAGAGCCTATGCAAACAAAAGATTTGACATAGGCTTTTAAGATAGATGTTGAGTCTATGCCGATTACAGTTATCGTATACAAAATTTATGAAATAAATTTTGTATACATTGTAAGAAGAAGTCTAAAATTTAGATAAGTAGCTTGTATAATGTGCTGGAAATAAGACCAGAATGTTATAGAGGTTACAATCTAAATTAGACTTAAATTTGAAAAATAATTATCATTTGGAGTTGTCAAATTTCAATTTAAATTTAATCAACGTGCACGCGCACGACTCATAAATTTAAATTTTGTTTTCCTAGCCAAATAACAATTATTTTCCAAATTAAAATTTATAAAAATGGGGGACAAACTATGTTTGATTTAATAAAAAAATGGTGCAAAAAAGATAATAAAGAAAAAGGAGAAAATAATATGTTTAAAACTTATGAAACAGAATTAGCAGGAAGGAAACTTGTATTCGAAACAGGTAAAATGGCAGGATTAGCAAATGGAAGTGTCTTAGTTAGATATGGAGATACAGTTGTAATAGTAAATGTTACAGCATCAAAAGAGCCAAGGGATGGAATAGACTTTTTCCCATTATCAGTAGATTATGAAGAAAAATTATATTCAGTTGGAAAAATACCAGGTTCATTCCAAAAAAGAGAAGGAAAACCAAGCGATAAAGCAATACTTACATCAAGAGCAATAGATAGACCATTAAGACCACTATTCCCAAAAGATTTTAGAAATGATGTAGTAGTTGTATGTACAGTTCTTTCAGTAGACCAAGATAACTCACCAGAAGTTGCTGCAATGATAGGTGCTTCAGCAGCATTATCAATATCTGATATACCATTTGGTGGACCAACAGCAGCAGTAAATGTTGGATTAGTAGATGGAAAAATAATTATAAACCCAACAGAAGAACAAAGAAAAGTTTCTGATTTAACGTTAACAGTAGCAGGAACAGAAAAGAAAATAGCAATGATTGAAGCAGGTGCAAATGAAGTTCCAGATGATGTTATGTTAGAAGCAATAAAAGCAGGACATGAAGAAATTAAGAAAATATGCAAATTTATAGAAAAAGTTAAAGAAGAAATAGGAAAACCAAAATTTGAATATAAATCATTTGAAGTTGACCATGATGTATATGAATATATAGAAACAAATTTTGAAGAAGATGTAAAACAAGCACTTCAAGAAGCAGATAAAGAAACAAGAGACAACAATGTAGCAGAAGTATCTGAAAAAATAGCAAATGCATATGCAGAAAAATTTGGAGAAGAAATGGCTACAGAGCATAAAGCAGATATTGGAGAAGCTATATACAAATTACAGAAAAAATGTGTAAGAAACATGATCTTTAAAGAACATAAAAGAGTTGATGGAAGAGCATTAGATGAAATAAGACCATTATCATGTGAAATTGATTTATTACCAAGGGTACATGGAAGTGCATTATTTACAAGAGGACAAACTCAAGTATTATCAGTTGCGACATTAGGTATGGAATCAGAAGAACAAACATTAGATGGAATTGATACAGAAGAATCAAAAAGATACATGCATCATTACAACTTCCCAAGTTATAGTGTAGGAGAAGCCAGAGCCTCAAGAGGACCAGGAAGAAGAGAAGTAGGACATGGAGCATTAGCAGAAAAAGCATTAGTACCAGTGCTACCATCAATAGAAGAATTCCCATATGCAATAAGAGTTGTATCAGAAGTATTATCATCAAATGGATCAACATCACAAGCAAGTATATGTGGAAGTACTTTATCATTAATGGCAGCAGGTGTACCAATAAAAAGACCAGTTGCAGGTATATCAACAGGACTTGTAACAAATCCAGATGACGAAAATGACTATGTAATGTTAACAGATATTCAAGGAATTGAAGATTTCTTTGGAGATATGGACTTTAAAGTTGGTGGAACTGAAAAAGGAATTACAGCAATTCAAGTTGATATCAAAGTAGATGGATTATCTTATGAAGTAATTAAAGAAGCATTTGAGAGAACAAGAGTTGCTAGAAAACATATATTAGAAGATGTAATGCTACCAGTAATTTCAGAGCCTAGAAAAGAAATATCAAAATATGCACCTAAAATAGTAAATACAACAATAAAAGTAGAAAAAATAAAAGATGTTATTGGAAAAGGTGGAGAAACAATAAATAAAATTATAGATGCAACAGGAGTAAAAATTGATATCAAAGAAGATGGACAAGTGTTTATATATTCTGAGAATACAGAAAAAGCAAATGAAGCATTAGAAATGATAGAAGATATTGTAAAAGAAGTTGAAGTTGGCGGAATTTATTATGGAACTGTTACAAGAACAACAACTTTTGGAGCTTTTGTAGATTTGGGAATTAATGGAAAAGAAGGATTAATTCATATTTCTAAAATTTCTAAAGAAAGAATTAAAAAAGTTGAAGATGTTTTAAAAGCAGGAGATAAAGTTACTGTTAAAGTTCTTGATATTGATGATCAAGGTAGAGTTAATTTAACTGCAATTTTAGGAGATGACAAAGAAGAAAAAGGTGAAGAAAAAGTTGAAAAATAAAAGCAAAGAGAGCGCCCATTTGGACGCTCTCTTTAACATTTTTGGAGCCTTTATAAAAATTTAACTGATAGATTTGTCAATTTTAAATTTTCGTACTTGATTTCTAAGTCCTGAATGCAAATTTCTTAAATTCATAAGAAGTATATCCATATTTAATGAATTGATAAATTCAACTGTTTTATAATAAGAATCATTCCAAAGCAAATTCTTAAAACTAGATTCATCTAATGAATTATAAATAAATTCTAGAATACGTTTTATAAACTCTTCGGTTTCAGTAGGCTTAAAAGTCATCAAATACTGTGGATTATTATTACTGTCTTCGTAATAACTAAGATTTCTATCTATATCAAAATGCAAATCACTAATATCTAGCAAAGAATATACAACAAAACGAAAATCAAAATTTTCTCTAATTATCTGAGCATCTAATGGAATTCGAATACAATTATTTGGTCCTGCATGTAAAAGCTTATCACCAAAATAGAAAGTATTTTTATGATTCATTATATCAGATAATATTTTTATAGGATTCGCAAGTTGATGTTTTGAAATATCTAATATCTTACTAAGCCCCTCTTCTGTTGTTAGATTTATTAATATCCACATATTACGTATATCAGTATTAATAGTTGGATATTGAACTAACTGAAGATTATTATAAGCATCTTCTATACAACCAAATTCTATAAGAGTATTATCATATTTATCAATTTCATTAAACAACATATAATATTCATCAAGTTTGTTTTTCCTTTCAAGCTCATCAGTATACGAACTGAATGAAAAAGAAACATTACGAAATGAATTCAATATTGATTCAGAAATTAGATAATTTGATATAGCTGCTGCTTTTGAACTATAAAAACAAGATGATTCAATAATAGATATACTATCAGCTAGTACAGAATCAGTAGTACGAGGTGAATCAAACTTTTCAGGTAAAAATAGATCAGTAGTGCGATTAAATGCTATGAAATTGTCACAAACTTTATCTGATTCTTTATAAGTAGACGGAGTATGTTTACTTAATTCATTTATAGCTTCATTATATAGTAGTAATACTTTTCTTGTTGTAATAAAATTCTCTATTGTATGATACTCTTTTGGTTTAAATGCTTCAAGATATTCTTCTTTTTCTTGTTCTATGGAATTTAAGTCCATTGAAAATATATCACTTGGTTTTTTTGCAGCTCTTATTTCCTTTTCAGACTTCCGTTTCATAATGTAACTCCTTTCTTAAATGAATATAATTATAATTTCACTTCTTATTTTTTATTTTTACGTCAACTATTATAGCACCTTTTTATGTTTAAATCAATATTTTAACTTTGTTTTTTATATAGAAAATATATAATAAGAAAACGAACTAAAAAAAGCAGTAAAAAAGATTAAAAATTTTTCACAATAAAAAATGCAGTAAAATAAATAAAAACGCCGTTCTTTATGATAAAATTAAATAAATTTTATCGCAAAGGATGGTGCTTTTAATGAATAGAAAAGAAAAAAGAGCCAAAAAGGAAGAAATAAATATATTAAATGATTTAATAAAGGTGATAAATCAGTATTTTCCAGAATTAATAAATAAATTTAATGGATTAACAGATTTGAGAAATCAATCATATGTAGAGTATCAAATGAAAGTAATATTTATAGTAAGATTAATGGGGTTAATGTGTGAGATGAAAAGTATGCAAGGAATGACAAGAGAATTAAACACAAAAGAAGCAATAAGAAATATAGCACAAATATGTGGATTAGAATTAGAAGAAATACCACATTGTGATACGATTAATAATGTATTTAAACAGGTAAAAATAGCAGAAATAGAAGAAATAAGAAAATATATGATAATCAAATTAATAAGAGGAAAAATAATAAAAAAGTTCTTAGTAAGGGAAAATATTATCATATAATAATAGATGGAACAGGATTAGCAACAAGTAGAAAAAAATATAATGAGAATTGTTTATTAAAAAATAAAACAGATAAAAACGGAAAAGAATATCAGGAATATAGTACATATGTATTAGAAGCAAAGTTAGTAGTAGGAGATATGGTATTTAGCATAGGAAGTGAATTTGTAGAAAATGGAGAAACAAAAGAAGAAAAGCAAAGTTGGAATGGTGAAATTAAAACTGTTAAGGAGTCAGACATAAGGAGGAAAGGGGCACTAGGAGAATATAGATATATAGGAATGTTTAAGGTATCAAAAAAGTCATAAAGTTTATATAAAAGGCATCTAAAAAAGAGTGAGTTTTCACTCTTTTTTTCGCCAAAATATTGCGAAAAACATATAAAAAATGCTATAATATAATAGATATAAAATCGACAAAAGAAGACAAAAAAATGAGACAAATTTGGATTGCCCCAAGTGTCTCACGAGGGAGAAAAATATGAAAAATAAAATAGCTAATATTATAACATGGATAATTTTAATAGCAGTATTTGTAAGTGCTTTTAATTTTTATAAGAATAATAATTTTAATGAATTTGTAAGAAGTGAAATAAATTTACATACATCAGAGTTTAAAAGGGATGATAAAATAAAATATGGAAAGTCAAATAGTTATAGGATAAAATCAGAAATAGCTAATGATGCAACGTTTTATAAGACAGTAAAAGTTCAAAAGAATACACCATATAAAGTAACATGTATGGTAAAAACAGAAAATGTAATTCCAGAAAATAATACAGCAGGAATAGGAGCACAAATATCAGTAATTGGAACAACAGAAAAATCTGTTGCAATAACAGGTACACAAGATTGGCAAAGAATAGAAATGATATTTAATTCCAAAAATAGAGAAGAAGTTAATATTGGATTTAGGTTAGGTGGATATTTAGGAAATTGTACAGGTACATCATGGTTTTCTGATTTTTCATTAGAAGAAGGAACAATAAGCGAGGGCAAAAATTGGAAATTTGCATGTTTTATATTTGAAAATACAGATGTAATAGTAGACAATAAAGAAATAAAAATATCAATGTCAGATAGTGATATATCAGATATAAGAAGCACAATAAAAAGATTTGAAACAACCACAAGAGAATTATCACAAAATAAAATGACTGCAAATTGTGATATATATAAAGTCCAAGAGCCAATAAATAAATTATCATATGATAAGGAATTTGGATATTATGTAGCTGCAGAGGATGTAGAAAAAAGTATAAAAGATATAGTAAATCAAAATGATTATGATCATATATTTGCAATAATAAGATTAGGAAATGAAGAATACAAAAATGATATTCAGATAAATGACTGGATAGGACTTCGGGTCAATGGACTATTATGGAATAGGGTATTCAAATATAAGATTGCCAAACTCATCGAAAAGTTATGTATATAGATATGATACAAGAGTAAATACATTTCCAGAGGAAGTTTTTTTACATGAATTCTTACATTCATTAGAAAGAACAGCAGGAGAATATGAATATACAATACCAGCATTACATGATAATGAAAAATATAATTATAAAAATCAGAAGATGACAGGATTAAGAGAATGGTATAAAGATTATATGAATAAGGATATAAAATCTTCAAATGGAAAAATAGGTTTGCCAGAAGATATATATATATTAAAACCAGCAAAAGGATCAAACTTTAAATATTCATACAAACTAGAAGAATTTAAGGAACCTCAAAATATAATACAAGAAATAAAGCAATTATTTAGAAATGTTGTAAATAATGTTAAAAATATAAGTCAAGGATTTAAAAACAATACAAATCAAAATTTAGAAGTTAAATAGTATAAGCAGAAGGCAGAAAATAAAAATTTACAGATGTCATATGAACAATATTTAAGAAATGGAGAAAAAATGAAAGTATCAGATTTTAATTACGATTTACCAGAAGAACTAATAGCACAAGTACCATTACAAAAAAGAGACGAATCAAGATTAATGGTATTAAACAAAGAAAACAAAACAATAGAACACAAAATATTTAAGGACATAATAGACTATTTAGAACCAGGAGACTGTTTAGTAAGAAATAATACAAAAGTAATACCAGCAAGAATATATGGGAAGAAAGAAACAGGAGCAAATGTAGAATTCTTATTATTAAACAATATAGGAGGAGATATCTGGGAAAGTATAGTAAGACCAGGAAATAAACTACATGTAGGAACAAAAGTAATATTTGGAGAGCGACTATTAGAAGCAGAAATACTAGAAATAATGCCAGGTGGAACAAGAAAAGTAGAATTTCACTATAAAGGAATATTTAACGAAATACTAGACCAAATAGGACTAATGCCATTACCACCATATATACACGAAGAACTAAAAGACAGAAATAGATATCAAACAGTATATGCAAAATATAATGGATCAGCAGCAGCACCAACTGCAGGACTACACTTCACACCAGAACTATTAAAGAAAATAGAAGAAAAAGGCATCAAAATAGCAAATGTAACATTACATGTAGGAATAGGAACATTTAGACCAGTAAAAGAAGAAACAGTAGAAGCACACGAAATGCACTCAGAACACTACTACATAAAACAAGAAGATGCAGACAAAATAAACGAAGCAAAAAAACAAGGACATAGAGTAATATCAGTAGGAACAACATCATGTAGAGTATTAGAAACAGTAGCAGACGAAAAAGGATATTTAAAAGAAACAGAAGGAGACACACAAATATTTATATATCCAGGATATAAATTTAAATGTATAGATGGACTAATAACAAACTTCCATCTACCACAATCAACACTACTAATGTTAGTATCAGCATTAGCAGAAAAAGAATACATAATGGGGGCGTATCAAGAAGCAGTAAAAGAAAAATACAGATTTTTCAGCTTTGGAGATGCGATGTTTATAAAATAGTGTGACAAAGGGGGCGTCCCTTTTTGTCACAAATAAAAAATAAGTGGGGCAAATTATAAGATGAAAGGAAGAAAATATAATTATGCCCAAATTTATAAGAAAAAATTTAGATGGAATTGAATATGTTCATATAACTACACATGGAATAGCAGAAGAATTTATATATGAAAAGACAAATGAAAAAAAGGAAATAAGAAAATTAATTTTAGAGAATCAAGAGAAATTTAATATTAATGTGATTGCACATTGTATTATGGATAATCATTTACACTTAATAATAAAATTTAAAGAAACAAAAGATTTATCAAACTATATGCATCAAATCAACACATCATATGCGATATATTATAATAAAAGGCATAATAGACAAGGATATGTATATAAAGGGAGATTTCATTCTCAGATTATAAAAAATGAAAATCATTTAAGAAATGCAATTATATATATACACAATAATCCGGTTAAAGCGGGAATCTGTAATAAAGCAGATGAATATGAATTTAATAGCTATACCAATTTTTGGAAAGAAAATGAAGAAATAAATATTTTTACTTCAAAAAAACAATATGAAGAGATGCACTATAGAAAGGATGTCCAATTAGAATATTTATCTGATTTTGAAAAAGTCTCTAATGAAGATGCAAGATTAGTTTTTATAGAATATTTAGATAAAGAACATATAACAATAGATGAATTAAAGGAAAACAAAGAAAAATTATATGAAATTTGTGATATTTTAAAAAATAAATATAAAGTATCATATAGAGATTTAGAAAGTATTACAGAAATCGGGAGAGAAAAGATAAGAAGGATATTAATAAAAAATGAAAAAGTGTGACAAAAAGGGACGCCCTCTTTGTCACAAAGGGAGAAAAACATGGTTATACATACTAATAAAAAAGTAATAACAAAAACAATACATAGAAAAATGGATTTATCAGAAGAATTAAAAGAAAAAATCACAACATTTTGGCAAGAACAAGTAAAAGATAATCCTAATTTATTTAATGGAGAAACATGGAATGTAACAAAAATGGAAGAACAAGAAGATAAAGTAGTATTGACTTTAGAAAAAACAGATTATGCTCATTACATTTATGATGAAAGACATGGAGTAGAAGATGAAAAATATTTTTGCCACAATTTAGCAAGTGGAGTATATATAGTAACAAGTGATGGATATGGAGTAGTAGGAGAGCTAGATGATAGCACATCTTATCCAAGATGCTTACAAGTGTCTGGTGGAGGACTTGATACAAAACAAGACTTAGTTGATGGCGAATTTGATTTAGTTAAAACAGCTGAAAGAGAACTAAAAGAAGAGCTAAATATAGAATTAGAAAATAAAAATCAAATAAGTCATTATGACTTTGAATATATAGAAGTACCAGAAGGTAAGAGACATGCGTATTGTGTATTACTAAAAGCAATTTCTGCTTTAACAGCAAAAGAATTTGAAGAACATTTTGAGAATTACAGAAAATATTTAGAAGAAAATAATGGAGAAAAGGAATTCAAAAAACTACATTTTTTAAAGTTAGGAAATGCAGTAGAACAATTAGATAAATTAGATAATCCAAAAAGATTATATGTAAGACAAATGTTTGAAATAGAAGATAGAGAGATAAACGAGAAGAAAGATAATAATGAAATAAAAATTTAAAAATAAAAATGTGACAAAAAGGGACGCCCCCTTTGTCACAAAAAGGGAGGAGAATATGAAACAAGCAGTTACATATGAATTATTACATGAATGTAAGCAAACAGGAGCAAGAAGAGGCGTTATACATACACCTCATGGAGATATACAAACACCAATTTTTATGCCAGTTGGTACACAGGCAACTGTAAAGTCAATGACACCAGAAGACTTGAATGATGAAGTAAAGGCTCAAATAATACTATCAAATACATATCATTTGTATTTAAGACCTGGACAAGATATAGTTAAAGAAGCTGGAGGACTTCATAATTTTATGAAGTGGGACAAGCCTATTTTGACAGATAGTGGTGGTTTTCAAGTTTTTAGTTTGGGAGATTTGAGAACTATTTCTGAAGAAGGTGTGGAGTTTAAGTCTCATTTAGATGGTAGTAGACATTTCTTTACTCCTGAGTCTGTTATGAAAACAGAAGAAGATTTGGGGGCAGATATAATAATGGCTTTTGATGAGTGTTGTCCATATCCTTCAACTTATGAGTATACTAAAAATTCTATGGAGAGAACTACAAGATGGGCTAAAAGATGTAAAGATGCTCATATAACAACTGATAAGCAAGCTTTATTTGGAATTATACAAGGTGGTTTTTATAAAGATTTAAGAGATAAGAGTTTAGAAGATTTAGTTGCTTTAGATTTACCAGGTTATGCAATTGGTGGAATAAGTGTTGGAGAGCCTAAAGATGAATTTTTGGATATTTTATATTACACAGCTCCTAAAATGCCAAAAAATAAACCAAGGTATTTAATGGGGGTTGGAACTCCAGATTATTTAATAGAAGCAGCAATTGCAGGAATTGATATGTGTGATTGTGTTTTACCAACAAGGATAGCAAGAAATGGAACTGCATTAACATCACATGGAAAAGTTGTTGTAAGAAATGCAACATATGAAAGAGATTGGGGAAAATTAGACCCGGAGTGTGATTGCTATACATGTAGAAATTATTCAAGGGCTTATATAAGACATTTAATTAAGGCAAATGAAATATTAGGAGTAAGGTTATTATCAATTCATAACTTAAGGTTCTTGACTAATTTGATGGAAAGAGTTAGAATAGAAATAGAGAATGATAATTTATTAACATTCAAAAATGAATTTTATAAAAAATATGGGTATACAAAATAATTTGGAACCTAAAGAAGGAGAGAATAGAAATGAATTTAATTGATGATAGCTTTGAGCCAAAAAAAGTAAATAATTCAAAAAAGACTACAAAAATCATACTTATATTAATATCTATTTTATTAATTGCTATTATAGCAATATTTGTAGCAATAGTTTATATACAAGATAGTACACTAAAACTTTATATAAATGGAAGTATAAATGAAAAAGTAAAAACAATGATGGTTGAGGAAGCAGATGGAAAGATATATTTTCCAATAAAAGAAATAGCACCATATTTAGGATATGAAAGTTTTAATGGAGAATATACAAATAAATCAGAAGATGCAAGTAAATGTTATATACAAAGTGAAGAAGAAATTGCAAATTTTTCATTAAATTCTAACAAAATATATAAGTTAGAACTATCAGACAATACAAAAAACTATGACTATTTTTATGCAGATAAGCCTATTAAAGCAATAAATGGTAAACTATATGCTACAACAGATGCAATAGAAGAAGCATTTAATATATCTTTTTCATATGATACAGAAAATAAAAGAGTATATATCTATACAATGCCTTATTTAATACAAACATATGCAACAAAAGTTTTAGATTATGGATATGAAAAAATCAGTGAGGACTTCTCAAATCAAAAAGCTGTAGTTAATAATATGATAGTTGTAACTAAAAATCAAGACAAGAATTATGCTGTAATAGATGCAAAAGGGAGCATTATTATAGAACCTAAATATGATTATATAGAATATTTACCAAGTTCTGGAGACTTTCTAGTAAAAAGTAATAATAAAGTAGGAATTATATCTGCTAAGAGAGATACGAAAGTACAAATATTATATGATAGCTTAGAATTAGTAGATAGAGATGCTGGATTATATATTGCTAAAAGAGATAACAAATATGGAATAATAGATTCAAGGGGAAATATAAAAGTATATATAGAATATGATCAAATAGGAATAGATAGTGCAAAATTTGAACAAAATGACATAAAAAATAAATATTTATTAGATAATGGTATGATACCAGCAAAAAAAGGAGAACTTTGGGGAGCATTTGATAAGAACGGAAAAACAATACTTGAATTTGAATATGAAGGTTTTGGATATATCGCTTCAAGTAATAAAGATGCAATAAATTTATTAATGATACCGGATTATAATATAATGGTAGCATCTAAAAATAAAAAATACACATTAATAAACTCTGTTGGTGAAGAAAAATGTTTGCCAGTTTTAGATGATGTTTATATGACAATAAATTCAGGTAAAAAGTACTATTATATGAATTATAATGATAATATAGGTGTTAATGTTGAAGCGTTTTTAGATCAAATAGGAGCAAAACCAACTGATAAAAGATCTTCATCTAATAATACAGAAACAAATACTGTAAATAATAATAATCAGACTAATGAAAATAGCAATGAACAAACTGAAAGTGGATCTCAACGAACACAAGAGTAAAAAAATGAAATTGATACTATAGCGGAAAAAAGCTAATAGTATCAATTTTTCTTATATAATCAATATGCTTCTGTTCATTGCATAATTCAAATAATAAATGAATATAAATATATATAGCAAACTTAAGACAAGGAGAGTTATATATGTTTAATGTAACAGTATTAAAGATGAGTGATATAATAAAATATCTTGTAGGAGTTATATTAGCAATATTTGTTATAACATATGCAACAAGGTGTATCCCTATTATAAAAAACAAGGCAAAAAATGAAGAAGATAAAAAACAAACTAAAATAGAAGTATTCAAATTTGGAGCTTTAACAAGTTGCTTAGATAAAACAATTTCTACAATGGGAGATATAAATAAGGAATATAGTGAGATTGAAAAAGAAAATGAAAAGATATTCTCAGAAAGTTACTTAGAACAGTTTCTAAAAACAGAAATTAGTAGCATAAAGGGAATTGAAAATATAGAAAAGATTAACTTAGATAAATCAAATGAAAAAGTAGAAAAAGAGAAAGAAATACAACAAGATAGTCAAAATAGTGAAGTTAATCTGGCAAATACAAAAAATATAAAAACTGAAGTTGTAACACAAAATCCAATATCAGAAACTTTTAATGTTCAATATGGAAATGTAAAAATAAAAAATCAAACCAAATATGAATTAACGGAAGAATTATTAAAACCAGACATAAATATAGATAATAAAAATATATTAATTTTCCACACACATAGCTGCGAAAGTTATACATCAAGCGAAAAGTATCCATATACACAAACAGGAAACTTTAGAACAACAGATTTAAATTATACTGTAACAGGAGTTGGGAATGAATTAGAAAGTTATTTGAAAAAATATAATTTAAATGTAATACATGATACATCATATCATGACTATCCTGCATATAATGGTTCATATACGCGTTCATTGCAAACTGTAGAAAGCATTTTAAAAACACAACCATCAGATATAATAATTGATTTACATAGAGATGCAATAGGATCAAGACCTGATTATGCCCCTACTGTAAAAATAGGAGATGATTATGTAGCTCAAATAATGTTTGTAATTCGGAACAAATGAAGGGGGGCTTTGGCATCCAAATTGGAACCAAAATTTAAAGTTTGCAGTTAAAATTCAAGAAAAAGCAGAAGAAATGTATCCAGGATTATTTAAGCCTATTATGCTAACAAATTCTAGATATAATCAACATACTGGAAAATTTGCTAATATAATGGAAGTGGGTTCTACAGGGAATACATTAGAGCAATGCTTAACTAGTATGAAATATTTGTCAGCTGTTATGAACGAAGTATTAAAGAAATAAAAGGGGCATGATTAAAATTTTTAACATTTTAGCTTACTTACATGCCCGTCTTTTTTCGCACGCGAAAAATTACTGAGCAATTTTTCTGTGGAATATATTTATGTTATATGAAAGTTCATAGAAGATATAATTAAACATTTATGCACAAATAAAAGAAGAACTCATTCAAGTTCTTCTTTTATTGCTCCTAATTTTTTTAATTCACGAATAAACTTCTTATTCTTTGGCAAATAAATTGTAGATTTTCCATCTGTTAGACCTAATATTCCATATAGAGTACCATATTGTATATCAGCCATAATAAAATCTTTTTTAAATGTTCCGTTATCGATTGTAAGAATACCTTCATTAATTCTTTCTAAATATAAAGTGACTTTTGGAAGAGATGCCAAAATAGCCATAATAATCCAAAGTACGGACATGATTATAAAAGATACTTTACTAATTACAGAAATTTCTTCTATTGCTATAAAGCAAAATATTATACTAAAGAACAAAAAAATAATTCCATACTTTAAATCTGTCCGTATAACTATTATATTGTTTTTTCGTTTCATAAAAATTCTCCTTTCGAGGCATAATAACTTTTAGTAACAAAATCATTATACTATATTTACATAATGCTGTCAATAAATCCTATTATTTAACTATAACTAACGTAGTTTTTATAGGATGGCAAGCACTTAAAAATTAATTTGGTCATATAGACCATACACTTTTTGATTTTAACTTTAATAAATATAATTAATATACAGCTGACGCTTGATTG
>CAQUBD010000016.1 GCA_948891265.1 uncultured Clostridia bacterium | reverse complement strand
CATTAGTGATAACAATAATAATACTTTTAATATTAGCAGGGATAAGTATAGCTGCATTAGTAGGAAATGAGGGGTTAATAAATAAAGCTAAAAAGGCGAAAAGTGATTACGAAAATGTACAAGAGGAAGAATTAGCTATGCTAGATGAATATGGAAATTTTATAGATTCTGGTAATGTTGAAAATAATTCAAGTGATAAAGGAATAACAGATACAAACGTTTTAGAGAAAATTAGCCAATTAGAGCAAAAGATTGAAAATATGCAAAATAGCACATTTTCATTAGATTTAGTATATCCAATAGGAGCTATATATATGAGTGTTAGTAATGAAGACCCATCAACTTTATTTGGAGGAACATGGGTAGCGTGGGGGAATGGACGTGTGCCAGTTAGTGTAGGAAATAATGGAACTACAACATATGTAAATGCAGAAGAAACAGGAGGGAATGAAACTATTAGCCACACACATGGAAATGGAAATACTGGAAGTACAGTTTTAAATGTAAATCAAATTCCTGCACATAGTCATTATATTGCATGGCAATCAGATGGAAGTATTGTGAATGGAAATATTGAATATAGCTATGTAGGGGGGTATACACAAACAGCACATTTAACTGCTACTGGAATGTATGGAGGAGGATATGTATCAAATACAGGTGGAGGGCAAGGTCACGACCATACAATAGCATCTACGACTCAAGATATTAGACAACCATATATAACATGTTATATGTGGAAAAGAACAGAATAGTACTTGCAAAATATAAATTAAAGTGTTATAATCTACTACACAAAAGGTACTAAAAGCCTTTCGAACAAATTTCGGAGGCTTAAAAATATGGCCTCCAATAATAAAATAAAGGAGGACATATAAATGAAAGATACTGCAATTATTTTTGGTTGGAGAGATAAAAAACAGGAATATAAGGTTGAAATTAACAGAGAAGATTTTTATGCTATATTTTATGGATTAGCAAGAGGCTATCATAAAATAGGAGATAATCAAATTTCTAAAAAGTTATTAGAAATAATTCCAGAAGTTGACAAAATTTTTATCAATATGGACTATAACAGAACACAGGATGTGCCATTTATTGAATATGCTATAAATAAAGAAGTAGGAATATTAAAAATAATGAGGTGTCATAGAATAGTTTGGTCTATACTTGAGGACCATTGCAAAAAATAATATATACAGTTTTTAAAAGAGTTCAATTTTATTGATTGAGCTCTTTTTTTATGATATAATAGCGACAAATAAAAAAGGAGATGTGTCCCCAATGGGACAAAAATTAAGATAGCTGTTTGAGCAAAGCGAATTACAGATATCTTATGTAAAAGGAAACGTCCCCAATGGGACAAAAGGAGCAAAAAATGTCAAAATTTGTACACTTACACATACACAGTGAATTTAGTTTATTAGATGGAGCAAACAGAATAAAAGATCTACCAGTGAGAGCAAAAGAACTTGGAATGGATTCAATAGCAATAACAGACCATGGAGTAATGTATGGAGTTATTGATTTTTATAAAGCATGTAAAAAAGAAGGAGTAAAGCCAATAATTGGTTGTGAAGTTTATGTTGCACCACGCTCAAGATTTGATAAAGAACCAGATGTTGATAATCATTATTATCATTTAATTTTACTTGCCAAAAACAATGAAGGATACAAAAACTTAAGTAAATTAGTATCATTAGGATTTGTTGATGGATATTATTATAAACCGCGTATTGACCATGATATTTTAGAGCAATATAGTGAAGGCTTAGTTTGTTTAAGTGCATGTTTAGCAGGAGAAGTTAATCAAGCTTTATTAAATGGACAAATTGAGAAAGCTGAACAAGCAGCATTATGGCATAAAAGAGTATTTGGAGATGATTATTACATAGAGATACAAAATAATGGAATACAAGAACAAGTGCTAGCAAATCAAAAATTAGTACAACTTGCAAGAAAACTAGATATACCATTAGTTGCAACAAATGATGCACATTATTTAAAAAAAGAAGATGCATATAATCATGAAGTTTTATTATGTATTCAAACAGGAAAAAGAATGAGTGATGAAGACAGAATGAAATTTGATACAGAAGAATTATATGTAAAATCACCTGAAGAGATGTCAGATTATTTTAAAGCATTTCCAGATGCGATAGAAAATACTGTGAAAATTGCTGAAAAATGTAATGTGGAATTTGAATTTGGAAATACAAAATTGCCTAATTATGATGTACCACCAGAATATCCAACACATTATGATTTCTTAAAAGAATTATGTGACAAAGGATTAGAGAAGAGATATGGAAAGAATTTGTCAGAAGAGATTAAACAAAGAGCTGAATATGAATTAAGCATAATCAAGAAAATGGGTTATGTAGATTACTATTTAATAGTATGGGATTTCATAAATTATGCAAAAACACATGGAATACCTGTAGGACCAGGAAGAGGTTCTGGTGCTGGTTCAATTTTAGCATATGCAATTGAAATTACAGATATAGACCCAATTAAATATGGTTTGCTATTTGAAAGATTTTTAAATCCAGAAAGAATAAGCATGCCTGATTTTGATGTTGACTTTTCTGATGAAAGAAGACAAGAAGTTATTGATTATGTTTCAGAAAAATATGGACATGACCATGTTTCTCAAATAATCACATTTGGAACAATGGCAGCAAAAATGGTAATTCGTGATGTAGCAAGAGTTTTGGATTATCCATATGCAGAAGCAGATACTTTGGCAAAAATGATACCAAATGAAATTCACATGACAATAAAAAAAGCATTAGAGCAAAATAAAGAATTGTCAGACAAATATGAAACAGATGAGCAAGTAAAACAAATATTAGATATAGCAATGGCACTAGAAGGAATGCCAAGACAGGCATCAACACATGCATGCGGAGTTGTTATTACAAAAGACCCAGTTGATACATATGTGCCACTTTATGTAAGAGATGGACAGATAAATACTCAATTTATAATGACAACACTTGAAGAATTAGGACTTTTAAAAATGGACTTTTTAGGATTACGAAACTTATCTGTAATCCAAAATACAATTGATATGGTCAAAGAAAACTATGGGATTGATGTAGAATTTGATGAAGATATGTCAGATCCGAAGGTTTATAAATTATGGCAAGATGGAAATACATCTGGAATATTCCAATTTGAGTCACAAGGCATGACAAATTTTATGAAGGAATTAAAACCAGACTGTTTAGAAGACTTGATAGCAGGAGTTTCGCTATATAGACCAGGGCCAATGGATCAAATTCCTAGATATGTAAAAGGAAAATTGAACCCAGGGCATAATGAATATACACACCCAAGCTTAGAACCAATATTAAATGTAACATATGGATGTATGGTTTACCAAGAACAAGTTATGCAAATAGTTAGAGACTTAGCAGGATATTCTCTTGGAAGAGCTGATTTAGTGCGTAGAGCGATGGGAAAGAAAAAACTTGATGTAATGGAAAAAGAAAGAGAAGTTTTTATAAATGGTCAAGTTGATGAAAACGGAAATGTTGTAGTCCCAGGATGTGTAAGAAATGGAATAGATGCAGTATCTGCGAATAAAATATTTGATGAAATGGCTGAATTTGCAAAATATGCTTTTAATAAATCACATGCAGCTTGTTATGCAGTAGTATCATATAGAACAGCATATTTAAAAACATATTATCCAGCAGAATTTATGGCAGCAACATTAAATAGCTATCTAGGAAATTTGGATAGAGTTCCTCAATATATAGATGAATGTAAAAGATTAGGAATAGAAATATTAAAACCAGATATTAATAAAAGTTTTGAAAGATTTACTGTTGATGCTGATGACCACATTAATAATTTAGAGAAAAATAAAATTAGAAGTGGAAAAATTCGTTTTGGACTTGGAAGTATTAAAAATGTAGGAACATTACCAGTAGAAAACATTGTAAAAGAAAGAAATAAAAACGGAGAATATAAAAGCTTTACAGATTTTTGCGAAAGAATAGCAGAAGCACAAGTAAATAAAAAATGTGTAGAAAGCTTAATAAAAGCAGGAGTATTTGATGAATTTGAACAAACAAGAGCAACACTTTTAGCATCATTTGAAGCAATAATTGATACAATTCAAAGTGGAAAGAAAAAAGGATTTGATGGACAAGTATCAATGTTTGATTTAGGAACTCAAGAAGAAAAAGAAGAGAGAGAAAAACATAAATATCAATTTGAAGAATATGATGAATTGCCAGAAAAAGAGCTATTATCAATGGAAAAAGAAATGCTTGGAATATATATATCAGGACATCCACTGGAAAAATTGAAAGAGCAAATTTTGCATTCAACAAATATAAATAGTGTAGATTTAATAAGTTTAGGTACACAAAGTGATGAAGATAACACGAATTCAGATTTAGATAAAATACAAACGCAAAATTTAGTAGCAAAAAGTAAATTTGTAGACGGTCAAAAAGTAAAATATGCAGGAATAATAACATCAATAAAGAAAAAATATACAAAAAATAATAAAATAATGGCATTTATAACAATTGAAGATTTGTATGGAATAGCTGAAATAATTGCATTTGAGAATACAGTAATAAATGCAGGAAGAAGTTTGATTGAAGAAAATATTGTAGTTGTAGATGGACGTTTAAGCATTAGAGATGATGCAAATGCTACAATTATAGCAAATGAAATAAAAGATTTAGGTAAAGAACAACCTAAGGTAATAACATTTGATATTACAGATTTTACAGAAGAACAAAAAGATAAGTTAAGAAATGCTATTAAATATTTTTCTGGTGATAAAAACAATATGAATGTTCAAGTTAAAATTGGTGATGATATTAAGCCTTGTGGTACTATTTATTATAATGATGAGATAAAGAAAATTTTTGATGAAATTATATAAATTAAAATTTGAAAAAGGAGTACCAAAAAGGTACTCCTTAATTTAGATATGTTTTTTTAGAATTGTCCATTTCTCCTGATGTACTCAAAAGCTTTTCTGATGTCTTCAGCTGAAGCTGGAACTTCTCCTCCACCGCAACCACCAAAGCTTGAAACAGTAAATTTTGTACTACCACAGCCACCTCCAGAAACATTTAAGTAACTTGAAGGGCCACCACATCCACCAGAACTAATTGGAATACGCATACTTGAAGATGAACCACAACCACCAAAAGAACCTCCACCACATGACATAATGCATTACCTCCTTTGAGTTATTTTTGTATTATCATATCCAAAAACTTTGATATATTTTCTTTTTTGCCATCCCAGTCGTAACATATATCTCCGTTTTGGAATATAATCAAATCATTGAGTTCTGCAATATTTCCAAATTGCACAGCTGTATTCATAACGCCACGATGATAACAAATAATAAGTTCACTTTCATTGTTTTTATCTAACTTTACAAAAGTGCAAGTATCACAAACACTACAAAAACTATGAGATTCATAATAATAATTAATAGCTAAATCATTTACGACTTTATTGTTACTCATCTCATGAAGTTCCTGATAGTTTTGGGTTGCATAATTACCTCTGAGATTTAACATAAGAGGCTTGTGTCCAGCCTTAATTGCTGATATTTTACTCCACCTTTCAACATATTTTTTTACATTATCAATAGAAAAAGTATCATCATCTTGGTGAACTACATTTATTCTGACAGGCTTTTCTATTTTTGCAATCATTTCATCCTCTACAATATCATATAATATAGAAGAATCTTCCTGATATGTTGTTCTATGCCGAGAAACGCTAATACTTTTTATACAGTCATTAGTGTTAACCAAATTAATAAATTCGTTGCTGTTTTTTCGAGGTAAACTAGTGTTGATATATACTATTTTGTTATCAACAATAGATAATAATTCACGTAATTTATCAATGTCTGCACTAGGCTCTCCTCCAGTAAAAACAACTATTGGTAGAATGGAGTTACGAATTAATTGTAAGCTTTCTTTTAATTTAGAAAAATTACTTTTAATTCTTTCGTAGTCTTTTTTTGAAGAACAAAACTTACAGTTGTTGTTACAATTCCAAGGTACATAAACTGTAACCTATAAATAACTAAATATATTTAAAAATGAGCAAAACAAGTTGAAATAATAGAAAAAATATGTTACAATAATAATGTAAACTAAATAGGTAACCCTCTGGTGCAACACTGGCCAGACAAATTAAAGGAGGAAAAAGTATGAGAGGGTATATTGAAATTAATCCATTGAAAGAATACAATTGGATGGACTTACCACAAGACGCAGTTGTGAAGAAAATCAAATATAATTCAGACACTGAACGGGTAGAAATCCATTACAAAAGCAAGTCAGGAGAAATTGTTTCTAGCTGTGGGAAAGCTGGGTTTGAATATAACTCAGTACCCAATAGTGGTTCAAACATCAAGATTACTATGAGTATGAAAGGCGAGATAAGAGAGATTATATACTCAAAAGTAGTAGATTGCGATGGAAGAAAATTTTTAATTGTAATATCAAAATGGAAAAAAGAATAAGGGGGGATTTTCCCCCCTTTTTTTTATATTATTTGTTATAACATATTTATTTATGGTTTGTAAATTGAAAGCGTTTTCTGAAACTGATAAAATTCTTTTTTTGTCATCATTTTGTCTTTGTATTGAACATAGAAAGTACCCATATTATTTTTTTCTATTGTTTCTGAAATCATCTGAATAAGATAGTTGATTTCTTCAAAATAGTTTTTGGGAGTAGTTCCTACTAATATTTTAGTAGGTCTCGTATAGTCAGTCCAATAATCATAATAACAATATTGTGTTTCAGGGTCATATATAATTATTGAATAACCAAAATTTTGGCGAACTGGAAAAAATTCGAGTGCCATGTATGATAGGGAGATTAAATCATCTTTTAAATCACTATCATGAATCTCATATATAGTTTTTGGTTCTCCTTCATTTTCAAAGCCATATAACATTTTTACAAAAAAGAAATTCTGTGCATCTCTTTCAACTTTGGCAATAGCTTTAATTTTCTTGTTTGTCATATTTTCCTCCTTTTTTGTGGATAATTATCCTTCTAAATAAGCAAGGAATTTTATAAATAGTTGCATTTCTTATATTAACATAAATCATATGAATTTTCAAGACTCCTTTGAAAAAATAATTATAGATAATATATATATACTTGAAAAAAATACCAAAACAATGTAAAATAGAAAGGTAAGATAAAATTTTAACCATGAATTTTAACGAAAAAGAGGTAGAAAGATGTATCTAATAGTAGGATTAGGGAATCCAGAAAATGAATATGCAAACACAAGGCATAATATGGGTTTTAATACAATAAATGAAATTGCAAAAAATAATAATATAAAAATAACAAAAAGTAAATTTAAAGGATTATATGAAACAGGGATAATTCAAGGTAAAAAAGTAATTTTATTAAAACCACAAACATATATGAATTTAAGTGGAGAATCGATAAAAGAAATAGTAGACTTTTATAATATACAAACAGAAGAAATAATAGTAATATATGATGATATAGATATAGAAAAAGGAAATATTAAAATAAGAAAAAAAGGTAGTGCAGGAAGTCACAATGGAATGAAATCTGTAATAAAAGAATTAAATACATCAGAATTCGGAAGAGTAAGAGTAGGAATAGGACAACCAGAATTTAAAAATGATATGATAAATTATGTAATAGGAAATGTTCCAGAAGAAGAACAAAAAATACTACAGCAAGGAGTAAAAAAGGCATCAGAAGCTGTTGAAGAAATAATAAAAAATGGAATAGATATAGCAATGAATAAGTTCAATTGATTTTTGAAGATAAATAATTCTCTAAGCTTGATTTGACAAAACTTTTATTTTATTAATCTTAATAATATAATGAAAAAATAGAAGTATTTCCAAATGTATGTTTATTCTATAGTTAAAATATAAAAAGGGGAAAAGTAAATGTTAGAAATATTAATAAATAGAAATGAAACTAATAAAGAAATTGCATTAGTAGAAAACGGGAAATTACTAGAATACTATATTGATGAACAAAATTCAAATAGAAAAGAAGGAAATATATATATAGGAATAGTAAGAGATATTGTAAAAGGAATGCAATCTGCATTTATTGACATAGGAACAGAAAAAAATAGTTTTATTCATTTAAAAGATATTTTACCTAAAATAGATGAAACAAAAGAAAAACTAGATTCAAATATTGATATAGATAAAACTATTAAAGTTGGACAAGCATTATTAGTGCAAGTAAAGAAAGATAGTAATCTTCAAAAAGGGGCAAGAGTATCAACACATATTAATTTACCAAGTAAATATATAGCATTTATGCCAAACACAGATATAGTAACAGCATCACAAAAAATAGAAGATAAAAAAGAACAAGAAAGACTAATAAAATTAGTAAAGGAAAATTTAGGTGAAGGTAATGGCGCTATAATAAGAACATCTGCTATAGGAAAAGAACAAGAAATAATAGAAGATATAAAAAATATAGAAAAAAAGTGGAATAAAATAAATAATGATTTTAGAAATAATAAGGAAAACAAACCTAAATTAATATTAGAATCACAAGATATAGTAGAAAAAATGATTATTGACTTACCAGAGAAATCAATACGAAGAATCATAATTAATAATAAAAAAGATTATGATAAAATAGTGAAATATAAAGAAGAAAACAACTATATAAAAGAAACAGAAATAGAACTAAAAGAAAATCGAAATATTATGCAGATATATGACATACAAAAAGAAATATCAAAATTAGAAAATAGAAAAATCTGGCTTAAATGTGGAGGTTTTATAACGATAGATAAAACAGAAGCATTAACAGCTATTGATGTTAATACAGGAAAATATACAGGAACAAAAAATGTAGAACAGACAATTTTTAAGGTTAATGAAGAAGCAACTATAGAAATAGCAAAACAACTAAGATTAAGAGATGTCGGTGGAATAATAATAATTGATTATATAGATATGAAAGATAAAGAAAACAAGAAAAAGATACAAGAATTGTTAGAAGAAAAATTGAAGAAAGATAGAACAAAAACACAAATAGAAGGGTTTACAAAATTAGATTTAATGGAGATGACAAGAAAACATATATGTAGTCACAAGGAATAAATTTGAGATGTGTCCCTGTTTGGACCGTCTCTTTTGGATATGATTGGAGTAAAAATGAAAGTAGGATTTATATCATTAGGTTGTAGTAAAAATTTAATAGATACAGAAATAGTAATTGGAATGTTTAAAAACAACAATTACAAAATAGTTAACAAACCAGAAGATGCAGATGTTTTAGTAATAAATACATGTGGATTTATTGAGTCTGCTAAAGAAGAAGCTATTAATACTATTTTAGAAATGGCAGAATATAAAAAACAAAAATGTAAGTATTTAATTGTAATGGGATGCTTAGTGCAAAGATATTATGAAGATTTATTAAAATCCTTACCTGAAGTAGATTTATTTATAAAGATAGATGAATATGACAGACTATGGGAAAAGATTGAAGATTTGATAAAAAGGGATATAGTGCAAAAATCTAAAACAAAAACAAGTAAAAAGATATATGAAATAAAACCACTTCCAATGCCAACATTTAATGAATTCTTTGAGAGAGTTATTACAACAGGAAAAAATTATGCGTATTTAAAGATAGGAGAAGGATGTAGTAATAAATGTACATATTGTGCAATTCCATATATAAGAGGTCCATTTGTAAGTAGAAAAATGGAAGAAATACTAGAAGAAGCAGAAATGTTAGCTACAAAAGGTATAAAGGAAATAATTGTTATAGCACAAGATACAACTAAATATGGAATTGATATTTATGGCGAAAGCAAATTAGCAGAATTGCTAGAAAAGTTAAGCGAAATAAAAGGGATAGAGTGGATTAGATTTTTATATTCATATCCAGAAGGTATAACAGATAAATTGATAGAAACAGTAGCAAATAATGATAAAATTGCGAAGTATTTTGATATACCAATTCAACATATATCAAATTCAATTTTGAAGAAAATGAATAGAAAAACAACTAAGGAAAATATAACAAGTATAATAGAAAAAATCAAAAACAAAATACCAGATGTTACATTAAGAACAAGCTTGATTGTTGGTTTTCCAGGGGAAACTGAAAAGGATTTTTATGAATTATTAGATTTTGTTAAAGCAGCTAAATTTGATAAATTAGGAACATTTATGTATTCGAAAGAAGAAGGAACTCCAGCTGCACGATTACCTGAACAGATACATGGGAATACGAAGAAAGCAAGATATAATAAAATCATGAAAGAACAAGCTAAAATATCATTAGAAAATTTGGAAGAGAAGATAGGAAATATATATAAAGTATTAATAGAAAATATTTCATTTGATGGTAAATATTTTGTTGGTAGAACAATGCAAGATGTTCCAGAAGAAGATGGTTTGGTTTACATCAAAAATGATGGAAAATATAAAGTAGAAGATATTTTAAATCATTTTGTAGAATGTGGAATTGAAAAAGTAAGTAATTATGATTTGATAGGGAAAATAAGGGATTAGAGGCTAGACCTCAAATCCTTTTTTTTCACACATTTCCACTAAAGGAAGCCTAGGCTTACCAAAATCAAAACCTAGTTTATTTAAAGCAGCTTTTACAGGAATAGGATTAACATCAGAAAACAAATCTTTAATTAAAGGAATCGCATCAAGTTGCATTTGTTTAGCCTTTTCAATATTACCATTCAAGAAATTCCAAATCATATCATGTGTAAATTTAGGTTTTATATTGGATAAAACAGATATAACTCCTAAACCGCCCAAAGAACAAATAGGAATAGTTTGATCATCATTTCCAGAGTAAATATGTAAATTATCTCTACATAGATGAGAAATTTCAGCTATTTGTGATATATTGCCACTAGCTTCTTTTATAGCAACAATATTGTTAATTTTAGATAATTCCCAACATGTTTCAGGATTAATATTTAAACCTGTTCTACTAGGAACATTATACAAAATAATTGGAATCGAAATACTGTCAGCTATAGCTTTGTAATGAGCAATTAACCCAGTTTGAGATGTTTTGTTGTAATAAGGAGTAACGACTAAAACACCATCTACACCTAAATTCTCAGCAATTTTAGACATCTCTATTGCTTGAGCAGTGTTATTAGAACCAGTACCAGCAATTATTGGAACTCTGCCATCTGATACTTCAATAGCACATTTAATAACTTCAATTTTTTCTTCTTTAGTCATTGTTGAACTTTCACCTGTTGTACCACATACAATTAATGCGTCAATTTCATTTTCAATCTGAAATTCTAAAAATTTTCTAAATTCCTTAATATTCACACCATTTTCATCAAAAGGTGTGGCTACAGCTGTACAAGCACCTTTAAATAATATTTTTTTCATAATTTTATCTCCTTTAAATAAATTATATTTATGAAAAAGAAATAAATGATAAAAAATATTATAATAATGCTTACTACCCGACACTTTTTAGAATATAAATATTATTCTAAAAAGTGTCGGGTAATAAGATAATAATAAAATTAAGAACAAATTAAAAGGAATGAATACTGTATTAGACAATATTCATTCCTAAATTACTTAATCAACCAATCAGCATTCCAAAAGAGTTTTTAATTGGTCCCTCACATTCAAAATGCTTGGCAGTTACTGATATTTTGCTAGCAGGATCAAATTTACAATAACTTCCAATGAAGATTTCTCGAGCTTTCAAATCTCCAGAAAAATTAGGCCCTAATATATAAATATCTTCTGTGGCTGTAACTTCATCAGAATCGTTCCTACCAGAAATAAGATAGTTTTTACATTTAACATTATTAACCACACATGAACCATTTACAGTAATATCTCCTCCTTTAACAGTTATATTTTTAAAATAAGCATTAGACTTAATAAAGATATTTCCATTACGGATATAGATATTTTCAAAAGTCTCTATTGAATTCGAAACAATATTTCCATTAAAAACGGAAATACGAATACGAGAGTCTATTGAATCTGCAATAATATTCCCGTTATGTATCTTACATTCATTTCTAAGAGGAATTTCTTCAGTAAATCCTTCCAAAACTAATTTCCCAGAAACTCTGAGACTTCCATTTTTAATTGAAAATCTTTCTTTAATTATTAAATTACCATCAAAAACATAATCTTCATCTGTTAGTTCTAAATTTCTTAAATAATGCCGTTCTTGCATTTGCAATTCCTCCTTATATTATACAAACAAATTTATTGTTACTTTATAATTATAGCAAAAAAACAAATCTAAAGCAATAAAATATTGGAATTTGTTTGAAATTTTATCCAATATATGGTATACTCTTTTAAGTAATTTTAAACACAAAGAAGGGGATTAAAAATAAATGAATAAAAAAAGAATATTAACAGGAGATAGACCAACAGGGAGATTGCATATAGGACATTATTTTGGATCACTAAAAACAAGACTAGAGATGCAAGAAAATCCAGAATATGAACCATTCATATTAATAGCAGATGTTCAAGCATTAACAGACAATTTTAATAACCCAGAAAAAGTAAGAAAAAATGTAAGAGAAGTAGCGATAGACTATTTATCAGTAGGAATAGATCCGAATAAAACAACAATATATATACAGTCAATGATACCAGAAACAGCAGAACTAACAGTATTTTACTCTAACTTAGTTACAATAGCTAGATTACAAAGAAACCCAACAGTAAAAACAGAAATAGCACAAAAAAAGGAACTATTTGGAGAAAGTGTAACATATGGATTCTTAGGATATCCAGTAAGTCAAGCAGCAGATATAACAGCATTTGAAGGAGAGCTAATACCAGTAGGAGAAGACCAAGAACCATTAATAGAACAATGTAGAGAAATAGTAAGAAAATTCAATAGTATATATGGCGAAGTATTAAAAGAGCCAAAAGCAGTGTTATCAAAATCAAAAAGAATAAAAGGATTAGACGGAAACAACAAAATGGGAAAATCTTTAGGAAATGCAATATACCTATCAGATAGCGAAGAAGAAATAACAAAAAAAGTTATGGGAGCATTAACAGATCCAGCAAGAATAAAAAAAGATGACCCAGGGAATCCTGATATATGTATGGTAGCATATTATCACAATTTATTCACACCAAAAGAAGACGTAAAAACAGTATGTGAAGAATGTAAAGCAGGAAAACGTGGATGTGTTGCTTGTAAAAAACAACTAGCAGCAAATATTATAGAAGAACTAAGACCAATAAGAGAAAAAAGAGCTTATTATGAAGCACATCCAGAAGAAGTAGATAAAATTTTAGTAGAGGGAACAGAAAAAGCAAGAACAGTTGCAAAACAAACTATGAAAAAGGTAAAAGATGCGATGATGTTGGATTATTTCGAATAATGTCCCATTGGGGACACATCTTTAAAAAAATAGTTTAATAGCAATGAGGAAAGCGAAGATTTTCGAAAGGAGGAAAAATAAATGTCATATAGAAAAATGATGAATGAAGAGACAAATAGAGCAATAGGCATCTTTTTTGAATTAAAACAAAAATATGGAATAAAATTTGCAATTCTTGCTTATTTATCACCGCTAATAATCAGCATTTTATTTGTAATAATGTGGATTACGGTATCATTTGCAATTAAGAATTACGATAATAATCATAATTTTTTATTAGATAGTGAAAATAAATTTATTATATATGATAATGATGTTTCTGTAATAGATCGAAAATTATATTATGAAGTGGATTTTGATAAAAACAAAATTATATATAGAATTGATGGAGAAAAATATAAAAGAGATTTTATTGAAAAAGTTGATAAGGAAGTATATAAAGAAATATATGATATTATAAAGAGTATAAAAAGTGATGAAAACAATTTAGTAGAAATGACAACAAATGAAAAAAACACATTTTATAGAAATAATATTTTTAATTTATATGTAATTAAGGATAATCAAGATAATCTATATTATATTAAAGATATTGAAAAAACCAAAAAATTAATAGGGTTATTAAAAAGAGGAAGTGCTGGATTTTTTAATATTTAAAATGTCAGAAGGGATGTCTCTTTTTGACAACTAAAATGAAAATTAATAAAAATAAGTAAAAGTTGTCAAAAAGGGGCGTCCCCTCTGACAACCTTAGGAGAGAGAAAATGGTTACAGATTACACAAAAATAATAATAAAATCAGGAAATGGCGGAAATGGTGCAATAACATTTAGAAGAGAAAAATATGTAGCAGCAGGTGGACCAGACCGGTCGGTGATGGTGGAAATGGTGGAAATATATATTTCCAAGTAGATAAAGACAAAAACACATTAATAGACTTTAGATATAATAGAAAATTCAAAGCAAAAGATGGAGAAAATGGAAGTGGAAACCACTGCAATGGTAAATATGGAGAACACTTATATATAAAAGTTCCAATAGGTACAGTTGTAAAAGATGCTGAAACAGGAAAAGTAGTTGCAGATTTATCACAGCCTAATCAAAAAGAACTAATATTAAAAGGTGGAAGGGGTGGAAGAGGAAACTCACACTTTGCAACACCAACAAGACAAGTTCCTAGATTTGCAGAAGATGGAGAAAAAGGAGAAGAAAAAGAACTTATCTTAGAACTTAAATTATTAGCTGATGTAGGTCTCTTAGGATTTCCAAATGTAGGAAAATCAACATTTCTATCAACTGTAACAGATGCAAGACCAAAAATTGCAAACTATCACTTTACAACAATAAATCCAAATTTAGGAGTTGTAAAAACAAAAAATGGAGATGGATTTGTAATAGCAGATATACCGGGAATTATAGAAGGAGCAAGTGAAGGAGTAGGACTTGGAATTCAATTTTTAAGACATGTTGAAAGGACAAGATTACTTTTACATTTTGTTGATGTTTCTGGACAAGAAGGCAGAGATCCAATAGAAGACTATTATACAATAAACCAAGAACTTGCAAAATATAGTGAAAAGTTAGTAAAACGAAAACAGATATTAGTTGCAACTAAAATAGATAGTATGCAAGATGATGCAAACTACAAAAAATTGGAAGAACTAGCTAAAAAAGAAAAATTAGAATTATTTAAAATATCATCTGTGACTGGAGAAGGTGTAGAAAAATTAATTGACCATGTTACAGAAGTATTAAAAACATTGCCAAAAGAAGAACTTGTTGAAATTGAAGATAGAGTTGTATATACTTTACAAGATAAAGATCAAGAGTGGGAAGCTTATGAACAAGATGGAATTTTCTATGTTAAAGGTAGAGCTGTTGATAGACTTATGGGTAGAATTAATATTGAAGATAATGAGTCTATGTATTATTTACAAAAAAGCCTTAAGAATATGGGAATTGAAGATAAGCTTAAAGAACTTGGCGTTTGTGAAGGAGATACAGTTAAGATTAGTGACTGGGAACTTGAGTGGTACGAGTGAATTTGAATGATAATACTTATCTTACGTCGTTAAAGTTATTTAAAAACGCAGTCACATATAACACATATGCTCCTTTGCCTTTTTAAATAACTTTGCCTAGTAATATAAGCATTCTTATTCAAATTAAATATAAAGAATTACTAAAAAAATAAGGAGAGGTTTAAAAATGAGTGAAAATCAAAATAACAATAACAATGAAGTAGAAGAATTAGATATAAATCATCTAATGCAAATAAGAAGAGATAAATTAAAGGAATTACAAGAACAAGGAAAAGATCCTTTTGAAATTACAAAATTTAATAGAACAAATACAGCAGGAGAAATAAAATCAAATTATGAACAATTTGAAGAAAAAAATGTTACAGTAGCAGGAAGAATTATAGCAAAAAGAATAATGGGAAAAGCATCATTTTGTACAATACAAGATAGTGATGAAAAAATCCAAAGTTATGTAAGTATAAATGATTTAGGAGAAGAAAGCTACAAAGCGTTCAAAACTTTTGATATTGGAGATATAATTGGAATTACAGGATTTGTATTTAAAACAAGAACTGAAGAAATATCAGTACATGCAAAAGAAGTAACATTACTTTCAAAATCATTAAGACCATTACCAGAAAAATTCCATGGATTAAAAGATGTAGACTTAAGATATAGACAAAGATATGTAGACTTAATAGTAAATCCAGAAGTAAAAAATACATTTGTATTAAGAAGTAAAATAATAAAAGAAGTAAAAGCATACTTAGATAATAAAGGATATCTAGAAGTAGATACACCAATATTAAATACAATAGCTGGTGGAGCAGCTGCAAGACCATTTATAACACATCATAATACATTAGATTTAGATATGTATTTAAGAATTGCTAACGAACTATATCTAAAAAGATTAATTGTTGGAGGATTTGATAAAGTATATGAGATGGGTAGAATGTTCAGAAATGAAGGAATGGATATAAAACATAATCCAGAATTTACAAATATAGAGCTATATTCAGCATATGAAGATTATAATGATATGATGGATTTAACGGAGGATTTATTTAGAACAGTGGCTAAAAATGTGTTAGGAACAGCAAAAATTACATATCAAGGAACAGATATAGACTTAGAAACAAAATGGAAAAGAATTTCTATGATAGATAGTATAAAAGAAGTTACAGGGGTTGACTTTAATACTATAACAACAGATGAAAAAGCTATACAAATAGCTAAAGAAAAAAATGTAGAAATAGATGAAATAAAGAAAACAAGAGGAGATATAATAAATACATTTTTCGAAGAATTTGTTGAAGAAACATTAATACAACCAACATTTATATATGACTATCCTGTAGAAGTATCACCGTTAACAAAGAAAAAACCATCAGACAAGAGATTAACAGAAAGATTTGAAGTGTTTATAGATGGTAGAGAATATGGAAATGCATATTCAGAATTAAATGACCCAATAGACCAATATGAAAGATTTAAGAAACAAGTTGAAGCAAGAGAAGCTGGAGATGAAGAAGCTAATATGATGGATGATGATTTTATAAATGCTCTTGAATATGGTATGCCTCCAACAGGTGGACTTGGAATAGGAATTGATAGAATGATAATGCTATTAACAGATTCAGCATCAATAAGGGATGTATTGCTATTCCCAACAATGAAACCAATTAATAATGTTTAAATATTAGGTTTTAAGGAGATAACAGTTCCATCTTTAGGAGTAGGATATGAAATTTCTTATGCAGAAAACTTAGGTAAAAAGATTTATGATATTTATGAAAAAGCAGCAAATGTGTCTGGATTTCTTAGAGGAAATTAAAAAATTAAATTTCTAGCATATGAAAGTTTAGACGAAGTAATTGATTTAATTAATAAAATAATGAATAACTGAAGGAAAGAATTTAATAATTTAGATAGGAGAAAATAAATGAAAAAGAATATTTTAGTATTAATAATATTAATAATTATTTTTGCAATTGCAATAGGAATAACATACTTTTTGAAAGATAACTCAAGAAGTACAAACAATATAAGTAAGATACATGAAACAAATTACATAAAGAATACATATGGTGAAGGAGATACAAGTAAAGAAAATAATATAAATGAAAAATCAAATTTAGATGAAGGAGAAATTATTAAATTTGAACTACGAACAAGCGAGTATTTTTCCAATATGCCAAAAGAATATAAATATATTATTAATTCTGAAAAAGAATTAGAAAAATTTTATGAGATATATTCAGGCAAATTAAATATAGATAAAAATTATTTAAATGATAATACAATTTTTATTGAAGTATCTGGAGTCAATTCAGGAAGTATAACAAAAAAACTAAAAGAAATAACATTTGAAAATAATACTGTAAATTTTATTATTGATACAGAATATCCTGAAGTAGGAACAGATGATATGGGATTTTGGTATATGGTGGGTATTATACCAAATAACAAATTGACAAATATAAATACAGATAACTGGATTAAACCATCAGATATAAAATAATGATGAATGGAGGAAAAATTATGTTTAATTTTTCATTTGATAAAAGAACAATGTATATAATAATAGCAGTAATGGTTGGAATTATGCTATTACAATATGCAACAAATCCAGGTCAATTAATAGGATTATTACTAAGTGCCCCTGGTGTATTAATTGCAATAACATTCCATGAATTTGCACATGGATATGCAGCATATAAATTGGGGGATAATACAGCTAAAAATGAAGGAAGACTCAGTTTAAATCCATTAGACCATTTAGACCCAATAGGAACATTAATGCTGTTAGTAGCAGGATTTGGATGGGGAAAACCAGTACATGTAAATCCTAGAAATTATACAAGAAAAATGTCTATGGAAAAGGGAGAAGCAATAGTATCATTAGCAGGACCATTGATGAATTTTGTTTTAGCAATAATCTTTACTTTAATATATTGTGCAATATATAAATTTGCAAATACTGCATTTATAACATCAAATATTGGTGGAATTATAATTTTATTAATATCAAGTACAATATCTATAAATATTGGATTAGGTGTATTTAATTTAATACCATTACCACCATTAGATGGTTCAAAAATAATAATGCCATTTTTACCATATAATGCAAAGCAATTTTTTGTTAATAATGAGCAAATATTTTATATAGTATTTGTGTTAATATGGATAACAGGTGTTGCTGGAACAATAATAACTCCTGCAATAGGTGCAGTTTCTAAAGGGATATTTGCATTAGGAAAGTTGATTTTTGGATTATAAAACAAGGAGAAAAAAATGAAAAAAGATATATTAACATTAGGAATAGAATCAAGTTGTGACGAAACATCAGTTGCAGTAATAAAAAATGGAAGAGAAATATTATCAAATATAATAGATACACAAATACCAATTCATGAGAAGTATGGAGGAGTAGTACCAGAAATAGCATCAAGAAATCATATAGAAGCTATTTCAAGAGTAACAAAAAAAGCATTAGAAGAAGCAAATGTGACATTTGATGATATAGATGCAATAACGCCAACATATGGACCAGGGTTAGTAGGAGCGTTATTAGTAGGACTATCTTATGCAAAAGCATTAAGTTTTGCAACAAACAAACCATTAGTAGGAGTAAATCACATTCAAGGACATATAGCTGCAAATTATATAACATACAAAGAACTTGAACCACCATTTTTATGTGTAATGATGTCAGGTGGAAATACACAACTTATACATGTAAAAAACTATACAGAATTTGAAGTATTAGGAAAAACCAGAGATGATGCAATAGGAGAAGCATTTGATAAAATTGCAAGAGTTGTTGGACTTGGATATCCAGGAGGACCTAAGGTAGATAAATTGGCAGCAGAAGGCAATAAAGATGCAATTCAATTACCAAAAACACATTTTGACAATTTAGATTTTAGTTTTAGTGGAATAAAAACAGCAGTTATAAATTTACATCATAAAACACCAGATATAAATAAAGCAGACCTATGTGCAAGCTTTACAAAAACGGTCACTGAAGTATTAATGGAGAATACTAAAAAAGCATTAAGGGAAGCAAATGTAAAAACAGTAGCATTAGCAGGTGGAGTTTCTGCAAGCAAATATATAAGAAATGAGTTTTTGAAATTACAAGAGGAAGGAATAAAGATATATATGCCAGACCTAAAACTATGTACAGACAATGCGGCAATGATAGGTTCTGCAGGCTATTATAATTTTATAAATGGACAAAAAAGTGATTTAAATTTGAACGCAGTTCCAAATTTAAAGTTATAAGGAACTAAAAATGGAGCTTTTTATAAGACTGAAATACCTGAAGATGTTTCATTTGAATTTTTAGAAGATGGAAATTTAAAATTAACTTATGTTTCAAAAGAAAATAATTCGTACTTGACTAAAAGTGTAACAATACAGGTATCAGAGAAGTTTGAGATTAAATCCAAAACAAGAAATATTTTGTCTGCTAACGAATTTAACAAAGAGTTGAAAAGAGCTAGAGTTTTAATAATTCTTTTGGTTGCATTTATGGTGTTTGGAACTATAGTAGTTATAGGAACAATATTTAGTACTGCTTCTGTCATAGTATCTGCTATTCACGAAAAAATGGATAACAAAGCCAAAGAGTAAAATATTGTTAATAATAGAAGTAGAAAGTTAGTTTATAATTTTCTGCTTCTTTTTATATAGATATACATTTAAGTTTTGTTTTTTTAGATTATAATTTATTTAAGAAGTTATAATATATTTTATGATGATATATTATAACTTTTAATTTGAATATGAATAAAAAACCGAAACTCAAAAGATATACAATATAGACATTTATAGTAAAGTATAGTAAAATAAGAAAAGAAAGAAGGGAGAAAAATGGCAATATACACAATAGCAGATTTACACTTATCATTTAGTACAGACAAACCAATGGATATATTTGGGCAAAATTGGAAAAATTATGAAGAAAAAATAAAACAAGACTGGCAATCAAAAGTAAAACCAGAAGACACAGTTATATTGCCAGGAGACTTTTCTTGGGCAATGTATTTAGATGAAACTGAAAGAGATTTTCAATTTATAAACAATTTACCAGGCAAGAAAATATTATTAAAAGGAAACCATGATTATTGGTGGACAACAGTAACAAGCATGAGAAGATATATAAAAGAAAACAATTTTGAAAATATAGACTTTTTATATAATAATAGTTATGAGATTGAAGATAGAATAATAGTTGGAACAAGAGGATGGACTTTATCAGAAGAACAAGAAGATATAAGACTTACAAAAAGAGAAGTAGATAGACTCGAATTATCTATAAAATATGGAATATCAAAATATGGAGAAGATAAAGAAATAATTTGTTTTTTACATTATCCACCTGTAACACAAAAATATGTGAATACAGATTATATAGAGTTAATGAAGAAATACAATATAAGAAGATGCTTTTATGGACATTTGCATGCAAACTCAATTCAGGACGCAGTTGAAGGAAATGTAAATGGAATAGAATTGAAATTAGTAAGTAGTGATGGATTAAATTTTAAATTGGTAAAAATTACATAATACGAGGCTTGAATTTACATAAATTTGACATCTTTTATAGACAATTAAAACAAAATATAGTAAACTGTATAAAGAAAATAAAACCCTTTTAAAGGAGTAGATAATGAATTTAAATGATGATGTAAAATACATAAAAGGAGTAGGACCAAACAGAGTACAACTCCTAAACAAAATAGGAATATACACACTAAAAGACCTAATAACATATTATCCAAGAGGATATGAAGACAGAAGTAAACCAAAAAATATATGTGAATGTGTAAATGGAGAAATAGCATTAATAGAAGCAGTAGCAGTATCAAGATTTATAGATTCCAGAATAAGCAAAGGAAGAACTATGCAAAAACTAACAGTCAGAGACGAAACAGGACAAGCAACAATAACATGGTTCAATCAATCATATTTAAAATCAAAATTTCAGGTACGGAAAAAAATATAGATTTTATGGAAAAATAGAATTCCAATATGGTAGAGTTAGTATAAACTCGCCAGTGTTTGATGAGATAGAAAACACAAATAATACAGGAAAAATCATACCAATATATCCATTAACATTTAGCTTAACACAAAATACATTAAGAAAAACAATAGAAAATGGATTAGAAAAAGTAAAAGAAGAAGGTGGATTAAAAGAAACACTACCAGAATATATATTAAAACAATACAATTTAGAAGAAATAAACAATGCAAATAATAATATACATTTTCCTAAAGAATTTGAAGACTTCAAAAGAGCTAGAAGAAGACTAGTATTTGAAGAGTTACTTTCAACACAATTAGCATTATTACAATTAAAAAATAACAATTTAACAGATAAAAAGGGAATAACATTTTGTAAAGATGCAAAAATGTCAGATGTAATAAACACACTTCCATTTAATTTAACAAAAGCGCAATTAAGAGTATTACAAGAAATAGACGAAAACATGGAATCAGAAAAATCAATGAACAGATTATTACAAGGAGATGTAGGCTCAGGAAAAACAATAGTAGCTCTTGTTTCAGCATATAAAGCAGTAAAATCAGGATATCAAGCAGCAATACTAGCACCAACAGCTATTTTAGCTACTCAACATCTAATTAATTTTCAAAAAATATTAGATAAATTTGATATAAGATGTGAACTATTAATATCAGGAATAACAAAAAAGAAAAAAGAAGATATACTAGAAAGATTACAAAATGGAGAAATAGATATAATAATAGGAACACATGCACTATTAGAAGAAAATGTAGTATTTAAAAATTTAGGATTAGTAGTAACAGATGAGCAACACAGATTTGGTGTAAAGCAAAGAACAAAAATAGCAGAAAAAGGACAAAATCCAGATGTATTAGTAATGTCAGCAACACCCATACCAAGAACTTTGGCATTAATACTATATGGAGATTTGGATATTTCAATAATAGATGAATTACCACCAAATAGAAAAACAATAGAAACATTTGCAGTAACAAAAAGAATGGAAGAAAGAGTAAACAATTTCATAAAAAAGCAAGTTGATGAAGGAAGGCAAGCATATATAGTATGTCCGTTAGTAGAAGATAGCGAAGAAGAAGACAATAACCTAAAATCAGTAATATCATTATACGAAACATGCCAAAAAGAAATATTTCCAAACTATAGAGTAGACTATATACATGGAAAAATGAAACCAAAAGAAAAAGATGAAATAATGAATAGATTTAAAAATGGAGAAATAGACATATTAATATCAACAACAGTAATAGAAGTAGGAGTAGATGTACCAAATGCAAGTATAATGGTAATAGAGGATAGCCAAAGATTTGGATTAGCACAGTTACATCAATTAAGAGGAAGAGTTGGAAGAGGAGAATATAAATCATATTGTGTACTAAAATATAAAGGAAATGGGCAAAATACAAAAGAGAGAATGAAAGTAATGTGTGAAACAAATGATGGATTTGTAATATCACAAAAAGACTTAGAATTAAGAGGGTCAGGAGATTTCTTCGGAACGATGCAACATGGAATACCAGACTTTAAAATAGCAAATTTGTTTACTGATGTAGATGTTTTGAAATTAGTACAAGAAGCAGCTATAAAAATAGTTAACAAAGACAGAAAACTAGAAAATGAAGAAAACAAGCTTTTAAAAGAATTAGTGAAAGATAAATTCACAGACAGAATTGAAATATAAGTGTGACAAAGGGGACGTACCTTTTTGTCACAAAATGAAATATAGAAATTTTGATAACTATTAAGATTAAAGAAAATGTGACAAAAAGGTACGTCCCCTTTGTCACAGGGAGGAAAAATGATTATTTTTGGAATAGATATAAGAATATATTTTCTATTATTTCTAGTATATTCATTTTTAGGATGGTTAATGGAAGTAATAGGAAAATTAATAACAATGAAAAAATTTATAAACAGAGGATTTTTAATTGGACCATATTGCCCGATTTATGGTACAGGTGCAATACTAGTTACATTTTTATTAAAAAGATATGTTAATGATCCAATAACATTATTTATAATGGCAATTCTTGTTTGTGGAATATTAGAATATTTAACAAGTTATTTTATGGAAAAGATATTTCATGCAAGATGGTGGGATTATAGCCAGAGAAGATTTAATATAAATGGTAGAGTATGCTTAAATACAATTATACCATTTGGATTACTTGGAATGTTTATAATGTACGTATCAAATCCATTTTTAATAGCTAAATTAGAAGCTTTACCTGAATTATATTTAAATATATTAGTGGGAATATTGTTTCTACTATATGTAATAGATTATATAGTATCAACAAATGTTATAAGATATGTAGGTAAAACGACAAAAGAAATAGGAAAAGATCTAGATAACACAGAAGAGATAACCAAAAAAGTAAAAGAAATATTAATGGGAAGATCATCATTACATAGAAGATTACTAAAAGCGTACCCAACAATACAATCAATCAGAGTAAAAATAAAAGAAAAACAAGAAGAAATAAAAAGGCAAGTTACAGAACAAACTAATGAAATAAGGGATAATATAAAAAAACAGAAAATGGAGATTAAAGAGAAAATAGATAAAGGAAGGTTTTTGTGAAAGAGTTTAATCTGAATAATCAATATAAAATGATAAAGAAAATATGCACTAATATTGGAAATGATAATATTGGTGCATATTCAGCTCAATGTGCGTATTATACAATATTGTCTTTTATACCATTTATAATTTTATTAATAACACTTATACAATATACTAATATAGATCCACAGACATTATTTGATGCTATATCAAAAATAATACCATCAAGTATGAATGAGTTTGTTTTAGGAATAATTAAAGAGGTATATTCAAAATCTTTAGGAACAATATCAATTTCAATTATATTTACAATTTGGTCTGCAGGAAAAGGGCTATTTGCACTAATGAAAGGATTACATGTAGTTTATGATATAAATGATAAAAAAAGTAATTCTGCAATTTATTTGAAATTAATGTCAATTATACAAACAGTAATATTTATAATATTAATAACAATAGGACTAATATTATTGGTGTTTGGAAATAGTTTAATTTCATTAATTAAAGAACATTTTGGAATTTTTGAAAATTTTACTTCATTGTCAGCTATATTTGCAGAATTTATATTTATTTTTATTACATTTATAATTTTTCTATTTTTATATAAATTTATGCCAAATCATAAAGTTAGATTTAAAAGTCAAATAAAAGGAGCTTTTATTGGTGCGATAAGCCTTAATGTAGTATCTTTTGTCTTTTCTAAATATTTAGATATTTTTAAAGGTTTTTCTATAACTTATGGCAGTTTAACAACATTAATGCTTGTTATGATGTGGACATATGCATGTTTTTATACAGTGTTTCTCGGTGCAGAATTTAATAATATTAAATAATGGAATGTGTCTAATATCTGGGTGGATTATAAATAATTTTTTTGACATTAAATATTATAAGTGTTATAATATTTTCTGGAAATTTTTTAAAAGCAAACATAATAAGAAGGAATGGAAATGCAAGATTTAGATACAATGACAAATGTAATATTAAATAATGAATATGATTTACATGAAAAAGATATAGAATTAACGCCAAAAAACAAAAATGATAAAAATAAAAGAAAAAAGAAGAAAATAAGAAAAAAGAAAACAATAAAGCAGAAGATATTTATGATGTTAAAGATAATAGTAGCTTTAATAATTTTAGCAATATTATTTGTATATTTATTTTTTAAAACATCATTATTTCAGAAATATAAAGAATTATGGGTTGTTACAGCAATGTCAACGCTGAATCACCAATATTTGGCAACATGGTTTTTATCAGATGAAGAAATACAAGAAATATTAAGCAAGTTAGAAGTACAAAATAATGAAGATTCAAACTCAAGCGATATAAATATAGTGATACCTTCAAAAAAAGAAAAAAAAGAAATAACAGTAGAAAAAATAAAAGGGAAAAATTATGTAGGATATGTAATGGTAATCCCAGATGCCTCAAAAGTAAAATTAGTTGATGCCAGAAAATCTAATAGAGGAACAAAACTAAGTGAAATAGTAAAAAATAATAATGCAATTGCTGGAATAAATGCAGGAGGATTTGCTGATGCAGGTGGAGCTGGTTCAGGGAATATATTGTGTGATGCTACAATAATAAATAAAAAACTATTATATGGTAGTAAAAATGCAAGATATAGTTTAATAGGTTTAACAGCTGATAAGAAATTAGCATTAGGAAAATATACATATCAAGAGGCAATGAATGCAGGAATAGAGTCTGCTGTAGAATTTGGACCATTTATAATAGTAAATGGAAAAAACCAAATTACAAATTCAAGTTCAGGAGGAATACATCCTAGAATGGCAATTGGACAAAGAAAGGATGGAACATTTATATTTGTTGTAATTGATGGAAGGCAACCAGGCTATAGTATAGGGACTAATTTATTAGAACTCCAAAACATATTTAATAAATATGATGCATATAATGCAGCAAATTTAGATGGAGGTTCTTCTGCAACAATGTATTACAATGAAAAAGTAGTTAATAAAACTTCAACTCCAATTGGTGAAAGATATTTACCAAATGCCTTTATAGTTGAAAAATAAAAATAAAATTGTTTAGTTATTAAAATCTAATTGTGTAGTACAGATTTTAGATACATATAAGCTAAACAATTTTATTTTTTATATTATAGGAAACTTCTCCGAACTTCCTATAATGATATTTTGCACGCAAATTTGCCAAAGCAAATTTGGCACACGAACAAAGACGCGGACTTTAAAATATTTAGAACAGAAACAATGTTATTAATGTCCGCTTTTGTTCTTTTTATGTGAATCACTATATTTTGCTATATATTGTAATTTTTGAATTTTAGAATAAAGAAAAATATTGAAACTTAAAAAGTAAGTATATTGGATTTTTCTATTATATTAATTTATATAAAGTAATAATTACACTATTAGCGTTATTTACAGCACTTATTTTTATATCGAATCCAGTATCATTTATAAATTTTAAATCATAACTACCATAAGATACAGCTGCATCTTTTCCATCTTCGATATAAGGTACTTTATTACTATGAGGATGTCTTTCGGTAACTACTAAATTAGGTACTTTAAGAATTGCATTATATAAAGTAGTACTAACTTGACATTTACCACCACCAAATTCTTTTACTTTATTTCCATTTTTGTCAAAAGTATCAGCCTTTTCATATCCTTGTTCAGGTGTAGCAGGACCAAAAGTATTACAAAAAGAAAAAGTAGAGCCTTTAGTAACTATTGTTCCATTTAAAGTAGAACATGTTATAGAAAGGTTATTTTGTCTTGAAGAATTTTGATCATATACTTTGGTAGAGAAAGATGATATTTCTTCCTCTATTTTTTGTTCACTTCCAGTAGAATTTTGAGTCGTATTTATAGTATTTTTTTCTAAAACTTTATTTTCAATTATACTATTTTTAGCAGAAGTATTCTCATTATTGTCTAGTTGATTTGTAGAAGTTTTAGTCGAATTATAATTATTTTGATTATCCTTGTTATTAGTATTTTTTGAAAAAATGTAAAAGCCTCCACATATACCAATAATAAATAAAATTACTAAAATAATCCAAATTTTATTTTTCAAATTAATCACCATAAATAGTTTAACCAAAATTAATCATAAAATACATAAAAATGAATATAATATGTGCAGAATATATAATTTATGTATCTAAGAATTAATAAGTATATTGCTACTAAATTATAAAGATTAAATTGGAGGAAAAATGAAAGATATAGACGAGATTTTAAAATATTTTCCTAATAATATTTATCAAATATTTTTTAGTTTATTTAAGGAAAATAACAGATTAATAGAGGAAATACAAGAAATAAGGATAAGAAGTAATAGAGAAATATTATTGAAATTAATGGAAAGAGATGTAATACTACAGTACAATGTTACGCAAGCAGAAATATTACAAATATTAGAAAGATTATGTGAAAATTCTATATATGCATACAAAAATCAGATTTGTGAAGGATTTATAACAGTAAAGGGAGGACATCGTATAGGATTAACAGGTTCTTGTGTAATTGAAAATGGAAAAATAATAAATGTAAAGTACATATCAAGTTTGAATTTTAGAATAGCAAGAGAAATATTAAATTGTAGCACAAGAATATTAAGAGAAATAATAGATATAGAGAATAAAACAATATACAATTCCATAATTGTAGCTCCACCAGGCAAAGGGAAGACAACAGTTTTGAGAGATATAATTAGAAGATTAAGTAATGGAATTGATGAAATTAATTTAAAAGGAAAAACATGTGGAGTTGTTGATGAAAGAGGAGAAATTGCTGCGATGTATAAAGGGGTTCCACAAAATGATGTAGGAATAAGGACAGATATTATAGAAAATGTACATAAAAATCAAGGTATACATATGTTAATAAGGACAATGGCGCCTGAAATAATTGCTTGTGATGAAATTGGTAGCAGAGAAGATGTTGAATCTATACACTATGCTCTTTATTCGGGAGTAAAGGGGATATTTACAATGCATGGAAGGAGTATAGAAGATATAAAAAATAATAAACAGATTTATGAATTAATTGAAAACAGAGAAATACAAAAAGTAATATTTTTATGAGTTTTTGATATAATGGTTGAAAATTATGTAAAATTATGATATACTAGATTCAGTAATATTTTATAATTATAATTCACTAAGTTGTGAATAAAGAAACTACTAACTATATTTTTCAAAGAAAAGGAGAAACGTTTATGAGACTTTTAATTTCTGGACTGTTAGGAACTGTAGCTTTTGTTTTAGTATTGATTTTTATTGTATATTTGAAAATTAGTAGAAAAAAACTGTCATACTTTACAATTAAATCTTGTAAAATCCGGATAATACTCACGTCTTTGATGGGATTATGCTTTATTGTCCGCGGTATTTTACTTTATGATGAAATATTTAACTGTGTAATTGCAGTTGTTAGCGGAGTACTTTGGCTTGCTATGTTTATATACTATATGAAAGAATTAACAGAGCTTAAAGAGGAAAAAATAGCAGATGAGAAAGAAGAACTTATAAATAAGTTTAAAGGAGATGTTCCTATTATTGACGCGGAATACAGAGAGATTGATAGTTAAGTAGTAATGAAAATTTGGAGAGGTCTAAAGCAGATTTCTCCAAATTTTTCGTTGTATAATAATGTTATTAATGTCCACTTTTGTTCTGTACTAGACGAACTAATTATATAAAGTTGTTTATAACTTATAAATTTGAATATGAATAAAAAACGAAACTTAAAATAGAAAAATCTTGATTTGGAAATAAATTTATAGTATTATATAAACATAGTAAAAAGAAAGAAGGAATTAACTTGAAAATTTTAGCAGTTGGAGATATAGTTGGAAGCTCAGGAATAAAGGAGTTAAAAAAAATATTATCAGGATTAATAGAAACAGAAAACATAGATTTTACAATAGTTAATGGAGAAAATTCAGCAGATGGATTTGGGATAACACAGAAAAATTTTGATGATATATTATCTGAGAGTGTAGATGTAATTACAATGGGAAACCATACATGGGGAAAAAAAGATATATTTAAATTTATAGATGATCCAAGAATTTTGAGACCTGCAAATTATCCTAAAGGAGTAGTAGGTAAGGGATACAATATATATAATTGTAAAGATAAAAAAATAGCAGTTATAAATTTATTAGGAAGAGCAGAAATAAATATTTTAACAGAAAATCCATTTCTTATAGCAAGAGAGATTGTTAATAAGATAAAAGATAAAGTAGATATGATATTTATTGACTTTCATGCAGAGGCTACAGGGGAGAAAATACCATTAGGATATTATTTGGATGGAGAAGTCACAGCAGTTTATGGAACACATACACATGTGCAAACATCTGATGAAAAAATATTACCAAAGGGAACAGCTTACATTACTGATATAGGAATGACAGGTCCTAAGAATTCTGTACTTGGTATGGATATTAATGTGGCGATAAAAAGACTTACAACAGCTTTGCCAGAAAAGTATAAAATTGCAGAGGGAGAATGTATTTTTAATGGAGTTATTTTTGAAGTAGACGATAATACATGCAAGGTTAAAAAGATTAGAAGAATAAATTTGAGTTAAAAAACAAAATAATAGAAGTGTCGAAAAATAACTTTTATTGCGATGAAAATTTGAAAAAATTTCCAAAAAACTATTTACATTTTTTTCCAGAAGATATAAAATACCATCATACAAGTTGCAACAAAAAATAAATTAATAATAGGAGGCAAAAGAAAATGGAAATTTTGAAAATTTCATCAAAGTCAAATCCTAATTCAGTAGCAGGAGCAATAGCTGGATTAGTAAAAGAATCAAACAAAGCAGAAATGCAAGCAATAGGAGCAGGAGCATTAAATCAAGCTGTAAAAGCTGTAGCAATAGCAAGGGGATTTGTAGCACCATCAGGAGTAGATTTAGTATGTATACCAGCATTTGCAGAAGTAGAAGTTGAAGGTGAAGATAGGACAGGTATAAAACTTATTGTTGAATCAAGAGTGTAATATATTATATATAGTATTAGGAAATTTAAAGAAAATTCCTAATATATAAAAGAGATATTCTATATAAAATTGTAGAATATCTTTTTTATACTTGACAATTTAAAGTTGATATGTGAAAATGAAAAAGATGTTTATTAAATTATATAAATAACATAAAAATATATTAAAGTATAAGGAAAGTTTAATTTAAATAGTGTATTTTAAGCTATAAAATGAAGGGAGAAAATAATATGGAAAAAATTAGAGGATTTGAAGTAGCAAAAGGATTTGAAAATGAAGGAATAAACATGCCAATTAGGAAAACAAAATATTCAGCAGGATATGATATCGAAGCTGCTGAAGACACGAAAGTGCCTAGTTTTAAAAAAGGAATGGCTCCAACACTAATAAAGACAGGATTAAAGGCATATATGCAAGATGATGAGTACTTAATGCTATGTAATAGAAGTTCTAATCCAAAGAAAAAAGGCTTAGTAATGGCAAACAGCGTAGGAATAATAGACAAAGATTATTATGGGAATCCTGACAATGATGGACACTTTATGTTTGCTTTTTTTAATATGAAAGATGAAGATATATTTATAAAAAAAGGAGAAGCAATAGGACAAGCGATATTTCAAAAATACTTAGTAGTAGATGAGGATAATGCACAAGGAAATCGTGTAGGAGGATTTGGTTCAACAACGAAATAAGACTGCATAAAACATGTAAAATTATAGTAAATTAATAAATATAAATTTTTTTAAAAATTTTTTGCCCTTAATTATAAGGCTTTTAGCCAAAATTACATAAAAAGTCAAAATAAAAGCTTTGACTTTTTTCTTTTTTTGTTGTATAATAAATATGGTTAAAAAATCCAATAAAGTTATTTTGTATTTACAAGACTTTATAATATTTTTTTGATTTAAAATATAAAATAGCTAATTATAAATTGAAAATAAAAAGTTCTTATTTTATAAAATATAAAATGATTTAAAAATATAGAGGATTATTAAAATTTTATATTTATAGTTAAAATGTGATTTGCCAGAAAAACTTTAAAAAATTTATTTAATAATAAACAAAAAGGAATAAAGCGAAAGGAGTGACTTACATGTTCAATGTAGGAGATAAAATAGTATACCCAATGCATGGGGCTGGGACAATTGATTCTATAGAAGAAAAAGATATATTAGGAGAGAAACAATCATATTACATATTAAAGATGCCAAGTGATGTAAAGGTTATGATACCAACAGCTAAAGCTGAAGAAGTAGGTGTAAGAAATATAATAGATAAGCAATCAGCAGAAAAAGTATTTAAAGTACTTAGTGAAGATGAAACTGAAATGGAAAAAAATTGGAATAAAAGATATAGAGATAATATGGACAAAATGAAAAGTGGGGATATCTATGAAGTAGCGGATGTTGTTAGAAATTTAAGCTTTAAACAAAAAGAAAAAGGACTTTCTACTGGTGAAAAGAAAATGCTTAATAATGCTAAACAAATTTTAGTGAGTGAATTAGTTTTAGCAGAACATGCTAACCAAGATGAAGTAGAAGAACAAATTGAAAATAAAATAAATACATCTTTTATGACTTTTAGAACAGATGTAGTTGAACAACAAAGTATAGTTAATAAATTTATTCCTTTTGATGGAAATAGTACTTCTACAAACGCCTAATTAATAAGTATATAAGAAATTAATTTTTAAATTCAGAAGATATTATATGAAGTTTATGTGATACTTCTGAATTTTAAAATTATTTGTAAAGGATTTTTTAAAATTTTTTTAAAAGTTTTTTAAAATCTATTGACAAATTTTTTTCTTAATATTATAATAACAATTGTCGCAAGAACAATAACCAGTTCAAATATACATATATGCAGATGTGGCGGAACTGGTAGACGCACAGGACTTAAAATCCTGCGGTTGAATAAACCGTGCCGGTTCGATTCCGGCCATCTGCACCAAGACGAGTTTTTGTCGAACTCTCTATAATACTTGATATAACTTAATTTCAAGATTATAAGAATTTGACAACACAAAAACTTTAAACCGTTTCAAAAAATGAAGCGGTCTTTTTTTGACCAAAAGTCTTGAAAGAAGGAGGTTTTTGTGATATTATGTTACATATAATTAAACAAGAAATCAATATGAGTAAAGAGTTACTCTCTAGAATTGAATGGACTTGCAAAATGAAAAAGGTAAAACCAGAAATTATAAATGGTTGCCTAAGAATTGTGGAACATACCAATTTAGCGTATGTGGAGCCACACCGAGTAATTATTAAAGATAAGTTATATTTATTCTTTAATGAACAAGATTACTTTTACATAGATAGTTTGGAAAATAAATATCCACTATCAAAATTTAATGAAAACATAGTGTAGCAAGCCAAAGCATTGATATTTTAGAGTTTTTAAAAATTGTACTATATTGATTTATTAATTGTATTTAAAAATAAGAAGATAGAGATAGTTAAAACAATAAATAAAAACTTTAAAGTGTCAATATAGTCAAATCTATGCTATGTGGCACTTTTTTTAGTGCCTTTCTAAAATTCATTAAATAAGAAAAAGGAGGTAATTTTGTAATGAATGAAGAAAGGAAAGTAGCAGGAATTTATATTCGTGTTAGTACAGAAGATCAAGTACGTGAGGGATTTAGTTTAGGAGAACAGGAGGAAAAGTTAAAACAGCTTTGTAAGTATAAAGATTATAAAATCTATAAAGTTTACAAAGACGCAGGAATTAGTGCAAAAAATATGTCAGGCAGACCAGCTTTTCAACAAATGCTAGAAGATATGAGAGCAGGTGAAATTAACTATATTGTAGCATATAAGCTAGATAGAGTTACAAGGTCTGTAAGAGATTTAGAAGTTCTAATTTCAGAACTAGAAGAACATCATTGTTATTTGGTATGCGATAGGGACGATGTAAATACGAGCAGTGCTAATGGGCGTTTCTTTGTAAGAATGCTAACAGTTTTATCTCAGTTAGAAATAGAGATAGTTAGTGAAAGAACAAAATTCGGTTTAACAGGAGCAATAAAGTCAGGACATATTCCACGGAACTTGTCCACTAGGATATAAACGAGATACAACAAAGAAAATGGTAATTGATGAAACCACCAAAGATGTTATTATTAGAATATTTAATTTATATCTACAAGGTAAAAGCTATCAAACAATAGCAAATATTCTAAATGCAGAAAAAGTTTTAGAGCCTAAAAAATGGGACGATTCTACTATAGAAAAAATACTTAATAACAAAATCTATGTGGGAGATTATGAAAGATTTAAAAGAGTAGCAAAAGAACAAGGAAAAGAGCCAGTAATATACCCTAATGTTGTTGAACCAATTATAACAAGAGCAATGTTTGAAGATATACAGCTACAAAAGGAGAAAAATCAAAGAGCATATTGTAGAGATAGAGTATACATCTTTATGCAAAAAATGAAATGTCCTAAATGTGGGAAAATAATGGGCAGTAAAGGAACAGGTGGCAAAAAGAAAAAGTATATGTATTATCATTGTTCAGACTGTAAAATGTATCTTCGTGAAGATTTAATAGAAGAACAAGTTATGCCAATGATAATGGACTTAATAGAATATGATATGACAGTAAAAAAATACTTTTATCCTGTTTTAGCAGATAAAAAAGAGAAGAACACAGATAAATTAGACAAAGAAATAAACACATTAAGAAATCAAAAAAGTAGAATAAAGGAAGCTTATTTAAAAGAAATCGTTGATGTAGAAGAATTTTCAAAAGAGTATAAAGCAATTGATGAAAAATTAGAAATATTAGAACAAAAACGAATTGAAACGATAGACCTAAATAAACAGAGTTTTAGTCCACAACATTTAATGGCAGATAGAGATGTAGAAAAAGAAAAACTAATCTGTTCTAATAAATTTTACGATATGCTAATGGCAGAATGGAAGAGTAAAGATAAAGAAGAAAAACAAGAATTTATTTCAAAGTTTTTAGAAAGTATTACAGTTGAAAAAGATAGTAAAGGTAGTTACAAATTAATAAATTTAAAATTAAGGAAAACATTTATTAACCAGATATACAAGTTAATGCAAAATGGAATGTTTGATATGACTATTGCAGATGAAAAAAATAAAGAAGTTAGAACAACAGTTATGATGGACAAGCAAGAATTAGAAGAATATATTAAACGATTAAATGACTATTACGAAGTATCTTATTATGAAGTAGCAAGATTAGATGAACAAAAGAAAGGTTACCAGAAAAAATATCTTACAATAGATGAAGTAAATAATAACGGAGAAAAGCTTTTTAAATTAGTTGAATTAGTAACAGATGATAAAAAATATCCACAGAAAAAAGTAAATAGAATTGTTGGAGCAATTAGAGTAAAGGAACGAGAAAAAGTTAGTTAAAAAATTTATAGATGGAGGAATTGAAAATGGAAAATAAAGAATTAAAAGAAAACAAAATCGAAAATAAATATGGAATTGAATATACAAAACAAGGCGATTATTATATGCCCAATTTAGTTTTAGAAAAAGAAAAAATTATGCTAAATAAATATGGAAGAATGAGATTAAAATTCTTAAAAGAAAATAAAAAAGCAGAATATACAATAATGTTTGTGAATGGAACACTTAATAAACATTTAAAAGAGATTCAAGAAACAGCACAAGAAAGAATTGATTTAATTATAGAGCAATTAAAACAACAAAATAATTTAGCAGAAGAAATGAAAAATACAGACCAACTTTATTGGGTTAGTATGATGAATAATTTTAAAAATGTGGCAGAAGAAATTGTACTAAATGAACTAATATATGTATAAGAAAATCCTAGTAAGAGCAGACAGTCAAATGTATAGCCAAATTTAATGTCTATAAGTGTAGCGAGCATAGGTTTTGTATTGCCCCAAAACCGACAGCTTACGCTGAAAGGGGAAAATCTTCCCCTATAACCCCTACCTTATAAAACGAAAAAATTAGAAGAATAGATTTAAAATTAGATAAGAAATTAAAAATTTTTAAGAAAGTTTTTATAAAAAACAGAGCGAAAATTTATCAAAAAGGAAGTGAAAAATTATGAGAAATAGAACAATAGGAATTAATGTAAGAGTGAATGAAAATGAAAAGAAAAAACTACAAAGAAATGCTAAAAGGAGCAACTTGAATTTATCATCTTATTTGAGAAAAGCAGGATTACAAAAAGAAATTTATACAATACCAGATGAAGAACTTCGTAAAGTCTACAATGGAATTGTTGAACTAAAAAATGAATTTCCTTATATGAGTGAGGACGAAATAAAAGAAAAAATAACAAAAATGCAAAGTGATTTTCTTGATATTTATAGTTATAAAAACGGAGATGATGTAGATGGCAACAACGAAAATATGGGCAATTAAAGATAGTATATCTCGTGTAATAAGTTATGCAAAAAATCCAGAGAAAACAACATTTGCAGATTTACAACAAGTATTAAAATATGCAGAAAATAATGAGAAAACTATTGATAAAAACGAAAAAACTATGTATGTAACAGGAGTAAATTGTAAAGAAGAAACAGCTTATGAAGAAATGAGGGCAGTACAAAGTAGATTTGATAAATGCACAGGAAATATTGCATACCACGCATACCAAAGCTTCAAGACAGGAGAAGTATCACCAGAATTAGCACACAAAATTGGCGTAGAACTTGCAGAAAAAATGTGGAGTGAATATCAAGTAGTAGTTGCAACACATTTTAATACAGGCACATATCATAACCATTTTGTAGTAAATTCAGTTAATATGTTTACAGGTAAAAAATTTAATTGTAACAAAGGAGCATATTATCATTTTAGAGAGTTATCAGATGAACTATGTAGACAATATGGACTAACAGTAATTGAAAAGCCATTAGGAAAGACACCAAGAAGTATATATTTTGCAGAAAAACGAGGAGAGCCAACAAAGTATAATGTAATAAAACAAACTATTGATGAAGCAATGCAAATGTGTATAAATTATGGGCAATTTAAAAAGATAATGCTTAAAAAAGGCTATATTATAAATGATGATTATAACAGAAAATATCCAACAATTCGTTCAATAAATGATAAAAAAGCAGTAAGAATGTATCATTTAGGAGAACAATATTTGCCAAAGAATATAGCAAACAAAGTTGAAGACAATCCATATTATTATCAAAATAGATATATGGAGTTTATACACCCTAAAAAGAAAAAACAAAGATACAAAGTTTATAAATATAAAGGTAAATTCAAAGATATTAGTAAAATGAAAGGAATTGATGTACTGTTTTTATTACTATTTCATTTATTAGGATTACTACCAAAGCGAGAGAACTATAAGCCACTATCTCCAGAAATGAAACAAGAAGTAAGAAAAATGGAACGATATTCTAATGAAATTA